>NZ_JBPOEN010000007.1:0-306740 GCF_059941365.1 Photobacterium sp. 270122K
ATCTGCAGTTTGTTTGAATCCTGAGTAG
This sequence comes from Photobacterium sp. 270122K, assembly GCF_059941365.1. Taxonomy (NCBI): domain Bacteria; kingdom Pseudomonadati; phylum Pseudomonadota; class Gammaproteobacteria; order Vibrionales; family Vibrionaceae; genus Photobacterium; species Photobacterium sp. 270122K. The sequence continues at coordinate 29 of NZ_JBPOEN010000007.1, forward strand.
AGTGGTAGTTCAGTTGGTTAGCTTCTTTACCTTGAGGGCCGCGGCCAGTCACGCCGGGGGACGCGTTGTTCTCAAGGTTGATAGAAAGTCCCGTCCGCTCCGCCACTTATACTAAGCCCAAGTCGAAAGACTTGGGCTTTTTTACGTCTATGGCTTGTCAAAAATGCCCACAGCTACGTCGGCTATTTTGAAATTAGCCCACTAGTCCCTGCAATAGCCGCCTTGCTATGCACATTTTTCCCTGCGCAATATCTTCAACACTATAGCTAGTTGAGTTGAGCGGCAGTTCAGTTGGTTAGCCTCTTTACCTTGACGGTAGCGGCCAGTCACGCCGGGGGACGCGCTGATGTTCGGTATGGCGAGTCCCAGCCGCTTCGCCACTTATATCAAGCCCCCTTTTTTATTTAAGGTAGAGTAGGAGAGACTTGGGCTTTTTTACGTCTATAGCTTGTCAAAAAATGCCCATCGCCACGTTGGCCATCTTGAAATTAGCCCACAAGTTCCTGCAATAGCCGCCTTGCTATGAACATATTTCCTTTCCTATCCCTCTGACATATCACATTACAATACGGGGATGAATTCTACCGTGCCGTACTTGTCACGCAGTCTGTGGTGTGAGAGGGTGAAGAAAATAAAAACGAGGATAACTCATGACATTTTTCTTTGAACGTACGGAAACCGCCCAAGACATTCGTATCGTCTTAAAGCCCCACTCGTTGTACATCATGCTAGGTATGATCGCCGTGTGGTTGTTGAATGATTTGGTGCTGCAATCAGCCCCTGTTTCACAACTGCTGATGCCGGTCTTTATTGTGTTTATGGTCGTGCGTTTCTTTGCGTTGGTAAAAGTGCAAAAAGAAGTCCTAGTAGCCATGAAAAAAGGGCAAGTCGCGACCTCGGGCAGTAAATTTTCCTTCACCAATCCCTTCACTTACACCCTGACCAAATCCATCTGATATTACGTCCTGCTGGGACGTAATATAGTGATACCGCGCTGCTAATTCTTGTTCCTAATAACATGCATAATATATACCCAAGCATAATAAGGATGAAGAATGGCGGCGTTTAACTGGAAACCCCTTTTATTAGCGTGTTTGATTGTCAGCATCGGGCAATTGAGTTTGGGGTTAGTGTTTCCCTCCCTGCCGTGGATCGCAGCCGATCTCCACCTCACCACAGAGCAAGTGCAACTGTTGGTTTCGGGCTATTTACTGGGTTTTGGTCCCTCACAACTGGTCTATGGCCCCCTCTCTGATGTTTTTGGTCGTCGTCCGGTATTGCTGGTCGGGTTGCTGATCGCCGCGGCGGGATTAGTCCTTGCCGTCACGAAGGCTGATACCTTTACCTGGTTATTGATCGGACGGGTTGTCCAAGGGATTGGCGCGGGCAGTGTGGCCGTGTTGGCTCGGGCATCGATCCGTGACAGTTACCAAAGCCATGATCTGGTGAAAGCGATGACGTGGGTGGCCATTGTGGCGGCCTTTACGCCGATTGTCGCTCCGGTAATCGGTGGCTTTGTTAATCACTACGCCGGTTGGTTAGCGGTCTTTATGCTGCTGCTGGGCTACATCGTCATGGTATGGTTGGTGTTGCTGCTGTTATTTAAAGAGACCTTATCTACCACGTCGCGCCCCCGCTCCGTGGGCCAGTTAATGAAAAGCTATATCACGCTGATGCAGGAAAGCCATTTCTTGTCGTTTGCCGGTATTGGTTGGATTAATTTCGCCTTGGTCGTGCTCTCCATTTCCTTGATGCCCTTCATCATGCAGGTGCAAATCGGTTTGTCTTCCGAGCAATACGCTTTGTGGGCCATGGTGCCAGCTTGTGGCTTGTTGTGTGGCGGCCTGATTTGTCAGCGGTTGCGTCCTCGGTTAGGTACGCAGCGCATGTTGATGTTGGCGCCATTGCTGCATTTTGTAGCGGGTGCTGTATTGATTGCCGCGCCGCTTGAGCCTATTTGGATGAGTAGCGGCCATTTTTTGTTAGCGATGGCGAACGGGATCGCGTTTCCGTGTGCGCAGTCGTTATTGCTGGTGCCATACAGTGACAAAGCTGGCACGGTGGCGGCATTGTCGGGGGCGTGTCAGATGGTATTTGCCTCTTTACTCAGTAACGTTTTGTTGAAGATGGGGATTAGCCAAGCTTGGCACTTAGGCGGAGTGATGGTATTAGGCGCAGGGATTGGCGTCTTATTGGCTTTCCTCGGCACACACAGTGAAAGTGGTCGACGTGCGGTGGCGACCTTGAACGGATAATCCCATACTTAAGCCATATCTTCTGTGGAGGAAACGCAATGGCTAAGTGGGTTAAGCAGGTGTTCATCGTCGGTATTATCATGGGATGGGTCGGTTTGCTTGCCGCTTGTGCCAGCCCCTACGAAACCCAATTAGCGAAAGAAAAAGCATGGGAAAAGCTAGGAAGCTACCATGGTGAACAAGGGTATCGAGAATTAAATCAAAAGGATCTGCTCAAGCAGGGGGCATGGGGCGACATTGATTATGAAGAGTACCGAGCGGGGTATTTGCAGGGGCGGTTTGAATACTGCAAAGGCAAACGTGATATCACGGTGCGGATCAATCCGGCGTATCCCGATGAGTGTGAGGATTCACCCTCCCAGTATGGATTAGTTGAACGCGGTTACTGATAGCGTAAAGAAAGAACAAAAGAAAAAGGCTGCCCAGTGAAGGCAGCCTTTTGCGTTAGGTTATTTGACGCGCAGTATTAGTTATTGCTGTGCAGTTCGCTGTTTAGCTCAACGGCCGCTTTGTTCGTCAGGCATTCAATCACGCCTGTCATTGAGTTGCGACGGAATAGCAGATCCGGCTTACCCGCCAAGTCACGTGCTTTTGCAAAGCCCGCTTCTTGACCGTTGTTATCCAGTAGACGCACTTTAGAACCCGCCGTCACATACAGGCCTGATTCAATCGTACAACGGTCACCCATTGGGAAGCCAAGGCCCGCATTCGCGCCTAGTAGGCTGTTTTCACCGATAGACACCACGACTTTACCGCCGCCAGACAGGGTACCCATGATAGAGGCACCGCCACCGATGTCAGAGCCATTACCCACAACCACACCCGCAGAAATACGGCCTTCAACCATGCTCACGCCAGTGGTACCCGCGTTGAAGTTGATGAAACCTTCGTGCATCACGGTGGTGCCTTCGCCCACGTGTGCGCCCAAACGTACACGCGAGGTATCCGCAATACGTACGCCGGTAGGGACAATGTAGTCCACCATTTTCGGGAACTTGTCGACACAATCGACGGTCAGTGTTTCACCGTTCAGGCGCGCTTCGATTTGACGATCTGCCAGCTCAGGCAGGTCGATAGCGCCTTGGTTAGTCCATGCAATGTTGTGCAGTAGACCGAAGATGCCATCCAGTACCACACCGTGTGGTTGAACAAGACGGTGCGAGATCAGTTGAAGCTTTAGGAAGCCTTCAGCGACAGATGCAGGTGCTTCGTCAGTTGCCAGAATTACCACCACCAATGGTTGTGCAGACTGTGCTGCTTTCTCTGCAAATTGTGCGCTTTTTTCTTCGTCTGCAGCACGGAAGGCGGCAGCCAAATCGGCACACTGTGCAGGTGTCACTTCCAGTGCTTGGTTACCTTCTTTGTAATCAACAACAGCAGCAATGGCGTTCACAAGCGCATCTGATGGATTCAGAATCGGTGTAGGGAAGAAAGCTTCGATGATTTTGTTGTCGCGGTTTTTGGTCGCGGTACCCAGGGCAAGTGAAAAGCTGGCCATTATTGATCGTTCTCCATAATTAAAATAAGTAAGCACTGTCCGGCCATTCCTGCCAGATCCTGATGCGGAGGGCTTACCTTTAGTCGATTGCTAGTAAACCATCATAATGACAGTTGGCGGGATATTGAAGGCTTTCACGAATGTTCCGTAAAAAATGACTCAATTCTTTCGCTATTAGGAGAGAGGCTGGACGACAGACACAAAAAAACCTCCCGTAGGAGGTTATTCTCACCGTGAAGCGATGGGCAGATTATGCCGCGTCATCTTCTTCATCTTCGATGTCGTCAGCATCCTCTGCGACAGCAGTCGGTTTCGTTACTTTTTTCTTTGGTGCTTTTTTCGCACCCAGTGCCACTAGCACTTCTTCACGATTTTGCGCAAGGAACATAGACAGTTCTTCACGCTTGGCTTCATCTTCGAACAGATCGCTCTCTTCCAGTAAAACGAACAGCTCGTCAGCCATATCCAGCATTTTGTCGTAGGCGTCGGCTTCGGACTTAGAGGTGAAAGTCATCTTTTCTTCTCCGTTGCGCTCAACCACATATTTGACGATAACAGCCATGGTCACCCTCTCCGAAATTGATTAACTGGCTGTTTATACAGTAGCATAACAGGCCATGTCCAGTGATAAGCGTGTTAATGTGATGGCAAGAGAAAGATTTGCACAAATTTATACCCGTGCCGCTGACCGTAAAGGGGGCGAAGCGGCGTTGGAAGCGATGCTGGTGTCACCGCTGTCGCGTGAAGAATTAGCGGCGATCGGCGATGACCGCTGGCTGGCGGCGTTCAGTCAGAAGGTGTTCCAGTCGGGGATCAGCTGGCAGGTGGTACGAAACAAGTGGCCGAACTTTGAACATGTCTTCTTTGGTTTTGATATCGAGAAGATGCTGTTGATCCCGGATGATATGTGGGAGCGCAAAGCCTCGGATCCGAGCATTATTCGCCATCTCGCCAAAGTGATGACCATTCCCGCTAACGCGCAGATGATCCACGATGCGGCGCGCCAGCACGGCAGTTTTGCCCAATGTGTCGCAGACTGGCCGTCGAACGACATTGTTGGATTGTGGCGCTATCTGAAAAAACGCGGTGCGCGCTTAGGCGGAAATACCGGCCCTTATACCTTGCGCGTGATGGGCAAAGACACCTTTATTTTGAGCCAAGACACCGAAAGCTATCTGCGCCAATGCGGGATCATCGATGGAGGGCGCGATACGCAAAAATCCCTCAAGGCGACGCAAGACGCGTTCAATGCGTGGCAGGAAGAATCTGGCCGTCCCTTGTGCCAGATCAGCCAGATCATCGCGTTCAGTTGTGGGGATAATCGTCTCTGATCTTCCAGCAATGGCCGGATCAGTGGTCCTGCCATTGTTGGCAAAAGGCGATAAACAGTTTCAGCAACGGGCTCTGGTACTTTTCTTTGTGGAACAGTAACCAATATTGACGGTGCATATCCAGCGGCGGCGCGAGGATCACCACGCGCTGATCTTTCACCGCATGTTCCACTGCTCGCCGCGACAGGCAGGTGATCCCTAGATTGGCCGCCGTACAGTTGATGATCGCTTCCGTGTTGTTCAGCTCAAACGCTTGCTGCCAATGTGCCAGCCTTGGTGCGAGTTTCTGCAAGAAAAACTCCCGCGTACCGGAACCCGGTTCGCGCAAGATCCACTGGCTGTTTTCTAAATCTTGTAAGCGTAAGTGGGGGAGCGTAGCCAGTGGGTGATCCGGATGGCATGCGATCACCATTTCATCGCTTAGCCATGGCTGTACCGCCAGATTCTCTTCCTGCACCTTGCCTTCGACTAACCCGATGTCCAATTCAAATTCCGCCAGCATATGGCAGATCTGTGCGGTATTGGCGATATACAGAGATTGATCGCGGTGGCCGGAGGATTCTCGAAAATCACGCAGCAGAAAAGGGGTGACTTGATTGCCGACCGTGTCACTGGATCCGATTTTTAATTTACCGGTGATAGGGCCTTCTTGGCTGAACAGTTGCTCGATGTCCTGACTGCGCGCCAGAAGCTCATCGGCCAGCGGCAATAAGCGCTTGCCTTGTTCATTGATGATCAGGCGATTGTTGTTGCGATCAAACAGTTTTTGGCCCAATTGTTTTTCCAGCTCAGACAGCGCCATGCTGACGGCGGGCTTGGACAGAAACAGCTTTTCGGCGGCAGCTGTGATCGTAAGCTCTTGAGCAACGGTGACAAACACATTGAGTTGGCGCAGTGCGATATTCATGAGGTGAACTTGTTCAGAAATACTTAACTTACCTTTCAATATATTCAATTATCCTAAAACCTGCAATGCAGGTAAACTTGCTCTATTGGTATTTAACAGCGACGGTATGCAAAGGCAGCCGGGGTTGGAGTCGTAATATGATCCGAGCAGCGAAGAACAAAGTATTGGGTGCCCCTACGCCAATGGCGGGGTTAGCACTGGGCATTGCCAGCCTAGGCTGGTGTTGGGAAAATGCCGCGGATCTGCACGGGATGGGGCAGTTAACCGGTGCGGTGATCGCCAGCGTTTTATTGATGGTGTTGTTGGTGAAGTTTCTTTGCCACCCGCAATCGTTGTGGAATGACTTAAGTCACCCTGTGGTTGGCAGTGTCGTCCCAACGTTTGCCATGGCGACCATGGTGGTATCAAAAGCACTTGGCCTTTACTTCCCTGTTGCGGGTCAAGCCCTATGGCTGTTTGCTGTGGCGTTGCACCTGATCTTTTTGGGGCTGTTTGCTTACCACCGTGCCCGTGATTTTGAATTGCACCATATGGTACCAAGCTGGTTTGTCCCACCGATTGGCATTATCGTGGCGGATGTGGCATTCCCGGGGGGCGCATTGCGTCCGTTAGCCGAAGCTCTACAACTGTTTGGTATGGGCATTTACGCGGTGATGTTGCCGGTGATGATTTACCGTTTGATTTTCAGCCATGAAATTCCTGATGCAGCCAAACCAACGATTGCGATCATGGCGGCGCCTGCCAGCTTGTCATTGGCCGGCTACCTCACTGTGACCACCACGCCGTCACCGGTTGTGATTGCACTGTTGGCGGGTATTGCGGTACTGATGACGTTCGTGATTTATGTGGCCTTCTTCCGCTTGCTTCGCTTGACCTTCAGTCCGGGTTACGCGGCTTTCACTTTCCCTATGGTGATCGGTGCCACGGCGTTGTTTAAAGTGGCAGCATGGATGGGTACGCAAGGTTATGCCGCCGAGTACATCCACCAAGTGTCTACACTGGCGCACCTTGAGTTGTATGTGGCGACAGCGGTGGTTGGGTATGTGGCACTCCGTTACTTGGCCTTTTACCGTCCTGTTTCGCGTGCGTGCCGTGCGGTGTTATCGCCTTCTGCACACGCATAAGTTTGATGCTAAGCATCGAATACCAGACTCCTTTTTGAACGGTTCCCAGATGGGGTTCCGGACGGGCTCTCTTAGAGAGCCCGTTTTTTTATCTGTTTTATTCGGCGCTTTTCATGGGCATTTTTCATGCGGTTTTTGTCTATGCTTTCTCCGTTTTACCCATGAAAACAGCGCAACCGCACAGGGGTAAATATGCGAGCGAGATTGCATTTGCAGGTGCACGGGAGATAGGCGAGAATCATAAGACTTTCCCCTGCTGCTGAGGCACTTGAGTGTTTACTGTTTATCATTCCAACCAACTGGATTTGTTAAAATCTCTCCTTGTGGAGCTGATCCGCCTTGAACCGTTAGCGAATCCTTTTGAGCACGAGCAGATCCTGGTACAGAGCCCCGGTATGTCCCAGTGGCTAAAAATGGAATTGGCGAAGTCGTTTGGCGTGGCCGCGAATCTCACCTTTCCCCTGCCAGCGACCTTTATCTGGACCATGTTTACCGACGTGCTCAGCGATGTGCCTGAGCGCAGTGCGTTTAACAAAGAATCCATGACATGGAAATTGATGCAGGTGCTGCCAACGCAGTTGGATCAAGACAGCTTTGAGCCGCTTAAGCGCTACCTTGACGATGACCGTGATGATCTCAAGCTGTATCAGCTCGCGGAAAAAATTGCCGATATCTTTGACCAATACTTGGTGTATCGCCCCGAGTGGATCCAGCAGTGGGAAGCCGGTGAAACGGTCGAAGAATTGGGTGATGAGCACCCGTGGCAGCCTGTGCTATGGCAAGCCTTGTACGATCACACGCTTGCATTAGGGCAATCGCCGTATCACCGTGCCAACCTGTACGAACATTTCATCGACACCCTCAATAACTACGCCGAAACCGGCACCTTGCCCGCCAACTTACCCAAGCGTTTGTTTGTGTTTGGCATCTCCTCGTTACCGCCCCGTTACTTAGATGCATTGGCCGCGATGGGCCAGCACATTGATGTCCATTTGATGTTCACCAACCCGTGCCGTTACTACTGGGGGGATATTCGCGACCGTAAACATTTGGCCCGTTTGGCGGCTAAGCAGCGGATCCGCCTGCGTACCTTGGAAAGCGGTACCTTGAACAGCGACACCTTGCTCGATGAAGCAAGTGGCGGGGACTATATCGGTCAGCTTAAATACATGGATGAAAGCCATTACGATGCCGACATGCATAATCAGGTGGTGGGGAACAGCCTGTTAGCCTCGATGGGCAAACTGGGGCGCGATAACCTGTATTTGCTGTCTGACATGCAGATCAATGAAGTGGACGCCGGTTTTGTCGATATCGAACCGGATTCTTTATTGCACGCGATTCAGGCCGATATTCTGAATTTGGCGGATCGCCAGAACGACGCGATCCTCGATAACAGCCAGCATAAATTCCCCATTGCTCATGATGACCGCTCGCTTTCCGTGCATGCCTGTCACAGCCCGATGCGTGAAGTGGAAGTGCTGCACGATAAGCTATTGGCGATGTTTGAAGCCGATGCCAGCCTGAAACCGCGCGATGTGATTGTGATGGTGGCGGACATTAATGCCTATAGTCCGGCGATTCAGGCCGTATTTGGTAATGCGCCGGGTCAACGTTATATCCCCTTCTCGATTTCTGACCGTACCGCCGAGCAAGAAAACCCGATCCTATTGGCGTTCTTGCGTCTGCTGGCGTTACCGGAAAGCCGCTGTCATGCCTCGGAATTACTGGAACTGCTCGAAGTGCCCGCCGTAATGCGCAAGTTTGGCTTTGACAGTGACAGCTTTGAAAAAATCAAACGTTGGATTGAAGACGCCGGTGTGCGTTGGGGGCTGGATGAACGCACGGCCAGCCAGTTTGATCTGCCCGAGCAGCAGCAGAATACTTGGCTGTTCGGTATTCAGCGCATGTTGCTGGGCTATGCTATGCCACACGATGCCGGTTTGTTTGAAGGCATCTCGTCTTACGATCAGGTTCAGGGGCTTGATGCCGAACTGGCCGGTCAGTTAGCCGGTTTCATTGATCGGCTGGTCGCATACCGTGAGGTGCTTGCCGAGCCGCACTCCGTTACCGAATGGACTGCGCAGTTGACGATGCTGTTGGATGATTTCTTACAGGTCGAGCTGGAAGGCGAGTTGGTGCTGAAATCGATCCGTGATTTGCTGCACCGCCTGCAAGAGCAACTGGCCGATGCCGGTTTTCATGCTGAGATCACGCCTGCTGTGATCAATCAGTATGTGAAAGATAAGCTCTCCGGCGAACGCGTCAGCCAGCGTTTTCTGGCCGGGCAGGTGAACTTCTGTACCTTGATGCCGATGCGTTCCATTCCGTTCCGCGTGGTGTGTTTGCTGGGGATGAATGACGGGGCTTACCCGCGTAATATTGCGCCGGAAGGGTTCGATTTAATGAACGGCCGCACCCGTGCCGGTGACCGTTCCCGTCGCGATGATGACCGCTATCTGTTCTTGGAAGCGATCCAATCGGCACAAGAAATTCTCTACATCAGCTTTGTGGGACGATCGATTCAGGATAACGCCGAGCGTGTGCCGTCGGTCTTGGTCAGCGAGCTGGTGGAATATTGCCAGCAGGGCTATTGCCGAGAGGGCGATGAAGCCTTGCCTGTCGATCAGTCAGGCGACAACCTGAAAACGCAGTTGATCCAGCATCATCCGTTAGTGCCGTTTAGCCCGAACGCATTCATGGGCGAAGAGGCCAGCTTTGCGGCTGAATGGCTACCCGCCGCCTGTCGTAGCGGCAACGCCAGCCAAGCGTTTCAAATCACAGCACTGCCTGCCGATACGCAAGATGACGGTCCGCAACGGGTGCTTGATCTGGCGGAATTGCAACGTTTCTGGCGTCTGCCTGTGCGCTACTTCTTCAACCGTCGCTTAAAAGTGTTCTTTGAACCGCCGCAAGGGGTGATGGAAGACGACGAGCCGTTCGTCTTAAATGGCTTAGAAAGCTACCAACTGCGCGACACGCTGCTGACGCTTCTGCTGGAAGCGCGTCGCACGCAAGCCGATGAAAATAAGGTTTATCAGGACTTTGCCAATGAGCAAAAAGCCGCGGGGCAGTTGCCGATTGCCGCGTTTGGTGAGCTGGACTTGGCGGTTACACGGGCGGAAGTGCTGACATTAGTGGATGCCATTACGCCGTATACTCAGCACCTACAGGACGATCACGAAGTGGATTTGACCTTCATCGTCGAGGGGCAAACCGTACAGTTACAAGGGTGGTTGAAGCAGCGTTATCAGGGCGGTTTAGTGCGCTATCGCAGCGGCAAAATTCGTCCGCAAGATCATCTGACCGCATGGTTGGATCACCTGTGCTTGGCGGCGGCGGGGAAAGGGCAAGAAACGCACCTGATTGGCACGGACACCCACCTTAAATTGGGGAACGTTGAAGCGGCGCAAGCCCGCGCGTATTTGCAAGAGGTGATTGAACTGTATGTTGACGGTCTGAACCAACCCTTAGCCTATTTCCCGAGAACGGCGAAAGCGGGCATCACGGCTTGTATTGGCCGAGATGGCAAGTGGAAAGATGACGAAGACACACGCGAGAAGGCGTTGGGGAAAATGGCGGACAGTTTTAACGACAGCTATTTGTTCCCCGGAGAAGGCAGCGATACCTACATTGCCCGCGTGTGGCCGCAGTGGAATGACGAACTGGCACAAGCGGCGTCGCAATTGGCCGGACGGGTATTGCAGGCTGCGATACTGGGTAGCGACGTTGTCGACGATGATGCGTAATGTCGATGCGTGAGGCGTTTGTCAGGGAGAGTGATAGCAAGGAGTAGCGTGGTCGTCAGCAAATCATTGTTAGTTGTAGGGTGTCTGCTGTACGACCACCGGTGCAGAGGTAGACCACGTTTCGTGCGGCGATACTAACCAATGCCATGGGGGTAAACCGTGAGAAAGTTCTCACTCTCGGCCCACTACGCCGTCCTTGCGGACGTTTAGAGTCAAACTAAGTGTTTGATCACACAGGTGCTGTGATCGCCATCACTGCCTCGAACTGCGATAAACGGCGTTATCCATTCAACGGGTAACGCCATATAAGAATACGATAGCGCTCCTGTGGCATGAACCGAGGAGACGCGTTTGAATACCATCATTCATTGGAAAGACACGCCATGGATAACGTGAACGTTGCCAACACATTACAACCGATGACCTTTCCGTTGCACGGGGCACGTTTGATTGAAGCCTCGGCCGGTACCGGTAAAACCTTTACCATCGCCAGCTTGTATTTACGCTTGCTGCTCGGCCATGGCAATGACGCCTCCCGGCACGCCCAAGAGCTGACGGTAGAGCAGATCTTGGTGGTGACCTTTACCGAGGCCGCCACGGCAGAATTGCGCGATCGTATTCGCGCGCGGATCCATGACGCTCGCTTGGCGTTCAGCCGTGGCGTGAGCCACGATCCGGTGATTGCGCCGTTGCTGGTGGAAATTTCCGACCATAAAGCGGCGGCAGCGATTTTGTTGAATGCCGAACGCCAGATGGATGAAGCGGCGATTTATACCATTCACGGTTTCTGTCAGCGGATGCTGACGCAAAATGCCTTTGAATCCGGCAGCCGTTTCAACAATGAATTCATTACCGATGAAGCCCCGCTCAAGCAGTTGGTGGTCGCGGACTATTGGCGTCGCAACTTTTATCACTTGCCGCACGCGCTGGCCAGTGAAGTGCGTCAAATCTGGGCCTCGCCCGCCGCGTTATTGAAAGACATCGGTAACAGCTTAACCGGTGCGCCCGTCACCTTGTCCGTGCAACCGTTGAGTGAGTCGTTGGAGCAGCTGCACACCAGCAACATGGCACGCATTGATGCCTTTAAAGCACTTTGGTGTGAACATGACGGGGATTTGGAAGCGCTGATCGCCAACTCAGGTGTCAATAAACGCAGCTACACCAAAAAGAGTTTACCGGCGTGGCTGGCCGAGGTCCGTCAATGGGCGGCGCAGCCGACCGTGGATTACGCTTTGCCGGATAAATTGGAGCGTTTCCATCAGCAGGTCTTGATTGAGAAAACCCCGAAAGGGGAGCCGCCAACACATGCGGTGTTTGAGGCGGTGGCTGATTTGCTGGATAACCCTGCGAACTTGCGTGATCCGCTGATCGCCCATGCGATTGAAGTGTGCCGTGCATTGCTGGTGGAGGCCAAAGCGCGTAAAGGCTGGCTCTCGTTTGATGATTTGCTGACCCAGTTGTCGGCCGCCATCGATAATGATCAGGATGGCCTGCTAACCAGTCGGATCCGCAGTCAGTATCCGGTCGCGATGATCGATGAGTTCCAGGATACCGATCCGCTGCAATACAGCATTTTCAGCCAGATTTACCATCAGCATCCCGAATGTGGTTTGTTCATGATCGGGGATCCCAAACAGGCGATTTACGCTTTCCGTGGCGCTGACATTTTTACTTATATTCAGGCGCGCCGTCAGGTGACGGATCATTACACGCTGGATACCAACTGGCGTTCAACGGCTGACATGGTCGCCTCGGTGAACACGATTTTTGCCGAGCCGGACAGCCCGTTTATTTACGATCAAGACATTACCTTTTTGTCGGTCAACCACAGCCCGAAAGCGGCGGATCGCCATTGGTTTCTTGACCAAGGACGTCAGCCTGCGTTGACGTTCTGGCTGCAAGAGGCCGAGCCGGGTAAGCCCGTGACCAAAGGCAGTTACCAAGATGCAATGGCTACCGCGACGGCGGCACAGATCCAGCATATCTTGACCTCGTCACAGCAAGGCGAGGCGTGCTTTGCCGATAACAATCAGCACCACGCCATTGAGGCGGGCAACATTGCCGTGTTGGTGCGGACCGGTAGCGAAGGCAAGCTGATCAAAAATGCACTGGCGGAGCAAGGCATTGCCAGCGTGTATCTGTCTAACCGTGACAGTGTGTTTTCCAGCGCGGAAGCGGCTGATGTGCAGCGTTTGTTGCAAGCGGTACTGACGCCGGAAGACGATCGTGCATTGCGCGCGGCACTGGCGTCCAGCCTGTTTGCGTTAACGGCGGTGGAGCTGGACTCGCTCAATAACAGCGAGTTGGAATGGGAAGCGGCCATCAACAGCTTTAAAGGATTCCGCAAGCAATGGCAGTCACGGGGCGTGATGCCGATGCTGCGCAGTGTGATGGCGCAACACCAAATTGCAGAGCGTTTGCTGGCGGATGACGGCGGCGAACGTCGCCTGACGGACTTGCTGCACATCGGTGAATTGCTGCAAGCCGCCAGTCAGACCCTCGACAGCGACTACGGGTTGTTGCGTTGGCTGGCAGAAAACATGGCCGAACCCAATGGCAATGCGGACGACCAAATAGTGCGTTTGGAATCAGAACGTAACTTGGTGCAAATCGTCACCATTCACAAGTCTAAGGGCTTGGAGTATGACGTGGTGTTTATGCCTTTTGTGTGTAGCTACCGTGAGGTCGACAGCAGAGGGGAAGTGAAGTATCACGATGACACCTCGCACAAAACAGTCTTGGATATCGCCAAACACAGTGACGCCATTGAAAAGGCCGACAAAGAGCGTTTGGCGGAAGATTTACGTTTGATCTATGTGGCCCTGACCCGTGCCGTTTACGGCTGTTACGTTGGCATGGCGCCGGTACGCAATGGCCGTAGCACTAAAGAGCCGACGGGTTTGCACCGCTCGGCGATGGGACACTTGGTCCAAAACGGTGAAGCGGTCGGTGTGGCGGGGTTAGAGCTGGCCTTGGCCAAATTGGCCGATGGCCCGGCCAGTATTGCCGTGGTCACGCCGCCAGAAAAACCGGCCTTGCCGTGGCAACCGATTGAAGAGGCGAGTGTCACCTTGTTGCCGCAGCCGTTTACCGCGTCATTAGAGCGTAACTGGTGGATGACCAGTTATTCGAGCTTGGTGAAACAGGGGCATCAAGCCCATCATGACAGCAGCTTGGATCTGCCGGGGTTTGATATTGATTCGGTGGCCGATGTGACGGTGAAAGCGGCGGAGGAAGCCGCGACGACCACCGGTGATGCGGCCGAAGAGCTGGACGATCTGACGCCTGCGCGTTCCATTTACACCTTCCCGCGCGGGGCAAGGCCGGGCACCTTCTTGCATACCGTATTTGAAGAGATTGAATTTACCGCGCCCGTCGACAGCCCGGAAACGGTCGCGACCCTGACTGGCCTGCTAGAGCGCGAGCAGTACGATCTGGAATGGCTGCCGGTCTTGCAGCAGTTGATCCATGATGTGTTGCAGTGCCCGTTGGACGGGGATGCGTTGCGCTTGGCCGAGAAAACGGCATCACAGCGGTTAACGGAAATGGAGTTTTTATTGCCGATTGAATTGTTGCAGTCAGCCATGCTCAACAAAGTGATCGCCAAACACGATGAGGTGTCGGCACGCGCGGGCGAGCTGGGCTTTGCTACTGTCAGCGGTATGCTAAAAGGCTTTATTGACTTGGTGTTTGAGCATCAAGGGAAATACTACGTACTGGATTGGAAATCCAACCATCTGGGGGATGATGCCAGTGCATACCACGGTGAGGCGTTGGTCGAGGCGATGCGCGATCACCGTTATGATTTGCAGTACCAGATCTATGCGTTGGCCTTGCAGCGATTCTTGCGCAGCCGGATCCCGGATTATGATTATGACCGTCATTTTGGTGGGGTGTATTACTTGTTTTTACGTGGCATCGAAGCGGGCCGTGACAGCGGTATTTTTGCCGCCCGTCCGAGTGCGGCACTGCTGGCCGATTTAGACCGTTTGATTGATGGAGAGCCGCTGGATGCTTAAGCGATTAGAAAGCCTGACCCAGCAAGGGATACTGCGCCAGCTGGATTACCAGTTTGCCAAATTTATCGCTCTGCATAGCCCTGAAGCCGCGCCATTGGCGGGATTCATGGCGGCATTGCTCAGCCATGAACTGGGGAAAGGCCACGTTTGTCTGCCGCTAGAGCGTCTGACTGCGCCTTCTTCGTCTGGTCCGTTATCGTTGTTCGGGCTCTCGTCTTCCGCATCGCTGACCTTGCTGGCTGAACTGCCTGCCCCTGAAACGTGGGGGCGTGAGCTGGCCACTTTGCCCGTGGTGACAGACATGACGGGTAAAGGCGTGCAGGATAAACCGGCTGCCACCCCGTTGGTGCTGCAAGATGGGCGTTTGTATCTGCACCGGTACTGGGCCTTTGAGCAGTTAATCGCGAACAAATTGAAAGCCGCGGCGCAGCCGACGCAGGCTGAATTTGGCAAAATGTCTGTGATGCTGGATACCTTATTCCCACGCACTTACACCTACCTGATGCAATCGCTCATGCAGCTGCGTCAGGCCGATGTGAACGACGGACAAGCGATTGATACCCCTGCGCGTCGTCAGCAAGAAGTGTGTGATAAGTTGGATGTGGCGCATCCGGAACAACTGGATTGGTCTGCGATTGATGCGGTATTGACGGCGGCTGATCGGGTCGATGGCCTGAACGCATTGGATACCTTGGTACCGATGGCGGCTTGTTTAAACTGGCAGAAAGTGGCTGCGGCCGTGGCGATCACCCGTCAGTTTGCGGTGATCTCTGGCGGGCCGGGTACCGGTAAAACCACCACGGTGGCCAAGCTGTTGGCGGCATTGGTGATGCAAGCCGATGACCGCGAACCCACTGGCGATGATGTTGCTACACCGACCATCAAGCTGGTGGCGCCGACCGGTAAAGCGGCTGCACGATTGACTGAATCCATCGGCTCCGCGATTCAATCGTTGCCAGTGTCGCCGTCCGTGCGTGAGCGGATCCCGACCCAATCCAGTACCTTGCACCGCTTATTGGGCTCGGTGCCGAATCAGGTGGGGTTCCGTCATCACAAAGATAACCCGCTGCACTTGGATGTTTTGGTGATCGATGAAGCCTCGATGGTGGATTTGCCCATGATGGCCCGTGTATTGGACGCCTTACCGCCGCACGCTAAATTGATTTTATTGGGTGACCGTGATCAGTTGGCGTCGGTAGAAGCCGGTGCGGTGTTGGGGGACATCTGTGCGTTTTCCCATCAGGGGTACAGTGTGGTGCAGGCGCAGCAATTGAGCCAGTTAACCGGTTATCAATTGCAGGCGCAAACCGTGTCAGATGTGCCATTAAGCCCGATTGCCGACAGTTTGTGTATGCTGCAAAAAAGCTACCGTTTCCATGCGCAATCGGGGATTGGTCAGCTGGCGAAAGCCATCAATGCCGGTCGCCCGTCGCAGGTGGAAGCGGTATGTCAGCATGGCTATAAAGACATTCAGCATTACCCGCTCAGTGCCGACAGTTATCAGCGCATGATCAGCATGACGGTGATGTTCTACCGCCACTACTTGGATTTGATTGAGCAGCAGGCTGAACCGAAAGCGGTGCTGGATGCTTTTGCGTCTGTGCGTTTGTTGTGTGCGTTGCGCGAAGGGGATTTCGGCGTGACGGGCTTGAACCAACGTATCGAAAGAGAGTTAGTGCGTGCCGGTAAGATCAGCCAAACCGATGATACCTGGTATGTGGGGCGACCGGTCATGATCACCCGAAACGATCACGGCTTAGGGCTGTATAACGGGGACATTGGTATTGCGATGATGGATGCCACCACGCCGGACACGCCGACGTTGCGGGTGTATTTTGATATGCCTGATGGCACCATTCGTAGCGTGCTGCCGAGCCGTTTACCGGAGCATGACACCGTGTATGCGATGACGATCCACAAATCACAGGGATCGGAATTCAGTGACACGCTCATGGTGTTGCCAGCCGATTTTAATCCGATCCTGACCCGAGAGTTGGTGTATACCGGCGTGACCCGTGCCAAAGCCCGCCTGTATCTGTTTGCGCAGCCAGAGGTGAATCAGCGTGCGGTGCGGTTACGCACGGAACGCGCCAGTGGGCTGGCGGCGCTGTTGTGCTAACGGCTAACGCGTGCGAACGGGTCGCGCCGACCGCTCGGTGATAAAAATACGGTGATAAAAAGACATGTAATGAAAAAAACACCCGCTTTGTGCGGGTGTTTTCGTTATTTGTCCCTTTGTTTTTCCATTTGTCAGCGAGTAAACAACCAATAACTGACCGGATTATCTGGGCATTGATAAGGGCCGCATTCCACAAAGGTGATGATCACATTGAGCAAGACGGTGATCAGAGCAAACAGGCAGGCAGCACGACCCAGCCTGCTGAGGGTATGCTGCTTGTCATGCCATGCGGTATTCCACAGCACCAATAAGACTGCGACCCCAAAAATGGTGGCACCAAACAACACAAACGCCCACGTGTAATAATGCATGCCTAAAATAGGGCTGCCATAGCCTGGTGTACCGGGGATCACATGCAGCGATACTTGACGCAGTGAGGTGATAGCGCCGAATAATGCCCCCATGAGTATCACGCCATAATGCCGTTGTTGCGGACCGTGCAGCACATTCAGCATAAAGCCAAACATGACCATACCAAAGCCGATACGTTGCAATAAGCAGAGGGGGCAGGGAAGTTCGTCCCAAGCAAATTGTAAGATGAAGCCGATGAATAAGACGGCGGTGATCCCGAGCAGACCCAGAATGTTGAGTAAGGTGATTTGTTGGCTATTCATGCGCCCCCCTACAACAAGATCGACAAGGTGTCGGTGGCATGATGGCGAAACCAGTACAGCCCCAACACCATGGTCACGGCAAACACCGCATAGCTGGTGCGGGTATGGTGAAGGTAGACGCATAACATGGCAATAAACAGTAGGCAGAAGATCAGACTCATCATCGGTGGTTCACCCTCTATCATTCAATGCGAAGCATAACGTATTGAGTGTAGAGGGCGGGGCACCAACTGAGTGTATCAATGCTTAGAGTGTGGTAATTAAAATTTTTGAGCAACGTTGGAAGTTATACAGGGCTTTTTTCGTGACCGGCAGTTGTTCCACACTGCACTCGACAAAGCCTTGCTCACGGAACCAATGCAGGCTACGGGTGGTTAATACAAACAAGGATTTAAGACTTTTATCTTTGGCTTGCTGACGTAAATGGACCAACAATGCCGCCCCGCGATCGGAGTCTCGAAAATCGGGATGGACTGCGACACAGGCCATTTCGGCCATGCCTTCCTCCGGGAAGGGGTATAACGCCGCACAGCCAATGATCAGGCCGTCACGATCCACCACCGTGAATTGTTCGATTTCCTGTTCCAGTTGTTCGCGTGAACGACGGACCAAAATGCCTTCTTGTTCCAGTGGGCGGATCAGATCCAAAATCCCGCCGATATCGTTAATCGCGGCCTGACGGATCTGCTCGGCACTTTCCATCACCACCTGGGTACCGATACCGTCAAACGAGAACAACTCTTGGATCAACGCCCCGTCTTCTTTGTAGCTGATCAAATGGCTACGGGGCACGCCTGCGCGACAAGCGGTGATGGCCCCGCGCAGGAAGCGCCCGGTGCCACTGTCATCGGCTCGTTGGGCCACGAGATGTTCCAGTTCGCGTTCGGCTTCCCGTGGCAGCATTTCGGTGAAGACGTTGCCATCTTCGCTAAGCACCCCTTGCTCAGAACAAAAGCCAATGAGTTTATCGGCTTTGAGTTTGATCGCCAGTTGCGTCGCGATCTCTTCCGACGTCAGGTTAAAACATTCACCGGTAACGGAACTGGCTATCGGCCCGAGTAATACCACCGATTGTTGATCGAGTTGGCGATGGATCCCTTCGATATTGATCCGGCGGATTTTACCACTGTGGGCGTAATCGACGCCTTCGTCGACCCCAAGCGGTTGAGCAATGATAAAGTTGCCGCTGACCACATTCACTTGTGCGCCCGCCATCGGGGTGTTGTTCAGCCCCATTGAAAAACGGGCGGTGATGTCGAGTTGCACTTGACCCGCTGCTTGTTTGGCGAGCTCTAACGCGCGAGCATCCGTAACACGCACCCCTTTATGGTACGGCGTGGGGTAGCCAACTTGCTCGGTCAGCATCGAGATTTGCGGCCGCGCGCCGTAGACTAGCACAATGCGTAAGCCAAGGCTGTTGAGCAGGGCGATATCGTTCACGATATGCGGAAAATTATTGTGGGCAATGGCTTCGCCACCGAGCATGATCACAATGGTTTTACCAATGTGGGCATTTAAGTAGGGGGCGGATTGACGAAATCCTTTAACCAGAGCGGTACTTCTCAATTTCACCGTAGACTTCCTTGTAACTGTACGCGGTTGACAAAATAAGCAGAAAAAATCCATTTGCTCATTTATTTATCAATTATTATGCACTTTAAGTCAATAAAAATTCTATTTTCATTGGTGGTAATGGTGCGGTATTTTTGGACTGAAGATCGCGTTATGGCGCATCTGGGATGCATGTTGTGCGTGAAGGGCTTACCCTAGAGCTCTACATCGTTATGGGGTATGCCCCGACTATTGATGGCGACGTGATGACGAAGCAAAAAAGACGCACTAAAACACAGAGAACAGCCAGCTTACACCAAGTGCTGGGGTTGATCATACTGGCGGGTGGCATGGGACTGGCGGGGATGATGCAGCTCATGGAACGCTGGCAGCCTACGCCGCTGCCGATGTTATATGGTACGTGGGTCGAGCAAGACGTTGCGCCGTATCTGGCGGATCAGTTTGAATTACGCCCTGCCGGTGTGTTTGTGGGGGGGCGGCAAATCAATACCCAATATGTGTGGGATGGTAGTAAGCTGGAATACCGTTTGGGGGATGAACTCTATTCCTACCTTTTCTTATCCGGCCAATTGGTCCGTCAGCAACCTGCCCATTACACCTCTGCGTTTTCCCGTTTGTGAGTCACCTCGCGTGGCCTAGTTCAGGCTGCGCAGCAGTTGATTCACCGAGGCTTGGCGCAGTGCCACCTGACGCATCATATCTGCCGTATTGGCATTGCCCCCTAAACACCGCTGGATCACCGTATTGATCTGATGAGGGGAATTTCCCTCACTCGCTAAGCTGCGGATCCATTGGTATTCCAGTGAATTGATATTGAGTAAAGTATCTTT
The DNA here is from genome assembly GCF_059941365.1 of Photobacterium sp. 270122K. Lineage (NCBI taxonomy): Bacteria > Pseudomonadati > Pseudomonadota > Gammaproteobacteria > Vibrionales > Vibrionaceae > Photobacterium > Photobacterium sp. 270122K. The sequence goes on from NZ_JBPOEN010000007.1 coordinate 20,107, forward strand.
TCCGATTTTTAGTGGCTGATGCATGGGGCTTTCCTTTCGATAACGCAAAGTGACATTCCTGTTACGCTTTTATTAAATCGAATGTATGTGACATAAATATGACACACTGAGCATATTGTTGTCGCAGCATACGACAATCCCCACCTGACGCTGACATCACACGGTACTCAATCGCGGACAATCGAGCGGCACCAATTGTTATTAGGCTTCCTTCTGGGAGTTGGTTACACTGGTGCATATACCGTGTTTTTTCACTTACATACATAGGTTTCTTGTGTTTCGCAAAGCAACGATAGTTTTCTTTATTTTGGGGTTAGCCGGTTGTGCTAAACCGACCGATCGCGGTCAGCAATACCTGGATGGTCAGTTTGAACAGGTGCTCAATCCTGTGTCAGCGGTTCAGTCCGACGCGCCGCGTGATTTCAGTCAATTCAATGGTCAAATGGCGAAAGTGATTGAGCGTTCACCCTCGATGACCGCGAAATACCAAGCTTTATATCATCAGGTGGCGGATTGGGCTGCACACAGTGGCGATCCGAGTATGCTGGCCAATTACGGCATTGATGTGGCGCAAATGGGCGGCGGTGACGGCTACGGAAACGTTATGTTCACGGGCTACTTCTCGCCTGTGATTGAGTTGCGTCATGAGCCCGATGCCACGTATCGTTACCCGGTGTACGGCATGCCAACGTGTGACGGACAGTGCCCAAGCCGTGCCGAGATTTACGCCGGTGCCCTCAATGGGAAAGGGCTGGAATTAGGCTACAGTGCGTCCATGCTGGATGTGTTCATGATGGAAGTGCAGGGCAGCGGCTTTGTGCATTATGAAGACAACAATGAGCTGGAGTATTTTGCCTACAACGGTAAGAACGGCCACCGTTATGTCAGCATTGGCAAGGTGTTGATTGAGCGTGGTGAAGTGCCGCGTGAGAAAATGTCACTGCAAGCGATTGATGAGTGGGTGAGCCAGCAAGACGAAGCAACGGTGCGTGAACTGCTGGAGCAAAATCCCTCTTTTGTCTTCTTCAAGCCACAAGACAATTTGGATGTGATGGGGACCGCAGGGATCCCGTTACAGGCTTTCGCGTCTGTCGCGGCAGATCGTAAATACTTACCAATGGGTAGCGTGTTATTGGCGGAAGTGCCGCAGTTGGATGAGCAAGGCAAATGGAACGGTAAACATGTGCTGACCTTGTTGATGGCGCTGGATACTGGCGGTGCGGTGAAGAAAAACCACCTCGATTTGTACCACGGTATGGGCGCACAAGCCGGTATTGATGCGGGTCACTATAAGCACTTTGGCCGAGTCTGGAAATTGGATCTGGACGGGGTGAAAGCGGTGTCGCTAGCTAACTAATGTTAGCAGCCCCTTCGGGCGGTAGGGCCGCCGCCATCACTGGACAATCTTTAAAAGAGTGCGTATAAAACGCACTCTTTCTTTATGAATGTGTGAAATACAGCGCGGACGAACCATGCGAGAATTAGATACCCCAGCCTCAGACAGTTATAACCAGCGTTTTGGTGGCACCCGCCGCTTATACGGTAACAGTGAAGTCGACATCTACCGTGCCGCGCACGTGTGTGTGATTGGCATTGGTGGGGTCGGCTCGTGGGCCGCAGAAGCACTGGCCCGCTCTGGGATCGGTGAGCTGACGTTGATTGATATGGATGACGTGTGCGTCACCAATATTAACCGCCAAATCCACGCGATGACCGGCACGGTCGGCCAGAGCAAGATTGAAGTGATGGCTGAGCGCATCAAGCTGATCAACCCTGAGTGTCAGGTGAACTTGATTGATGATTTCATCACACCAGACAATATCCCGGGCTACATTGATCGCCGTTACGACTATATTCTGGATGCGATTGACAGCATGAAGCCGAAAGCGGCTCTGCTGGCGTATTGTAAGAGTAATAAGCTGAAAGTGATCACCACCGGTGGCGCGGGCGGTCAGACGGATCCTACCCAAATTCAGATCACTGATTTGACCAAAACGATTCAAGATCCGTTGGCGAAAAAACTGCGTGATACTTTGCGTCGTCACCATAATTTCCCGAAGAATCCGAAGCGTAAATTCGGCATCGATTGTGTGTTCTCAACGGAGCAGTTGAAGTACCCGCAGGCGGATGGATCGGTGTGTAACATGAAGGCGTCTGCGGAAGGGCCAAAGCGCATGGACTGTGCCAGTGGTTTCGGTGCGGCGACCATGGTGACAGCAACGTTTGGTTTTGTGGCGGTGTCCCGTATTTTGCAAAAGCTGATTGAAAAGCATTTACCGAAGTAATACGTGGCGATAACAGCCGGTCATAGCGAAAAGAAACAATAAAAAAGCGAACGCCTCGGCGTTCGCTTTTTTTATGGCTGTGCTTGGCCTTGTTGCTTGGCCTTGGGGAGCTCGCTACTCGGCGTCAGCCAGTGCTTTGATTTGCTCGACAATGGCTTTCAGGCCGTTGCCGCGTGACGGGCTCAGGTGCGCCATCAGGCCGAGGCTGTCAAAGTAGCCGTCAATATCAAAGGCGCGAATTTGCGCAGCGGTTTTACCGTCATAAGCGGCGAGCACCAAGGTGATCAGTCCACGGACAATACGGGCATCGGAATCGGCCGCGAAATGGAACACACCGTTGTCTTGCTGGTGGGCAAGCCATACCTGACTTTCACAACCGCTGACTTTCAGTGTGTCGAGTTTCAGGTCATCAGGCAGCGCAGGCAGTTGTTTACCTAGCTGGATCACGGTGCGATAGCGATCTTCCCAGCCATTGGCAGCGGCCATCTGGGCCACGATCATGTCGCAGGTCATGTCGCGACCAAAAGGGTGTGAGGGAAAGCTCATGGGATCTCCTAAAGCAGGCTACAGGCTTTTTGCAGGGCAGCAATAAAGCGTTCAACATCGTGTTCAGTATTGTACAGCGCCAGCGAGACACGCAGGGTACCGCTGACCGCCAGTGCATCCATCATCGGGTGTGCACAATGGTGGCCAGCACGTAGGGCGATCCCTTGCTGATCGAGCAGGGTCGCAATGTCTTGATGGTGAACCCCGTCCACCACAAACGAAAACAGGCTGGCGTGTGGTTGCAGGCCGATAATGCGCAGATCGTCGATATCTTGTATGCCCGCTAAGGCTTTATCGCGTAAACGCTGAATATGGCTTTCGGCACCCGCACGATCGAGCGATTGTAACCAGTCAATAGCGGCGGCTAACGCCAAACTGCCCGCCACATTGGGGGTGCCGGCTTCAAATTTGCCCGGCAGCGCGGCATACGTGGTGCCGTCAAAGCTGACTTTTTCCACCATCTTGCCACCACCGTGCCACGGGGGCATGGCGTCCAGTAGGGCTTGTTTGCCATACAGCACACCAATGCCGGCGGGCGCATAGATCTTATGGCCCGAGAACACATAGAAATCCGCATCCAAGGCTTGCACGTCGACCGACTCATGCGCCACCGCTTGGGCGCCATCAATCACGGTAATGGCACCGACATCGTGGGCGGCGTGGATCATCGCCTCAATCGGGTGGCGGGTGCCCGTGACGTTACTGGTGTGGGCCACTGCAACGATTTTTGTCTTTGGGCCGAGTAATTGGTAATACGCCTCGATATCCAAGGTGCAGTCGGCCAGCATCGGAATTTTTACCACGCGCGCACCGGTTTGCTCGGCGATCATCTGCCAAGGCACGATGTTGGCATGGTGTTCCATTTCACTCACCAAGATCTCATCGCCCGCTTGCAACGTATGGCGGGCGTAAGTGTTGGCGACAAGGTTCAAGGCTTCCGTCGCCCCGCGCGTCCAGATGATTTCTTTACTCGATGCAGCGTGCAAAAAATGCTGCACGGTCTCGCGTGCGCGCTCAAATTGGGCGGTTGCGGTTGCGGTGAGAGTATGACTGCCTCGATGGACATTGGCATTCTGCCCGCGGTAATACTGCGCGAGCGTGTCGATCACCACCGTGGGTTTCTGGGTGGTCGCCGCACTGTCGAGGTAGACCAGTGGCTGACCGTTACAGTCTTGTGCCAAGGCGGGAAATTGCTGGCGAATGCGGTTGATATCAAATAGGGCTGTCATGGTGAATCACGTTGCAAATAGACAAGGGGGGAGATCATGCGATTAAATCAGATTAAGGGCAAGTATTTCTCCGTCTTGCTATCATTTTATACCCTAGTGACGATAAGAGGCAGAATGGCGATGTTGCGCGTGACAAGGCGATCGTGACAGGGAAGGGTAAAAAAGGATAAAAAAAAAGCACTGCGTTGGGGCGCAGTGCTAAGAATAAATTTTGACAGACAGGTCAAAAATACAGGAAGTAAAAGTGGTAGATTGACTACCTATCCGGCACAACCCGGATAATATGCAAACACAACATCGCAACAATGTGTTAGACCAAAATGCCAGAGGGCTAAAAACTTGGCCTCCCTCACCGTTGCGAGGCAAATCATAGGGTTTATATGGCACTTGAACAATGGACAATTTATAATGTTTACCATAAAAAAAACTAATGCAGGATAGCCATGTCTAGACGTCTTCCACCACTCAACTCGCTAAAAGTGTTTGAGGCCGCAGCGCGCCACCTGAGTTTTACCCGCGCTGCGGAAGAATTATTTGTCACACAAGCGGCAGTCAGTCATCAAATTAAGGCGTTAGAAGAATTTTTAGGGCTGAAACTGTTTCGTCGTCGTAACCGTTCGTTGCTACTGACTGAAGAGGGACAAAGCTACTTCCTTGACATTAAAGACATCTTTTCGGCGATTGCGGAGGCCACTGACAGGGTCTTGGAGCGCGGGTCGAAAGGGGCATTAACCATTAGTTTACCTCCTAGTTTTGCCATTCAATGGTTAGTCCCGCGTTTGGCCGATTTCAATGAGCAACATCCGGATGTTGACGTGCGGATCAAAGCCGTGGATCTCGACGAAGGCTCCTTGACCGAAGACGTGGATGTGGCGATTTATTACGGCCGAGGTAACTGGCCAGGGTTACGTGCCGATAAACTGTACCAAGAATTTTTACTGCCAGTGTGTTCGCCAATGCTCTTGGCGGGGACGAAGCCGCTGAAAACCTTAGAGGATTTAAAGCTGCATACGTTGTTGCACGATACGTCCCGTAAAGAGTGGAAGAATTACATGCGCCAGCATGGTATTGAAGGCATGAATGTGAATCAGGGCCCGATTTTCAGTCACTCAACCATGGTGCTACAAGCAGCGGCGCACGGGCAAGGTATCGCCTTGGGTAACAATGTGCTGGCTCAGCCGGAACTGGACGCTGGCCGTTTGGTGTGTCCGTTTGATGAAGTGTTGATGAGCAAAAATGCTTTCTATGTGGTGTGTCAGGAGCGACAGGCGGAAACCGGCCGTATTCAAATCTTCCGTGATTGGGTGTTAGCCAAGGCGGCGCGTGAACAAGAAGATTTGCCGGATCTGGAAACCGGCGAAGGCAGCGATATCGGCATGGAGCCGATCGCAATAGACGGAAAGGGATCCCATGAGTGAGATGACAGAGTATGTGATTGATACGCCCGCCGAGGGTGAAGCGATCGCCACGTTTTTATTTGCCCATGGCGCAGGGGCGGGTAAAGATCACCCGTTCATGTGTGCGGTGGCCAGTGGGTTGGCGGCACGCGGTATTCGTGTGGTGCGCTTTGATTTTCCGTACATGGTGAAGCGACAGGAAGACGGCAAGAAGCGCCCGCCTGACCGACAACCTAAATTGTTATTGGATTTTCAACGCCACATTCACGCGATCACGCAACACAATGCGTGGACGCCGGTGCCGCTGTTTATTGGCGGCAAATCGATGGGGGGGCGAATGGCCAGTTTGATGGTCACCCCGGAAGCCGATGCCGCGCCAGAGGTGACAAATTGTCAGGCGCTGGTGGCCGGTGTGGCCTGTTTGGGTTTTCCGTTTCATCCGCCGGGTAAGCCCGAGAATTTTCGCGGTGACCACCTCAAAGCCATGACCGTGCCGACCTTGATTGTGCAAGGCGAGCGCGACACCTTTGGCACCCGTGAGGAAATGGCGGGTTGGCCAATGGCTGAGACGGTCACTACCGCCTTTTTACCCGATGGTGATCATAGCTTTAAGCCGCGTAAAGCCTCAGGTCATACCGAGGCGGGTAACATTGCGTTGGCGGTGGACACCTTGGCACACTTTATCTTACAGCATGCCACAATAGGCAAGGAGCGAGCCGATGGATAGTCAGCCACAGTCATTATTCGGCCGTTATTTGCTGGTGTTTGCCGCGTTCAGCGGGGCGATCACCGTGTCATTGGGGGCGTTTGCCGCGCACGGTTTGAAGGCGCAATTATCGCCGTATTTACTGGGTGTGTTTGAGACGGGTGTGCAGTATCAGGCATGGCACAGTTTGGCGATGATCGGATGCGTAATATTGGCACGCATTCTTGGATCAAAACAGGTATTATACGCAGCCCTGTTTTTTGCAGTGGGTATTGTCCTCTTCAGTGGCAGCCTTTACGCGTTAGCATTAACGGGTATTAAGTGGTTTGGCCCCATCACTCCGATGGGAGGCGTCTGTTTTATTATTGGCTGGGTAGTGCTTGCAGTGTCTGCCTGGCGATCAACTTGAGGGTTGAAAGTGAATCAAGTTCTGTTGTACTGCCGTCCCGGTTTCGAGAAAGAATGTGCCGGTGAAGTTCAAGATAAAGCAAATACAATGGAGTTGTATGGCTTTCCTCGGGTCAAAAATAATGCCGGTTATGTGATCTTTGAGTTTTACACACCGGGCGATGCGGATACGTTTATCCAGAAGCAGTCGTTTTCCGAGCTGATTTTTGCCCGTCAGATGCTGGCAGTGAGCCCGTTACTGACGGATTTGCCTTCTGAGGATCGTATTTCTCCGATTTTGGAAGCAGTAGAAGGTTTTCCTCGCTGTGGTGATTTGCGTGTCGAAACGCCTGATACCAATGAAGCAAAAGAGCTGTTGAAGTTCTGCCGTAAGTTTACCGTGCCACTGCGTCAGGCGATGCGTGGTAAAGGGGTGTTGTATAACAAAGACAACCCGAAAAAACCGGTATTACACTTGTGCTTTATCGCACCGGGTTGTTGTTATGTGGGCTACTCTTACAGCCACAATAACTCTGACTTCTTCATGGGTATTCCACGTTTGAAATTCCCATCGGATGCACCAAGCCGTTCAACGTTGAAGCTAGAAGAAGCCTTCCATGTGTTTATTCCTCGCGAAGAGTGGGATGAGCGTTTGGCATCGGGCATGTGGGGCGTGGACTTGGGCGCATGCCCAGGCGGTTGGACGTACCAGTTAGTGAAGCGTTCAATGTTCGTACACGCGGTTGATAACGGCCAGATGGCACAAAGCTTGATGGATACCGGTCAGGTAAAATATCACGCAGTGGATGGCTTTAAATTTGAGCCACCACGTAAGAACGTCACATGGATTGTGTGTGACATGATTGAAAAACCGGCCCGTGTGGCGCACCTAATGGGTGATTGGTTGATCAAAGCATGGGCAAAAGAAGCGATCTTCAACCTGAAGCTGCCAATGAAAGGCCGCTACGATGAGGTACTGCAGGATATTGAAAACCTGAAAGTGTACCTGATCCAAAATGGGGTGAAGTTTAAGCTGCAAGCGAAGCACTTGTACCATGACCGTGAAGAAATCACGGTACACATCCAGCGTTTGGATACCCGCTCCGCGTACTAAGCGTGACAGTTTGTTTGATGAAAAGGCCGCGAATGCGGCCTTTTTTTATGGTAATGATTCCGTTTAACTGATTGATAAACCGGTTTTTATCATTCATGTCTCTTATGGTTTTCTGTGATGTATCGCAAAACCATAAGGAAGTGATTTGTCATTCAAAAGAGTGTGAGAATATCACGCCGTCATTAGCAGGGTGAAGATAGCACCAAGTCATGAGGGCGAGATGGAATCATTCATTATCTTTTTAAGTGTTATATCAATTATTGGCACTTTCTTCCGGATTAGGGTTCAAAAAAAAGCGCGCAAAGAGCATGAAAGGAAACTGGCATCTTTTACCAGCACGAGACGCGCTTATGACCTTTCTGATGACGAATATCATGGTGTGCGCGAGATATTAAAAACGTCTCCTCGATCTCACATTGTGTATGCCGTTGCTGGGTCATTCTCTTGGGGGATCCGAAGCAGTGAGGTTGAAGTGGCTGAAATGCGACTCTTAAATGGTATACCGGTCCTGATTCCTGAGGAAGCGAAGCGTTATCTCTTAAGTTATAACAACGTTGAAGTTACCGAAGTCGTTTCAGGTTACGCCGTGATTGCGTTGAATGACTACCGCATTGCCGGCGAAGTCGATGGTTCACTCGTGATACAAGGTCAACCCTGTGCTGATTTTGTATCGGATCCTCTTGCCGTAAAAAAAGCACGCTCGTCCATGGGGCAAGACTTGTCTTACATACACGATGTCTCATCGTCTTCCATACAGCCAGATACTCCACCCAAAATACAGCCAGAAACACCATCGCGCGCGCTGGAGTCAGAGAAAACGCAGGCGGATAAGCCCGTGTCGTCAACCACACCTGCTGCGTATGCTTCTACTGATAATGATGAAAAAAAGACTGAAAAGTCTGAGCACGTGACGGATGAGCCACTCTATACAGAGCGTGTTGCGACAGACCTCGAAGCGCGTTATGTGCAGCCTAAGTTCCATTACCGGTTAGTACTGAGTCTCTGTGTACTTTTTGCTATGGTCTTTCCATGGGCTTTCTCTGTACGTTTTGTCTTTGAGTCAATGTGGGCTTTGCCAAGTATTGTGGGGGGATTTTGTGTGCTGATAGTACTGTTGTTAATGCGGCGTGCCCCTACATCCGCACCATCAACGCTACAAATCATGCAGCTTCAAGGGCAACTTTTTGAGGGGAAAAAGAAAAGAGGCGATCATTTTGTGGGCTATCTGAATTCCTCTAACCCGACGATGCCGTCAATGCAATACCTGAGATATCCCGCCCGTTGGACAGGCCAATTTCCTCTGAATGTTGATGTGATATTTGAAGTTGATGTGGCCCGCACGGCGTTGGTGAGTGTGGGGGCGTTACAGATCACAACCGAAGATACCTATTCCAGGCAGCCAAAGTTTACGTTGGCCGGACTGAGTTTATTGGTGGTGACCATTGCCATCAGCTTACAAATTGAGTGGAAGACCTATGATGCCATCTTTGCCATTGCCGACAATACGGCCTCCTCTCATGCAATCCACAGTGAGAAGGATTGGTCGATTCGAGACTCGTTGGCGCCGGGAGATGTGCTGACGATCAGTCAGCCGCGTTTTTGTTTAGAGGCGAGCACGAGGTTATCGGATAGGAAGCATTATTGTGACCAATTCCGGTACCCGTTAAACGAAACGCAAATGCCTGATTACAGCATGCCAGTACAAGCGAAGTCATACTACGGTTTTATGGATAAGGCGCCCGTGTATCAGCCGGTGATACCTGAAGATATGTACCGTTTGATGGCTGAAAAATTTCGTCTCCAACAGCTTTATACGGGGCGGCATTATTCCAAGCGTATCCGCAAACGCGATGAGATGCTGTGGTACTCCGCGGCCGATATTGTTGCCATCGCTCAGCATCTGCAGCCTTATTGTGAACAAGTCGGCGATACCTGCGACGATGTAAAGGAAGACCTTTCTAGCCTGTGGCAAGAAGGGACGGATAAGCCTTGCAAAGATGCCTGTTGGAACGCCATATTGACCGCCAGCGACGATGTTGATTTTCACATTCTTAGTAATGTGTCGGAGGTCAATTCGCTAAATTATATCGAACGGCAGATGCGAAATGCGTTATGGGATGAAATGGAAAACTATATTCCGACACCAGAGCTTCGTGGTGCGTATATTCACATCAATTGGCGCGGTGCGCCAAGTGCAGAAGCTGAACGTATTGATCATCTCTTAGTGAAGAGAGGTAACGATACTGCGGTGAAGGTCGACATGCTTGAAGAGCGTTTGTCACTGCAAGACTACCTTGCCACTCAAACGCTTACCGCTGTGGTGTTAGGGGTTAATGAAGTGGATAACTCTGGTTCATTAGAAAATGATGCGTTGGGATTATCAGTACCGATAACACGTGTGAAAGCGCAAGAAACCGTTACCTATATCCGTATGGTTTGGGCGCTTTGTGCATTGTCACTGTTGCTGATATTGATGGGGCAGATCCGTTTTCGTTCTCGCGCAACGTAGAGGAATAAAAGATGATGTCATTAGATTTTGGTCGTCATATGGCCACTTGTGTTGTGCCTCTGGCTCGGTTTTCAGCTTATCAGTGATAGGAATGGGTACTGATGAGGTGCGTGTTTTATTCAGGGTTGAGCTCTGAAGGTTGTTATTTTCCTCGCAAAGGAGTGCGTATTATGTATGTGTCAATGGCGATCCCCTCCATTATTACCGTCGCTTTAGTGGTGCTCTATTTTTTCTTGTTATCAAAACAAGGGCATGAATACGCCAAACAAGCTCAACCTCATCCATATAAAAAGCCGAAGCCAATACGACGGCTAGAAAAGTTGACCGCACAAGAGAAAAAAGCGGTGGAGATGTTCACTGGCATGGTGCCCATCGATGATACCGTTACCCGTGTATTTGGTGTGATTAACGTCAAAACCTATCCGGCAGATAGTGGGGCGGTGACAAGTCGTGTCATTATCAAATTGCAGGGGCAACCGGTTTATATGTCGCAAACGGCCTTACTCTTTGTGCAAGGGGTGAGTAATGAGGTTGACGTGGTCACCTTGGGTAACACGGTTGTGGTGTTGTCGGTGAATAATCGGTATTCATTGGTGGATGAACTGTTAGGCAGTGAACATGATGATTTTCAACGTCGAGTCAAAAAGCAAAAAGAGAAGATAGCGAATGTGGAAAACATCGCGTCAGATGCCGCTGTTTTTGAGCAAGTAAAGCGAGAGAATACTCCCACAATACACGAAGAAGAGCGCCGCGAAGCCGCAGGTAAAGAGGTTTTGTTTCTAAAATGGCTCAGCGTTGGCGGTTTCGCGATCACGGTGACCACGATTAGCGTGTGGCTTATTTGTGTATCGAGACTCGCCTTTCCTTCGCCTTGGTTACCGATTGCCGCGATTGCCATGCTGGTGGTCAGTGTGCATGGGATGGTCGTATCGCATAACTATGGTAAAACAAAATCCATGGTCATTCGTTATCGAGGAAAAATCCATGCCATGGAATCGGTAGAAGGGAATACAAGTGTGACGGTGACCGAGGCCATCCCTCGGTGGAAGCGCTTTAATGTCCTGTTGTCAGGCAATGCGCCGCAAGATCTACAGCGTAGAAAAGAGGTGACGTTTGAAATACGCAAAGACAATAAACAGATAATATCGATCAATGGTCGAAGCCTATTGCCTTCGCCTCGACCTTATCAGTTCAAAAAGCCACGACATTTAGTCGTGAGCGTGTGTGCGTTGATCTTACTTCCTTTTTTGGTGATTAATGTGCCAGCTTATCATTATCAAACGCAATGGCGTGTCTTGGTTAACGCCCTCTTACCTAGTCAGGATGAGGCACCACAAGACATTATATCAACGGCTGATTGGCAAGACAGTGAGAGACTAGTGGGTCGCGTGTTAAATATCTCCCAGCCACGTTACTGTCAGGAAGATGATGAGCAAGGATTTGGTGATGCGTATGATGCGAACTACTATTGCCGTGAGTTTAGGTTACCGAAGAATACGGCGACGCCGAACTTAACGCTTACCACACACGAGCAGCAATTTATGGATTATCTCCCCACCAGTTATGTCTCGACATCGGAGACTTCTCGGTATCTTCTGCCTTCTCGTAGGGGCGGTTTAGAAGTACGAAACCGTATGGCTTATATGAAAGCGAAACAGATAGGGCCGCATATGCTAGCACAAGCAGCACGTGTTATAGCCCCTTTCTGCGCGGAGGGCACGGTAAACTGTGAGCCTTTTATGCGGGAGTTTGCGATGGCATGGCGTGACATTACCACCACCGAGTGTGATGTACAGGCATGCTGGGAAGCGGCGCAAGAGGTCACTGATAGTCGCTTGTATACTGTTAACTATCCAAGGTTCGAGCATTACAACAGACTATTGCGAGGGACGGAAAATGCGATTTGGAAAGCCAGTAATGCGAAACGGCTTGGCCCTCAACCTGTTAGGGAATACGTTATAGTACGCTTGATCGGTGATAAGCCAAAGCTTGTTCAGCGTTATGAGCAAATACGTCTTTCGGGCAGGGATTTGGATGATAAAGATGACGATCGCGTTGAAGCTATCGCGCAATTCAATACAGCACTAGCGATTAATAAGTCGTTATCATTTGACCCTATCAGTATTCGTGTATTAGGTGAACGAGAAGAGACTGGCGTTAAGGTGATAGAGGCGCGTTTAACGAATCAAGAGACGTTTCATCTGTTAGGGGCGATGTATATCGGCGCGATAGCCTTGTTGCTGTTGATAGCGATAGTGCACCTATTGTTATTTGTCTTCTCTAATCGTCGTATTTAATCGCCAAGTAATGTGCAGGTGATCTGCCTTACAACCAGTAGGTGCACCATAAAACAACAGAATACAGCATAGAGAGTTGTTCCCGTATAAAAAAGGCCGCCAATGCGACCTTTTTTTATGTCTGATTTTTGATGTTTTCCTGTCAAATAAATGACTGTTACGCCAATAAAATGTTCATGTTTCATTAACGAGACAATGGCGGGTAAATAAAACAAATGATGCAATGCTTTCTTATGAATTAAGATCACAGAATGATATTTAATGGCATGGCAGCCTTTCTTCCCTGCACTATTATACATCCATTGATTAATACCAGCGTGTCACGTTGATGGCGTTATTGTCAGAATATTCTGACAAGCTCAGAGAATGTTACGATGCATTTCCATATATATCTATGAGTGGTTCCATGTGTCTATGCCTTTCTGAATGTATAAATTTATACATGCTATAACGATACGTTAGTTTAGCATTTTATATTTCATTGATTATTTTATGTCATTTATTTGGCAGGATGGTCTTCACGTTGATATTCATCATTTATCACCCCTTTACATAGGGTAAGTCTGAAATATAAAGAACACATTTACTATTATTATTTCTGGTCAAAAGGAAGAGTACAACAATGCACAAGACAGGTATAAAGTTTTCATTGTTAGCCATGTCAATCATGGCATCAGGCATGGCAAACGCGAATCAGAGCCAGCCTGAATACATTGAAATGATGAACGAAACGGCACGTAAGATTGAAGCACGCCTTGCGGAACTGAATCAGTTCGCGGTGTCGAAAGATCACTTATACACCATTGACCAAGTGGATTTCGATCCATCTCGCGTACCGGCGTTTAGTAATGGTAAATACCTGTCTATTAACGGTATTGTTTACCCAGTAACAACGGACAATACCGTATCAGTTCCGATGCGCCATTGGTCTGATGAAAGTGCGATGCGTAATCTGTTCAGTTTCTTGGGCGAAGAGTGGGAATTGTCTTGGTACCAGGGCGGCATGACATTCGTTAACAAGAAATTTGGTAATTATGATTATGGCAATGGTTGCTTGTTAGAATATTATCCGATGGCGGATCGTATCCCGGGTGACTACATCAACAAAGACTATGGCTTGGTGCGTGAATTAGAAACCTGTTTTGATAATTCAATGGGTGAGCGACCGGAATATGAAGCCGATCGTGTTAATCCTCATCACTTTGCGGTGCATGCCCAATACGCGAACTTTGTTTCATTGGAAGAATATAATAACCAGTTAATTGCGGCGCACTCACCGCGTTCAGAATACGGTGAAATCGCAAATCCAGTGATTGGTTTCTACGATCAGAAAACCGGTCAAACAGATAAAATTACTGCGATCAGCAAAGGTCGTCCGTACACGACAATTAATGATATTCGTCGTCACGGTGAACAATTATATGTATCGGCAGTAACAGCACACAACCGTGTTGATATTTTCGATATTGAAACAAAAGAATACCAATATTCTCTGGGTATCAACCTCGATGGTGTGGCGAAAATTGCCGTCTCCGATCAATACGTCTTTGTGAGTAGTAAGAACGGCATTGCGGTTTACCACAATGTGGCAGCAGAAAAACACGAAATTAAAGAGGTGAAGCCGTTTGCTTATCTGAGCAATAACGGCGCACACAGCCTAGAGTTACTGGGCAATAAGCTATTGGCAGCCTCAAGCACGGGTTATGCTGTGTACGATTTGGCTTCCCTGTCTGAAGGCCAAACACAAAAAGCCATGGTGGAAGCACCAGTAGGCTTTGCCACGATTGATGTGAAAGGCAACCAACTGATCGCAAAACAAAGCCAGCGTGTGGCGATGTATGACGTCGAAAAATTCATCGCTGACGGTTACCAGTTCAAAGAAGCGTCACAAGCGGTATACCAAGTGGATGATCAGCACCTAAGCGCAAAAGATTTGCTGCTGACGGACCACGGTTTCGTGACCCTGACTGATTCAGTGACTACCCATGTACACACGATCAATGCCGTGACGTTCACGCCAAACGTGTCAGTACCTGAAACGGCGCTAAGCTTCTCGGCACTGCCAGCAGAAGCCACCGTGACATCGGTACTGAAAGACGCAGAAGGTGCAAGCGTATTGTCACTGGTTGCGAATACCCGTTCTATGTTGAACGTCCGTTTGTTGGACCGTGATACGGTTGAAATCACCAACTTCACCGAAGTGGACATGGCCAACGTTGAGCTAGATATCACGGCACAAAACCAGTACAACTGGGCACGTCTTGGCCAGATTGACCGTCTGCCTGCACATACCCGCATTGTACTGCCAATCACCGCACTGAATGCAGACAAGCGTTTCAATACGGTTGATGGTAGCGGCGTATACGACTACAGCGACATGCTGGAGACCATGAAGGGCGTAAGCGGTGCATACGGCCACGAAGGGACACAAAATGTCTTCATGTCTCGCTTTAGTACCACGACAGATCATCCGCTGCTGAAGAAGTTGGAAGCCATCACGGCGAACTGGGATATCGAGTTCACTGACCGCACGATCTTCGATACGCAAGAAGTGGTATGGACGGCAGACAGTGCGAAGCGCCACATGGAACTGCTGACGAACATGGCTTACATCATGTCGAGTGATGCGTTCAAGCAAAAGCTGATGAACTACAAAGCGACCTACGGCCACGATATGCAGATCGGTCCAAACGTGTTGAATACAGAAAGTGAGTACGCCAACTTCCTGAATATCACGTTGGGTGAGAATGGCTTTACCAACTTCCGTAAAGCAGAAGACTTCCAGAACCCGTACGGTATTGTGGGTCGTCGTGGCACCATGTTTGGTCTGTCGGATGAAGAACTCGATCGTATCGAGCGTGGTGATCTGAACCGTTTTGCTCACTACATGGCTGAGCAAATCTCTCGCAACTATTACATGGATTGCACCCCAACGCCATGTACGTGGAAAGAGCAGCACCTAGCGAAGCTGATCCAAGATGTCATGACAGAACTGGCGGATGCAGGTGATTTGCCTTACAACCAGTAAGCGCACCATAACACCACAGAATAAAGCATAGCGAGTTGTTCCCTCGCACACAAAGCCACTCTTCGGAGTGGCTTTTTTCGTTGGAGGCTCTACGTATCGAAAACAGCGTGTCCGCGTACGTCTTTGAGTGCGGATGTGAAGATTAGGATTCTGTTGGCTGGTAGCGAATATCTTGCAAGTTAAACCCTAACGTCAGATCGGTTTTCAGGCTGGCCACTTGTTTACAGGCGATCGCACTGTCGCGATGGGCATCGATTTTCTTCTGCCATTTTGGCGGGAGATCGTCGGCGGCCAGAATGGCTTCCAAAGAAGGATAAAGGCTCAGCAGTTCGGTGGCGGCTTTCGGGCCAATGCCCGGAATACCCGGAATTTTGCTCGAACTGATCCCTGCCAATCCCCAAAAGTCCGTCAGTTGTTCCGGTTTCACGCCAAACTCTTTTTCAATGAAGGGGCTATCGAGCCAGCGTTCCTGAAAGTAATCGCGAATACGCAGGGTTGGCTGCAGTAACTGACAATAGCCTTTGTCGGTGGAGATAATCGTGACCTGCTCACCGCGTGAGGCGACTTTGAGTGCCAAGGTTGCTACTAAATCATCCGCTTCATCGCCGTCAGACAGTAGCGAGTCAATGCCTATCTCCATGAAGGCATCCTGAATGATTTCCATCCCTGCGTGCAGGGCGTCCGGCATCGGTTTGCGGCCTTCTTTGTAATGCGGCAACAACTCGGCGCGCCAACCACGATCATCACCGTGGTGATCGAACACGGCCACGATATGGGTAGGTTGACTGAGGTTGATGATTTTATGCAGGGCCTGGCAGCAGACTTTGGCGGTATTGGCGATGTCCGTTTCATTGTGCTGCGCTGCGTGGACCCGGCGGATCAGATTGAGGGCATCAATAATGACAAGATGGATAGAGGACATAGCATTAACCGTCATAGATAAAAGGGGTAAAAAGAAAGGGCCTGTTAAGGCCCTTATTGTACGCATAGTTAGCCGGAAGTCACACCGCCTGTATCGGATGGGCGGGCATTACTTTCCGTTAGACGGGGTGGTGGTGATGATTTCGTAGCACGGTTCATATTGGGTACCGGGCAATTTCATCCGTTGTTGTTCAACAAACTGTTTCAGCAGTTTATCCATGCGTTTCATTAGCGCGGGGTCGCCGTTGATTTTAAATCGGCCTTTTCGTTCGATTTCACGGATCCCTTCTTCTTTCACGTTACCGGCGACAATGCCTGAGAATGCCCGGCGCAAATTAGCCGCCAGATGTTCCGGTCGCTGGTTCATGTGCAAATCCAAACTGGCCATGGCTTCATGGGTCGGTTCAAACGGCAATTGGAATTCCGGTGGAATAGTGAGTGACCAGTTGTAGCTGTAGGCATCCCCTTTTGATTGACGGTGCGCTTTGATCGCCGGCATGGCCGCTTTCATGACACGGGCCACCTCCGCCGGATCATCTATGATGATTTGATAATAGCGGGTAGCGGCTTCCCCAAGGGTGTCATGGATGAAGCTGTCGAGCACGCGGAAGTAGGCTTCGCTTTCTTTCGGGCCGGTCAGCACCAAAGGCAAAGGTTGGTCGGCGTTTTCCGGTTCCATTAAGATCCCGAGAATGTACAGCAACTCTTCGGCGGTCCCGGCGCCCCCAGGGAAAATCACGATACCGTGGCCAAGGCGGACAAAGGCCTCCAGACGCTTTTCGATGTCGGGCATGATCACCAGTTCATTGACGATCGGGTTCGGTGGCTCGGCCGCAATGATGGACGGCTCTGTCAGGCCGATAAAGCGGCTCTGGCTATAACGCTGTTTGGCATGGCCGATGGCCGCCCCTTTCATTGGACCTTCCATCGCGCCCGGCCCACACCCGGTACAGATGTTCAGTTCACGCAAGCCCAGTTCATTGCCAACTTCGCGGGTGTACTGGTATTCAATCGGGTTGATGGAGTGACCGCCCCAACACACCACGATGTTCGGATCTTCGCCGGAGCGCACGGTTTTGGCGTTACGCAGCACGCTGAACACGAAGTTGGTAATGTGAGGCGAGCTGGTCAGGTTGATGTCGCGGCGTTGCTGGACGTGCATGTTCACGTACACAATGTCACGCAGCACCGAAAACATGTGCTCTTGGATCCCTCTAATAATGCGGCCATCCACAAAGGCGTGATCAGGCGGGTTCATCAGTTCGAGTTTGATCCCGCGTTCACGGCGCATCACGTTAACATCAAAGCTTTTGTTCTTTTCCAGCAACTCTTTGGAACTGTCGGTATGGCTGCCGGAATTGAGCACGGCCAGCGAGCAGTTACGGTAGAGGCGATAGATATCACTCGAGGCGGTGGCTTTGAGCAATTCAACCTCATGCTGAGACAGCAGATCCATTGCCCCTACTGGGCTGATATGTGTGATCATGGTTACCTCCCTGGTCATGGTAGACGGTGGTACTCACGGGTGTATTCAGTGTAGAAGAAAGGGTGAGCCCGACCGCGAAGAAAGCAGAAGGTAGGCCGTCAGGAAGTACGTTCTGTTTTCTGAAGATCAGTCAGTCTGGTGATGGGGGTGAAAGCTTGGTTTAAGTGACTGATATATCTACAACCATACACAGGGTGATGGGAGATTGCCAGAAATTGATAGGAGGAAAGAGGCAGAGCGTGATGTGGTTACGAGATCCATAACAAGCGGTTGTTGCCGGTGCTGCGTGCACTGAATAAGGCTTTTTCCGTGCGTTCTAACACGGTGGTGGGGGTGTCGTTGCCATCAAACAAGGTGGCGCCGATGGAGACACTGATGGTGACGTTACGATCGCGGAAACGGAACGGCAACTGGGCAATGGCTTGGCGTAATTTACTCAGCCGTTGGTGGCGTTCATCTTCGCCTTGTTCGGCGAGAATGACCATGAAAGCATCGTCACTGAAACGGGCAATGAAGTCCGTGTCTTCCACGGATTGGTGCAGGGTACGGGCAATAATTTTTAGCACTTTATCTCCGGCAAAATGGCCGAAGTTTTCATTGATAGCCTTGAAATTATCAATATCAATCAAGGCAACACACAGCGGGTGTTGGTAACGTAGCCAGCGGCGGTATTCATGCTCTAGGCGATCGTTGAGTGCCGCACGGTTATACACCTTGGTTAGGTTATCCAAGAAAATGCGTTTTTCCTGATCGTCCAGACGTTGGCGGTAACCCTGTGTTTGCTCATACAGTTGGGCAATTTTGGCTTCGTTGTAATGGAGTTGCTCGAACAGGGCTTGTTCGCGTTTCTCTAACGCTTTGTTGCGTTCCGCCAGAATCTGTAATTCGTGGGTCAAATCCGTCAAGGTCGGTCGCCACGTGTTGAGGTTGGTATTGTCGCTCAAGCCCGCTTTCAGGGTGTGCGTCAGCCCTGCAAGTTCATGGGTCATCGACGCGCGATGCTCAAAAATAACCTGACTTTGGTCGGCGCTTTGGTGGGTGGTCTTTTGCAGGGTTGCCAATTCCCCATGGATGTTGCTGAGAAAGCGCTGTGAGCTACGGCGTTCCTGATGTGTTCCATCGAGCACCAAACGCAGGATCTCTAACGACAGTTCCAGCAACATGGCGGGTGGTACGCCATTGAGGAGTTGATTGCGGATTGTGAGCAGTTTATCCCCGGCATCACCCTCAAAATCCAATTCTGAGATCAACTGTTGCAGTTCACTGGTAAGTTTGAGCTGTAAATCATGGTTCACACTGACAGTGGTGTGGGTATCGCTATGGGCACACGCCACCACTTTCAACGCACGTTCATACAGCGCCATTAAGCGAATGGCTTGCTGGTGGGTATGAGCGAGGGATTGATCTTGTTGGCTTAGGAGGTTGCGTAGATCGCGTTTCAGCTGGGCAGGCAGGCCGTGGAAGCGGCGTAGCACCTCACTGCTGTGATGGATCTGTGCATGTAAGGCGTGATTTTCTTTGTCGGCAAAATCGGCAAGGCGGATCACAAGGCGCTCAATGACCGCCAGACGCGGGATCATTTTGCCAATGTCTTTATTTTGTTCGAGGTCGTGACGAAGCAACATGAGCTTCTCATCCAGCTCATGGTCTAATCCTCGGCAGGCCACAGACAGACGACCGATCAATCGCTTTAAAATAGCGATTTCTCGGCGCGATTTCAGTGAGGCATCCCGATAAGAAAGTTGAGTTTGGTCTAAACGTAGCTTTAGCTTACTCATTTCTGTCGCTACGGCAGTTATATCAGTCACGTTGGGGCAATATTGTCCTAGATACTAAACTCGTTTCTTATCAGTGGGTTACTTGTCGCATAATGAAAACATGCTAGCAAAAAATGCTATACAATTCACTGATATCGGCGGTCGAGCGAACAATATTAGACCATTAAATGGCATTTTTATCAGAAACGTGATCGTTGTGCCAACTGAATGCAAAGGCACTCGAACTTTGGACTTTTATTAACCCATTATCAATGCCTTGGCTGCATGCGCGGCGAATATTATCGCAGGCGAAACTGGCAGCTGGCGCGGCATCAATGGCACTGAGATGGACCCATTGGCTGCCTGCATCATGTTTGCTGGCTTCGCGGGCGGCATTGGTGGCCATCAACAAAATATCTAACAATTCTTGATCATTTATCGCGGTGTAAGCCCTTGGCAGGAATGGATATTCCGCCATGCCAATGCGAATTCGGTTATCCAGTTGGCGGTTTTCGACAAAGCGGTCAAGCAGTAGCTGCAACGAGTGGGCGAGTTGCTCGGGCGCGGAATCTAGACGCGAATTGGGCTCGATGTACAAGAACATCGCATCAGAGAAATGATACACACGGGCCGGTTCGCAGATTTGTTGGTTGAGGTACTCCCCAAACTGACGCTCCATGTCTAGCCCCTGTTGGTAGCCATGTTGGAGATAGATATGCTTGAGGAACGGCACTTCAAATAATGCGAAGCGCAGGCGATCACTCAATGGCTCGTTAATGATTTCACCTAAGTGCCATTGTTCAAAGTTGGCACTGCTTTGCTGCAGAGAATTCGGCAGTTTGGCGGTGAGCATACGCAAGTTGCGCAGGCCACTGCGTGGGTGGGTGTAGAAGTCGGTACGCAGGCGCGTTAAGCGGGTCTGTAATTGTTTGAACGTGCGGTTGCGACGCCACAATAACAGCCCAACGGCGGTGAGCACGCTGAACAGGAAAATCGTGATGTTTTTCTGTTTATACAGGGCTTTTTCGCTATCAAATTGCTGGCGTTCAAGCTCTTCCAAATGCAGTGAACGTTCCAGCATACGCTGTTGTTGCTTGAACACTTCGACATTACTTTTTACCTGTGCTTGCTGCTTGGTACTGAACAGTTGTTCGTAACGGCGCTGGCTGAGCAGGGCATTGTAGTAATCTTTTTGTTGTTCAAATGCGCGCGAGAGCTGAAGTTCAGACTCCAGTTGTAAATCATGGTTGTTAATGCGTGTGGCGGCAATCAATCCGGCTTGCAGCACCGTGATGGCCTCATCGGTTTTGCCTTCCGCTAACGCTAACGTGCCTTGCAGAATTTGTGTTTCTGCGAGCGTGGTTTCATCGTTGCTTTGGGTGGCCAGCAGGCGAGCATGGTGCAGGTACTGTTCCGATTTCGGGTAGTTGTACAGCAACAGATACACGCGGGCGATATTCAGGCGCAACTTGGCGGAACGGCTATCGTGTTTGAGCTGGTTTTCTTGATCCAAGGCGTTGAAGTAATGCACCAACGCCAAGTTGTAGCGGCCTTGTTGTTCATAGATGGACGCGATCAGATTCAGGGTGGTCGCCAGCGGCAATGTTTGTTGGTAATGGGCAAAGAATTCACCGGCTTGTGTCGCGTGTTCTAAGGCTTTGTCATAGACTTTGCGTTGTGCAAACAGGGACGCGAGCTCAAAGTTGGCCATGGCGGTTTGGGCTTTGTCATCAATCTCAACGGCCAGCCAGTAACCACTGAGCAGGCGATCCAAGGCCAAATCGAAATGGCCACTGGTCATGTAATGGTTACCCAGTACCAGCAGATAATGGATTTTCTCTTGTGGATCATTGAGGTTGATCAGAAAGCGTTTGGCGCGAATAAACCGTTTTTCGGCCAGCACGGTGTTACCGGTTTGGGATTCAATGATCGCGCGTTGCATGAGGGATTGGTATTGCAAGCGTTGAACTTGCGATTCCATCATGTGTTGGGATTTGGTTTTGATGGCCGTATCGATCTGTTCGAGCATGCTCAAGGCCAGCGTGCTGTTCTTGAGGTTCGTCCAGTAGATGTCCGCATGGATCAATTGGCTTTCAATGCCACTGAACGTCAGCGTTTCAGTACTGGCTAGCGTTTCTGCCATTTTAATGGTGTTAATCGCCAGTTCGGCTTGATTGAGCAGCAGGTAAGCACGCGCTTTGATTTGCAGGGCGTTGATGGTGCTCAGTGGCGTGCGTACGGTGTGATCCGTTTCGTCATTAATGTGCACGCGTGACGCTTCTTTGGGTGCGCTCAGGCGACGCTTATCCAAATAGCGAGAGGTGATCGATAGCGACTGCTCGGGGTTGGTGTGCAGGAGATCGTTGGCTTCGGCAAGAATTGGCGTTGTGTAGATTTTTGCTTGTGCGCCAAACGAGGTCACAGAGAAGATCATTAAGCTGATCAGCCAGCGGCAAGGAGACATACTTTCAATAACCCATCAGAACAGTACTGCCAATATTAATGGGTTGGGCAATCAAGTCCAGCAAAGTCTGCACATTTGCTGGACTTATCATCATCTTGACACTTATTGACGGGCCAAGCGGAAGTTATTACTTGGGGTTTTCCCCATGTTGGTGCGGTATGGGTTGATATCCAGCCCTCCGCGACGGGTGTAGCGCGCGTACACGGTCAGCAGCTCAGGCTGACAGTATTTCATGATGTCGGTAAAAATACGCTCAACACACTGCTCGTGGAACTCATTGTGGTTACGGAACGACACAATGTAACGCAACAGCTTTTCGCGATCGATTTGCTTACCGGTGTAAGAAATACGCACGCTGCCCCAGTCTGGCTGGCTGGTGATTAAACAGTTGGATTTCAGCAAGTGGCTGTTCAACTCTTCTGTCACGATATCGCCGTTGTCGGCTGCGCCTTCCAGGTAGTCTGGGTTGAACGCGTAATCGGTGATGCTGATGTCTTGATCATCAATGCACTCGCCGCTGAACGTCACGATTTCTTCGTTGGTGAAATCACCCAGCGGTTGAATGGTGACGTCGACATCGGCACCGGCACACTGGCTCAGGTCGTGTTGCAGACGGTCAGCCACATCCTGCCAGCCTTCAAACGCCGTTTGGTTGAAGCTGTTAAGGTAAAGCTTGAAGGATTTCGATTCGATCAAGTTCGGGCTGCTGGCGGGTAAGCGCACTTCGCCGATTGCCACCTGCGGTAAGCCTTTGCTGTTGAGCCATGACAACTCATAGAGTGTCCAGATGTCATACCCGGTAAAGGGCAGGGTTTCACCCAGCGCCAAGTCATCTCGGTTCAGGCTGCGAGGAACAGGCTGAAGCAAAGAGGGATCGTACTGATCCTTATATTCGGTATTTTTACCGAGGGTTAAACCGGCTAATTCTTTCGCGTCTTGATATTTGCTCATACTGTCCTGGACACACTTCGATTAGAATGGGCAAAGTTTACTTAATCTTTTGTGAGGTTGCGAATGAATCATCCCGTCGCGATAGCGTTATCTGCATTTTCTGCCCGCTTCTTGCAAGCGTGGTGTGATGCAGGTCAAGGTTTTCCACGCAGTGACGATCTGGTGGGGCTGCCTTCTGACTGCGTGTGCAGTGATGATGGCTATGAAGTGAGTTGGAAACCGGTGGCACGCCAGCCCGTGGGTGACTTGGAGGGCGTCGAAAAAGGGATTGAATTGCGTTTGCATGAAGACATCACGGCGTTTTATGGCAGCCAATTCAGTGGTGATATGTCGGCCCGTTTTCAAACGGTGACTGGGGAGATTGATTTTGATCTTCTGCAGGCCTTCAACCATGCTGATGTGCAGCGTTTGCAAGAAAATATTTTGGGCCATTTGGTGACCCAGCGTCGTTTGAAATTAAAGCCAACCGTGTTTATTGGGGCCATGGCGTCTGAAAATCAGGTGATTGCGGTGTGTAACTTGACTGGCCAAGTGGTGCTGGAAACGTTGGGCAAAGCAGACCGTGAGGTATTAGCGGCAGATTTGGAAACCTTCCTGAATGCCTTATCCCCCGTGGTCAAGGTAGATTGAGTCATGTACGTAATTGAATTGCAGTTTGAGTGTTTTGATAACACCACTATCGCGGCGGTCGATACCGCGATCAATGGCTTAATGGATGCGTTGCGCTATAACGGCCAAGTGCTGGGGCGTGAGTTTCCGATTGTGATGGATGACGGCGTGTTTAAAGTGCGCGCAGTGTGTCCGGAGCAACAAAGTTTGCACCCGAGTTTCCACAGTGTGCAGGTGAAAGCCTGTATTGAACGTTTGAGCCACGCCAAGCTGTTAAGCCCGAAAACCAAGTTATTGGGACGTGATTTAAACTCGGAAGCGGCCGCAGAGGATTTCTCACCCTCGTGGCAAGTGATCTACACCACCTATGTGCACACCTGTTCGCCGCTGCGTTGTGGCGATACCTTGATGCCTATCCCGCTCTATCGATTGGACGAGCCGACATCAAACGGTGATCACAAAGCGATCGTGAAATGGCAAACAGAATGGCAAGCCTGTGATGAGATCCAAATGGCGGGCGCGTGCCAAGCCGAACATGCCGCGTTGCACGAAATTCGCGATGTCGACAGTGACATGTTCCGTCGTGGTTGGGATTTGCGTGGGCGAATTGAATTTATCACTAAGATCCCGACGTATTACTACCAATATCAAGTGGGGGGCGTCAGTGCCGATGAGCAGTTGAACCGCCCTTGCCCGAAATGTGGCGGAGACTGGTGCTTAGACGAGCCGTTGCACGGTATCTTCCATTTCCGCTGCGAACCGTGTCGTTTGGTGGCTAACCTGTCGTGGGATTTTCAATAATCGCCTTCAGAGGTTGACGCAGAATCACACCCGCAATAAAAACAGGCACCTTGTGTGCCTGTTTTTGTTTCTGTTATGCCGCAGTGTCAGTGACGTTGGTTATCGGCGGTTTATCGCGCCTCTAACGCCGCGAGTCGTGCCGTGAGGTCGGCGACCTGTTGTTCCAACGCCGTGATCCGTGCCTCTGGGGTAACGGGCGTTTCGGTGCGTTCTATCTTGGGGACGCGGGCACTGCTTTTCCAGCTTTGTAAGGCTTTGATGATCACCGGCATCGGTAATGGCTCATGGATGCGGGCTTTGATCAGAGCCACGGAGGGTTCCTTGCCTTCTGCGACCAAGCTTTCGATGGCTTGGGTCAGGGCTTGGGTGATCGCTGATGACATTCCTTTTCCTTTTTCACTCAGACAGTCTTTGCTTATTGTCGCTGATTACGCCGCGACTGCCCAGTCTCCCAGTGCGGTCATTTGCGTAGCAGGACATCCAGCTGGTCAATCACTTCACACCAATCGGCATCTTGTTCTTGGGCTTCTTGGAGAAACCGTTTCTGCGCGGGACGCCAAAAGGGGGCATCGGCTAAACGTTCGTGCTGGGCAAGATGGTGTTCCGCGACAAAGCGCTCGATAAAGGCATGGGAGTCATTAAGGCCGAGTTGGCTGAATAAGGCACTGAGGTTGTGATTGAACGTTTCCATTATGCGCTCCATTAAACAAGGGTAGGGCTGGCTCAGGGTGGTCAAATTCAGGGGGTGTTTTGGCTTAATTATAGCGGTGCCTGAGAGAGCGGTTGGCATCGATCTGCCAAATTGCCCGTCCGTTTGTGCGAGATCGCTTACACGCGTGTGGGAAATTGATGTCTTTATCATGAGAAAATCAGAGTATCATGTATTTAAGTGATTGTTTTTAAGTGATATCTCTCGTGTGGTTGTGTGTTTTTTTGTTGAGAGCCAATAAATATCGCTTACTGATAGGCTGCATTTTTTATTGATAAGCGTAATCTTAATGGTGTCGGAAGGAACTGA
Organism: Photobacterium sp. 270122K; assembly: GCF_059941365.1. Classification (NCBI taxonomy): domain Bacteria; kingdom Pseudomonadati; phylum Pseudomonadota; class Gammaproteobacteria; order Vibrionales; family Vibrionaceae; genus Photobacterium; species Photobacterium sp. 270122K. The sequence continues at coordinate 45,612 of NZ_JBPOEN010000007.1, forward strand.
CGGAACGGAACAGGAAAACCCCAAGGATGCGGGGGTCTCAGGATGAGACCGGTGTACTAGGATGGTATATCGAACATGGACTGTGAAGGGATAGCCGAGGAACGGCACAACAGTAAACAGGATGTTTGCTAGTCAGGATGACAAAGGACCACTTCAGGATTGAAGTCAGGGACACCGCCAGGATGGACGATGAGAGTCAGGACAGGAAGGACTGACGGGTCAGGACGGCCAAAGGAACACTTCAGGACGAAGTAAAAAAGGACAATGCTGACGGATACAGCAGTCAACGGAATGATGCAGGGAGCACCATAGTAGCGGGATTGCTGCATGTAAGACCTAAGGGCGCAACGCAAGTTGCGCCCGTTCTTTTATCTGCCATCTGTGCGTTATTGTTGTCATCTTTCTGCTTCTGCTTCTGCTTCTGCTTCTGCTTCTGCTTCTGCTTCTGCTTTGTCTCTATCTATGCCTTTTTTTCTGTGCATGCTCCGTGTGATTTAGCGCTAGTCTATTAGTCGTTTTCTGATCTTATCGATAACTTGTGTTACCCACCTATATCGCCGTTTTCTGTTGATATTATTATGTTTATTCTTCAAATGCAGTGAATGTCTCTGCACCTGCTGACTCTCAGCGTAATATTCGTCTATGAAATGTATTGCTGATATTCCCCCGTTATTTTGTAAGAGATCGCCTACAGTGCTGTAAGCTATTTTGCTTTTCGATGAGGGGTATTGGCTGATGAGTGAATTATTTATCTTTTTTAACAGGGAGTTACGTTTTTATGCTTTCTGTGAATGTCACATCTTGTGATAAGTGCCTTCTGCACTGGCTTGTTCCTGCCGTGGATCCGCGTAATATCAACCCTGTCGCAAGGAGAGGCGGCAAGGAACAGGATACACAGCAGGATGCTGTTGCCTCAGGATGAGGACGAGCCGACAGGGTGTGGGCTCACAAGGATGAAAAGGATATTGGCGGGATGCCAGCGGTGATCAGGATGATGACCGGTCAGGATGACAAGGATCACTTCGGGAAGAAGTCAGGACGCCTTAAGGATAAGGTAAAGGGATCGCCACTAGGATGGGGCAGGACCACTTAAGGATGAGTGTTAGGGACACCTTCAGGATGAAGGCCAGGACACCGCCAGGATGGATGAGAGAGTCGGTTCAGGATGAAACGACGGGTCAAGGAATACCGAAGGACAACCCGAGGATGGGGTTTAGGGATTACCGTAAAGGACATTGATGTACGCAGGGATGTCGGCAGGGAGCAACACCGTAGCGGGATAGCTGCATGTAAGACCTATGGGCGCAACGTAAGTTGCGCCCGTTCTTATTTGGGGGTATTTTTCTCGCATCTCGCATCTCGCATCTCGCATCTCGCATCTCGCATCTCGCATCTCGCATCTCACATTTTTCTACACCCTTTCAGCGCCCATTTTTACCGGTCGATATCGCTCTATTGTGTGCCTTTTAACCTTTATTGTTACGCCCCTTTATTGGGGTCTGTTGACGTGGTTTCCCTTTTGTCTCGGGTCCGTGTGCGAGATCGCTTACAAGATTGTGGGACATAATGGAAATGTGCGAGTAGATGGCTCGAACTGTTTTCTTTAAGTTTTTGTTTTAATTGCTATTTAGTGTTTGTTGCGGTTGGCGGCTTATCCCGTAGCTAAAAATGTTTATTTTTGCTGTCTTTTTTCTTCAAGGGAAAAGCGTAGTCTTATTGGTGTCGGAAGGAACTGACGGAACGGAACAGGAAAACCCCAAGGATGCGGGGGTCTCAGGATGAGACCGGTGTACTAGGATGGTATATCGAACATGGACTGTGAAGGGATAGCCGAGGAGCGGCACAACAGTAAACAGGATGTTTGCTAGTCAGGATGACAAAGGACCACTTCAGGATTGAAGTCAGGGACACCGCCAGGATGGACGATGAGAGTCAGGACAGGAAGGACTGACGGGTCAGGACGGCCAAAGGAACACTTCAGGACGAAGTAAAAAAGGACAATGCTGACGGATACAGCAGTCAACGGAATGATGCAGGGAGCACCATAGTAGCGGGATTGCTGCATGTAAGACCTAAGGGCGCAACGAAAGTTGCGCCCGCTCTTTATATGGGCGCAATAGTATTTATGGACGCAATCGTATTTATGGATGCAATAGTATTTCTCGCCACTTAGCCTGATCACGGCCTATCTCGACGCCCACCCGCTGTGTAACGCTTTTCTTCCGCATCGATTTCAATGCTTCTTTCTCACATCCTTAACGTTTCACGCAACGTATACGGGGCTAGTCCGGCATGCGGTGGGGCGGAATATGCCAACTCGCCGGTCTGAATCCGCGCATGATCACATGGCCTTGATAGGCATCGACGCCATCGGCCGAAAATTCAAACCAATATAACGTATGCCAATACCAGCGGCCTTGTGGGTCACGCCACTGATGGGCGCCACGTGCGGTATTGAGCAACTGTAAGCCCAACTGTTCGCAGCGCTGGTGGATAAAGGCTTGTGCCAGCTCCGTTTGTCGGCGCTGTTGCCAGAAAAGGTAGCCGATAATGGCCAAGAGCAAAATGCCAAACAGGTTTTCCATTGGTGCGATGTCTTCCTTGTTCGTGAGCGTGCCAAGGGATGGTTGGCACGCAGGATCATAAGGGGGATTAATGGGTCTTGTGCGCGTGTTGCTGTAAGCGCTCAATTGCCGCCACTAGCTCTGGGCTGGCTTGGCCGTGTAGCACTTGCAGCATCAGTCCGCGTAACGCCGGTAGCATCACAAGATCGGCAAACAATTGATTAAACAATGTTTGATCTTGTGTTTGTGCCAAGCGCAATAAAAATTGGCGGGCCATGTCTGTGTCGGCCAGTCCATTCCAGCAACGTCCAGCCACGGCAACCAGCACCTCTGGGTGACACAGTGTCGGCTCGGCCAAAATGTGCGTCAGTGCGTCACGCAAAATCAGCGGTTCAGCCCCAGATAACGCGCGTAGCAAGGCGGAAAGCAAAAACAAGTCTGGCGTTTCGACTTGGCGTTCATCGTTCAGACGTTCCACCAAGCGCTGAGTTAAGGTGTCAGGCAACGTGCAGTGCTCAAGGCAACCTAACAGGGCGTACAGTGGCGTCAGGGGGAGGTTATTGAGCGCTTTACGCACCAAGGTGGTGTTATTGCCCTGCTTTAAGCGGGCACACACATCAGCCAGTCCCTGCAGACCAATGCCTTGCCATTGTTCCCAGCCAAGATCCCCACTCAGGTAGTGCTGTGCATGCTCATAGTAATGGCTGGCTGGCAGGTTCAATTGATGGCGCAATTGGGCGTGAAACATCGCCATTTTGTCGTCATTAGGCTTGAACGTGAACGGGTTCTTGGCCAGTTTTTCCTGTTCTTCTTCCGTCGGCGTTCGGTTCAGGGTCGCACCCATCGCTTCGATCACGTATTGAATGAAGCCCCCGACTGCGGCGTGTTTCAGTAAGCCACGTTCATCCAACGGTAAACGCAGGAACCAGATCCACGGCGGCTGATCCGCTTGCCAAAACGCAATCGACAAGTGGGCATGTTGCTGTAGCGGCCATGGATACGGCTGACGGTTATCTTCCACCGCTTTGAATTGGTCGATATCGATCGCGTTCACACGGCGACCCAGATCGTAAATGTGATAGTGGCAACCCGCGTTGTCTAGCAACTGGGTTAGCGTATGAAAGTTCTCCATGGGCAGTCTCTATGCTCCTTGTTAAGAACCTCAGTATATAACGATCCTCCCACGTGAAGCCATGCCTGCGCATCAGCCTTGCTTGGGGGATAGCGAGCAAGGTGGTATGCTCCGTCGCCATTATCCAGTTGATCGATTACTGCCTAGAACAAGGGAAGCCGAGTGAACAAAAACCGTCATTGCCAGCAATTGTTGGTGCAACTTGAAGCCGTAATGCAAGCGCATGATTTATGGGAAACAACCGCCCCAGACAGTGCGGCATTGCAGAGTGTCGAACCGTTTGCTATCGACACCTTAACGTGTACGCAGTGGCTACAGTGGGTGTTTATTCCGAAATTGGGGCAATTGCTGCACGCCCAATTACCGTTGCCTGAGGCATTGGAAATTTCCCCTTATGTTGAAGAGGCAATGAAAGGTCTGGCGAGCGGCCAGCCGTTGGTGCTGGTGACGCGAGAGATTGATCAACTATTCAGCCACAAGCCGATTGAGCTGGAAATCATCTACCGTGATGAATATTTAGTGGCGGTGAACAAACCGGCGGGCATGTTAGTGCACCGTTCGTGGTTGGATAGCCATGAAACCGTGTTTGTGATGCAAACACTGCGCGATCAAATCGGTCAGCATGTGTTCCCGCTGCATCGCCTTGACCGTCCGACATCCGGCGTGTTGCTGTTTGGTTTATCCAAAGAGATCGCCGCGCTGATGATGCCAAAATTTGCCGGACGAGATATCAAGAAAACCTACCATGCGGTGGTACGTGGTTGGGTGAAAGAAGCGGCCGTTCTCGATTATCCGTTGAAGCAAGAGCTGGATAAAATTGCCGATAAGCACGCTGATCAAGAGAAAGAAGCGCAACCCGCGGTGACGGCGTACGCCCCGATTGCAAAAGTCGAGATGAACATTCCGGTCGGCCGCTATGCGACCAGTCGTTACACCTTGGTAGAAATGCAGCCGGAAACCGGGCGTAAGCACCAGTTACGTCGCCATATGCACCATTTGAGTCATCACATCATCGGTGATGTGAACCACGGTGATGGCCGTCATAACCGTATGTTCCGCGAGAACTTTGCGTGCCACCGTTTGATGTTGCATGCCTCTCGCTTGCAGTTGGCACACCCGATCACCGACGAAGCCTTGGACATTCGCGCTGCGGTGGATGACACCTGGCAGCATGTGATGACGGCGTTTGAATGGGATGCCGCATTACTGACGCCTTCAGAGGCAGAAAGCTGAGTTGACGCTTGCTGTCGGGCGCGTTGATCGTCTACTGTAGATCGTAGGTAACTGTCATCAAGAGGGAATTGAAATGGCAAAAATCGGGATTTTTGTAGGTTCGGTTTACGGCGGTGCAGAAGACGTGGCACATGCCGTTGCGACGTACCTTAACGGCGAAGGCTATGATGCACACGTGTTTGATATTCCTACGTCTGAGGAGTTCTTGTCTTATCAAGACGAGACGGTGTTAGTGATCACCTCGACCACGGGGCAAGGGGAGATCCCTGACAATGCCTTGCCGATGTACCTCGCCTTGGAAGACACGCTGCCACAGGTACCCACATTACGGTTTGGTGTGGTGGCAATGGGGGATTCCAGTTACGGGGAAGAGCGCTATTGCGGTGCTGGCCGGCAATTTGAAAGCTTGCTGTTGCAATTGCAAGCACAGCCAGTGGCCTCTCGGCTCGATGTGGATGCCTGCGTCAATTTTGATGCCCTTGATGTCGTTATTCCGTGGGTACAAACATGGGCGGTGAATAACACCGCACACTGACGTTGACTGTTTCTATGAAAAAGGCGAGCCGTGTAAACGGCTCGCCTTTTTATTTGTCTTGTGAAACGGGGATCCCTTTATTGACCGGTTATTTTTTCTCTAACCGGCTGATGAGTGCATCACGCAACTGGGTTTGCTGCTCATCATTGAGTTGCTCACCGTCTTGGTTTGTCACAATGAAAAAGTCTTCTGCGCGTTCGCCGATGGTGGTAATTTTGGCGGCTTGCAAGCTGATTTTCTGTCGTGCAAATACGGATCCGACCCGTGCCAGCAGGCCGGGCATGTCGAGCGCGACCAGTTCAATCATGGTTTTTTTACCTGATTTTGTCGGTAAGAAATCCACCCGTGTTTTGACATTAAAGTGCTGCAACTTGTGTGGGGGGCGTTTCTTTTTCCGGTCTGATTTCATGTGGGTCAGGGCATTCACCAGTGCGCGGCGTACCGTATTATGGCGGCTTTCACTCAAGGCGTTGCCCGTCGGGTCGAGCACCATAAAGGTATCTAACGCGTAACCGTCTTTGCTAGTCATAACTTGTGCGTCATGCACGCTGAGGTTTTTCTTATCCAACTCTGAGACCACGATGGCAAACAGCTTGGCTTTGTCTTTGCAATAGACGAAGACTTCGGTGCCGCCGCGGGTGGCTTTCTTGCTGAGTAAGATCAGCGGCTTGTCGTGATCGTCGTGGTTGAGGATCGCTTCGGCATGCCACGCAATTTGTTTGTGGGTATGGCGCAGGAAGTAATCGGCTTTAAATCGCTGCCAGAGCACTTCGATATCCCGCGGGGCGAAGCCCTCACTGCGCAGCAAAGCAGAGGCCATTTGCTGATTGTGACGGATCCGTTCGCGCATATCTGGCGGGTTTTCCAGTCCGCGGCGCAAGGCTTTTTGGGTGGAGTAGTACAGCTCAGCCAGCAAGGTGCGTTTCCAGCTGTTCCACAGATCTTGGTTGGTGGCGCAAATGTCGGCCACCGTCAGGCAGATCAGGTGATCCAGACGTTCTTCATCGCGGACTTCTTTGGCAAACGCGGTGATCACTTCCGGATCATAAATATCACGGCGTTGCGCCGTCACCGACATGAGCAGGTGTTGATTGACCAGCCATTTGACCAAGTTGGCTTCCGGCTTGGATAGACCATGCAGTAAACAGAAATCATAGGCATCCACGCCGCCGAGTTCAGAGTGATCCCCGCCACGGCCTTTGGCGATATCATGGAAGATAGCCGCCAGTAACAAGATCTCTTTCTTGATCACGCGCGGATAGACTTCACAGCAAATCGGGTGGCGATCGCGATTGTTGGGGTCAGCAAACTTATTAAGGTTTTTGATGAGTCGTACCGTGTGTTCATCCACGGTATAGACATGGAACAAGTCAAACTGCATCTGGCCGACAATTTGGCTCCATTGCGGCAGGTAGGTCGACAGCACGCCGTGGCGGTGCATGAGTCGGAACGCCCGCTGTAAGCAGTTCGGCTGGCGAACCAGTTGCATGAATTTTTCGCGTGCTTCGGGAATATCCACCAAAAAGCGATTCAAGCGACGGCGCGCGGTGCGCAGTTGGCGCAAGGTTGGTGCGGCGATGCCTTCAATGTCTGAATTGCGGGCAATATGCAGGAACATATCGAGGATGGTTTCCGGTCGCGCCTGAAACAGTGCAGGTTTGGTGGCCTCGATTAAGGTGCCACGCAGTTGGAAGTCGCCATCCAGTTCAATGGGATCAGGCGCGGCGCCTTTGTTGAGAATGGCCTGATCAAACAATTGCAGCAGCATTTTGTTGAGTTCGGCGACGCGGCGCAGGGTGCGGTAGAAATCTTTCATCATCATTTCTACCGGTCGGTTACCTTCGCCCTGATACCCGAGCAATTCTGCGACCGAGGCTTGATGGCCGAAGGTTAAGCGGTTGTCGTAGCGGCGCAGTTCGCTGTGCAGGGCAAAGCGGATCCGCCACAGGGAGTCCTGACATTCCACCAATTCACGGTATTCAGCATCGGTCAAAAAGCCAAAGCGGCTCATTTCCAGTAAGCTGGTGGCGCCGAAATGACGGCGGGCGATCCAGCTGAGGGTATGGATATCCCGTAAGCCACCCGGGCTGGATTTGATGTCTGGCTCGAGGTTATAGGTGGTGTCGTGGTAGCGCGCATGGCGGGTTTTCTGTTCATCCATCTTGGCCTGGAAAAACACTTCGCTCGGCCAGAAGCTGCCATCGTTCAGGCGTTCTTCCAGTTGCAAAAAGGTGTCGTGCTGACCGCATAGCCAGCGCGCTTCTTGCAAGTTGGTGGCCACGGTCAAATCTTTGGTGCCGATTTCAACGCATTGTTCAAGGGTACGGACGCTGTGCCCGACATCCAGCTTGAGATCCCACAGCAGGGTCAGGAAGGTACTGATCTGTGTGCCTGTGGCTTCATCGACCGGCTCGACACTGAGTACCAGAATATCCACGTCAGACAGGGGGTGTAACTCCCCCCGGCCATAGCCCCCGACCGCGACCAACGCCAGTGTCGGGTGCTGGTCTAACTTGAAATGTCGCCATAGCTGTTCCAGCAAGTTGTCCATGTAGTGCGAACGCGCCTCCACCAATTGGGTGATCGGTTCGTGCGCCAAAAAGAGGGCTTTTTGTTGTTGGGTAAAACGGGCTAACGCCTCACGCAGTTGCTCAGGGGCAAACGGATCGGAGAGGGCGGTGGTGGCGAGTGGGGTTGGTGTACTCATAGCTGTCCGTGCAGAATCAAAAATGCATGCTATAACCCTAACACGGTTCGGCGTAAGTCGCCTATTTAAGGCAAAAAATTCAAGGTAAAAACGAGCAAAAAAAAGCCGGCACAGAGGCCTAATGCTGATCAGTTAACGAAAAAATGATCAGTTGAACGATCCTTACAGCATGTCAAAATCCGAGTGTATTCACTGCACTCGGATTTTTTTATGTTCCTCAGACAAGCACTTCATGAAGTCCACTCATTTTCAGCAACAGAACTATCAGGGTTATCAGATCTCCTGTCTCCAGACATCATTGAACAGTGCTTAAACGATACCGGCGTTGCCACAATTCGAAAACGACGCCTACCAATGGAGCTAATGGTGTGGAGTGTCGTTGGGATGTCGTTGTATCGGCATCTTTCTATGGAAAAAGTTGTTTCTCAACTCGATATTCTCTTGCCGGGTAAGAAGCCATTTGTCGCACCGAGTGCTGTCATTCAAGCTCGAAAACGGCTGGGTCATGAACCGGTTGAAGCCGTATTTAACAAGACACAACAACTTTGGCATGAGAAAACACCGCATCCAGACTGGCACGGCTTAACATTACATGCTGTAGATGGCGTAGTGTGGCGAACACCGGACACGGCTGGTAATGACGCGCATTTTGGTCGAACAGGTAACAAGACGACCATTTCGGATTACCCCCAAGTTCGTATGGTTTGCCATATGGAACTCACGAGTCACCTTCTCAATAGTGCTGCTTTTGACTCCGTATCAGTGAGTGAAGTTGACCTGACTGCTCAACTTGTTGACCAATCTCCATCCCACAGCCTTACCGTATTTGACCGAGGTTTTTATGCATTAGGATTACTTCACCGTTGGCAAAGTAGTGGTGAAGAAAAGCATTGGTTAATCCCGTTACGCAAAGGTGCACAATACACAACGATAGGCAAGCTAGGTAAAGGCCAGGAACTTGTGGAGTTGAGACTTTCCCCTCAAGCGAGAAAGAAATGGGCGGATGCACCTGAGACACTGCAAGCTCGTTTAATAACAAAAACAATTAAAGGAAAAGAGGTAAAACTGTTGACCTCAATGACTGATCCGATGCGGTATCCGGGGGCTGATATCGCTGAGCTATACAGTCACCGTTGGGAAATAGAGTTGGGTTATCGGGAAATGAAGCAATATATGCTGCAAAACAACCTAACACTGAGAAGCAAGACTCCAGAGTTAGTGACCCAAGAGCTATGGGGAATGTTATTAGCTTACAACCTATTACGGTTCATGATGTGCCAAATGGCCTACTCACTGAAATCAGTAATGCCGTACCAAATAGGTTTTAAACAAGCATCAATCTTCTTACTCAGCCAACTTCAACTCCTGCCCGCAGTAGCACCGGGTCGTATACCAGAAGTGATGAATTACATACTGGATATGGCGGAAAGCTTTGTTTTGCCCGATAGAAAAGAGCGGAGTTATCCGAGAGCAGTAAAGAAAAGGCCGAGTCGCTATGCGACTCGGCCTCTGAAGAAACGTAAGTTATCTTAACTTACATGCATTAGGCACAGAGGCCGGCTTCGTGATGCGTTTGACGACGTGCAATCATGCCCGTGCAGTCAGCATGCTGTCATTAGTTATTCATGATGCGTGGAATGGTGTCATCACTGCGCAGTGTTAGCACTTCACAACCGGTTTCGGTTACAACAAGTGTGTGCTCGTACTGGGCTGATTTTTTGCCATCTGCGGTGTATACCGTCCAGTCATCCGCCATGTCGACAGTACAACCGAAACGGCCCGCATTGATCATCGGTTCAATCGTGAAACACATACCGGCTTTTAGCTTGGTACGATCGCTGTTGCGGTAGTGCACCACTTGTGGCTCTTCGTGGAATTCAAAGCCAATACCGTGACCGCAGAAGTCTTTTACGATGGAGTATTTCTGCAGTGGGTTTTTCTTGTTGTTGGCTTTGATGAATTTTTCAATCGCGGTACCGATATCGCCCACGGTCGCGCCTGGCTTCACCTGACGCATGCCTTCATACAGCGCATCCTGTGTCACGCGGCACAGACGTTTGTCTGCTGGCGACACGTCGCCGATGAAGAACATTTTAGAGGTATCGCCGTGGTAGCCTTCAGGACGTACGCTGAGATCTGCATTCGGATCGTTTGGAATGATCACGGTAATGTCGACATTCAGGATGTCGCCATCTTTAAGCACGGCTGGCTTCATCAGGCCATTGCTGCCCATTTCGTCCGCCTGAGCGGGAATACCGTGACAAACGATGTGGTTGATTGAGGTACAGATCGATTTCGGGAAGCCGTGATAATCAAGCGGTGCCGAGTATGCGCCTTTTTCTAGGGCATAATCATGACAGATTTGGTTTAGCTCATCCGTCGTCACACCCACTTGGATGTGCGGTTCAATCATTTCCAGCACTTCGGCTGCTAAACGACCCGCGGCGCGCATTTTTTCAATTTCTTCAGCCGTTTTGATCTTGATGCTCATTCAATCTTCTCTGCATTGACGGTTTTATCTTCCTTATATGGTAACAGTGAGGACGAAGGATGGAAACCGAGATTGATCGTCATATAAAGATTTTGACTGGATTTTAACTCAGAAAATATGGTATAAAGCGCGCCGTAATTGGGTAATTGGATTTCGATTCAGTTATTCATATTACAACTAAACTTTTATTTATTACTCACACATATCGGCACATCTTCCGGGGTGCTCGGCAATCTTTCGCGAGATTGTAACGCGTTAGCGTTTTTCGGGTCGGTTAAGATGGGATATGTGGACGCCTAACCCCATAGAGGATTATTCAATGGCAACTGTATCAATGCGCGACATGCTTCAGGCTGGTGTACACTTCGGTCACCAAACTCGTTACTGGAACCCAAAGATGAAGCCATTCATCTTCGGTGCTCGTAACCGTGTTCACATCATCAACCTTGAGCAAACTGTACCAATGTTCAACGAAGCGCTAGCTGAAATCAACAAGATTGCAGCTCGCAAAGGTAAAGTACTTTTCGTTGGTACTAAGCGTGCAGCCAGCGAATCTATCAAAGAAGCTGCAGTAAACTGTGACCAGTACTACGTAAACAACCGTTGGTTGGGTGGTATGCTGACTAACTGGAAAACTGTTCGCCAGTCAATCAAGCGTCTAAAAGATCTTGAAGTTCAGTCTACTGACGGTACTTTCGACAAGCTAACCAAGAAAGAAGCGCTAATGCGTACTCGTGAAATGGAAAAGCTTGAGAAGTCACTTGGCGGTATCAAGAACATGGCTGGTCTTCCAGACGCAATGTTCGTAATCGATGCTGATCACGAGCACATTGCAATTAAAGAAGCTAACAACCTGGGTATCCCAGTATTTGCAGTAGTAGATACTAACTCTAACCCAGACGGCGTTGACTTCGTTATCCCTGGTAACGATGATGCAATCCGTGCAATCAAGCTTTACACTGGTGCTGTAGCTCAGACTGTAACTGAAGCTCGTAACCAAGACATCGTTGCTCAAGCTGAGCAAGACGGTTTCGTAGAAGCTGAATAATAACCAGCTCCTTTGAGCTTCTTAAGTTACCTTGTGTAAACTAAGAATGGTTACCAGGGGCCGATCATGGCCCCTGATTTTTATACAAAGTATTCAAAACTGAGGATATAACAATGGCAACAGTTACAGCTGCCCTAGTTAAAGAACTGCGCGATCGTACTGGCGCAGGCATGATGGATTGTAAGAAAGCATTGGTTGAAGCGAACGCTGACATCGAGCTAGCAATCGAAAACATGCGTAAGAGCGGTGCTGCTAAGGCTGCTAAAAAAGCAGGTAACGTAGCAGCTGAAGGTACTATCATCATCAAGAACACTGACAATAAAGCAGCTCTTGTTGAAGTAAACTGCCAGACTGACTTCGTTGCTAAAGACGGTAGCTTCCTTGCATTCGCTAACGAAGTTGCTGACGCAGCACTAGCTGGTCAAGCTTCAGTTGAAGAACTTCAAGCTCAGTTTGAAGAACAGCGTATCGCGCTTGTTGCTAAGATCGGTGAGAACATCTCTATCCGTCGCGTAGCATACATCGCGGGCGATAAAGTGTCTGCTTACACGCACGGCGCACGTATCGCAGTAGTTGTTGCTGGTAACGGCGACGACGAAATGCTTAAGCACGTTGCAATGCACGTAGCAGCTTCTAAGCCTGAGTACGTAAACCCAACTGACGTTCCTGCTGAAGTAGTAGCAAAAGAGCGTGAAGTTCAGGTTGAAATCGCAATGAACGAAGGCAAGCCTAAAGAAATCGCTGAAAAGATGGTTGAAGGCCGCATGAAGAAGTTCACTGGCGAAGTTTCTCTAACTGGCCAGGCATTCATCATGGAACCTAAGAAAACTGTTGCTGACGTTCTAAAAGAAAGCGGCGCATCAGTTTCTAACTTCATTCGTCTAGAAGTGGGTGAGGGCATCGAGAAAGTTGCTGCTCTAAGCTTCGCAGAAGAAGTAGCACTTGTGCAGAAAGGTTAATCCTTAGCGAATTGCTCTTAGAAGACCGTGGCCTAGGCTGCGGTCTTTTTACAACTCCATATCTTAAAGTAAGCCTGGAAGGTATCACTAATGACCACAAATCCTAAACCGACTTATCAACGTATTCTGCTTAAGCTCAGTGGGGAAGCACTGCAAGGCAGCGAAGGTTTTGGTATTGACGCACAAGTTCTTGACCGTATGGCTCAGGAAATCAAAGAACTGATTGAACTCGGTGTACAGGTTGGCCTGGTTATCGGTGGCGGTAACTTGTTCCGCGGTGCTGGCCTGGCAGAAGCAGGTATGAACCGAGTTGTGGGCGACCACATGGGTATGCTAGCAACCGTGATGAACGGCTTGGCAATGCGTGACGCACTACATCGTGCCTATGTGAACGCTCGAGTGATGTCTGCAATTCCGCTAAACGGCGTATGTGATAACTACAACTGGGCTGATGCAATCAGCCAGTTGCGTCAAGGTCGTGTTGTGATCTTCTCTGCGGGTACCGGTAACCCATTCTTCACAACCGATTCAGCTGCGTGTCTACGCGGCATCGAAATCGAAGCAGACGTTGTCCTAAAAGCAACAAAAGTCGATGGCGTCTTCACAGAAGATCCAGTTAAAAACCCAGACGCGAAGCTTTATGATAAGCTTAGCTATCAAGATGTTCTTGAACAAGAACTGAAAGTGATGGATCTTGCGGCATTTACCTTGGCACGTGACCACGGTATGCCAATTCGCGTGTTCAACATGAACAAGCCTGGTTCGCTTCGCCGTGTGGTGATGGGTGAGCAAGAAGGCACGCTAATCGCGAATCATTAAGTTTAACCGTAGTGCCAGCCTTGGCTGGCGCTATATGGGATCACAGTCCCGCATTTACCGAATCATTAAGGGTATTTATCGTGATTGATGCAATCAAACAAGATGCGCAAGAGCGCATGGGCAAAAGCGTTGAGTCGCTAAAAAGTCAGCTAGCTAAAGTGCGTACAGGCCGTGCACACCCAAGCCTACTTGATACTATTTACGTAGAATATTACGGCGCAAACACGCCGCTTAAGCAGCTAGCGAACGTTGTTGCTGAAGATTCTCGTACACTGGCTATTACAGTATTTGACCGTGAACTTACGCCAAAAATCGAAAAAGCGATCATGATGTCTGACTTGGGCCTAAACCCAATGTCAACCGGTACCGTTATTCGCGTACCATTGCCAGCGCTAACTGAAGAGCGTCGTCGTGATCTGGTTAAGATCGTACGTGCAGAAGCAGAGCAAGGCCGTGTTGCTATTCGTAACATCCGTCGTGACGCGAACGCCGACATCAAAGGTCTTCTAAAAGAGAAAGAAATCTCTGAAGATGACGATCGTCGTAGCCAAGATGAAATCCAGAAGCTAACTGATGCAGCTGTGAAGAACATCGATGCGATTCTTGAAGTCAAAGAAAAAGAGCTAATGGAAGTATAAGGTTCGCCTTAACTTGCTAAACGCTTAATGTGATTCAGGGCGCTGTGCGTACAGCACAGCGCTTTTTTTTTTGAGGGAGAGGTATGGCAGATACAATCGATTCTGCACTTTGCGCGGACAGCTTACCTAAACATGTTGCCATCATTATGGACGGTAACGGTCGGTGGGCAAAAGCCAAGGGCAAGCCTCGAGTGTTTGGCCACAAAGCCGGTGTGGATGCCGTACGCAAGACCGTCTCAACGGCCAATCGCCTAGGGATTCAGGCAGTGACCTTGTTTGCGTTCAGCAGCGAAAACTGGCGTCGCCCTGAAGATGAAGTGTCTTTGCTGATGGAACTCTTTATGACGGTATTAAGTCGTGAAGTGAAGCGTCTGCATAAAAACAATATCCGTTTGCGCATTATTGGTGATACCGGACGTTTCAGTGACCGCTTGCAACAAAAAATTGCGGATGCGGAAGCGTTAACGGCGGACAATACCGGTATGGTGCTGAATGTGGCAGCGAACTATGGCGGACAGTGGGATATCCTACAGGCCACCAAACGCCTCGCTATACAAGTGGCTGAGCAAGGATTGACAGCATCCGATATTACGGAAGATATGCTGGCAGCGGGCTTAACCACCGCCGATTTACCCGATGTGGATTTGTTGATCCGCACCAGTGGGGAATGCCGGATCAGTAACTTCATGCTATGGCAGACTGCCTATGCGGAGTTGTATTTCACTGAACAGCATTGGCCGGATTTCGACGAAGCCAGTTTTGCTCAAGCTGTCGCCTGGTTTGTGAACCGTGAACGCCGATTTGGCTGTACGGGTGAGCAAATTCAAGCGCTATTAGAACATTAATACCCAGTATGCCATGGCATAATGGGTATCTTTAATTTGGGGCATCTGACTTAGGTCTTGATGCCTTTTTTGCTGTTTGCCTGGAATGGCAACACTCTGGTTAGCACCAAGCGTCTAACCAGCAACAGAAGAAAAATCGAGAGGACGCAGTTTGCTTAAGCAACGTATTATCACCGCAGTCATCCTCGCTCCCTTAGTTATTGCAGGAATCTTCTTTTTACCTTTTCCTGCCTTCATTGCGGCGTTAGCGGCAATCACCCTGATTGGGTTTTGGGAGTGGACACAATTTGTTGAGACGAAGTCACGTGTTGTGGCGATGATTGTCCCTGTTATCAGCTTAGGGGCCTCGCTCTGCTTAATGCCGACCGATCCACAAGCCTTATCCGCATTAACCTCGTCACACCAAGGCATGCTCCTTATCGGTGGCGTGTGGTGGCTGGTCGCCTCCGCATTGGCCATTACCTATCCGCGCAGCGCGGCGGGGTGGTCAGGGATCTCCTCTTTAAAATACCTGTTCGGTTTACTGACCCTCCTGCCTTTCTTTTGGAGCATCTTGATGCTTCGCGCGGTAAATTACCTTGAAACCCCTTACCATGGTGCAAAATTAGTGCTGTTGGTCTGCTTGCTCGTCTGGGCGGCGGATACGGGCGCCTATTTCTCGGGTAAGCGATTTGGTAAGCATAAAATGGCACCGGCAGTGAGCCCAAACAAAACCATCGAAGGGTTAGTGGGTGGCGCATTGCTGGCGATTGTTGTGACGTGGGGCGGTGCCGCACTGATGGACATTCCGTTTGCGAGCGTGGGCAGTTTATTGTTCATTGCCGTGGTCACTGTGGTGGCGTCCGTCTTGGGTGATTTGGTTGAAAGCATGTTCAAACGTGTTTCTGGGATCAAAGACAGCAGTCAGATCCTACCGGGACACGGTGGGGTGCTTGACCGTATAGATAGCCTGACGGCTGCCCTGCCTGTGTTCGCCCTCCTGTATTTGTGGTTGGTGTAATCTCTCCTTGTTTTTCTTGTGCCTTGCCGGTGCCCCATCACGATGGATAGGCAATAAACCGGCAAGGTTGCCATGCTTAAATGGCCTGACAAAACATTCTAGTGTTAAGTGATAGTATGCGTAAGTTAACGATTCTTGGTGCAACAGGTTCTATCGGGAGCAGCACGCTAGCCGTCGCCGCTCAGAGCCCTGATTTGTTTGACGTAGTCGCATTAGCGGCAGGCAGCAACAGCCAAAAAATGTTTGAGCTGTGCCAACAATGGCAGCCAAAATACGCCGCGATGGCGTCTGAGCAGGCCGCCCAGGAATTGGCTGCGTTGCTGAAGCAACACCAGATCGCAACCGAAGTGCTGGCCGGTGAGGCTGGTATGTGCCACGTAGCGGCGTTGGATGAGGTGGACACCGTGATGGCCGCGATTGTCGGCGCTGCGGGGTTGTTGCCGACCATGGCGGCAGTGAAAGCGGGCAAACGCATTTTGTTGGCAAACAAAGAAGCCTTGGTCATGTCAGGCCAAATGTTCATTGATGCATGCCGTCAGTACGGTGCTGAATTGCTGCCGGTAGACAGTGAGCACAATGCGATTTTCCAAAGCCTGCCTGCCGATGTACAGCGTCAGATGGGTTACTGTGATTTGGCTGGTGCCGGCGTGAGCAAAATTTTGCTGACCGGCTCGGGCGGCCCGTTCCGCTATACCGACGTGGCTGAATTGGCTGCGGTGACGCCAGCGATGGCAATTGCTCATCCAAATTGGTCAATGGGACCTAAAATCTCCGTTGACTCTGCCACCATGATGAACAAGGGGCTGGAGTACATTGAAGCGCGCTGGTTGTTCAATGCCGCCCGCGAGCAGATGGATGTGATCATTCACCCGCAATCGGTGATCCACTCCATGGTGCAGTATAAAGATGGCTCCGTGATTGCCCAAATGGGCTTGCCGGACATGCGCACTCCTATCGCTTGTGCAATGTCCTATCCTGAAAGGGTAGACGCGGGTGTTGCGCCATTGGATTTCAGTCAGATTGGTGAGTTTTCGTTCCTTAAGCCTGACTTTAGCCGTTATCCTTGCCTTAAATTGGCCATGGATGCTTGTTATAGTGGGCAAGCGGCGACAACCACGTTGAATGCTGCGAATGAAGTCGCGGTAGCGGCATTTTTAGAGCACCGTCTGGGTTTCACTGACATCGCACGCATTAACAGCGAGGTGTTAGCACTGGCAAACCTGACCGAGCCAAGCGATTTGGCTGGTGTGCTTGAGCTGGATCGTCTAGCGCGTATTGCGGCTCAGACCCTGATTCAAAAGGTAACGCTATGATGGGAATATTGTGGAACCTTGGCGCCTTTTTGCTGGCGCTGGGTGTGTTGATTGCCGTGCATGAATATGGCCACTTTTGGGTCGCGCGCCGTTGTGGCGTGTTCGTCGAAAAATTCTCGATCGGCTTTGGTAAGGCCCTATGGCGTAAAGTCGGTAAAGATGGCACGGAATACACCCTTGCGATGATCCCGCTTGGCGGCTACGTCAAGATGCTGGATGAACGTGTCGAGGCGGTGCCAGAAGCGCGTCGCCACATGGCATTTAACAACAAAAAATTGTGGCAGCGCAGTGCGATTGTTGCGGCGGGGCCACTGGCGAACTTCTTGTTTGCCATTTTTGCTTACTGGGTGGTATTCCTGATTGGCTTGCCAGCGGTGAAGCCCGTGATTGGCGAAGTGGCGCCCCAATCGATTGCTGCAGACGCAGGAATTGTCTCAGGGATGGAACTAAAATCCATATCGGGACTCAAAACTGCAGATTGGGAATCGGTCAACATGGCCATGATTTCCCATATTGGTGATACGAGTATGTCGTTGACCGCCCGCGACCCACAAAGCGGTATGGTGGTCGATCGCACCTTGGATTTGACCCATTGGTCGTATGATCCTGAGAGTGAGCGAGTACTGACCACCTTGGGGATCACCCCGTTTTACCCGAAATTTACGCTAATCATTTCACAACTTGTGGAAGATGGAGCAGCAATTCACGCGGGATTACGGTTAAATGACAAAATTGTGGCTGTGGACGACCAACCGGTAACGACCTGGCAGCAAGTGGTAGATCGTGTTCGCTCACACCCTGAGCAAACATTGACCATGACCGTGAAGCGCGGTGAGGAGACAGTCTCACTGCCATTGACGCCAGCGCCGAAAACCCTCGACAATGGTGATGTCATTGGTTATGCCGGTTTTGCTTCAGCCCGCGACCCGTGGCCGGAAGCAAACCTGATCCACATGCAATATGGTCCGATTGAGGCCATTGGCAAAGCGTCTGAGCGCACGTGGCAGTTAGTGACCATTACGTTTGATATGGTGACCAAGCTGTTTACAGGCGATGTAGCGCTGAAAAACTTGAGTGGCCCTATTTCCATTGCTAAAGGGGCAGGGATGACGGCCGATATTGGTTTATTGTCGTTCCTCGGCTTTTTGGCCCTGATCAGTGTGAATTTGGGTATTGTGAATTTATTACCGCTTCCTGTGCTGGACGGTGGACATCTGATGTTCTTCGCCATCGAAGCAGTAACACGTCGTCCTGTTTCTGAACGCGTTCAGGAAATGGGCTATAGAGTGGGTTCAGCCATTTTGGTTGCGTTAATGGCCGTTGCGCTATTCAATGATTTTACCCGCTTTTAAATAAGAGCGTTTTAGCAAGGAATAATCAGAACAGTAATGGCGATGAAGAAACTGTTGATCGCATCACTGCTTTTCGGAAGCAGCGTTGCGCAGAGTGCGGATCAATTTGTGGTGGAAGATATCCGCTTTGACGGCCTACAGCGTGTGACGCTGGGGGCGGCGTTGTTAAAAATGCCTGTCCGAGTGGGTGACACAATTGATGATCGCGATGTCTCCGAATTGATCCAGTCGTTATTTGCGTCGGGCAACTTTGAAGATATCAAGGTATATCGTGACGGCAGCACCTTGGTGGTGGCCGTGCAAGAACGCCCAACGATTGCCAACATTACCTTCTCTGGTAACAAGGCTATCAAGGAAGAGCAGCTCAAAGAAAACCTCGATGCCTCCCGCATTCGCGTGGGGGAATCTCTCGATCGCACCACCCTGAGCAAAATTGAAAAAGGGTTGGAAGATTTCTACTACAGCGTCGGTAAGTACAATGCCTCGGTACAAGCAGTGGTCACGCCATTGCCGCGTAACCGTGCGGATTTGAAGTTTGTCTTCACCGAAGGGGTGTCTGCGGAAATTCAGCAAATTAACTTTGTCGGGAACACGGTGTTCACCGATGAAGAGTTGCTGGACAAGTTTAATCTGCAAGATGATCTGCCGTGGTGGAACTTCTTTGGTGAAAGAAAGTACCAGAAGCAAGTGCTGGCCGGTGACTTAGAAACCCTGCGTTCGATGTACCTCAATAACGGTTACCTGAAATACCGTCTTGATGCGACGCAAGTGGCGATCTCTCCGGATAAAAAAGGCGTATACATTACCCTGAAGGTGAATGAAGGCGAGCAGTACAACGTTGAAAACGTACAACTGCGCGGCGATCTGCTGGGTAAAGATGCGGAATTAGACAGCTTGGTGGCGATCAAAACCGGTGATGTTTACAACGGTGCTGAAGTCACGGCGTTGGAAGAGTCCCTCAAGCGTAAGCTGGGTGAGATGGGCTATGCCTATCCGCAGGTTAACACCTTGCCGGACTTCGATGACGAGAGCCAACAAGTCACCTTGATTGTGAACGTTGAGCCAGGCAAGCGCATTTACGTGCGTGATATTGCCTTCTCAGGGAACACGTCGACCAAAGATGAAGTCTTACGCCGTGAAATGCGTCAGATGGAAGGCAGCTGGCTGAACTCGCGCATGGTCGAACGGGGTAAAGAGCGTTTGAACCGTACCGGTTTCTTTGAAACCGTTGATGTACAGACCGTTCGTGTACCGGGCAGTGATGACGAAGTTGATCTGAAATACACGGTTAAAGAAGCCAACGCCGGTAACGTGAACTTTGGTGTGGGCTACGGTACAGAGTCAGGGATCAGCTTCCAGGCCGGTATCTTGCAGGATAACTTCTTGGGCACCGGTAACCGTTTCGGCATCAATGCCATGATCAACGATTACCAGAAAAACCTGAGCTTGGAATACCGTGACCCGTACTTCACCCTTGATGGGATCAGTCTGGGCGGTAAGGTGTACTACAACGAGTTTGAAGCCTCTGATGCGAACATCTCGGACTACACCAACCAAAGCTACGGTGCTAGCCTGACATGGGGTTTCCCGTTTGATGAACTGAACTTCTTTGAATTCGGTTTGGGTTACGACCACAACAAGATTTCGAATACCCAAGAGTATTACCAGATCGAAAAATTCAAAGCGATCCACGGCTTTAACCGTGGTGACAACGCGATTGAATTGGATGACTTAAACTGGTCAATTTCTTGGACCCGTAATAACCTGAACCGTGGCTACTTCCCAACCGCGGGTAACCACCAACGTGCGTCATTCCGTATGACGATCCCGGGGTCGGATGCCCAGTTCTTCAAAGCGCAGTACGATGTGCGTCAGTACTTCCCGATCACCGAGAAGCATGACTACACCCTATTGCTACGTGGCCGTTTAGGTTACGGGAACGGTTATGGCACCACCGATAACGGCAGCGATCAGTTGCTACCGTTCTACGAAAACTACTATGCGGGTGGTTTCTCTACCTTGCGTGGTTTCCGTTCTAACACGGTCGGTCCAAAAGCGGTTTACTTGGATTATACCAACGGGGGTAACAACCCAGAATTGATCGGAACCGACGATGCAGCCGGCGGTAATGCCGTGGCATTGGCCAGTATGGAACTGATTGTTCCAACGCCATTTGCATCCGAAGAAATCCGTAACCAAATTCGTACCAGCTTCTTTGTCGATGCCGGTACGGTGTGGGATACAGAATACGACTTGAGTGAATCTGAAGGTAAATACCTTCATGACTATTCTGATCCGTCTTTGATTCGAGCGTCTTATGGTGCCGCGTTACAGTGGATGTCACCGATGGGGCCTTTGGTGTTCTCGGTAGCGAAACCGATCAAGAAATACGAAGGCGATGATGAAGAGTTCTTTACCTTCACTATCGGTCGAACATTCTAAAAAATTTAAGGAGATACCTTTGAAACAGTGGATTAAAGCGGCTGGTCTTGGCCTAGTGATTTTGACTTCATCAATCTACGCTCAAGCAGCGGAAGCAGCGCAAAAAGTCGGTTATGTTGCAACGGGCCAAGCGATGCAGCAATTGGCACAGCGTTACAATGTGGCAGAAAAACTGCGTAAAGAGTTTAAAGACCGTATCGATGAATTGCGTGGCATTGAAGGCCGCATGAAAACCAAAGTTGATAAGATGAAGCGTGACGGCGAGCTAATGAGCGCGAGCGATCGCACCAAGCTGCAGCGTGAAATGGCAGCATTGGAATCTGACTATAAACTTAAAGCAAAAGCCCTGCAGGAAGATCAACGTCGCCGCGGTGCAGAAGAAGAGCAGAAACTGGTGAAGAAAATCCGTACTGCGATTCAGGATGTGTCAAAGCGTGAAGGCTATGATCTGGTGGTTGACGCGAACGCCGTGTTGTACGCCAATCCAAAAGACGATCTATCGTCAAAAGTGATTTCTGCTGTGAAGTAAGGCCTCGCCTTTCTCACACATAAACACAAAACAGAAGTCGAAAGAAGGGGGTGAACTTTGGTAAACTCCCGTCTTTCGGCTTGTTTTATATGGGTGTCTGGTTAATTTGACTGGTCTTACCAAGCGGAATGCGATTCTGGTGACGCTGGATACCATTACCGGTTGGTAGACAATGGGTAGACAATAAATAACCCGTACCAACAGAAGAATAGATAAAAAGGTTAATAATGGTTGCTATAACGCTTGCTGAACTGGCAGAAAAATTGGGTGCAGAGCTTCGTGGTGAAGGTGCTGTGGAAGTCCACTCTTTAGCTGGCATGGCGAAAGCGGGCGAGGGACAAATCACGTTCCTTTCTGACAGCAAATACCGCAAGATGCTGGCGGATTGCCAAGCCTCCGCTGTCATGCTGCGTGAAGGTGATGCGGAATATTTTTCAGGTAATGCCCTGATTGTTAGCGACCCTTATGTGTGTTACGCCCGTGTCGCACAATTGCTGGATACCACACCCGTTGCTGCTGCTGACATTGCACCGTCGGCATTTATTGACCCGACCGCCGTGTTGGGTGCAAACGTCGCGGTTGGCCATAATGCCGTGATTGAAGCCGGTGCCCGCATTGGCGATAACGCCCAAATTGGCGCGGGTTGCTTTATCGGTAAAGGCGCTCAAATTGGTGCGAACACCAAGCTGTGGGCGAACGTCACGATCTACCACAACGTGGTACTTGGCGATCACTGTTTGGTTCAGTCAAGCACCGTGATCGGTGCCGATGGCTTCGGTTATGCCAACGAGAAAGGCGAGTGGGTGAAAATTCCACAGCTAGGTACCGTACGTATTGGTAACCGCGTGGAAATTGGCGCGTGTACCACCATTGACCGTGGTGCGCTGGATGACACCATCATTGACGATAACGTGATCATCGACAACCAAATGCAGATCGCCCACAACGTGCAGATCGGATATGGTACGGCGATGGCGGGTGGTACAATTGTTGCCGGCAGTACTAAAATCGGTAAATACTGCATTATTGGCGGTGCGTCTGTGCTTAACGGCCACATTGAAATCGCCGATGGCGTGACCATTACCGGTATGGGTATGGTGATGCGCAGTATTGAAGAAAAAGGCATGTTCTCTTCTGGCATTCCCTTGCAGCCAAACCGTGAGTGGCGTAAAACCGCGACCCGCGTGATGAAGATTGATGAGATGAACAAACGTCTCAAAGCCGTTGAAAAACAATTGACCCCAAAAGGCGAATAATCGCGCCTTTACGTGGCAAGCGGCCCCGTTAGGATGGCCGCTTTGCGTGTCCATAACACACGCATTTCTCCTATTTGACTAGACAGGAATTCAGTTTTGACTAGCGAAAATAAAACGCTGAATATCACCGAGATTCAAGAGCTTCTTCCGCACCGTTACCCGTTCCTTATGATTGATCGCGTGACGCATTATGAAGAAGGCAAAACCCTGACAGCGATTAAAAACGTATCGGTCAACGAACCGCAATTTACGGGTCACTTCCCGAAAATGCCGGTATTCCCTGGTGTGATGATCCTTGAAGCCATGGCACAAGCGACTGGTCTGTTGGCCTTTAAAACCTTTGGTGCGCCAGCAGAAAACGAGCTTTACTACTTCGCCAGCATCGACAACGCGAAGTTCCGTAAGCCGGTTGTGCCGGGTGATCAGATGATCATTGAAGTTGAATTTCTAAAAGAGCGCCGTGGCATTGCTTTGTTCAACGGTGTAGCAAAAGTGGACGACCAAGTGGTGTGTTCTGCTGAGCTAAAATGTGCAAGACGAGAATTCTAATGATCCACGAAACTGCGCAAATTCACCCGTCAGCGGTGATTGAAGAAGGTGTGGTGATTGGTGCCAACACCACCGTGGGACCGTTTACTTACATCGCCAAAGATGTGGTGATCGGGGACGGTAACGAAATCATGTCCCACGTTGTGATGAAGGGCCCGATGACCATGGGCAATGATAACCGCGTGTTCCCGTATGCCATTCTTGGTGAAGAGTGTCAGGACAAGAAATACAACGGTGAGCCGACCCGCCTTGAAATTGGCGATCGTAACGTGATCCGTGAAAGCGTTCAGATCCACCGTGGCACCGTACAAGACAAAGGTGTGACCATTGTCGGTAACGACAACCTACTGTGTGTGAACGCACACGTGGCGCACGATGTTGTGATCGGTAACCACACCCACATTGGTAATAACTCGATTCTGGGTGGCCATGTGAGCGTGGGCGATTATGCGGGCGTAATGGCCTTGTCTGCCATCCACCCGTTCTGTTCGGTGGGTGCATACAGCTACATCGGTGGGTGTTCTGCCGTGGTGCAAGATGTGCCGCCTTACGTGCTCGCACAAGGCAACCACGCATCACCGTTTGGTCTGAACTTGGTCGGTTTGCAGCGTAATGGTTTTGAAAAACCAGAACTGCATGCCCTGCGCCGTGCGTACAAAGAACTGTACCGTTCAGGAAAAACACTGGCTGAAGTGAAGCCTATTTTGGCTGAAATGGCCGAAGAGTGGCCATCGGTTGGTCACTTCCTGGATGCTATCAACAACTCAGAACGCGGAATCATTCGTTAATATGACGAAGCCACTTCGTATAGGAATTGTCGCCGGGGAAATCTCCGGCGATATTTTAGGTGCCGGTTTTATGCAAGCCGTGCGCGCGCAGTACCCGGATGCGGAGTTTGTCGGCATTGCCGGGCCGCGTATGCAGGCCGAAGGTTGCGAAACCTTGTTTGACATGGAAGAGTTGGCGGTCATGGGGATTGTTGAAGTCCTTGGCCGTTTGCCTCGCCTGTTCAAAGTCAAAGCCGAACTGGTCACGTATTTTACGGACAACCCGCCGGATGTGTTTGTGGGCATTGATGCACCGGATTTCAATTTACGCCTTGAGCGTAACTTGAAAGATGCTGGGATCAAAACCGTCCATTACGTCAGCCCGTCAGTTTGGGCATGGCGTCAGAACCGCATTCACGGCATTGCGGCGGCCACCAATTTGGTGCTGGCCTTTTTGCCGTTTGAAAAAGCCTTCTACGATAAATTCAATGTGCCGTGTGAGTTTATTGGCCACACCATGGCCGATAGCATTCCGCTGGACACCGATCAACACGCCGCACAACAACTACTGGGGTTAGACAGCAGCAAGCGTTGGCTTGCGGTGTTGCCGGGGAGTCGAGGTGGCGAGATGGAGCTATTGGCTCCGCCGTTTATTGAAACCTGTCGTTTGCTCAAGCAGCAACATCCGGATCTCGGCTTTGTGGTCGCGCTGGTGAACTCAAAGCGCCGAGCGCAGTTTGAGCAGGCTTGGCAGGCTACCGCGCCAGAGCTTGATTTTGTGCTGGTGGACGATACCGCGCGCAATGTGATGATTGCGTCTGATGCCGTTTTGTTGGCATCCGGTACGGTCGCACTGGAATGCATGCTGGTGAAGCGTCCGATGGTGGTGGGCTATAAAGTGAAACCGCTGACCGCGTGGCTGGCCAAGCGCCTGCTGAAAACCAAGTATGTGTCGCTGGCGAACATTCTGGCGGATCGCGAGTTGGTGCCGGAGCTGCTGCAAGAAGACTGCACCCCTGAGAATCTTGTCCGGGAAGTGAACCGCTTCTTGTCGCCAGAGTATCAAGCAGACAACGCCGCCTTGATGGCCGAGTTCACCCGTTTGCATCAGCTGATCAAATGCGATGCGGATAAGAAAGCCGCACACGCCGTGTTGGCGCTCATCAATAAGTGATCGATCAGTGACGGTCAACAGTGGCCGTCACTCTCTCAATCTGTAAGTAGATAAAGACGATGGCAATAGAATTTCCCCCGTTTGAATACCCGGTTGCGTCTTGCATTGCAGGCGTAGACGAAGTTGGCCGTGGCCCGTTAGTGGGCGCAGTTGTGACCGCTGCGGTCATTTTGGATCCGAATAACCCGATTGAAGGGCTGACTGATTCGAAAAAACTTAGCGAAAAGAAACGCAACCTGCTGTTTGATGAAATCAAAGAGAAGGCCTTGGCGTGGTCATTGGGCCGCTGCGAGCCGGAAGAAATTGATGAACTCAATATTCTGCAAGCGACCATGGTAGCGATGCAGCGTGCGGTGGCGGGTTTATCTGTACAGCCTGATTTTGTGCTGGTCGATGGCAACAAAGTGCCGGCGTTACCGATGGCGGCGCAAGCCGTGGTGAAAGGCGACTTGCGTGTGGCAGAGATCAGTGCGGCCTCCATTTTGGCGAAAGTCACCCGTGACCGTGAAATGGAAGTGCTGGATGCGCAGTATCCGCAGTACGGCTTTGCCAAGCACAAAGGGTATCCGACCAAAGCGCACTTTGACGCCTTGGAAGCCCACGGTGCCATTGAACAGCACCGCAAGAGCTTTAAGCCAGTGAAGCGAATTCTCGGGCTTGACTGAGTCGTGTCACATAAGCCACTCGGCATAAGTGTTTGAAAAGACGGCGATGTAAAATTTGTCGCACAGCAAACGCCCTATCAAGGTGATTAGAGTCAACAGCGTGAGCGCTTTGGGCTATAATCACCTTCTTTGTTTTACCCACACATAATATTGGTTAGTCATGGCTGATCCTCGCTTTATTCATCTTCGTGTCCACAGTGACTTTTCAATGGTCGATGGCTTGTCCAAAGTTGGGCCGCTGGTTAAAACCGTGGCCGGCATGGGCATGCCTGCGATGGCATTGACCGACTTTACCAACCTGTGTGGTCTGGTGAAATTCTACTATTCTGCCCACGGGGCAGGTATGAAGCCGATCATCGGTGCTGACTTCAAAGTGATGTCAGAAGAGATGGGCGACGAGTTATGGGATCTGACCATACTGGCTGCCGATAATGAAGGCTACCAGAACCTGACCATGCTGATCTCCAAAGCCTACCAGCGTGGCCATGTGCAGCACATGCCGGTGATGGACAAAGCGTGGTTGATGGAACATGCCAAAGGCTTGATCTTGCTCTCTGGCGGTAAAAGCGGTGACGTGGGTAAAGCGTTGCTGAAAGGCAACCAGCAACTGGTTGATAAATGCGTGGCGTTTTATCAGACCTACTTCCCCGATGCGTATTATCTGGAGCTGGTGCGAACGGGGCGTCCTGATGAAGAGGCCTATTTGCACTTTGCGGTTGCCTTAGCCGAACAAGCCGATTTGCCCGTGGTGGCGACCAACGACGTGCGTTTTCTGACGGCCGATAAATTTGATGCCCATGAAATTCGTGTCTCGATTCATGATGGCTACACGCTGGTCGATCCCAACCGTCCGAA
This sequence comes from Photobacterium sp. 270122K, assembly GCF_059941365.1. Classification (NCBI taxonomy): domain Bacteria; kingdom Pseudomonadati; phylum Pseudomonadota; class Gammaproteobacteria; order Vibrionales; family Vibrionaceae; genus Photobacterium; species Photobacterium sp. 270122K. Next base: position 72,485 of record NZ_JBPOEN010000007.1, read on the forward strand.
ACTCTACAGTAACCAGCAATACTTGCGCACCGAAGACGAAATGTGCGCGCTATTTGCGGATATCCCTGAAGCGCTGGAAAACAGTGTCGAAATCGCCAAACGCTGTAATGTCACAGTGCGTTTGGGCGAATACTTCCTGCCCAACTTCCCGACCGGCGACATGAGCATTGAAGACTTTTTGGTCAAAGTGTCGAAAGAGGGCCTTGAACGCCGTTTGGCGTTTTTGTTCCCGGATGAGGCCGTGCGGGCAGAGCGTCGCCCTGAATATGACGACCGTCTGGATATTGAGCTGAAAGTGATCAACCAGATGGGCTTCCCGGGTTACTTCCTGATCGTTATGGAATTTATCCAGTGGTCGAAAGATAACGGCGTGCCGGTAGGACCGGGTCGAGGGTCAGGTGCCGGTTCACTGGTGGCATATGCGCTGGACATCACGGATTTGGATCCGCTGGAATTTGACCTTCTGTTCGAACGTTTCTTGAACCCTGAACGTGTTTCCATGCCCGATTTCGATATCGACTTCTGTATGGATAAGCGTGATCAGGTGATTGATCACGTGGCCGAAATGTACGGCCGTGATGCGGTATCCCAGATCATCACCTTTGGTACGATGGCCGCCAAAGCCGTTATCCGCGATGTGGGCCGCGTGCTCGGGCATCCGTACGGATTTGTTGATCGTCTGTCCAAACTGATCCCGGCAGAACCCGGCATGACGCTGGCGAAAGCGTTCGAGGCCGAACCGCAACTGCCACAAATGTATGATTCGGACGAAGAGGTCAAAGATCTGATCGACATGTGTCGGATCTTGGAAGGGGTCACGCGAAACGCCGGTAAACACGCCGGGGGCGTGGTGATCTCGCCGACCACTATCACTGACTTTGCACCGCTGTATTGTGACGCCGAAGGGGGTAACCCGGTCACCCAGTTCGATAAGAATGACGTGGAAACGGCCGGTCTGGTGAAGTTTGACTTCTTGGGGCTGCGTACCCTGACGATCATCGACTGGGCATTGGGGATGATCAACCCCCGCTTGGAAGCGGAAGGGAAAGCGCCGGTCAATATTGCGGCTATTCCGATGGCGGATGCGAAGTCCTTTGCCATGTTACAACGTTCGGAATCGACCGCGGTATTCCAGCTCGAATCCCGCGGTATGAAAGATTTGATCAAACGTCTGCAGCCCGACTGTTTTGAAGACATGATCGCACTGGTGGCCTTGTTCCGTCCGGGGCCGTTGCAATCGGGCATGGTAGATAACTTTATCGACCGTAAGCACGGTCGTGAAGAGATCTCCTACCCGGATGCGACGTGGCAGCATGAGTCGTTAAAAGAAATTCTGGAACCGACGTACGGCATCATTCTGTATCAGGAACAGGTGATGCAGATCGCACAGGTACTGTCTGGCTACACCTTGGGTGGTGCCGACATGTTGCGTCGTGCGATGGGTAAGAAAAAACCGGAAGAAATGGCCAAGCAGCGTGCCACGTTTGAACAAGGCGCGATAGATAACGGCGTTGACGGCGAGTTGGCGATGAAAATCTTCGACTTGGTGGAAAAGTTTGCGGGCTACGGTTTCAACAAATCCCACTCCGCAGCGTATGCCTTGGTGTCTTACCAAACCTTGTGGCTAAAAGCCCACTATCCGGCTGAATTTATGGCGGCGGTAATGACCGCCGATATGGATAACACCGATAAGATCATTGGCTTGGTGGACGAATGCTTACGCATGAAAATCGCCTTGCTGCCACCGGATGTGAACAAAGGCCTGTACCGCTTTAACGTGGATGACAATGGCGCCATTGTGTACGGTATCGGTGCGGTCAAAGGGGTGGGTGAAGGCCCGATTGAAAACATTATTGCCGCGCGTGAAAAAGGCGGCCACTTTAAAGATCTGTTTGATTTTTGTGCGCGAATTGACACGAAAAAGGTCAACAAGCGCGTACTGGAAAAATTGATTAAATCCGGTGCGATGGACCGATTGGGGCCAAACCGTGCCGCCATGATGGCCACGCTGGACGATGCGATTCGCGCCGCCAGCCAGCATCACCAAGCGGAAGCGTTTGGTCAGGCGGACATGTTCGGCGTACTGACTGCCGCCCCGGAAGAAGTGGAGCACGCGTACGCTAACATCCCAGAATGGCCGGAAAAAGTCTGGCTGGAAGGGGAACGCGAGACGCTCGGGTTGTACCTCACCGGTCACCCGATCAACGCCTATGTCTCGGAGTTGAAGCACTACACCACGTGGCGTTTGAAGGATGCCCATCCGACCGGACGCGACAAAGTGGTGAGTGTCGCGGGCTTGGTGATTGCTGCCCGCGTGATGACCACCAAACGCGGAACACGCATTGGCCTGTTGACCCTGGATGACCGTTCTGGTCGAATGGAGGTTATGCTGTATTCTGAAGCACTTGATCGCTATCTGGATCTGCTTGAAAAAGATAGAATAGTGGTCGTTTCAGGACAGGTCAGCTTTGATGATTTCAATGGTGGCCTTAAAATGTCAGCCAGAGAAGTACTCGACATATCGGATGCACGCGAAAAGCACCTGCGAGGGTTAGCGATTTCCGTGACAGAAGAGCAGATCGATCAACAGTTTTTTGAACGTTTCAGCACTGTGCTGGAACCGCACCGCGCAGGTACTGTACCTGTTTACGTGTATTATCAGCGCTCGAACGCACGTGCCAAATTGACCTTAGGGACAGAATGGCGTGTCACACCCGCAGATCAACTTATCTCAGATCTCAAAATATTACTGGGTGAGAAGCAGGTCGAGCTTGAGTTTAATTAAGTTAGCCCATCGTTATTGCATAGAGCAATGATGATGAGCAAAAGGATTGAAGTGGTATGAGCCTGAACTTCCTTGAGTTTGAACAGCCGATTGCAGAGCTGGAAGCCAAAATTGAAGCATTGCGTGATGTATCTAGCCGTGATGATTCTGAATCGGTTGATTTACATAAAGAAATTGAGCAACTTGAAAAGAAAAGCCTCGAGCTGACCAAAAAGATTTTTAACGATCTTGGCGCTTGGCAGGTTGCCCAGCTGGCGCGTCATCCACAGCGTCCGTATACGTTTGATTACGTTGAGCACATGTTTACCGAGTTCGATGAACTGGCGGGTGATCGTGCGTTTGCCGATGACAAAGCGTTGGTGGGCGGTATTGCCCGTTTGGATGGTCGCCCTGTGATGATCATTGGTCACCAAAAAGGCCGTGAAACCAAAGAGAAAGTGCTACGCAACTTTGGGATGCCAAAGCCGGAAGGTTACCGTAAAGCCTTGCGTTTAATGAAAATGGCTGAGCGTTTCAAGATGCCAATCATTACCTTCATTGACACCGCAGGTGCTTACCCAGGTGTGGGCGCGGAAGAGCGCGGTCAGTCTGAAGCGATTGCAACAAACTTGAAAGCGATGGCTGGTCTGACGGTACCGGTGATCTGTAACGTTGTGGGTGAAGGCGGCTCAGGCGGTGCATTGGCCATTGGCGTGGGCGACTGCGTGAACATGCTGCAATACTCCACGTATTCGGTGATTTCACCAGAAGGCTGTGCGTCTATTCTGTGGCGTGATTCGGATAAAGCCCCACAAGCGGCAGAAGCGATGGGGATGACGGCAGAACGCTTGAAAGAGCTTTCGTTGATCGACAACATCGTGGAAGAGCCATTGGGTGGTGCACACCGTAATGTGGCAGACATGGCGGCGTCATTGAAGCAGCAGATTGTGGCGACGTTGGCTGATTTGGATCAGTTGGACACAGAAGCATTATTGGCGCGTCGTTATGAGCGTTTGATGGGCTACGGTTACTGCTGATCGTCAGCATCAACCCTTGTATAAAGAGGTCAGCCAGCGGCTGGCCTTTTTTGTTTCTGCGCTTTTTGACTTTGTGCTTTTTTGACTCTGTACCTTGTAGACTTTGCGCCTTGTAGACTTTGCGCGATGATCCCCGCCTTTTGATATACTTGCTTTGTCACTGCTTTTGGAATGCTCTCAATGCTTTATGCAACCCTACACCGTTTTCTTCAGACGCAGCAAATCCCTGATACCCGTTACGTGCTGGCCCTTAGTGGGGGCATGGACTCGCGGGTGTTGTTGCATTTGCTGGCGCGCTATCAGCAGGCATACCCTGATGTGGTTTGTCAGGCGGTGCATGTGCACCATGGCCTGAGCGCCCATGCAGATACATGGGCAGCGCAATGTGTGGCGTGGGCGGCAGCGGTTGGCATTGAGTGTGTGGTCGAGCGCGTGACGCTGCCTGACGGGCCACGACAAAGCGTTGAGCAGTTAGCGCGTGATGCGCGTTATCAGGCGTTAGCAAAGCATGTGGATGCCCATACCGTGTTATTGACCGCCCAGCATGCCGATGATCAGCTGGAAACCTTTTTACTCGCGTTAAAGCGCGGCAGCGGCCCGGCCGGCTTATCTGCCATGCCGGCACACATGGCATTTGCTGCCGGACAGCATTACCGTCCGTTACTGGATGTCCCCCGAGAAGCCATTGAGCAGTATGCCCATACCCACCAGTTAGCGTGGGTGGAAGACGAAAGTAACCAAGATACGCGTTACGATCGTAATTTTTTGCGTCATCACATTACGCCAGTGTTAGCTGAACGTTGGCCGGGGATCCGCAAGGCGGTAGCGCGCAGTGCGGCATTGTGTGGCGAACAAGAGCGGTTACTGGAAGAGTTATTGGCTGTGCAATTGGCGCAGGCCGTACAGCCCGATGGCAGCTTGGCGATCGCGGCGTTGGGCAGCGAACGGCAAGGCAAAGCCCTGATCCGACTGTGGCTGGCGAAACAGGCTCTGTTAATGCCCTCACAGGCACAATTGGCTGAAATGTGGGACAGCGTGGTCGGTGCCAAGGCCGATGCCAATCCGCAATTGTGCTGGCATCAGTATACCTTGCGTCGTTTTCAGCAGCGGCTGTATGTGGTGCAACCGTATGCCGCGATCGATCAGATTGTGTTGCCGTGCCCGTTAGATACCCCGTGTGCGCTGCCTACCGGATTGGGCACCCTGTCGCTGCAACGTATTTCGGGGGCAAACGTGTTACCCCAATCGGCTCATACGACCTTGCGTGCACCAGAGAAGGATGAAGCGGTCACGGTGCGGTTTGCTGCACCAGCCGGGCTGGAAGTCTGCCCGGTAGGGCGATCGGGTAAGCGGAAATTGAAAAAGCTGTATCAGGAGTACGGCGTACCGAGTTGGCAGCGTCGTCGTTTACCATTGATTTTTTACGGTGAACAGCTGGTGGCAGTGGCGGGCATCTTTGTGGTGGCGGCCTTTGCGGGAGATGAGTGTGACATCGTGTGGCATACCGACGTGACAGTGCGACAGGCTGGCGGAAAAGCAGGCACACCCTAGAACAATGGACAAATGAAGGAGGAAGTAATGAAAAGCGTGTTAGCCAGTGTATTGTTAACGGCGGTCATGGTCTCGCCCGCCATGGCGGCGGGGGATCCTGTGGCAGGGAAAGCCAAATCGGTTATTTGTGCGGCGTGCCATGGGGCTGATGGCATTGCCACTATTCCAAGTTATCCAAATCTGAAAGGTCAAAATGCCCAGTATCTGACCAGCGCGCTGAAAGCGTACCAGAGCAAGGAACGCACCGGTGCGATGGCGCAGATGATGCAGCCGATGGCGGGGATGCTCAATGATCAAGATATTGCTAACCTTGCCGCGTACTATTCACAATTGAAATAGCGCTTGCTGGCGCGATCCCGTGATAAAAAGCAAACGGGAAAGGCACGACGATCACACATTGGTGGTGATCGCCGTGCCTTTTTTTATGTGGCGCAGGAATTTCTCCTGCAACGAATCACTGTGCGGGGTCTTTTTTGATAAAAAGATAATCTTCAGTTGCTTAAATAATCAGAACATATTATCGTACTAGCACGCTGATACATTAATCATATTTAGGAGTCATTATGAGTAAACCATCCACACTCGGGGGAGCCTGTATAATCGCCAGTGTTTGCGTCGGTGCAGGCATGTTGGGCCTACCCAGCGCCGGTGCGGGTGCGTGGACGCTATGGAGTGTGATTGCCATTTCTTTCACGATGATCATGATGACGCTATCGGGCTGGTTATTACTTGAAGCTCTTAAACATTATGAGTTTAAAGCCTCATTCAATACGGTGACCAAAGACGTTCTTAGCAGTAAGGTGAATGTTATCAATAACTTGTCGCTGTATTTTGTCGGTGGGATTTTATTGTATGCGTACATCTCAACCGCAGGGGATATTTTTGGAGGCATGCTTTCTATCGGCACGAAACCCGCGTCGGTTTTATTTGTAGCGTTGTGCTCGGCGTTTGTTTTGCACTCCACCCGTGCTGTTGACCGTATCTCCATTGTCTTGATCTTATTTATGATCATCAGCTTCGTGCTGGGTATTTCCGGTTTGGCTTCACAGATCAGTGTGCCGGTTCTTTTCGGGCAAGCTCAAGGTGATGCGCCGGCGTACTCCAGTTATGCCCTTGCGTTACTGCCGGTTGCGTTGACGTCCTTTGGTTACCACCATTCTGTGAGCACCATGCGTGATTATTATCAGGATGAGCAGCAAGCGAAAAAAGCGATCTTGGCGGGCACGGCCATTGCCCTGACCTTCTATTTGGTGTGGGTGATTTGTATCTTCGGTAACTTGCCTCGCGAATCTTTTGGTCCGGTCGTGAGTGCGGGCGGCAGTGTGGATGCGTTGTTGTCTGCCCTGACGACGGGTGTTGACTCTAACAGTATCAAGCAGGCGCTGAACATTTTCTCTATTGCTGCCGTGGTGTCTTCTTTCATTGGTGTTGGGCTGGGCGTGTTTGACTATTTAGCCGATTTCTTTGGCTTTGAAGATACCAAGCAAGGTCGATTCAAAACGTGGGCAGTCACTTTCCTTCCGCCATTGTTGTTCTCATTGGTGGCGCCGTTTGGCTTTGTGGCGGCGATTGGTTTAGCGGGTGCAGCAGCAACGATTTGGGCCTGTATTATTCCGGCGACCTTGGCGAAAACCTTGCGTCAACGCCAACCTGAACAAACCGGCTTTGTGGTACCGGGCGGGAACCTGACCATTAATGTCGTGATCACCTTTGGGGTCTTGACCGCGGCCTTCCATGTGTTGGCGATGGTCAATGTATTACCGGTATTCAAAGGCTAATCGCGAAGACTTAGCACCCAATACCTCAGCATCTTCAGTTATCAGTCTGATGTGCAATAAAAAACGGAAGCCTTGGCTTCCGTTTTTTTATGCTTTGTCTTTTGAGGTGGCAGGAGGGATGCTGTGATCACACCGGCTCAGTCCAAAATACAGCATGAGCGATTAACGAAATTGCTTCGCATCCGGCAGGTAATCGAACCCCGCGGCGGCCAGTTTGGCCACCAGTGCGTCTTTGTCGATATCATAGAACGCCACGAGGTTATCGAGATCGGTAAACTCATCACGTAACTTCATGTTGACGATGCTCATCAGCATCACCGGATCCATCTTTTCAAAGTTGCTTAAGTTCATTAGGCGTCCTCGTGATCGCTCATCAGCAGATTAGCGGCAGCGAAAGCCGCGCGCTCGCGTACGTCGAGTGGCAAGGTATCATTAGCAGCGATGTCGTTAAGTGTCGTAATGGTGCACTGAATGGCGTTCGGGATATAACCTTGGTCACCACTGCCAATTTGTGCATACATCATGCGGATCAATTCACAACAGTCATAAACTTTCATCGTTTTTCTTCCTTAAACAGTGATTTTATTAATGCCTGTACCGTGATTAAACCGGTCAAAGGCATTGATGAAATCACTGTCATGAGGCGAAGGCCTCGTGTGTTGCGTATCAGTATGAGAACAGGAATGACTATACCAGAGGTTACCGAAGAGGGGAAAATCACTTCGTGCGTTTATGTTGGTAGAGATGACGATCAGCGCGATCGATCAAGGTAGTCGTCGTGTCGCCAGGCTGGTGGTTGGTGAACCCACAGGAACAACCAATATTGAGCGCCTGCATCGTATTGTCGGTCAACATGCACTGTTGGATACGCTTGATCACATGCTGTGCCGAGGTGTCGCTGGCCGGTTGCAGTAAGACGGCAAATTCATCGCCCCCGATGCGGTAACAGCGATCAGACGCACGCACCGCGTGTTTTAGCAGGGTGGAAAAATGGCGGATCACTTTATCACCATCTGGGTGACCAAAGCGATCGTTCACCTGTTTGAAATTGTCGAGATCAAACATCGCTAAGGCTAATCCGACTTGGCGGCGCTCACTCATGGCCAGCGCATGGTGCAAGTCTTGCTCAAAACGACTGCGATTGCCCAAGCCTGACAGGTAATCCCGCAACGCCATTTGTTTTACGCGGCGGTATTCCAGCGCATTGATCAGCGGGCCGGCAAACAGGCGGTGGTAGGTATGAAGCAGATTGACTTCGTCTTTATCGAGCGGATAAGGGGTGTGGTACAGTAACTTCCCTAATTCATTTTGATTAAACCGTAGCAGAAAGGCCTGACGATACCCTGTCGCAGGGCCACGTCGTACCAATGTAGCGGTTTCCTCTTGTTCCCAAATCAAGCGGCTAAGATCGATTTGCTTTTCGATCTCACGGGCCAATACCTCAAACAAAAGGTGTAGGTCGAGTTTACCTTGCAGTCTTTGCAAAATAAGCAGGCGCTGATCCGCCCCAAGCGGCTTGGTACGGGGTTTGCAATTTTGTGCTGTATTTTGCGAGATCGTAATGTCTGGTTTCATACTAGCGTCAAAAAAATGTTAGGGCGGTCACTATAGTGGGTTGTGAAGACATTTCAATAGTTAATAAATAAATATATCAGTAGGATGATGATTTATTTAAAAAAGTGCGAAGTTCAGCTTCTTTTTCCAACACATCTTCATAACCCATCTGGATCAACGCCTGAATGTAAGCCGGCTCAAACAACAGGTAACTGGTAATGGCGGCGTCATTTTTTGGACTGATCCCAATCAGACGCATTAACGCACGGGTCATCGGAGGAAGGTGGCTGTAATACTGCTGCACGAGCGGCTCAAAGGAACGGCGTGGGGAGAGGTGAATATGCTCAATATTACGCATGTCGATGTTGTTGTTGGACGAGCTGTGGGTGTGTGCCAATTGGGTCAGTAAGGCATTGGTGCGAGATAAATTTTCTAAATCGGCGGCCAAGGTATCACTGAAAATGGTATCCATCAGGTGACCACCAAGGGTCGCGAGACCAGGGGCTTGGCGATGATCGGGCGGACTTTGCTGTTGATTAATGAGATCGATGATCAGAATTTTGTCGGCACCCATTTTCAGTGAGGGCCGTAACGGCGCTAATTGGTGAATGGATCCATCCCCATAGTAGCTCTGGCCTAAGCGGGTAGCTGGAAACACCAAGGGGATCGCAGCAGAGGCCAATAGATGATCGGTGGCGATTAAGGAACGGCGTCCTTTTGATTTCGCCCGATCCCATTCGGGAATAGAGGCATGACCTTGGAAAAAACTGACAGAATGGCCACTTTTGTAACTGGAGGCGGTAATCGCGATACCGTGTAAATGACCCGCGGCGATTTGTTTTTCCAAGCGCGGATAATTGTTCACTTGGTTCAGCAGGTGGCGTAAAGGACGGTTGTTGAGTAACCCAAAGGGAGGGCGATCGTGGTGCGTGGCTTGCAGGCGAGCAAAGCCTTGTCGTGCGAGATAGCCTGTTGTGCCCAGTGGGGTGGTGGTGAAGATGCGGCGGCTGTGCAGGCGAGACCAGATCCATTCCAGTTTTTTGACGCCCAAGCGAAAACAAGAGGCATAGCTGGCCAGCGCAATGGCATTGATGGCACCGGCAGACGTACCGCTGTAGATAGCAAAGGGACTATGGTGAACACGCGGATACCACTCGGCAATGGCTTTCAGTACGCCGACTTGGTAGGCCGCCCGTGCTCCACCACCGGTCAGTAGCAAACTGATCTTGGGTGTCGATCTGGTCATTTGCTCTCCTTGCGTGATGATCCTTAGTTAACTATATATGAAAATGCCCCCATAAAAAAAGCCTCCGCGAGGGAGGCTTTTTATGTGCTGACTGAAATCAATTAAGCCATTTTTTGCTTAAGGAATTCAACGATACCTTCTGCAGCAACGTTTTCTTTGTTGCCAGTGCGACGGTTTTTGTATTCCATCTCACCGTTATCTAGGCTGCGGTCACCGATCACGATAGTGTGAGGGATGCCGATCAGTTCCATATCAGAGAACATCACGCCTGGGCGTTCTTTACGGTCATCAAACAGCACTTCGATACCCATTGCAGTCAGTTCAGCGTATAGCTTCTCGGCCGCTTCTTGAACGCGCTCAGATTTGTGCATGTTCATTGGTACGATAGCCACTTGGAAAGGCGCAAGCGCGTCTGGCCAGATGATGCCGTATTTATCGTTGTTCTGCTCGATAGCAGAAGCGACAACACGGGATACACCGATACCGTAACAACCCATCTCTAGGATAGAGTTCTTACCGTTTGAATCGAGAACGCTACAGTTCATCGCTTCTGAGTACGTGGTACCTAGCTGGAAGATGTGGCCGACTTCGATACCACGCTTAAGCATTAGCGTACCTTGACCACATGGGCTTGCATCGCCTTCTACGACATTACGTAGGTCAGCCACTTGGCCTAGCTCTACGTCACGACCCCAGTTGATACCGAAGTAGTGTTTGCCGTCGATGTTGGCGCCCGCGCCGAAGTCACTCATTACTGCTACAGAGCGGTCAACGATGAATGGCAGCTCAAGACCCACAGGGCCTAGAGAGCCTGCACCTGCACCGATGAGTGCTTGCATTTCTTCTTCGGTTGCCATCTCTAGTGGAGAAGCCACTTCAGCCAGATTTTCAGCTTTGATTTCGTTTAGCTCGTGATCACCACGGATGATCAGTGCAACGATAGAAGCATCGATTTCATCAGACGCTTTAACGAACAGTGTCTTAACGGTTTTTTCGATTGACAGACCGTGTTGCTCAACCAATTCCGCGATAGTTTTCGCGTTTGGTGTATCAACCAGCGTCATCTCTTGTGTTGGCGCTGCACGCTCAACAGCAGGGGCTACTGCCTCTGCTTTTTCGATGTTCGCAGCGTAATCAGAGTCTGTCGAGAACGCGATCAAGTCTTCACCGCTTTCTGCCAATACGTGGAACTCTTGAGAGCCGTTACCACCGATAGCACCTGAATCGGCCAGTACTGGACGGTATTCTAGGCCCATGCGATCGAACGCTTTACAGTAAGCATCGTGCATCGCTTGGTAAGATTTCTCTAGGCCCGCTTTGTCGATGTCGAAGCTGTACGCATCCATCATGCAGAATTCACGTGCACGCATGACGCCGAAACGTGGGCGACGCTCATCACGGAATTTCGTCTGGATCTGGTACAGGTTCAGCGGAAGCTGCTTGTAAGAGCTCACTTCGTTACGCACAAGGCTAGTGATCACTTCTTCAGCTGTTGGGCTAAGTACAAACGGACGAACATGGCGGTCAGTAAAGCGAAGTAGCTCAGGGCCCATCTTTTCAGAACGGCCTGTCTCTTCCCATAGTTCAAACGGCTGCACAACGGGCATCAAGGTTTCGATTGCACCGGCATTGTCGATTTCTTGGCGAACGATGTTTTCGACTTTACGCAGAACACGCAGACCTGTAGGTAGCCAGGTGTATAGACCTGAAGCCAGCTTACGGATCATACCTGCACGTAGCATGAGCTGGTGGCTCACTACTTCTGCGTCGTTTGGAGTCTCCTTCAGGGTAGAAAGAAGATATTTACTGGTACGCATTGATGGTATCCGTTTGTTGATAGGTAAATAAGGGGATTGGGATTAACCCACCGCCACTAAGGCGTTAACGATACAGTTTACCAGCCAAATCCCCTTTCGCCAAAGGGATCAGACTGGCGCTGACAGATATTTGTGCGATTAGCGCAGGGCCAAGACAGTCACACCGCTATCGCTGACAGTGAAGCGAACATTGTAGTCAAACAGGTTGACCGCATATTCCTTGTCATCGGCTTTGCCTTTTTTGTACGCAGGGCGCGGATCTTGGGCTAACACTTCTTCGATCACCGCGCGTTGACGCGCCATGTGTTTGCCGACGAATTGGCGTTCGGCCTGCTCAGTGAAATGCACCGGTAAGGTATCCGGCTCTTCGCTGGCAAAGCCACCTTGTGCGTCTGGCAGGCTGTCGGAGTAAGGGATGTAAGGCTTGATATCGATAATCGGGGTGCCATCCACCAAATCCACGCCGCCCAGCTCAATGATCACATTGCCGTCTTGCTGGCGCACGCCGATCAACTCGACCGCTGACATACCGATGCCGTTAGGGCGGAACGTCGCACGACTGGCAAACACGCCGATACGCTCATTACCGCCTAAACGCGGGGGACGTACAGTGGGGCGCCAACCTGCTTCTAGATTTTGATCAAACAAAAACAGTAACCATAAGTGACTGAATTGCTCGATGCCACGCACGGCTTCAAGGGCATTGGCATCGCCTTGCAACACGATTTCAGATCGCGCACTAGGGACAAGACCCGGCTGGCGGGGCACTGCAAACTTTTCTTTGTATGGGGAGCGGATCACCCCAATCGGTTCAATCTGGTATGGCATGGATTCTGGCTCAAAACAGGGTTGCGCTGACCTTATCATAAAAATAGGACTTGATCTTTATTGAGAATAGTTATCAAATGTTATGTTATAACATATCGTGATTTATCTTGGGATATCAGTATCTCGGTATCGAGATGCCGGTAGAGATCGCTGAGCGTGAACGCAAACAGAGAGCAAACAAGAGGAGAAGGTGATGAAAGCAGGTATCCATCCCCAGTATCGAAAAGTGGTGTTTCATGACACCAGTGTGGATCAGTACTTTGTGGTGGGGTCGACGTTAGACACCGATCGCACGATTGTGTGGGAAGACGGGCAGACCTATCCGTATTTCACCTTGGATGTGTCATCGGCCTCGCACCCGTTTTATACCGGTAAACAGCGCGTGGTGCGCAGTGAAGGTCGCATGGCCAACTTTACCCGTCGTTTTGGTCAATTTGGCCGTGAATCAGGAGAGAAAGAATGAAAGTCGTGAGTTCGTTAAAAAGTGCGAAGCAGCGTCACCGTGACTGCCAAATCGTGAAACGCCGTGGCCGTTTGTACGTGATTTGTAAATCGAATCCGCGCTTTAAAGCGGTGCAGAAATAACGCGTGCTGTATCGAGACAAGGCGCGTGTGCTCTGGGTACAAAGAGAAAGCACAAAAAAAGCTGGCAGGTGCCAGCTTTTTTTATGTGGATGTAATGAGAGTGGGCGAGGGTGATTACCAGCCTTTCACCACGCCACCTTGGAAGATCTCTTGTGCAGCGTTGTACACGGCATCTGACTGGTAGGCTTTAATGAACGTCTGCACGTTCTGCGCATTGACATTGTCTTCACGCGCCACAATCAGGTTCACGTATGGGGATTCTTTGTCTTCAACAAAGATACCGTCACGCTCTGGCGTCAGGTTAATGCTGCTCGCGTAGGTGTTGTTGATGATCGCTAGCTGTACATCATCCAATGAACGTGGCAATTGTGCGGCTTCCAGTTCCACAATCTTCAGATCTTTTGGGTTTTCCACAATATCCAGTACCGTCGCGGTCAGGCCTGCACCGTCTTTCAGCTTCAGTAAGCCTTTTTGTTGCAGCAGCAGCAGTGAGCGGCCAAGATTCGTTGGGTCGTTTGGTACGGCAATTTGATCGCCCGCTTTTAGCTCATCAATATTTTTGATTTTGCTGGAGTACGCGGCAATCGGGTACACAAAGGTGTTACCGGCAATCGCAAACTTGTAGCCGCGATCTTTGATTTGTTGGTCAAGGTACGGTTTGTGCTGGAAAGCGTTAGCATCAATCGAGCCCTCTTCCAGTGCGGCATTCGGTGAGACGTAGTCAGTGAAAGACACTAACTCCACGTCCAAGCCGTATTTGTCCTTGGCTTCTTTGGCGGCGATTTCAGCGACTTGCTCTTCTGCACCCGCCATCACCCCAATCTTCACTTTGTTATTGTCTACGGTGGCTTCTTTCTCGCCACAACCGGTGAGGGCAAGGGCTGAGGCAAGGCCTGCTACGACAACCAAATTCTTTAAATTAAACGCCATGATACTTCTCCTTAAACTGGGGTTTTCCGTAATACTAGATGTTATAAGTGTGTTGTGTTTGCAATCGTGTATTGGGTTCGCGGCGATCCTGCCGCGATACCGAATGGGGCTGACGATGTGTTGTGGTTAGCGGTGATCCAGGCGTTTGACCCAATAATCACCGGCTGATTGAATCGCTTGAACCAAGATGATCAGCATGACAACCGTGATCAACATGACGGTGCCATCAAAGCGTTGGTAACCATAGCGGATACCGACATCCCCGAGGCCGCCGCCACCGACGGTACCGGCCATGGCGGAATAGCTCACCAAGGTCACCAAGGTGATCGTCACGGCATTGACGATGCCCGGCAAGGCTTCAGGCAGTAGCACTTTGCTGATGATTTGGGTGGGTGTTGCGCCCATAGCTTGTGCCGCTTCCACCAAACCATTGGGCACTTCCAATAGCGCCCCTTCAACGAGACGGGCGATAAACGGAATGGCGCCCACCGTGAGCGGAACAATGGCCGCTGCGGTACCGATGGAGCTGCCCACCACAAAGCGGGTAAACGGAATAATCGCCACCAACAGAATAATGAACGGAATAGAGCGCCCGATATTGGTGATCACGCTCAGAATGCGGTTCACGTTGCGGTTGGCCAGCAAGCCGTTATCTTTGGTCAAATGCAGGGCAACGCCGACCGGAATACCGATCAGAAAGCCAATCACACCGGATGTCAGTACCATTACCAGCGTTTGTCCTAATGCATCCATCAACAATTGGATCAGGCGTTCGTTTTCCGCCCACCATGTACTCAATGACTCAAGCGACATACCCTAATACCTCCACGTTGACTTTGTGATCACGAAGGAAGGCAATGGCTTGCTCCGCTGCGTGCTCGGTGCCGAGCAGTTCAGCCAGCATCAAGCCAAATTTTACGCCACCGGCATAATCCATATCAGAGCTTAATATGCTGATATCGATATCAAACTCGCGGGCAACTTGCGAGATCAACGGCGCATCTACCGATGCCCCGGTGAACTCTAAACGCACCAATGGGTAAGTCAGGGGTTGGCGCTCAGCCACCATGCGTTGGCGGTAATCTTCGGGGATCGACAGATCCAGCGTCGAGCGAATGAACTCCCGTGCCAGCGCGGTTTTCGGGTGGGCAAAAATATCACCGACCGGGCCTTTTTCGACGAGCTCGCCATCACCAATGATCGCCACTTCCGAGCAAATGCTTTTCACCACATCCATTTCGTGGGTGATGAGCAAAATGGTGAGGTTAAGCTGACGGTTAATTTCTTTTAGCAACGTCAGAATGGAATGGGTGGTGGCCGGATCCAAGGCGCTGGTGGCTTCATCGCATAACAGCACTTTAGGATCAGAGGCTAACGCACGGGCAATCGCTACGCGCTGTTTTTGTCCGCCGCTTAAATTGGCCGGATAGGTATCGTGCTTTTCTGCCAGGCCGACCAGTGTCAGTAATTCGGTGACTTTGGTATTGATCGCGCTTTTATCTGTGCCAGCAAGCTCTAAAGGCAACGCAACATTGTCAAACACGGTTCGGGAAGAGAGGAGGTTAAAATGTTGGAAGATCATCCCGATCTTACGTCGTGCTTGAGATAAGGCTTTACCATTAAGCTGGGTTAAGTCGGTGCCATCGACAATGACTTGGCCATCCGTAGGACGTTCAAGCAGGTTTACGCAGCGGATCAGGGTACTTTTGCCTGCACCTGATGAACCAATCACCCCAAAGATGGTGCCTTGAGGGATGGTCAGGTTGATATCTCGCAAGGCATGAATCGCTTTGGTGCCCTGATAGAAGATTTTATTGACTCGGTTTATTTCAATCATCGTCATTCCTGCATCCTATACCGTGTTGATGATCAGCCGACCCTTCATTGGTCGCTACCGGTATATTGTTGTGTTGTTTTGCAATTTTTCGTTATTTTTATATTGTGTGTTCACGGAGTGTTAACCACATCTATGGGTTTGATGCTATGGGTTAACATATGTGAAGTCAATAGATATTTTTACGTCTGGACGTCTAAATGGCTCTGCCGCTGTTTTGCCCTGAGAGCGGCCCTGAAACATGGTCTGTTGTCCCTGTCAGAACGCCTCGCCTGAGCGGCGCTTGACGGGTATTGTGGGCGAGCGGAGAGAAACAGGTGAATCCGAACCTGAGGCGTGCCATAATTTGACCCTATATAGAGACAGTAAATCAGAGGGCTGACCTTGTCCAAACCAGCAGTTTTTATCGATCGTGATGGTGTGATCAACGTTGATCACGGTTATGTACATACCGTTGATGATTTTGAATACATCGATGGGGTGTTTGAGGCTTGTAAAAAGCTTAAAGACATGGGCTACCTACTGGTGCTTGTGACGAACCAAGCTGGCATTGCGCGTGGCATGTACACGGAAGATGAATTTCTAACCCTGACCGAGTGGATGGACTGGAACTTTGTCGATAACGGCGTGGAGTTTGACGGTATCTATTATTGTCCGCACCACCCAACCGAAGGGCAGGGGGATTACCTGCAAGACTGTGACTGCCGTAAGCCTAAAGCGGGTATGTTTAAGTCTGCGAGCGATTTCTTGAAAATCGACATGGCGAATTCTGTAATGATCGGTGACAAAGCCGATGACATGACAGCGGCCGCAGCGGCAGAGGTAGGCACGAAAATTTTGGTGCGTACAGGTAAGCCAGTGACAGACGCTGGTGAAGCGTTGGCGGATGTGGTGCTAAATAGCGTCGCGGATGTCCCTGCATGGTTGGCTGCGCGTTCTGCGTAACGTTCATCAGTTACTACCATAAGTAACGCCCATCACTCATGCGCAGCATGGAATGAATGCGATGAAGCCGCCTGTTTAGGCGGTTTTTTTACGCCTGCGGTTTGGCGCGTATAGGGGCGACGACGTGTTGGCGAATTTAGCCGAAATGCGAACAGATTTGCCACGCGTCTTATATTGCAAAGCGACTAAAATTGTTAACCCACTGATCTCATAAGATCTTTTTTCTGGCACGCATACTGCACTAGTTAGCTTGCAAGGTAACTAGACATGCCTGCCCACCATGAAAGGCAGTAGGGGCTAATGAGCAGGTGATAAGCAGCGTACAGGAGCGAGCGAAATGAGTAAGACAATAGCGGGTGCAGTGGTGGGTGTATGGATGGCAATGGTAATGAGCGCGCCTGTGCATGCCCAAGCAGGCAGTGATTGGCAGTATGATTTGGATGCACAAATGCAGCGTCAAAAGGTCGAAGCGATTAGCACGGTCACCGCTGAACTAGAGGCGCAGATCGCTTCAACGGTGACCCGAGCAAATGTATCGACCTTAGAGGACATGACACAGCGTCAAGCGACACAATTGGCGGAGGTGACCCCCGTTCATTCAGACACGGTAGAAATGATGAACGACGATGACCACTCAGATGTGGTCGCCAGTGTTCGCCGCGAAGCTGAGCAGTAAGGCGTGGGGAAATGTTGAAATTAACGCCGTTGAAAATAACGTGGCAGAAAAAGCCTGTGATATTCACGCATAAAAAAAGGGAAGCGTATGCTTCCCAAAACAGTGTGACTGACTCACACAGAGATTCAATAATGTGTTGAGCGCCCCAGCACGCAAGGCATAAGGGCGCGCGGACTGGGGCATTGACCGAGGATGAACCGAGAAACGGTTTAGCTTTGATCCTGTAAGAAGTTAATCCAAGGGCCGGCGATCGCTTGCATTTCTTTTGATTGCGCTGCCGTTTTCATTGCTTTCAGTGCGTTAGTCGGTTGCTCCAACTCGAAATAGGCCATGCCGCGTAGGTAGGCTAATTCCGCTTTGTCATCCCCTTTCGCATCGGGTGCCGCTTTCAAGGTAAATTGTGTGGCCGATTTGTATTGTTTGTCTTGAATCATCAGACGGGCAATCTTCATCTGCGTTTTTACCGTTGGCTTCATTTCATAGGCTTTACGATACGCAATAATGGCGTCGTCGAGCGCTTTGGCTTGTTGCCAGTAGTTACCCAATTTATCTTGGTTTTTTGCGGTACGGGCAATGGTGCCTTTCCCCATTTCATCTTCTAGCGTTTTGGCCGCGCGGTATGGGATCCCCAAATAGGCTTGGAAGTTGGTCAAGCGAAGTAACTCTTTCTCCTCGCTAAGCAGGCCAAATTTATGGGCAAGCTCTAGCGTAGCCAATGAGTTTTTCTCCTGATTTAATTCCATGTAAATCCCTGACAACTGCATCCAATACTGCTTTTTCTTCGGATACTTGGTGGTCAGGGTTTTGAGTACCCCCGCGACACTTTTGAACTGCTTAAGCTCATAGTGGGCGGCCATCAGCAGCACATACCACGACTCACTCGGCTTCTTGCTCATGGCAATGGCCTTTTTCGTCGGGGCGATGGCGTTACGGTAATCTTCAAGCTGTACATACGCACTGGCGAGCGTGATATACGCATGTGCCTGTGGTTTTTCATCGGTGGTTTTTGCCACCTCAAACCATTGTTTCATGGTTTTTACGGACTGCTTGAAGTTGCCTTCTGCCAATAACAACTGCGCCAGGCTATAACGTACCTGCTGTGCGACGGGCACGGGCAGGGCATTGGTTTTTAGCGATTTGGTGAAATACTCCGCCGCTTTCGGGTAGTTATCTTTCAGTGAATATAAAAAGCCCATCTGTTGCAGCAAAACAGCGCGATCATACTCTTTCTTGCCTGAGCTATTGATGGCTTTGTTCAGTCTTGCGATGGCATCACTGTAGCGTTCTGTGGCAATCAACTCCTGCACTTTGTTGACGGTACGGAAGGTGCGATCACTCAGTTCTGGGGTGCTGGCCAGTGCCGGTGCCGCGAGGGCACCGGATAGCAAGATGAAAGAAGCCAGCAAATGTTGATAATATTTCTTCATTGTTGACTCCTAGTTTACCGAGAACTCAATTTCTTGTGAAAGACGTGCGCTAACGGGTTTGCCATCAACCTGTTTCGGTTTGAAGGTCCATTTCGATACCGCTTTACGCGCCGCTTTGCCCAAGCCCAGTTTGCGCGGGGACTCTTTGAGTACCTTCACATTCTCGACACCACCACGGGCATTGACCGTGAACTCCACCAACACCACGCCTTTTTCCAGCCCAGAACGGGCGGCTTTACGTGGCATTTGTGGCTGGAAGGTTGCCAGTGGCATCGGGCCACCGCTGCCTTTGACTTGCGCGCCACCGCCTTGGCTGTAATGGCCAAGTACGGAGCCCCCTGTGACATTAACTGGTAAATCCAGCTTTGGCATGTCCATGGGCATCTGCTCCATCACCGGTTTGACCGTTGAGGTGACTTTCATCTCAGGCGGCGGTGGTGGACGTTTGGGTGGCGGCGGCTTTGGCAGCTCGCGTTTTTTCTCCTGTATTTTTTCATCGGGTTTAACGCGAATGAAGTCGACCATGCGTAAGTCTTCATTCGACGTTAGCTCGTGGCGCTCTTTGTTTACTAGCTTGTCCATCCCCCAGAACAATCCCAGGGAGACAACGAGCGCCAGTGCTAATGAGGCCAGATACCGCATAGGCTTAATCCTTATTGGTTGCGGCAATGGAGATGCTTTGTACACCTGCCATTCTGATCTGGTCCATCACCTTCACGACAATACCGGATTTGGCTTCTTCATCAGCCTGAATCACCACGGCACCATCTGGGCTTTCAGCACGCAGACGTTCAATGTTGGCGCGAACCGCATCCACTTCTACGCGGCGTTTATCGACCCATACGTCACCCGATGCGCCCACGGCGACCATAATGTTGCCTTTCTTGACGGTCTGCGCGGTGTTGGCGCTTGGGCGGTTGACGTCGATACCGGCTTCTTTTACGAACGATGTTGTTACAATAAAGAAGATCAACATGATAAATACGATGTCGAGCATCGGTGTCATGTCGATAGCTGCTTCGTCACTGCTATCGCTGCTGTAGCGTCTTTTCATGACCTATCCCTCAATTCCTTTTACTCAGGCAATATGCTTCAACTTATCTTCCAGCTTTTGCGTGGAGACCTTAGCGAGGTGGTCGAGTCGTGAGCTGAAAAACAGCCCCGAAAGAGAAGCGACCATGCCCGCAAGGGTTGGGATTGTTGCCTTTGAGATCCCCGACGCCATGGCGCGGGGGCTTCCTGTTCCTGTTACCGCCAAAATATCAAACACTTGAATCATACCTACCACCGTACCGAGCAAGCCCAGTAGGGGACACAGCGCAATCAGCACTTTTACGATGGGCAGACCCCGTTTGTTTTCTACATCCTGCAAGGAAACCATTTCCTGCCGAATGGCTTTGGCATTCCAGCTTTTGTGCTCGCTGCGGGCCGCCCAAGCGGCCTCGGCTTTTTTGATGGCCTTTGGCAGCACGGCGGTAAAGTAAAACCAGCGTTCTAGCAGTACCGTCCATAGCATGAAGCTGAGGATGAAGATGGCCATTAAGACATCCCCACCCATACCGAGGAAGCGTCGTATTGACTCAATCTCTTCAATTAACCACCACATAGTGCCTCCTTAGCTGTCGGCAGCGTGCAGTTTTTCCTGGTAACGCGCGATAAAGCCTGCACTTTGCTCTTCCAGCATTTGCACCAGACGGCGGCTCTTACTGTGTACGAGGGTGTAGCAGAACAGCAGTGGAATCGCGACAACAAGGCCTAGCATTGTGGTCACAAGGGCTTCAGAGATACCCCCTGCCATCAGTTTCGGGTCACCGGTACCAAACAAGGTAATCGCCTGGAAGGTGCCGATCATCCCCATGACTGTACCCAGTAGGCCGAGTAGCGGAGCCACTGAGGCAAACAGTTTGATTGATACGACGAAGCGCTCAATGCTTGGGGCATTACGCAAGATGACTTCATCCATTTTCGCTTCTAGATCTTCAAGGTTGTCACCTTTGTGATCCAAGTAGGCTTCCATGATTTCGCCAATAGGGTTGCCTTTCAGTACTTTATCCGTCTTGGTTTGCTTGCGCATTTTGCTGCCGATAAGCGTCAGACGTAGGAAACAGAAGAGAGCAATCAAAGCACCTAGCGCACCCATACCGAGGATCACGTAACCCACGATACCGCCCTGGTCGATACGCTCTTGTACCGTTGGGCTCTGTACCAGTAGGGACAGAATCACACCGCGAGACGGGTCAATAAACAAGGGTTCGTAGCTGCCGTTGGCCGCTTCAAAGCCAGGGACGTTACGCATGATGTTTTTGGTTGGCTGACGAGACAGTTCTTCAAACTTGCCCGTCTGCGGGACGTAAGTGACATACTTACCGTCAGCAATGGCATTGAACTCACCCACGATGGTGACATCACGCACGGCTTCTTTACCTTCACCGTACACGACCGTGGCCGGTGTGGTGGTGGTGTTACCTGATACAATCACTTGCTGCAAAATGGTGTGCCAGAAACCTTCTAGCTCTTGCGTCGATGGCAACTCTTTACTTTCAGCCAGTTTGGTCAGCAGAGCATTACGCTCTGGGAACTGGACGGCGTTTTGTGATGCCGCAAACAAGCCTTTAAACTCACCGGCGTACTGACGAACGACCCCAAACATTTCGCCCAGCGTGCCTGAACGCTGACGTAACGTTTCAGTGAGTTCAGTCAGTTGTTTGTCGTTGTCATCAAAAGCGGCTTTTAGTTGTTCGCCGCGTTCTGTTGTGGCTTTGAGTTCAGCACGGGCTTGTTTAAGCAGTGCGGCTTGCTGGTTACGGTCAGAACGGAATTCCGCTTCACGTTGTTTGTTTTCTTTTGACTCAACAATACTTTCGGCTTTCACCGATTTAAGCAGTTCAGCCAAGGATGCCGGTGTTTCGGCCTGGGCCGGTGCGGCGATAACCAGTGCGGTCAATAGGGCCGCAGCCAATGATTTGAATCCTTTCATTATCCTTCCTCCCCAGCAAATACAGGTAGCTTAATCAAGGCGGGTGGCGCTTGCTTCTTCGCTATACGTAGGCCTTGTTGTACCGCGATACGGTAACTTTGTGGCAGGATTTCCCATTGACGTGTGGTTTGGTTCCACATGCCCGTTTCACCCCCATCCGGAGATTGGTAAAGCAGGGCAGTACGGCCAATACGGAGGAAGTCATAGGTCAAGGTCTCGCCGTTACGTTCTAGGCTGGCCTTGTACGATTCAATCGAGCGTGAGAAGCCTTCTTCGATTTGGTAGGCCTCCATCACTTTACGGAATTTTTCCGATGTGGTGACATCAGCGCGATCCATCATTTCACGCAGTTCGCTGATGCGGATACTACGCTCGTCGTTTTGGAAAGGGAGGTCGAGTGCGACAAACTCATCAAGCGCATCAATCATCTTGAGGGTGAGCGGCACAATTTCCATCGCAGTCTGGTCAATTTGTGCGATTTGACGTGTCAGTGAATCCAGTTCACCTTGCTGCGAGTCAACCATACGGCCGATCTGCTCGTTATAGACCGTCATGCTGTCCAGTTGGCGCAAAATGCCTTTGTACTCCGCCAGCATGGCCTCAGTACTGTCAGCGTATTTGTCTACTTTTGCCTGCGAGGTCGCTGCTGCTTTATCGGCTTTTGCTTGTGTCGCAACGACAGTGCCAGAAGGGGCAGCCAGTGCGCTGGCGCTGAGGGTGAGCATGGCGGCAGTGATTGCACTTACGCCAAAGTCCTTTAACGTCATAGTTGCATCCTTGTCATTGTGTTAGTCAGTCGGTAAAAAGGACGCGGGCACGGTGGCCCGCATCAGGTGTTTATTATTAGAAGTCTTGTGAGTATTTCACGAAGAAGACACGGCCTTGGATGCTGTATAGATCCTCTTCGTATGTGACACCGTCAGATTCGAAGCTTGGGTCTTCATCGAAGATATTACGAACACCGGCAGTAAAGCGTGCGTCCCACGGAGCCTGGTAGTTGTAAGCAACGTTCCATAGGGTCTGGCTCGAGATGTGACCTGTTTGGTTATAATCCTTGTCAACGTCTTGTGCTTGGTCAGCAATGTGATCCGCAGACAGGTACACGTCATGATCGTCGAACGCATTCAGGCCAACACCGGTTTGGAAGCGGTACTGCGGCAGGCCGTTACGGCCAATTTGGTTATTGGTAGGGCCATTAACAAATTCTGGTGATTCATATTCAAGTACATATGAACCGCTAAAGTCATAACGTAGTGAACCCCAGTCCAAGTCGTAGATGTAGTTCGCTTTAAAATCGATACCGGACGTATTCAGCGTACCAATGTTTGAAAGCGGTACCGTCGCGCTGACAATGTTACCGTTATCATCACGAACAACATTTGGGTTCGTTGTGCCCGTGTTACGTTCCTGATCAATCATGCTTTGCAGCGTGTTCATGACGATGGTGTCTTCAATTTGGATGTTGTAGTAATCCAATGTCAGATCCAAATCATCAACCGGCGAGTAGCTGATCCCGAAGTTAAATGAACGTGACTTTTCCGCATCCAACTCTTCGTTCGAGGTACGGGTTGTGCTGTATTGCTTCTCTGGGCAATCGGCATCGGAAATGCCATTGGCTTCACAGTACACGTAGTCTTTGGCGTAGTCGTTTGACTCGCTGTCAGCCCCGTAAAGGTTAGACAGGGATGGTGCACGGAAGCCAAGACCAGCACCGGCACGGAACATCAAGTTGTCCAATGGCTGGTAACGGAACGATACTTTCGGTGATACAGAACTGCCGAAATCACTGTAGTGATCGTAACGAGCAGCAATGTTCATTTCTAACTCGTCCGTGAACGCGATCAATGATTCAGCAAAGAACGCATAAGTCGTACGGTCGCCGCCTGCAGAGTTACCAGCACTGCCGATAATATTGCCGGCTTCACTTTGCGCATCGTACTGATCGAAATAATCATACGTGGTGTATTCAGCACCCACGAACAATGGGATGGTGATATCGCCCACTTCGGCTACATCGAACTGCAAACCGGCATTGAACTGGTGCATTTCCATCTGGCTTTCACGCGAGGTGTTCGCGGCCAAGTCGTCGGTTGCGCTGGCGCTGAACTCACCGTTTTGGAATTCACCCTCATCGACCAAAGCTTCAACCGCAGGACGTAATACATAACCCGTACCACGCTCCTGACTGTTAGAGAAGTTCAGGTGATAGCCGGTTTCCCAAATCATTTCACCAAATGTGTCATTATCAAAGGTGCCATCTAAGCCTAGCTTCATGTCGGCTTGAAAATCCGTCACGCTGGTATCACGGGTACCGACGTTAGTGAAGCGGTAGTAAACCGATGCAGGACCTTCTGCGGGATCTAAACCATTTTCAGCAAAGAAATCTGCACCACCGGCCGTAGTTGGGTCGACAGAGAAAATACCCGCTGCTGGGGCAAAACGACCAAAGCTTTCATTACGACTCAGCAATATTTGTGAGTTAAAGGTGGTGGTGTCGGTCAGAAACAAATTACCGTTCACAAAGACAGTGTTACGTTCTAGAGAGGCTGTCTGTGCCGCATCTGCGGTGTAGTCATAACCACACATGTCGCCGAGGCCTGGGTAGTTGGTGACGCCAACAAAGCCATCGCCGTTACAGTTACCTGTTGCAGGGTCAAACGAACCCGCGAGCGGTTTCAGCTCGCCATTGTGGTAGACGTTACGGCCGAAGATACTCACGCCCGACATATCAAAGTAGTTTGCAGAGTCGGTATTTGTCGAGCTGAGGTAATCACGGTCACGTTGGTAAATTTCGTCTTTAGTGTCGTGTTCAAATGAGAAGTAAATGTTGCCTTTCTCGCCAGAGGTACCGGCTACGAAGGAGACATTCTTCTCATCGCCACCTTCACGGGAAGGGATACCGCCACCCACGGTGACGTTCAGACCATCAAATTCATCTTTCAGGATGATGTTAACCACACCGGCTACAGCATCAGAACCATAGACGGCTGAGCCGCCGTCTGCCATGACTTCGACGCGCTCAACGATAGCGGCAGGGATCACGTTAATGTTCGCAGCACCACCACCCATGGTCGCAGAACCAGGAAGGCGCTTACCGTTAACCAGTACCAGGGTGCGCGATGCGCCTAGGCCACGGAGAGAGACGGTTGCTTGGCTCTGCCATGAGCTACCAGAGCTCTCACTGTATGAACCAAATGAGTTGTAAGAGGTTTTACGCAGTACATCGGCAATCGACACATCACCCGCACGTTCAATTTCAGCGCGACCAATAACAGCAACGGGTGTACTTCCTTCCATGGAAGCTCGTGTCAAACGAGACCCCGTTACTTTCATCTTTTGAAGTTTTTCTACCTGCTGTTCTTCAGCATAAGCGGCTGAGGCGACAAAACTCGATCCCAGCGCCAGACTGATAGCAACAGATAAGGCTGTTGTCTTTTTATTCATCCTTGCTGCTCCCTTTCTTTATTATTCTTCCTGTACCCGGCAGTCAATTGCCGAAGCGAACATTAACGTTTCGTTAACGTTGTGTGGAAGATATACATGAAGCTGAAACTTGAAGTCAAACCAGTGAGTTTTATGTGCAAGAAATGATAAAACAAGATTAAATGCTGCAGAATTTCTCATTACAAAATTTATTGTCGACTCTGTCACTTATCAAGGAATTATTGATTAATTGTGAACGGGTTTTGATGGATTTGTTGAAAGGCTTGATAAATGTCGTGTTAGATCCAAATAATGGTTCAATTCACTGTATTTTATCCTGCTGGTGGTTTTATTAACCTTAAATTAACAATTGGGTCAATTAATGGGTGAATTCTCTGTGGGCATATAATGTGAATTATTCGCATCCCTTGCAGGTTGGGGTTTTTAACGTGAATTGTGCTTGTAGGGTATTAGGCGGTGTGAGGCAGGGTTCATCAAATTGTCATCATTTTGCGCTAATGGCCGTCGTTGCATGTGGCGTAATTGCGCTGTTTTTTACAGGGTTTTTAGATTTTTATCTTTTATTTGTTGTTGAAGCACATTGGTCGCAAAATGTGACACGATTGGGTCAAAATAGTTAACCTAACTTGATGGCAGGTACAAATCACTGTAATTATGGCGTTAAGAAAAATAAATGGTGTTCAAGTTGGATGCTGAGAAAGTGAAATTGTTCAGGATGAGCAAATATTCATGGTGAATTGCGAGCTGATAAGCAGGCGAAGGTGAAATTAGCCATGTATCTGTCTGTCTCCGCCGAATAGACATGGAGTTGATGTAAGTATGTTGTCATATTTTCTACGTCGTATGGCGTTGGTTATTCCGACGTTTCTCGGCATTACGATTTTAATTTTTACTATCACACGATTTGTGCCAGGGGGCCCCGTAGAACGTATGCTCGCGAATATGCAGGCACAAGGGGATGGCGCTGCCGCCATGACCTCTGCTGGCGGTAACTCTGCACTCTCTGAAGATCAAATCGCAGAGTTAAATGCGTTTTATGGTTTAGATAAGCCAGTGGTGGAAGCTTATATTGACTGGGTCAGTAAATTGATGGTGCTCGATTTTGGTGAGTCGACGCGCTATTACGAGCCTGTTTACGATATGATCGCGGAGCGTCTCCCTGTCTCCCTCTTTTATGGCGGTATGACCTTTTTTATTAGTTATTTCATTTCTATTCCGCTCGGTTATTACAAAGCCCTCAAACACGGTTCGGTGTTTGATTCTAGTTCCTCCATCCTGATTTTCGTCGGCTATGCCTTGCCCGGTTATGTGGTGGGTGTGTTGTTGATCACCTTGTTTAGTTATCACCTGGAATGGTTTCCGATGGGCGGGTTTGTCGGTGACGATTTTGATGATTATGAAACCGTGCTTGAACGCGTCAAAGATGTGATGTGGCATGCGGTATTACCGCTGATCTGTTATTTGATCGGTGATTTCGCCACGCTCACCATGACCATGAAAAATAACCTGATGGAAAACTTGTCGTCAGATTATATCCGTACCGCGATTGCGAAAGGTCTGCCATTCCAACAAGCCGTGCGTAAACATGCACTGCGAAATAGTTTAATTCCGATTGCCAGCCATTTCGGTAATTCCTTGTTGTTCTTTATGACCGGTTCTTTCTTGATTGAGGTGATTTTCAATATCGATGGTATTGGCTTGTTGGGGTATGAGTCCATTATTGAGCGTGATTATCCGGTGGTGATGGGGATTGTGGCCATTAATGCCGTGATGCTGTTGATCGGGAATATTTTGTCGGATGTGTGTGTGGCCTTGGTCGACCCTCGCGTGAAGTTTGGAGCATAATATGTTGAATTTTAATCCTCTAACGCTAAAAAAGATCAAACGCTTTAAGGAAATTAAGCGTGGTTATTGGTCATTCATTATTTTATCCGTGCTGTTAGTGTTATCGCTATTCGCTGAATTACTGATTAACAGTAAAGCGTTGGTGGTGAAATATAACGGCTCCTACAGCTTCCCCGTCTTTTCAGATGTGCGCTTGGGCAATGAGTTTGGTCAAGCCAAGGCCAGTGAGGCCGATTACCGCCTACTGAAAACCACGTTTGAGGCAGAAGGTGGCGATAATTTTGTCATTATGCCAATTGTGCCGTGGAACCCGTATGAGCAGGATTTCTCCGGTGATTATCCGCCCAATCCACCGAGTGCCGATAATAAGCATTATCTGGGCACCGATATTATCGGGCGTGACATTTTGGCGCGCCTTGTTTATGGGTTCCGTACCGCGATGGGCTTTGCGTTACTGACCATGGCGATCTCGTATGCCATTGGTACGGCTGTCGGGTGTGCCATGGGCTTTTTCGGTGGCAAGTTTGATTTGTTCGTCCAGCGGTTGATTGAAGTGTGGTCAATGGTGCCGTTCTTGTACGTGATCATGATTCTTGTCTCGATCACCCAGCCGACGTTTTCATTGTTTGTTGGGATCAACGTGCTCTTTGGGTGGATGGGCATGACCTGGTACATGCGGACCATGACTTATAAAGAATCGGCCCGTGAATACGTGATGGCAGCCAAAGCGCTGGGGGCATCAACAGGGCGTATTTTGTTTAACCATATTTTGCCTAATACCATGGTGATGATTGTGACGCTCGCGCCGTTTACGATTGCGGCCAACATTACTGCACTGACGGCATTGGATTATCTCGGATTAGGCTTGATGCCACCCACGCCAAGTTGGGGCGAATTGCTGCAACAGGGGAAATCGAATCTGGATTCACCATGGATTGTATCTTCGGTCGTGTCATCGATTGTGTTGGTCTTGGTGATGGTGACCTTCATCGGGGAAGCGATCCGTGCGGCGTTTGATCCGAAAAAATTCACGCGCTATGTGTAATTGCCTGGCGAAACAAGGATGTCATATGAAAAATAACAATAAGTACGCCCTGTCGGCATTGGCGATGGCAATCACGGCGTTGAGCGCCTCTTCATGGGCGGTATCACTGCCTGCGGATATTGCGTGGCAGACAAACCTCAATGAGCCGTTGTTTGCGTCGCCGGACGCGAAGCGGGGAGGTACATACCGTAACTATATGCGCAGCTTCCCACAAACCCTGCGTTCAGTGGGGCCGGATGCAAACTCGGGATTGCGCCAGTATTTTATGGATGAAACCCCCAAGTTAGCGCAGCGCCACCCGAACACCGGAAAATGGATCCCACAGTTAGCCACCGCATGGGCGTTTGGCGACGATCATAAAACGGTGTATTTCCAGTTGGATCCGAACGCACGTTGGTCGGATGGCGAGAAAGTCACCGCCGATGATTATCTGTTCATGCTCAAGTACTACCGCTCTAAAGACATTATTGATCCGTGGTACACCGATTTCTTCACTAACCAGATTGACGCTGTCGCGAAGATTGATGATTACACCATTGCTATCACGTCAAAAGTGGCGAAAGGTAATGACGAGTTGCTCTACATGATGACCCTTCCCAGTAATGGTTTGCAGCCGCGTCCCGCCCACTTTTTTACTAAAATTACCGATGAGAATAACGACGGCATGGACGATAACTTCGTCCGTAAATTTAATTTCAAAGCCGAGCCGACCACAGGGCCGTACACCCTCGATAAAGTGAAAAAAGGCAAGAGTGTGACCTTTAAACACGTTGGGGATGATTGGTGGGGATACAGTAACCGTTATTACCAGCATCGCTATAACGTGGATAAAATCCGATTACGTGTGATCCGTGATGCGGACATTGCGAAAAAGCATTTTGAAAAAGGCGATTTAGATGCCTTCGGGTTGGTTCAACCTGAGTTATGGCATGACAAGTCAAACACGGCATCGTATCAAAATGGCTATATCCATAAGTTGTGGGGCTATAACGAAGTGGTACAAGGTGCGGGTGGGGTGTGGATGAATACCGCCCAACCCATGCTTGATGATCTCAATGTGCGTAAAGGGATCACGTACGCGACCGATTTTGATGGTTTGATCAAAAACGTGTTGCGGGGGGATTACCTGCGTAAACCGCATGGATTAGGTACGGGTCATGGGGATTACGATCATCCGGAGCGTACACCACCGGCTTTTCAACCAGAAAAAGCCGTGAGCTACTTTGAAAAAGCGGGCTTTACTGAGGTGGGCGCAGACGGCATTCGTCTCAATAAAGAAGGCCTGCGCTTATCTTTTGCCGTGACATACAGTCGCCCTGCGCGTACGCCGCGTGTGGCGTACTTGAAAGAGCAGGCCAAGCAAGCCGGTTTGGAGTTAACGCTGAACTTGGTCGATGGTTCATCGGCGTTTAAATACATTCTTGAGAAAAAACACGAGTTGGCTTACTTGACCATGGGCGGCGGGAAAATTCCTGCGTATTGGGAATATCTCCATTCGGTGAATGCGAAGCCACAAACCAATAATCACACTAACTTCCGCTCGCCAGTCATGGATGAAAAAATTGCAGCGTATTTGGCGGAATTTAACACGGCTAAAAAGCAGGCGATTTCCCATGAGATCCAGCAAATGGTGACAGACGCGCATGTGATTGTGCCGGGCTACATGGCGCCCTTTACCCGTGAAGCGTACTGGCGTTGGATGAAGTTCCCTACGCCCGCGATGACGAAAGACACCCGCTACCTGTTTTCTAATGAAGGGTATCTCACGCTGGGCACGTACTGGATCGATAAGGACTTGAAAAAACAAACGAAGTCAGCGATGAAGAAAAAGAAAACCTTTGAACCCGTGGTTGTCGTTGACGACACCTACAAGCCGTAACAGTAGGGAGGTGAGAGATGCAGGACGATATCATTTTAAGTGTGCGTGATTTAGAAACGGAATTCACCACCGACGACGGCGTAGTGAAGATCCTTCATGGCGTCAATTTTGATGTGCGAAAGGGCAGAACACTGGGATTGGTGGGCGAGTCCGGTTGTGGGAAAAGCGTCACCTCGATGTCCATCATGGGGTTATTGCCGAAACCGTATGGGCAAATTACCAACGGGCAAATTTTATATCGCGGTACGGATTTGGTGACATTGCCACCGGAAGAGATGTACGCCATGCGTGGCAATAAAATTTCGGTGATTTTTCAGGATCCGATGACTGCGCTAAATCCTGTTCATACCATTGGCCGTCAGATCAATGAAGTGCTGGAGTTGCACCGTCCGGATTTGGATAAAGCCCAGCGTAATGCGTATTCGTTGGAGATGCTGAAAAAAGTCAAAATCCCGATGCCGGATAAACGGCTTAATGAATACCCACACAACTTGTCGGGCGGCATGCGTCAGCGTGTGATGATCGCCATGGCACTGGCGTGTAAACCTGACATACTTATTTGTGACGAGCCGACAACGGCGCTGGATGTGACCGTGCAGGCATCCATTCTGGAACTGATGAATGAGTTACAGGAAGAAACGGGCATGGCCATGATCTTTATTACCCATGATTTGGGTGTCGTGGCGGAAATTTGTGATGATGTCGCTGTGATGTATGCGGGGAAAGTGGTGGAATTTGCAGATATTTTTGATCTGTTCGATAACCCGCAACACCCTTATACCGCACGGTTAATGGGGCTGATGCCGAGCTTGGACAGCAAGCCAAAACAGCCGATCGAAATTAAACCGATTGATGTGTCACTGTTTCCTGAATTTAAAGGGTAAGCCCACGAAATGAGGCGATGTAAAGAGGACGTTATGACAGAAGTATTACGGATAGAAAACCTCAAACAGCATTTTGTGTCAGGTAAAGGGCTCCTTAAAAAAGGCTACACCGTGAAAGCCGTTGATGGGGTGTCATTCACCGTTGCCCGAGGTGAAACCTTGGGCTTGGTCGGGGAGTCAGGCTGTGGCAAAAGCACCTTAGGTCGTACCATCTTAAAACTGTATGAGCCGACAGAAGGCAAGATTTTCTTCGAAGGCCAAGACATCACGGATTTATCGACCAAAGCAATGCGCCCATTGCGCAAAGATATGCAGATTGTCTTTCAAGACCCGATGGAATCGCTTAATCAACGCCATACCATTGGTATGATTCTGGAAGAACCGTTCATTATTCACAAAGTCGGTACGCCGCTTGAACGCAAGACGTGGGTGAAAGAACTGTTGGTGAAAGTGGGATTACCAGAAACGGCCGTCAACCGTTATCCCCATGAGTTCTCGGGCGGCCAGCGTCAGCGGATCGGTATTGCGCGTGCGATTGCACTTAAACCCAAACTATTGATTTGTGATGAATCGGTGTCGGCATTGGATGTGTCGGTACAAGCGCAGATCCTCAACTTATTGCTGCAACTGCAAAAAGAAATGAACTTGGCGATCATATTCATTTCTCACGACCTGTCAGTGGTGAAACACATCTCTGATAACGTGGTGGTGATGTACTTCGGTAAGGTCGTCGAAATGGGCCCGGCACAAGAGATTTACGCCAACCCGCAAGCGGATTACACCAAGACATTGCTCTCTGCGATCCCTATCACACACCCGAAAGACAGGAAGCGTAAGCGGCGGGCGGAAACAAACCCCCATGTTGCCTAAAGACAGGTCTTGACCCATAAGAACGAAAAAAAGCCGCATGAAAGCGGCGCTATGATAAAGGAAGGAACCATGATGAGAAGGACGTTACTCGCCACTGCTATGCTATTGCCGGCCCTGTCATGGGCGGCAGTGCCAGAC
This sequence comes from Photobacterium sp. 270122K, assembly GCF_059941365.1. NCBI lineage: Bacteria > Pseudomonadati > Pseudomonadota > Gammaproteobacteria > Vibrionales > Vibrionaceae > Photobacterium > Photobacterium sp. 270122K. Next base: position 104,539 of record NZ_JBPOEN010000007.1, read on the forward strand.
AATGTAGAGTGGATCACCAATAACAACGAGCCGTTGTTTGCCTCACCCGACGCCGAGTTCGGCGGTACACTGCGTACTTCTCTCTCAAGTTTTCCTCAGACATTTCGTTCTGTGGGCCCTGATGGGAACGGTGCTTTTCGTGTATGGCTTGTCGATGGACAGCCACAACTGCTGCAACGTCATCCAGATACCCTGAAATGGATCCCTGATGTGGCCACACATTGGGCTTTTGGTGATGATAATAAAACGATTTATATGAAGCTTAATCCTAAGGCTGTGTGGTCAGATGGTGAACCACTGACAGCGTCTGATTTCTCTTATATGTTGAAGTTCTTTCGCTCAAAAGACATTGTTGACCCGTGGTACAACAGCTATTACAGCGAGCACATTAACCGGATTACGGCTTTAGATGATCACACGTTAGAAGTGGTGTTCACAAAAGAAAAAGATCAGGACGATTTGCTCTACAGTAGCCACCGTTTAAAACCACGTCCTGAGCATTTCCATAAGCCTAAGACGGACAAGAATAATGATGGGGTGGATGACAATTATGTGCGTCGTTTTAATTTCAAACCAGAGCCGACCCTTGGGGCATATCATGTCGGTAAGGTGAAAAAGGGTAAATCGATTACCATGCAGCATGCTGGTGAAGATTGGTGGGGGTACAGTAACCGTTATTACCAGAACCGATATAATGTGGAAAAAATTCGCATAAAAGTGATTCGCGATGCGGATATTGCGTTTAAGCATTTTCAAAAAGGGGACCTGGATGTTTACTCTCTCGGTCGTCCGGCATTATGGCATGATAAATCCAATACTGAGCCATTCCAGAAAGGGTATATCCATAAGTTCTGGGGCTATAGTGAAATAGAAGTTGGCGCGGGTAATTTTTGGTTAAACACGGATAAACCTCTATTGAATGATATTCATGTTCGTCAGGGGATTGGCCATGCACTTGATGTCGATGGATTGAATAAGAATGTCCTGCGCGGTGATTTCGTTCGTAAGCCCAATGCAATGGGCGTAGGGGCGGGCGCATTTACGAACACCGACATCAAACCGTTGTCATTTGACCCGGCAAAAGCGATTGCTGCATTTGAAAAAGCGGGTTTTACCACCATTGGCAGTGATGGAATCCGCGAGAATGCGCAAAAGCAGCGCTTGAGCTTTGCAGTCACTTATAGTCATCAAATTCAAACGCCACAGCTGGCTTATTTGAAAGAACAAGCCAAAGCATCGGGTTTAGAATTGGTCATGAACCTAGTGGATGGGTCGTCAGCGTTTAAATTTGCCCTTGAGAAAAAGCATGATATATCTTATCACGGAATGGGGGTGTTCCCACGGCCACAGTATTGGGGTTACTTCCATAGTGATAATGCAGGTAAGCCGCAAAATAATAATTTCACCAATTACAGTTCGCCAGAATTGGATGCTCTGATTGGAGAGTATCGAACGGCTTTTTCTACGACTAAGAAAGAGAACTTGTCACGTCAAATCCAGCAGATTGTTCATGATGCGACAGTCATTATCCCAAGTGTGATGGCGCCATACACACGTGAAGCTTACTGGCGATGGATGAAATACCCGGATCAACCCATGCAAAAGAAATCACAGCTATTGTTCACCATTGGTGGTCTCTATGACTTGGGTTTGTATTGGATAGATGGCGATCTAAAGAAAGCCACCAAAAAAGCGATGAAAAAAGGTGTGACGTTTGATCCTGTGACGATAATGGACACGAAGTACAAACCTCAATAAAGGTTGTCATTGTCTCTTACTGTTATTCTTACGGTAAAAGGTAACGGCGAAAAGAAGGCACAGCATGCGCTGTGCCTTCTTTTTTTGTATTTTTTATACTGATAAATCATATCTGTGTGTATTTTGTTCGCTTGTTCGTTTTTTCTCGTTTTTTTTGATTTTAGGGCTTGTCAGCGTGAACGAAGTCCCTATAATGCGACCTCACTGACACGGAGAACGGCAACTTAAGTCGCTAACCCGTCAGTGTTGTTCTTTAACAATTTGACCATGCAATCTGTGTGGGCACTCGTGAAATGATAGTCAACAAAAGAATTATCAATGAAACTGAGTGACCAAATCGAATCGTAAGATTCGGCACAGTCAATTCGTTCATTACTTCGGTAATGAACAAACACAGTATTTCATTGAGCCGCTATTTATAGCAGCAAACACTTTTAATTGAAGAGTTTGATCATGGCTCAGATTGAACGCTGGCGGCAGGCCTAACACATGCAAGTCGAGCGGTAACAGGAAAGAAGCTTGCTTCTTTTGCTGACGAGCGGCGGACGGGTGAGTAATGCCTGGGAACATGCCTTAGTGTGGGGGATAACCATTGGAAACGATGGCTAATACCGCATAACGTCTACGGACCAAAGAGGGGGATCTTCGGACCTCTCGCGCTAAGATTGGCCCAGGTGGGATTAGCTAGTAGGTGGGGTAAAGGCTCACCTAGGCGACGATCCCTAGCTGGTCTGAGAGGATGATCAGCCACACTGGAACTGAGACACGGTCCAGACTCCTACGGGAGGCAGCAGTGGGGAATATTGCACAATGGGGGAAACCCTGATGCAGCCATGCCGCGTGTGTGAAGAAGGCCTTCGGGTTGTAAAGCACTTTCAGTTGTGAGGAAGGTTCATGCGTTAATAGCGTATGGATTTGACGTTAGCAACAGAAGAAGCACCGGCTAACTCCGTGCCAGCAGCCGCGGTAATACGGAGGGTGCGAGCGTTAATCGGAATTACTGGGCGTAAAGCGCATGCAGGCGGCTTGTTAAGCCAGATGTGAAAGCCCGGGGCTTAACCTCGGAATAGCATTTGGAACTGGCAGGCTAGAGTCTTGTAGAGGGGGGTAGAATTTCAGGTGTAGCGGTGAAATGCGTAGAGATCTGAAGGAATACCGGTGGCGAAGGCGGCCCCCTGGACAAAGACTGACGCTCAGATGCGAAAGCGTGGGGAGCAAACAGGATTAGATACCCTGGTAGTCCACGCCGTAAACGATGTCTACTTGGAGGTTGTTCCCTTGAGGAGTGGCTTTCGGAGCTAACGCGTTAAGTAGACCGCCTGGGGAGTACGGTCGCAAGATTAAAACTCAAATGAATTGACGGGGGCCCGCACAAGCGGTGGAGCATGTGGTTTAATTCGATGCAACGCGAAGAACCTTACCTACTCTTGACATCCAGAGAAGCCGAAAGAGATTTTGGTGTGCCTTCGGGAACTCTGAGACAGGTGCTGCATGGCTGTCGTCAGCTCGTGTTGTGAAATGTTGGGTTAAGTCCCGCAACGAGCGCAACCCCTATCCTTGTTTGCCAGCACGTAATGGTGGGAACTCCAGGGAGACTGCCGGTGATAAACCGGAGGAAGGTGGGGACGACGTCAAGTCATCATGGCCCTTACGAGTAGGGCTACACACGTGCTACAATGGCGTATACAGAGGGCTGCCAACCAGCGATGGTGAGCGAATCCCAGAAAGTACGTCGTAGTCCGGATTGGAGTCTGCAACTCGACTCCATGAAGTCGGAATCGCTAGTAATCGTAGATCAGAATGCTACGGTGAATACGTTCCCGGGCCTTGTACACACCGCCCGTCACACCATGGGAGTGGGCTGCACCAGAAGTAGATAGCTTAACCTTCGGGAGGGCGTTTACCACGGTGTGGTTCATGACTGGGGTGAAGTCGTAACAAGGTAGCCCTAGGGGAACCTGGGGCTGGATCACCTCCTTAAACGATAGACTGCTGTTTTATGCAGTGTCCACACAGATTGCTTGGTTAATAGTAAAGACAAATACCGGGTCCCGTTCGTCTAGAGGCCTAGGACACCGCCCTTTCACGGCGGTAACAGGGGTTCGACTCCCCTACGGGACGCCACTTTCTAAATGTTCTCATCGAGAATGATTAGAAAGTGGATACTTCGGTAAACACATGTTCTTTAACAATTTGGAAAGCTGACTAGTAAATTCAATCGAATGATTGAATTACAAATAGTTTTTATTCTTTAAGAATGAAAACGAGTTCTCAAAACAAACACATTCAAGTGTCTTGTGTACTTTTGTCTTCACTTTTTAAAAAGTGGAAATAAAAGATGAGTCCGGCGAAAAACCAATGTCCTTATCTTTCTTGATCGAAGATAGGTGACGAACCTTGGTTGTTTGAACATACAGACCTCTTGGGGTTGTATGGTTAAGTGACTAAGCGTACACGGTGGATGCCTTGGCAGTCAGAGGCGATGAAAGACGTAGTAACTTGCGATAAGCCCAGATTAGGTAGTAACAACCATTTGAGTCTGGGATTTCTGAATGGGGAAACCCACGTGCATAAGCACGTATCGTTACGTGAATACATAGCGTAACGAGGCGAACCGGGGGAACTGAAACATCTAAGTACCCCGAGGAAGAGAAATCAACCGAGATTCCGGTAGTAGCGGCGAGCGAAACCGGATTAGCCCTTAAGCTAGTTTGATGTCAGGTGAATGTGCTGGAAAGCACAGCGATACAGGGTGATAGCCCCGTAACCGACAACATCTTATCAGTGAAAACGAGTAGGACGGGACACGTGTTATCCTGTTTGAATATGGGGGGACCATCCTCCAAGGCTAAATACTCCTGACTGACCGATAGTGAACCAGTACCGTGAGGGAAAGGCGAAAAGAACCCCTGTGAGGGGAGTGAAATAGAACCTGAAACCGTGTACGTACAAGCAGTAGGAGCAGGCTTTGTCCTGTGACTGCGTACCTTTTGTATAATGGGTCAGCGACTTAATTTTAGTAGCAAGGTTAACCGTTTAGGGGAGCCGTAGGGAAACCGAGTCTTAACTGGGCGTTCAGTTGCTAGGATTAGACCCGAAACCAGGTGATCTAGCCATGGGCAGGTTGAAGGTGAGGTAACACTTACTGGAGGACCGAACCGACTAATGTTGAAAAATTAGCGGATGACTTGTGGCTAGGGGTGAAAGGCCAATCAAACCTGGAGATAGCTGGTTCTCCCCGAAAGCTATTTAGGTAGCGCCTCGGACGAATACTACTGGGGGTAGAGCACTGTTAAGGCTAGGGGGTCATCCCGACTTACCAACCCTTTGCAAACTCCGAATACCAGTAAGTACTATCCGGGAGACACACGGCGGGTGCTAACGTCCGTCGTGGAGAGGGAAACAACCCAGACCGCCAGCTAAGGTCCCAAAGTTATAGCTAAGTGGGAAACGATGTGGGAAGGCTCAGACAGCCAGGATGTTGGCTTAGAAGCAGCCATCATTTAAAGAAAGCGTAATAGCTCACTGGTCGAGTCGGCCTGCGCGGAAGATTTAACGGGGCTAAGCTATACACCGAAGCTGCGGCAATGTGACTTGTCACATTGGGTAGGGGAGCGTTCTGTAAGCGGTTGAAGGTGTGTCGTAAGGCATGCTGGACGTATCAGAAGTGCGAATGCTGACATGAGTAACGATAAAGGGAGTGAAAAACTCCCTCGCCGGAAGATCAAGGGTTCCTGTCCAACGTTAATCGGGGCAGGGTGAGTCGACCCCTAAGGCGAGGCCGAAAGGCGTAGTCGATGGGAAACGGGTTAATATTCCCGTACTTCTTATAACTGCGATGGAGGGACGGAGAAGGCTAGGTGGGCTTGGCGACGGTCGTCCAAGTTCAAGTATGTAGGCGGTAATCTTAGGCAAATCCGGGATTACTTAACGCTGAGATACGATGTCGAGACACTACGGTGTTGAAGTCATTGATGCCATGCTTCCGGGAAAAGCTTCTAAGCTTCAGGTTATAAGAAATCGTACCCCAAACCGACACAGGTGATCAGGTAGAGAATACCAAGGCGCTTGAGAGAACTCGGGTGAAGGAACTAGGCAAAATGGTACCGTAACTTCGGGAGAAGGTACGCTCCTAGCGGTGATGAGACTTGCTCTCTAAGCTGCCGGGAGTCGCAGATACCAGGTGGCTGCAACTGTTTATTAAAAACACAGCACTGTGCAAAATCGAAAGATGACGTATACGGTGTGACGCCTGCCCGGTGCCGGAAGGTTAATTGATGGGGTTAGACTTCGGTCGAAGCTCTTGATCGAAGCCCCGGTAAACGGCGGCCGTAACTATAACGGTCCTAAGGTAGCGAAATTCCTTGTCGGGTAAGTTCCGACCTGCACGAATGGCGTAATGATGGCCACGCTGTCTCCACCCGAGACTCAGTGAAATTGAAATCGCAGTGAAGATGCTGCGTACCCGCGGCTAGACGGAAAGACCCCGTGAACCTTTACTACAGCTTGGCACTGAACATTGACCCTACATGTGTAGGATAGGTGGGAGGCTTTGAAGCAGTCACGCTAGTGATTGTGGAGCCGTCCTTGAAATACCACCCTTGTCGTGTTGATGTTCTAACGTCGCCCCCTTATCGGGGGTGCGGACAGTGCCTGGTGGGTAGTTTGACTGGGGCGGTCTCCTCCCAAAGAGTAACGGAGGAGCACGAAGGTGGGCTAATCACGGTCGGACATCGTGAGGTTAGTGCAATGGCATAAGCCCGCTTGACTGCGAGAATGACAATTCGAGCAGGTGCGAAAGCAGGTCATAGTGATCCGGTGGTTCTGTATGGAAGGGCCATCGCTCAACGGATAAAAGGTACTCCGGGGATAACAGGCTGATACCGCCCAAGAGTTCATATCGACGGCGGTGTTTGGCACCTCGATGTCGGCTCATCACATCCTGGGGCTGAAGTCGGTCCCAAGGGTATGGCTGTTCGCCATTTAAAGTGGTACGCGAGCTGGGTTTAGAACGTCGTGAGACAGTTCGGTCCCTATCTGCCGTGGGCGTTGGATGATTGAGAGGGGCTGCTCCTAGTACGAGAGGACCGGAGTGGACGAACCTCTGGTGTTCGGGTTGTCACGCCAGTGGCATTGCCCGGTAGCTAAGTTCGGAATCGATAAACGCTGAAAGCATCTAAGCGTGAAGCGAGCCTCAAGATGAGTCATCCCTGAACCTATAAGGTTCCTAAAGGGTTGTTGGAGACTACGACGTAGATAGGCAGGGTGTGTAAGCGCTGTGAGGCGTTGAGCTAACCTGTACTAATTGCCCGTGAGGCTTAACCATACAACACCCAAGGGGTTTTACGGACTCCACGAACACTTGAATCGTGTATGAGAACAAACTAGTTAACTTTTCCAGATTGTGAAGATATTCCACCTACCCAAGGTAGCGCCGGAATAAAGTACGATAGCAAGACAATTTGTGAGTCGAGCGAAGGAGTTTAGCCTGCTAAATGACTGAGTGAGAGAGCAAATTAACACAGCTAGCGGGCTTTATAACCAGCGGAATATTTTCAAACAGAATTTGCTTGGCGACCATAGCGTTATGGACCCACCTGATCCCATGCCGAACTCAGTAGTGAAACGTAACAGCGCCGATGGTAGTGTGGGGCCTCCCCATGTGAGAGTAGGACATCGCCAGGCTTTAACTTCTTGTCTTCAGATTTTTAAGAAAAATCTGAAAGCAAAAAAAGCTTAGATACTTGTTCTGAACGACAGGTGTCGGATAAAGAGAAATCTTTATCTCCGTGTGGAGCGGTAGTTCAGTTGGTTAGAATACCGGCCTGTCACGCCGGGGGTCGCGGGTTCGAGTCCCGTCCGCTCCGCCACTTTATTCAGACAAAGTTAAGTCTTTAAAACAACTACAGGGGTGTAGCTCCAATTGGCAGAGCAGCGGATTCCAAATCCGCGTGTTGGGAGTTCGAATCTCTCCACCCCTGCCACATTTAAAGCCTCAGCAGAAATGCTGGGGCTTTTTTACGTTTGGTGTTTTGTGGTGGCGAATATTTCAGAAATTGGCAGAGCCGAGGATTCCGCCATACCAAACATCAGCGCGTGTTGGGAGTTTGAATCTCTCTACCCCCTGCCACTTTCAAGGCTCTAGCAGAAATGCTGGAGCCTTTTTCATTTCTGGCATTCATTGGCAGAGCCGCGGATTCCGCCATACCGAACATCAGCGCGTGTTGGGAGTTTTAATCTCTCTACCACCCTGCCACCTTCAAAGGCTCTAGCAGAAATGCTGGAGCCTTTTTCATTTCTGGCATTTATTGGCAGAGCCACGGATTCCGCCATACCGAACATCAGCGCGTGTTGGGAGTTTGAATCTCTCTACCCCCTGCCACTTTCAAGGCTCTAGCAGAAATGCTGGGGCCTTTTTCATTTCTGGTATTCATTGGCAGAGCCGCGGATTCCGCCATACCGAACATCAACGCGTGTTCGGCTCTCTCTCTTTCCCCATATCTATCTATACATCTTTCAATATTGCGATCTTAGTGTGCAGTGTCGTGTGAGCTTGAATCGTTGATGTGATAGCGCATACTTAAAGGTCGTAATAAATCATGAATTTACTCTCACTAAAGCACCTTGAGCGGATGATTTTTCAGGATAATGAGCGGTGAATTAACGGAGAAATGACAAAATGGACTGCAGAAAAGGCGTGTTAAATGGTAAGGTGTGGCCTTTCCGCGTTAGAAAAAAGGGGCTAAACCATGCCGCATCTTCGTTTTCGAGCCGTAGAATTTGATCATTTAAAAGCCTTATCAACCCAGTTAGTGGATGATTTGCTGCCGTTGATGGTGTGTCCTCGTGAGGATTTCACACTAGAACATATCACCACGACCTTTATCTTTGATGGTGATGTCTCAGAAGCTTACCCGTTTGTGGAAGTGTTGTGGTTTGATCGTGGCCAAGCGGTGCAAGATGAGGTCGCACAAGTGATCACAAATGCCGTTAGACAGGCACTGCATGACCCTCAGTTAGATGTCGCGGTGATCTTCACCCCGTTATCCCCCTCTGCGTATTACGATAACGCCAGCCATTATTAAAGGCCGCCGTTATTCTTCTGTTTGTTTATTCCCTCGTATTGTTGATTGATAGGTAAAGCATGGCGCGTTATACCAAAGTGGCCGCTGGATTCGGTGTGATTGCCGGCGCATTAGGGATCAGTGCATTAAACTGGTCATTTGATGTTTCAGAAGTGCCGGAAGTGAGTGCTAATGTGCTAGCTCCGACGTTTTCTTATACCTGTATTCATAGCGAAATGGCACAGCCGCTGGATGATAATGGTGATTTAACGGTATCCGTGTGGAACATTTATAAACAACAAAAAGACAACTGGCGTCGTGAGTTGGAAAAGGTCACGCAAGACAGTCGCTTAGTGTTATTGCAAGAAGCCAGCTTGAATGTACCGTTGAAAGAGTACCTGGATACCGCACAGTGGAAAGTGCGTATGGCCAATGCGTTCCGTTTCCTCAATACGCCTGCTGGGGTGATGAACTTATCAAGCGTGAATGCCAAAAGTACCTGTGCGTATTTGGCGGTAGAACCGTGGTTACGGCTGCCAAAATCCGCACTCTTGTCGGAGTTTAACCTTTCGAATGGGCAAACGTTGGCGGTGGTGAACCTGCATGGTGTTAATTTTTCGGTCGGCTTAGACGAGTATAAAGCGCAGTTTAACAAGCTGAAAAAAGTGCTGGATAAGCACATTGGGCCGATTATTTTGGCGGGAGACTTTAATACGTGGCGACAGGGTCGCTTGGATGTGGTGACGCAGTTTGCGGAGAGTTTAGGCTTGGTGGATGTGCAGTTAGCTCACGATCAACGGATCAAAGTGTTTGGTAAACCGTTGGATCATCTGTATTACCGTCAATTGAACTTGGTGAAAGCAGAGGCACCCGCCACGGATGCCTCTGATCATAACCCGATCATTGCGCAATTTACGCTGCAATGATCAGAATAGGCCATAACACGATGGTCATTACCCAAGGTAGACTGGCGACGATAATGCATTTTGCACGATCGTAGTCTGTCCATGCGCCGACCACGGCGTAGCTCAGGGCGATATACCAGGGCGTAAGCAATGGAATAGACGTGGTAAAGGCTGACCATGGGCTGTTTAACGGTAGCTTGAGTAACCCATTCAGGCTATTCAGATCCGCTGCATTTGGGAGGATCGGGCTGGTGTTAAACAGTGCATTAAGGTAGCTCGCGATATCACCGATCACCGCCGGTAGCATAATGAAGCAGGCCGCTGCCAGCCATTTACCGTAGCCATGTTGGTAACTGCTGCTCTTCGTTGACAGGTGCAGCCACAGTGCCAGGATGAAAATACAGGCGGTACGGCCTGTGATATCACTGAACACTTCCCCGGCTAACAGCACTTCTTTGGTAAGCCAATCCGCTTGGATCTGCTCATCTACCGCGGGTAGTTGTGCCAGTAAGCTTTGCTGTAACCACGCTAAATCGACATGATTAAAGTACGTTCCCCAGAAAAAGAACGGCCCGAGGATCACCAGTAAATAGGGTAATATGGCCCATTTTGGACGCTGGTGAACGGCAGCAAAGCAGTCCACCGGTGAACGAAAGGTGTCTAGCAGGGCAATAATGGGGTTGCGGGACGGCGTCATACACTCACCTTCGTGACATCCACATACAGCTTCAGTTGCTGGCCAGGTTTCAGGTATTTCTTGCCGCTGATCTGGTTCCATTTCACCACATCAGACACTTTCACCTTGTAACGCTGGGCAATCGAGCTCAGGTTATCCCCTGAACGTACTTTATAGTAGACCGTGCGGATCACACCGCCGCTGGCTGAATCTTTCCATAGCGTGAGTTTTTGACCGACGCCAAGGGTCGATTTCTTGCTTAACCCATTCCATTTCGCCAATGCATCGATAGACACTTTTTGGCTGCGCGCGATGCTCCACAAGCTGTCGCCGCCTTTTACGATGTAATCGGTGCGGTAACCGCTGCCATGGCTGCGTTGTGTTTTGCTTTCAAGGCGCATCGCAATGGTATCGCCCTCTTTCATCGCGACAGGGATCAAAATATGGCGACCCACACGAATATTTGCGTTGCTCATGTTATTGGCGCGCTGAATTTGTTTCGTGGTGGTTTTGTATTTATGTGCCAGCACGCTGAGGCTATCACCGGATTGGACTTTATAACGGATCACTTTCATTCCACGGCGGCCGTTGTCGGCGAATGCAGTATTGAAAGGTTCAACGCGGTTGATCGGTAAAAGCAGGTGGCTTGGACCATCAGGTGCGGTTGCCCAATGGTTGTAACCTGGGTTCAGGCTTTGCATTTTCTCCAGTGAAATGCCGGCAAATTGTGCCGCCATTGCCAGGTCCATCTGCGTGCCGGGTTTGACAAGCTCTACTGCTGGTTTGTTGGCAATTTCAGGGATAGCAATGCCGTATTTTTGCTGGTTTTTGATCACATCAGCCACAGCCAGCAGCTTCGGTACATAACCGCTGGTCTCTTTGGGCAAATCTAAATGCCAAAAGTCAGTCGGTTTGCCCGCGGCTTTATTTTTACGAATTGCGCGGAAGACACGGCCTTCACCGGTATTGTAAGCGGCAAGCGCATGTAACCAGTTACCGTCGAATTTACGGTTGAGGTATTCCAGCAGATCTAAGGCTGCGCGGGTGGATTCCACCACATCACGACGGCCGTCATACCACCAGTCCTGTTGCAAGCCAAAGGAGCGTCCTGTTGGTGGCGTAATTTGCCACAAACCCGCTGCGCGACCATGTGAATAAGCAAACTGATCAAATGAGCTTTCAACAATCGGTAGCAGGGCGAGCTCTAAGGGCATATTGCGCTTTTCAATTTCTTCGGTGATCAGAAACAGGAAAGGTTGCGCACGGTTAGCGACCGTTTGCAGGTGGCCGGGGTGGCGGAGGTACCAGTTACGGTAATAATTGACAGATTTATTGTCGGGCACGTCAGCCGTTAGCTGCATGCTGATCCGTCGCCAAAGGTTTTCTTGTTCTTGTGGCGTCGGCAATATAACGGGAGTCACAACCGGTGGTTGTGGCTGCGGGGCAACCACAACAGGCGTAACAGCAGGGGTAACCGGTGCCGCAGGGACTTCCTTCGGCGGCGTGTTTGTCGGGGTGTCTACTGTTTTTGTTGTATTGTTAATTTGGCAACCAGCCAGTAATAGCGCACTCGCTAAAAAAAATCGAGATTTCATGTGTCTAGCCCATAGCCAAAATAGTGGGAGATAATACTTGTCCAACTACCTTGGTTACAAGTGACCTAGGTCAAAATTCGTCTTTCCAGCGGCGTAGGGCTGCGAAGGTCTCTACATCACTGTCATCTACCGCTCTGTTTGTAACGGACTTTTTGATGCTTGGCTGATCACAGCGCAAGAAAGGATTCACCAACTTTTCTTGTTTCAACGTGCTAGGAATGGTGCTAATCCCCTGTGCACGCAGGCGACTGACTTCTTCACGGTAACGTTGCAGGTGGGGATTATCCTGTTCCGCGACCAACGCAAAGGCCAGATTGCTGCTGGTATATTCGTGGGCACAATAGACTTGGGTTTCATCCGGCAGGGCCGCGAGCTTTTGTAGCGAGTGATACATTTGCGCCGCGGTGCCTTCAAACAGGCGACCACAACCGGCAGAGAAAAGGGTGTCACCACAAAAGAGTTTCTCATCACCCACGTAGGCAACATGCCCAGCGGTGTGGCCCGGTACGCCAATGACCATAAAGCGCTCATCAAAAATTTCGACTTGATCGCCATCTTCTACCGACTGTGAAACACCGGGAATCGGCTCGGCGGCGGGAGCGACAATATTGATGTTCGGGTAGCGACGTTTCAGTTCACTGATCCCGCCAATGTGATCATGGTGATGATGGGTGATCAGAATCGCCTCAAGCTGAAGCTGCTGTGTTTCAAGCACCTCGATGACAGGGGCGGCCTCGCCAGGATCGACGACCACACAGCGGTTATCCGGAGTGTGAATCAGCCAGATGTAATTGTCATCAAATGCGGGTATGCTTTGGACAGTCAGCATAGTTTGTTCTCCAGCTTTATTTTGTTGAGCATTGATTTTATTTGGAATTGCTATGAAGCCAGCCCGCATATTAAAACAAATTGATCCCCCTTACACCTGGTCACAAGTGACAAATGGCGAATGGGCAGCAGAATTACTGCAGGCGCAGCTTGACGAGTGGTGGCCGAAGCTTTTTGGGTACCACATGTTAAAGCTGGGTGGTTTAAGTTGTGAGTTAGCCAGCGGCCATTGTAACATTCAACACCAAATTTGCATTGATAAGTTCAACCCCCTGCATAATGTGGTCGCTGACCCTTTTGCGCTGCCCTTTATTGAAAAATCGTTTGATGCTTGTGTGATTGCCCATCAACTGGACTACTGTTCGGATCCTCACCGACTATTGCGTGAGTTAGATCGAGTCACGGTGGATGATGGCTATCTGTTGATCAGTGGATCGAACCCCATCAGTTTATTGGGCTTACGCGGTTGCTTGCCTTGGAACCGTAAGCGTTATCCGTGGCTTGGGCGTATGTTTATGCCGATGCGGATAAAAGATTGGTTGGGGGTACTCAATTATGAAGTGGTGTTTCACGAAAATTTCGCCATTGTGCCAGCAACGCGTCATCAAGCGTGTTCGGCGTGGGCGGAAGGGATGCTGTCGGACAGCTGTGCGGCCGTTGGTAGCATGTATTTGATTGTGGCGCGTAAACGTACGATACCGTTAAGACCCATAAAGCCGAAGTGGAAATTGCGTCGTCAATTGACGCCATTGGGGGTGAACTGCCGCACGAACGCCAGTGATAAGCGAGGGTGTTAGGCGGCAGCCGGTAACGAGTGGTTAACTGGCGTTATAACCCGTATCGTCTTGCGTCGGGGCTTCGGCACCCGCACGTGCTAACTGATCACAACGCTCATTTTCAGGATGACCAGCATGGCCTTTCACCCAATGCCAATTTACCTGATGGCGTTGGGTTTCGGTGTCTAATCGTTGCCAGAGGTCGGCATTTTTAACCGGCTTTTTATCGGCGGTTTGCCAGCCGCGCTTTTTCCAGTTATGGATCCACTGGGTGATCCCTTGGCGGACATACTGGCTGTCGGTGGTGAGATCCACGTGGCATGACTCTTTCAGGCTAGCCAGGCCCACAATGGCGGCCAATAGCTCCATGCGGTTATTGGTGGTCATGAAAAAGCCCTCATTCAATTCTTTTTCATGCTGTTTATACCGTAACACGGTACCATAGCCACCTGGCCCCGGATTTCCGAGGCACGATCCGTCTGTGAAAATCTCTACCTGCTTGGTCATATAGGGTAGTATTCGCCTTAGTTGAAACCTTTAGTCTGACACAATCGCTACTATGAAAGCCACTAATGAACGCATAATCGTATTCGATACAGAAACAACCGGTATGAACATGACCGGCCCCCATTATGAGGGCCATGGTATTGTTGAAATCGGTGCGGTTGAAATCATCAATCGTAAACTGACGGGCAACAGTTTCCATGTGTACATCAAGCCGGATCGCACCATCGATCCTGAAGCGATTGAAGTACACGGTATTACCGATGAGTTCTTACGGGATAAGCCAACTTACCGTGAGATCCATCAAGAATTCATGGACTTTATTCAAGGGGCCGAACTGGTTGCGCATAACGCACCCTTCGATATCGGCTTCATGGACTACGAGTTCACTAAGATCAATGCCGGTATTGGGAAGACGGAAGACTTCTGCAAGGTGACCGATACCTTGGAAATGGCCAAGCGCCTGTTTCCGGGTAAACGAAATAACTTGGACATCTTGTGTTCCCGTTATGGCATAGATAACTCTCACCGTACCCTACACGGCGCTTTGCTCGATGCCGAGATTTTGGCTGACGTCTATCTGATGATGACCGGTGGCCAGACATCATTAGCACTGAACGCAGGCAACAATGAAGGGGAGAGCGGCGCTGAAAATGCGATCCGTCGTTTGGCGACAGGAAGAAAAGCACTAAAGGTTATCCGTGCTTCTGCCGATGAAATACAAGCGCATGATGCGCGATTGGATTTGGTTGGTAAGAAGGATGACGTCCTCTGGCGTCTGTAGGAGAACGATGAAGCGATTATGGTATTTGGTCATGTTGCTGCCGTTGTGGTCATGGGCAAGCAGTACGACCGAAGCCTCGTGGCTCGATAACCGTTTTCGTGTTGATCCCACGGTGAAGCAAGTCTCCTTTGTGGTGAAGCGCGATAGTCAAAGCAATGCGGTGGTTATCGTGCGGCCTGACGGTCATAAATATTACGCGTGGCGCCACCCTGATCATGTCGCGTGGTATGAAGAGCCGGGGCTCGATATTATTTCGATCGAAAACCCGATGCCCGGGCCGTGGCAGGCGATCGGGAGTATCACGCCCACCAATAAAATCGTGGTGTTGTCGGATTTGACGTTGTCTGTCGATGATCTGCCTGATCGCGTTTACCAATCGGAAACCATCAAATTTACCGCGCGTTTGTCACACGATGGCCAGCCGCTTACCTTGCGTGATTTCCTCGACAGAGTGAAATTGTCGGTGGTGTTTTATGAATACGTTGAAAACGTAGAAACGTTGCCGAAAGAAGCGCTACCGGTGCCGATTTCACAAGGTGAGTTCGTCGATGATGGACGTCAGTTTGATGAATTACCGGGAGATGGCGTATTCACGGTGGCGATGCAGGTGGATCTGCCGCCGGGTAAATACCGAGTTAGGATCAGCTCGGGAAATGGTATTTTCCTGCGCACTCAAGAGCAAGTGCTGTTGGTGTATCCGCCCCCTGTGCATGCGAACTTTATTCAGGGTCGCGGCAACAATGAACGTCATCAAGTCGTGGTGACAGCAGAAGAAGGCGCGATTAAGCCGGGCTCACTCGCGGCGCATATCACACAAGTGAGTGCTGACGGATCCGTCACGATCAGTCAACAGGCGGCGTTACCGGATGAAGGCAGTTTAACGGTCTGGTTACCCAATGGTGAATTGCCGGGGCGCTATACGTGGTCAGGGTGGTTGTATGCCACCGACAATTTTAGTGATCGTGAATTGATTTTTCGTTTACCGGAAAGCCATTTTGCGGTGATGGCAGAGTTACAGCTGGATCGTAACTTGGCGTACTTCCGCGAGCAGCAAGCAGAGAAAGCCCGATTAGCGGAGATCGCCCGACTTGAAGTCGAACAGGCAGCTGCGCGCTCCAAGGCGGTGAAGATCATTATGGCGGTGAACCTTGCGGTGATTGTGCTGGTGATCGGTGGCGTGGTGTTGTGGCGTAAGCGACGCGTAAAACGCATGCTGGACAGTTCGGGATTAGAAGTGCCAGAGCAGTAATGCTTGTCGGCATGACGGGATATCGTCTGTCATGCAGACCGTCAATGTACCAGAAGAAGGGGAAAGCCGAGGCTTTCCCCTTTTTTATTGTGTATCGATGGTGTGCTGATGGTGTACGTCGGGTGATTGTCACGCGGCAATGTCTTTATTGGCACGAGGTTGCGCCTGAGCGGCAAGAGCGTCAGGGTCAAAATCATCCACATTAATGGTGCGCAGTCGACCCACTTCAGCCCGGCGCAACAGTGCGGCTTCTTCCTCATTGATCACATTCAGGGTTAATCCGCAGTCGGCGACCTTATCGAGCTGCATAAACGGCATTTTTTTACCTGCCGCCTGACAGACGCGATCATAAAGGGGCTCAGCGGCCAAAATGTCTTTGAGCGCCGCTTCGATCATGCCAACCGGGCTGCTTTCATCAGGTGTCAGGTATTGGTGACGGCCCAGACGACATCGCGTGTCACAAGGGGTTTGCACTAAACGGGCGACTTGATGATCCAAGGTATCGGCGGGACGATAGCGACGCAACCCAAAAGGGAGAAGGAGCGGACGGAGCACGATGGCGACCCCGCGGTAGGGAAAATTACGCAAGAAGGCATCCAGCGCCTCTTGAGATTGATACAGCGCATCTTGTACGCCCCAGTGAACGAGAGGGAGATCATTGGGCTGACGGCCTTCATCACTGAAACGTTTTAACGTTGCCGAGGCCAAATACAGTTGGCTCAGTACATCCCCCAAGCGGGCAGACAGGCGTTCTTTACGTTTGAGTGAGCCACCCAGCAGCGCCATGGAGATATCTGCCAGTAAGGCGAGGTTGGCGCTGTCACGGTTGAGTTGTTGATAGTAGCGGGTGGTGGCATCACGGTATGGTGCTGATGAACCGCGTCCATCGGTAATACCGAGCCACACTGAGCGTACGAGGTTACTGAACACAAACCCGAGGTGACCAAACAAGGCGTGATCAAAAGCGGCAAGTGCCTGCTCGGGGTCGTCATCGTAGGCGGCTTCCATTTCGGTTAGCACATACGGGTGACAGCGGATCGCCCCTTGGCCAAAGATGATCATGGAGCGAGTAAGAATATTGGCGCCTTCGACCGTCACGGCAATGGGGGCGCCTTGGTAGCCACGTGCTAAAAAGTTATTAGGCCCCAAACAAATTCCTTTACCACCGACAATGTCCATGGCGTCGATCACGCTGCGTTGGCCACGGTGGGTGCAGTGGTATTTGACGATGGCGGAAATCACCGAGGGTTTTTCACCGCTGTCGATCCCCGCGGCAGTCAGGGTGCTGGCCGCATCCATCACATAGGCATTGCCTGCTAGTCGCGCTAGCGGCTCTTCAATCCCTTCCATTTTACCAATCGGCAGTTTGAATTGACGGCGGATCCGTGCATAGGCACCGGTGGCTAACGCGGCGGTTTTGAGTCCGCCCGTGGTATTCGCGGGCAGGGTGATCCCGCGTCCGACCGATAAACATTCAACCAGCATTTGCCAGCCTTGACCGGCTTTTTCTTGCCCGCCAATGATGAAGTCAATCGGGACAAACACCTTCTCACCGTGTGTGGGGCCATTTTGAAACGGGACATTGAGCGGGAAGTGACGGCGACCGATGTGCACACCTGCTAAGTCAGTCGGGATCAGGGCGCAGGTGATCCCTAATTCTTCATTATTACCCAGCAGGTGGTCAGGATCGTACAGTTTGAAGGCCAACCCTAATACGGTGGCCACGGGCGCTAAGGTGATGTAGCGTTTATTCCATGTCAGCTCCATGCCCAATACGTTTTCTCCCTGCCAGTGGCCCATTTTGACAATGCCAAAATCAGGGATGGCGCCCGCATCGGATCCGGCTTCTGGGCTGGTGAGGGCGAAGCAAGGGATCTCTTTGCCTTCTGCAAGGCGAGGCAGGTAATGTGCTTTCTGCGCCTCTGTCCCGTAGTGTTGCAGCAACTCTGCAGGACCCAGGGAATTCGGTACGCCGACGGTGGACGACAGTACGCCGGACACGCCACTGAGCTTTTGCAGCACCAGTGATTGGGCGTAGGCGGAAAAAGCCAAGCCCCCGTATTGTTTGTCGATGATCATGGCGAAGAATTTGTGGTCTTTGAGGTATTGCCACACTTCAGGGGGCAGATCCGCGCGCTCATGGGTCACGTGAAAGTCGTTCACTTGACGACAGATTTCTTCTACCGGGCCTTCAAGGAAGGCTTTTTCTTCGGCGCTGAGTTGAGGGGCGGGCGTGTCGTGCAGTTTGTTCCAGTCCGGCGCCCCCCGGAAAAGGTCAGCTTCCCACCACACGGTGCCAGCATGGATGGCTTCTTTTTCTGTCCGTGACATTTCGGGCATTTGGGTTTTAAAGGCGGCCAGTGCGGGGCGACTGAGTAGTGTCCGGCGGACGGAGGGGAGATTGAGCGGCAAGGCGATCACGAGAAACATCAGCCAGCTGTATTGACCGATGACATCAAGCAAGGTGCCGAGGGTCAATGTGACAGCGACGGCCACCGTAAAGGTGCGTAGGTTTACGCGGTGGTAGGCCAGTACGCCAATGACACTGAATAATCCAAGCAGGTATACAAGTGTTACCATGTTTCATCTCCTTCTTTTGCACGAAGATAAGATACTTTTAAGGTAAGAGGTCTAACCACTTGTAATGAGTGTAATGGATTGTTTAATAAAGTGTGAAATAAATTTCCATTCTGAAAGGGGGCGGTTACGGAAAGATGTCCGGCCGAAGCGCAGGAAATAAGCGGTTTGATCGAGATCAGCGAGAGCCGAAAAACGACTTGCGAAAAATTCTCACCCTATTAACATAGTGTGACATTGTTCACGAATTGCTGCCTTTTCAGGCGGTGATATACGCTTTTTCCGTGAATAAATACTGGTGTTATGGCCGCGCAATGCGAGCGATAACCCATGTTGCCTTTCCCGATCTCCGACTGACACATGCCCGCCGGATCCCCATCTCGGGATGACAGCTCTTCATTTTTTTACTTCAATAATCCGAACGGTTCTATGTTTGGGGTTTGGCGTTTCCGTTCGATAAGCAAGGGGTTATCCGTGTTGATATTTAATGCATTAAAACAAGCATGGCGGGAAGGGATCACGTTATCTACTTTACGTGCTGATGTGATCGCCGGTATTACGGTGGGCGTGGTGGCTATTCCATTAGGGATGGCGCTGGCGATTGCGGTAGGCGTACCGCCGCAGCACGGTTTGTATACCGTGATTGTGGCGGGTCTATTGGCAGCCCTTTTAGGGGGCTCACGATTTAATATTACAGGCCCAACAGCCGCATTCGTGGTGATTTTGCTGCCGATCACGCAACAGTATGGCTTGAGCGGTTTGATGCTGGCGACCTTGATGTCGGGTGTGATCTTGTTGCTGATGGGCGTATTACGCTTGGGGCAGCTGGTGGCTTATGTGCCGTATCCGGTGACCACCGGTTTTACGGCAGGTATTGGCTTGACCATTGCGTTTCTACAACTTAAAGACTTATTGGGTTTGACCGTTGCGACAAACCCTATCCATTTTCCTGAAAAAGTTGTGGCTTACGCGACGGCAATGCCGAGCATTAACTTGTCTGATACCTTGGTCGGGGTCATTACGATTGCCGTCTTTATTGGTTGGGCGAAACTGAAAAGCAAAGTGCCCGCACACGTGGTGGCGTTACTGGTCGGTACCTTGGTGGCACTGGCGCTTAACCATTTAGGTGGCGCGCATGTGGGTTTGCTGGGTGAAAAATTCCATTATCAGATCGGTGATTTGATTGGTCAGGGGATCCCACAGGTATTGCCTCAATTTATGTTGCCTTGGCAGCATGACGGCTTCTCATGGTCATTGGTGATTGAACTGCTACCGGCGGCGTTCACCATTGCGATGCTGGGCTGCATTGAATCACTGCTGTGCGCGGTGGTCGCCGATGGGATGACGGGAACGAAGCATAACCCGAATGCTGAACTTGTCGGCCAAGGCTTGGCTAACATGGTGGTGCCTTTCTTTGGCGGTATTCCTGCGACAGCGGCAATTGCACGTACAGCAACGAATATCCGTGCTGGTGCGTTTTCACCGATTTCGGCGATTGTGCATGCGCTATTTGTTTTGGCGGCGATGATTGCCTTGGCACCGATGTTGTCTTACGTTCCGATGAGCGCATTGGCTGGCTTGCTGATTATGGTGGCGTGGAACATGTCGGAAGCCCCGCATTTCGTTCACACCATCAAAGTGGCCCCCCGCCGTGATGTGGCGGTATTGTTGACCTGTTTCACGTTAACCGTGGTGTTTGACATGGTGGTGGCGGTGGTTGTCGGCCTATTGTTGGCTGGCTTGCTGTTTATCCAGCGTATTGCGTCACTGACCTCAGTGAATCGTGTTGAAGGCAATCACCCACACTTGAATTTGGGTGACGATGTGGTGGTGTATGACATCAACGGTCCATTGTTCTTTGCTGCGAGTGAGAAAGCCCTGTCTGTAATCGATCGTATTGCGCTAGACGCCCGTGCAGTGGTGATGGACTTTACCGATGTGACCACAGTAGACATTACGGCGATCCATGCGTTTGAGAATGCGTTGGATCGCGTCCGTGATTATCCGGTCTATTTACTGGGTGTGGCACCGCATGTGGCAGCAAAATTGACCACAGCAGGTGTATTGTCGATTGATAATGTGGCGTTGGTCGAGTCAGTCGCGTCATTACGTGAGCGTTTGGCGTCAACGTCGCACAATGTTCCGTCTTAAGAGTCGACACCTTTAAGCATTTCTTTGTACACTGCCTTATAAGGCATAAATCAGCGGAGGCCTTGGCCTCCGTTTTTTATTAAAAATAATTAGAGCGTAGCTTATGTACCAAGATTTGATCCGTGCAGAATTGACTGAAGCAGCAGATGTACTGAACCACTTTTTAAGTGATGATAAAAATATTGCGGATATTGAAGCGGCGGCCAAGTTGTTAGCTGACGCGTTCAAACAAGGTGGCAAAGTGCTGTCTTGTGGTAATGGTGGATCGCATTGTGATGCGATGCACTTTGCCGAAGAGCTGACGGGGCGTTATCGTGAAAACCGCCCAGGCTACCCTGGCATTGCGATTTCTGACCCAAGCCACTTGTCATGTGTCAGTAACGACTTCGGTTATGAGTACGTGTTCTCACGTTACCTCGAAGCGGTTGGCGCAAAAGGCGATGTGTTGTTCGGCCTGTCGACGTCGGGCAATTCTGGCAATATCCTCAAAGCCATTGAAGCGGCGAAAGCCAAAGGCATGAGCGTGATTGCGCTGACCGGTAAAGACGGTGGCCAAATGGCAGGCTTGGCCGATGTGGAAATTCGTGTGCCACACTTTGGTTACGCTGACCGCATTCAGGAAGTGCATATCAAGATTATCCATATCTTGATCATGTTGGTTGAAAAAGAAATGGCGGCATAACCCTGCATGTCAGTGGTTCGTCATCAAGAAAGGGCATAAAGGACTATGTGTGAATTACTTGGCATGAGTGCCAATGTGCCAACCGATATCTGTTTTAGCTTTACGGGCTTAATGCAGCGTGGGGGCAATACCGGCCCGCACCGTGATGGTTGGGGGATCACCTTTTATGAAGGCAAAGGTTTCCGAACGTTTAAAGATCCTAACCCAAGCTGTCAGTCACGGATTGCCGAGTTGGTACAACGTTACCCGATAAAAAGTTGTGCGGTCGTTAGCCATATTCGTCAAGCCAACCGGGGCGGTGTGAGCTTGGAAAATACCCATCCCTTTACGCGCGAGCTGTGGGGACAATACTGGACCTTTGCCCACAATGGTCAGTTAACCGGGTATGAAGAACTTGATACCGGCCGTTTTACACCGGTTGGGGATACTGACAGCGAAAAAGCGTTCTGCTGGTTGCTGAACCGACTTGATACGGCCTTTCCAACGGCACCGACAGATTGGACGGCGGTGTATCAGTTTATGGCAGACAGCTGTGACAGTTTGCGTGCGCTAGGGGTTTATAACATGTTGCTGAGTAATGGTGAGTATGTGCTTACCTATTGTACCAACAACTTGCATTGGATCACGCGCCGTGCGCCGTTTGGCAAAGCGTCTTTGATTGATGAAGACGTGATGATTGATTTCCAGCAGGAAACCACCCCCAATGACGTGGTGACGGTGATCGCAACGCAGCCTCTGACCAACGATGAGCAGTGGCATAAGATGCAACCCGGTGAGTTTACGGCCTTCCTGTTGGGCGAGCCGATGTATCACCGCGTACTGTCAACGAGTGAGTGATACGCCGACGGTTATCTGGTATCTGATATTTGGTATCTGGTCTTAGGTATCCGATATCAGGTGTAAGAAAGAAATGAAAAACGCGACCATGAGGTCGCGTTTTTTTAAGCCTACATTTCTACGTTTAAACCTTGTTACGCCTAAATCTTTTCACGTCTACATCAAGATAACGGGCGATTTACTCGTCATCACTGGCATAGCCCGATACCGGCAAACATTCGCCATCAACATAGGCATGGTTGCCTTGCATCACCGCCCGTTGCTGTAAGCACCAATGTGCGACCAGTGGGTAAATACGGTGTTCTTGCTCTTGCACCCGAGCCATGACGTCATCCGCGCTGTCGTCGGCAAAAATGGGCACTTTCGCCTGCAAAATGACAGGGCCGCCATCTAATTCTTCCGTCACGAAATGCACGCTGGTGCCATGCTCGCTATCACCGGCATCGATCGCCCGTTGGTGGGTGTTGAGTCCGGTGTATTTCGGCAGCAGAGAAGGGTGAATGTTGATCATCTTCCCGCTGTAGTGACGCACAAACTCGCCACTCAGAATCCGCATATAACCCGCAAGGATCACCAGATCCGGTTGGTAACGGTCAATGTGCTCGGCTAATGCCCGATCAAAGGCCTCACGGTCAGTGTAGTCGCTGGCCGTAAGGAACTCGGTGGCAATACCGGCGGCATGAGCGCGGGTCAGGCCATAGGCATCGGCTTTATTGGACAGCACAGCAGCCACCTTTGCCTCAGCGATGATGCCTGATTCACAGGCATCCATGATCGCTTGAAGGTTAGAGCCACTGCCGGAGATCAGTACAACGATATTCTTCATCGTTTACAGGATCTCCACCTGCTCTTCACCTTGAGCTGCATCAGCAATGTGACCCAGCAGCCATGCGTTTTCGCCTTCCGCATTGAGGATGGCAATCGCTTGTTCCGCTTGCGCCTGTGGTAGGGCAATGACTAAGCCAACGCCACAGTTAAAGGTGCGGTACATTTCGTAGGTGTCGACGTTACCGGCTTGCTGTAGCCAGTTAAATACCGCAGGCCACTGCCAGCTGTTGCCATCGACCACGGCTTTTGCCCCTTCAGGCAATACGCGAGGAATGTTTTCCCAGAAGCCGCCGCCAGTAATGTGGGAAATGGCGTGAATGTCACAGCTTTCCATCATTTTTAGCGTCGATTTCACATAAATCTTGGTCGGTTCAAGCAGGTGATCAGCCAGTGTTTTGCCTTCTAGCTCTTGATTCAGATCCGCTTGAGACACTTCAATGATCTTGCGAACCAGAGAGAAGCCGTTGGAGTGCGGGCCGCTAGAGGCCACAGCAATCAGGGCATCGCCCGCTTGGACTTTGCTGCCATCAATGATGTCGGCTTTTTCGACTACACCCACGCAGAAGCCTGCGACATCATAGTCTTCACCGTGGTACATGCCTGGCATTTCAGCCGTCTCACCGCCAATCAATGCACAACCGGCTTGGATACAGCCTTCACCGATGCCAGCAACGACAGCAGCAGCAGTATCGACATCCAACTTGCCCGTGGCGTAGTAATCTAAGAAGAACAGCGGCTCACCGCCTTGTACAATCAGGTCATTCACGCACATGGCCACCAAATCGATACCGATGGTGTCATGTTTGTTCAGATCCATTGCCAAACGCAGTTTGGTACCCACACCGTCTGTGCCTGATACCAGCACAGGTTCCTTGTATTTGGTCGGTAGTGAGCAAAGTGCACCAAAACCACCAATTCCACCCATGACTTCAGGGCGATGTGTGCGTTTTACCACCCCTTTAATACGATCAACTAATGCATTACCTGCATCGATATCAACACCAGCATCTTTGTAACTAAGAGAAGAGTTATTGCCGCTCACAGGAGGTCCCTCAACGTATTAAAGTAAAAAAGCGAGGGTATGATAACAGCAGTCAGGGCGGAAAGGAAAACGTTTGCGTCAATAAATCTCGCTGGTGGTTTCGTGAGCAAACGAACCGCGGGATCCTATCCGAAGCGCTCTAGCATGGTGTATAATAATACGATTTTTTTTAATTTAGCCTGCTTAGGAGTCAAAGATGAAAGTCGTTGAGGTTAAACACCCACTGGTAAAACATAAGATCGGTCTTATGCGCGAAGGCGACATCAGCACTAAGCGTTTCCGCGAACTGGCAACAGAAGTTGGTAGCTTGCTGACATACGAAGCGACTTCAGACTTTGAAACGGAAAAAGTGACCATTGACGGCTGGAATGGTCCCGTTGAAATTGACCAAATCAAAGGTAAAAAAGTCACTGTTGTGCCAATCCTGCGTGCAGGTCTAGGCATGATGGATGGCGTACTTGAGCATATGCCAAGTGCCCGTATCAGTGTGGTAGGTATCTACCGTGACGAAGAAACCCTTGAGCCTGTTCCTTACTTCAATAAGCTGGCTTCAAACATTGACGAGCGTATTGCGCTAGTGGTTGACCCAATGTTGGCAACCGGTGGTTCGATGATTGCGACGCTGGATTTGTTGAAAGAGCACGGTTGTACGCAGTTTAAAGTGTTGGTGCTTGTTGCTGCACCAGAAGGCATTGAAGCACTTGAAAAAGCGCACCCAGATGTTGAGCTATACACCGCAGCTATCGATGAGAAGCTGAACGATAAAGGTTACATCGTTCCGGGTCTTGGTGATGCAGGTGATAAGATCTTCGGTACGAAGTAATCGTGTCCTGATCCAAGCGGGTTAAAGACAGTAAAAAGCCGGATGAAAATCCGGCTTTTTTTGTACCTGTATTTGTCGTTTATGACTGGTTTTTCACGGACTCAATCACCTCATTATCCACTCGCTTATCGCACGGATAAAAAAACAGGGCGGTTAAACCGCCCTGTTGGAGTGTGGTGCCTGATTGAGACGTCAGGTTAAGAGAGTCTCGTTAATGCGTTTACTTGTCGTTACAGCTGTCGATTTGCGCATTATCGACCACGTGGTTTTCACCCAGGTCGTCTGGCAAGATCAGGTTCAGCAGAATCGCCACGATACCGCACAGGCTGATCCCTTGTAGGCTGAAGCCGCCAATGCCAAACGCCATGCCGCCAATACCGAAGACCAGTGTGACTGCCACAATCACCAAGTTACGAGCTTTGTGCAGATCCACTTGGTTTTTGATCAGCGTGTTCAGGCCAACAGTCGCAATGGAGCCGAATAGTAGGATCATGATCCCGCCCATCACTGGAACCGGAATCGTTTGGAGTACTGCGCCCAGTTTACCCACAAATGCAAGCACAAGCGCCGTCACGGCTGCCCACGTCATGATCACAGGGTTGAAGGCTTTGGTCAGCATCACCGCACCAGTCACTTCTGAGTACGTGGTATTCGGTGGTGCACCAAACATTGACGCAGCCATTGTCGCGATACCGTCGCCTGCCATGGTACGGTGCAGACCTGGCTTCTTCAGGTAGTCTTTACCGGTCACGTTAGAAATGGCCAGCATGTCACCCACGTGCTCGACCGCAGGGGCAATCGCAACAGGGATCATGAACAAAATGGCGTTGATGTTAAATTCAGGGAAGGTGAAGTTCGGAATAGCGAACCATGCCGCTTCTTGGATAGGGGTAAAGTTGACGACGCCATATGCCAAGCTGAGGGCATAGCCGCTGACAATACCCGCCATGATAGGGATCAGCTTGAAGAAGCCTTTACCAAACACGCTAAAACCAATGGTTACCAGCAGGGAGACCGATGAAATCCACAGCGCTGCATCGGCATTCACCAATTGCACGGCACCGTCACCCGATTTACCCAGCGCCATATTGACGGCAGACGGGGCCAAGCCCAGACCGATCACCATGATCACAGGACCAACGACCACAGGAGGCAGTAATTTATGGATGATGCCAACGCCACGGACTTTGATCAGTGCGCCCATGCACACGTAGACCACACCCGCGACCATCAGGCCGCCCATGGTGGCAGGGATGCCCCAGGTTTGGACGCCGAACATAATAGGTGCAATGAAAGCAAAAGAGGAAGCAAGGAAGATAGGAACAGAACGTTTAGTGACAATTTGGAAAAGCAGCGTACCGATACCGGCACCGAAGAAAGCAACGTTGGGATCAAGCCCCGTGAGCAGTGGCACTAAAACTAACGCCCCAAATGCCACAAACAGCATTTGAGCACCCTGTAAGACCTGCAACATGTGATATATCCACCCTGGCTAGAAAAAAATCGCGGAATATTAGCATGGAAGTAATCGATTGCCTAACGTTGTCGAGGAATAATTTGCAAACCCCATGCAAGGAAGTGTTTGGTGCGGTGATTCGCAAAATTGTTACAACGGGTTGACCCATAAATAACCGTTAAGACAGTACCTTAGTGTGTTGTGCCACAGAAAAATACGAGGGAACCTTTGATTTTGTGCTGGAAGCAGTTGCCGAGCACGATATGTTCAATTTATGATCGAACATTACTTAAGTGATAAATGAGTTTTTTATGTTGCGTGTTACGTTACTTTTCATGGCGTTATTGGCACTGCCGCTTCAGGCTGCCACCATGACCAACTTGTATCAGGCGCAGGTAGTGCTGCCGGATACTGACCGGCAGTCAGAGCAGGTAGCTCGTCAACAGGCGCTGGAACAAGTACTGATCAAAGTGTCAGGGCAAAGCGCGATTGGCCAAAACGAGGTCGTCGCGAAAGCACTGACTCACAGCGGGCAATATGTCAGCCAATTTGGCTACGGTAATTTGGATGGACAGCGCACGTTGGCGCTGACGTTTGATCCGCGCCAAGTTCGCACCTTGCTGGCGCAGGCCAAGTCGAGCTTCTGGAGTGAACAGCGCCCGACCACCTTGGTGTGGATGGTGGAAGATGATGGTCGTGACCGCAATATTTTGTGGGATCAATCCGGCAGTCAGTTACTCACGGATGTGAAACAAGCCGCGGAACGTCGTGGTCTACCGGTTTCTGTGCCTATCGGTGATTTTGAAGATGTCACAGCGATCAGCTCACCGGATCTGTGGGGCGGTTTTGTGCAACCTATCTCTAGCGCGAGTTTGCGCTACCAGCCAGAAGCTATTTTGGTGGCCCGTGTGCGTAAACAAGGCACGGATGAGATCAGTGTGAACTGGCAGTTGTTTGCCAATCGTCCTGAAGCCTTGGCGGCTTCACAAGTGGCGCCGGTTGAAGGCCGTTTGTCGGGAACGGCGGTATCAACCATTAATCAGATGATGGACAGTGTGGCTGATCAGTTAGCCGCGAAATATGCCGTGCCATTGGGTGGCGATTTAAATAACACCATGTCGGTGGTGGTTGGGAACATTGCTTCCTCTAAAGACTTCTTTACGTTAGAGCGTTTGGTGACAAACTTGACCTCGGTAGCGGCAGTGAATGCGTACCGTATTCAGGGTGATAACGTGGAATTTAACGTGCAGTTGCTGAGCTCTGAAGACGCATTTAAGCAAGAGCTGAGTCAAGACAGCCGCTTGTCGGCGGTCGCAGCCCCTGCACCGATGCCTGCGGTGGAAAACAGTGAAGCCCCTGTGGCTGATCCTCATGCCATCACGCCGCTATCGAGCACGCCAGTTTCAGATGCCGCCCCAGCTACAGCCCCAGTCACGACAGTGACGGAAGCGGCTCACGTGAATGATGCAGCAGGCGTGGTGAATGCGATTTCGGCCACCGAGGTGGATGTGTCAGCGACAGACGTGCTTACCGTGCCACCGGTCGAGACACAGCCTGTGAAACAAACGGCAGTCTTTGAGTGGGTACCGCTCGCGGTGCCAACCCCGGCACGCGCGGTCACGCCAGAGGCGGTCACTACGCCGGCAACAACACCCGTGCTATAACGGTGCAATACCGTTGACGCTACACTCGACGCAATAAAAAACGGTGGGCTTGCCCACCGTTTTTTTATATCTGTCAATTGTCGCCACCCATTTGGCACGATCAACGAAGTGCTATCAACCCGATGCCATCAATCGCGTTGAGCGGGTGATGACTCGGTGGCTTCGTGGCGGGCTTTCTCTTCTTTTTCTACCTGTGACAAGCGTTTCAGTTTGATCCCAAGTTCTCGGCCTCGATGGCGGGCAAACAGAATGTTGCAGATAAAGGCAAGGGTGGTGATCAGCAGTTCGACAACAGCTAGCCAGCGTTCCCCTTCATCGACCCATAGCAGCGTGAAGCCATGCAGAAAATAAAACATCAGAATGAAATTGGCCCACGCATGGGTGTACGGACGCCCTGCAAGGAGTCCCGGTAGCGGGAGTAACATCGGGATCACCCAGAGGCCGGCCATGATCCAAGGATTCAGATGCGGGTGGGGGGATAAGGTCGTTTGCCACAGGATCACCCAGCCGATCAGCCCCAGATTTGCACTGAGGGCGGCATAACGTAGTAAACGGGTTGTTGTGTGCATAGCAGGAGCAGGCATATTTCCTCCGTGAAAATGTCGCTGTTGCGTCTGACGCCGTGGTGGCTTTGTGTGGTTAGTGCAGTTTAAGGGCCGCTTCAGCCAGCCGTTTGCCACAGGCTTGAGCCAATTCACACTCTTCCTGACTCAGGGCAACGCCCTTACCAGAGTTAAAGTGAGAGGGGCCATAAGGGGTGCCGCCAGAGCGGGTGGTGTGCAGGGCCGGTTCGGAATACGGTAAGCCGACAATGAGCATACCGTGATGGAGCAGCGGCAGCATCATGGATTGCAGAGTGGTTTCTTGGCCACCATGCAGCGATGATGATGCGGTAAAAACGCAAGCAGGTTTGCCGATCAGTGTGCCTTGTAGCCACTGGGCGCTGGTGCTGTCGATGAAATGCTTCAGTGGAGCCGCCATATTACCAAAACGCACAGGGCTGCCCATTGCCAGCCCGATACATTGTTCCAGATCGGCACGGGATACGACCGGATCGCGTCCGTCATCCGCCATGAGGTTGCCTTGGCTATCAATGTCCATCACGGTGCGCAGAATGGCTTCGCAGCCGTTGACCTGCTCGATCCCCCGGGCGATGTGTCGCGCCAGTTGGCGAGTGCTGCCGTGGCGGCTGTAATAGAGCACCAAAAGGGAATGCATGGCGGATGTCCTTGTTAGAGTACGGTCAGTACGTTTTCCGGCGGACGGCCCATCGCCGCGTTATCACCGTTCACCACGATTGGGCGCTCGATCAGTTTGGGATTCGCGTGCATCGCGTCAAACAATTGGGCGTCAGTCACCGCGTCGTCACCCAGTGCCAGCTCTTTATACAGGGCTTCTTTGGTGCGCATCATGTCACGCACCGTCGCAAAACCCAGTTGACGATGCAGGGTTTGCAGTTGTTCAACCGACGGTGTGTCAGTGAGGTAGGTCACGATGGTTGGCGTCAAGCCTTTGTCTTCAAGGAGTGCCAGCGTTTCACGGCTTTTTGAGCAGCGAGGGTTATGGTAAATCACGACAGACATACAAACTTCCTTTATTCAGCCGGTGATCGCAAATGTCGTCACCGGTGTTTTGATGATGTTGCTCCATTGTAGAGCAACTGTCATCAAGAAGAAACGGCTTGCCGTCGTGTTTACCTGCGTAGTGGCCATTCAGAAGCGCAGAATAAACGCTTTTTCCTCAAAGGTTTGAGGAACGTTGGCGGGCTAAGCGTAACTGATCAATACGGGCATCATAGCGGGCTTGATCCAGCGAGTTGATTTCGACCATTTGGCTGGCTTGAATGTACATCTGAATCGCTTTCTCCCAGGCCCCGCGTAACGCCAGCAATTCAGCCCGTGCGGCCAATTCGGCATCACGGCGTCCATCTGCCGCCTGTGCTTGTGCCAGCAGGTGCCAGCCATTCGAGTCGTCAGGATGATCATAGGTATAGCGGGTCAGGATAGGAATACTTTCTTTATTACGATTCGCCTCTTGCAAGGCATTCGCCAAATTCAGGTTCAGCACTTTTTGGTTCGGGTGGCTTTTTAGTGCGTTTTCCAGACGCGAGATCGCTTTGCTGTAGTGCTTTTGGTGCAAATCCAGATCGGTTGCGGAATCGATATAGAAGCGATTGGTCGGATCTTTCGCGAGCAGCGGATCGAGCAGCGCATGGGCTTGTTGGTATTGCTCGGAATCGATGTACACCAAGGCTTGTCCGTAATGCAGTGCATCACGGCGAGCCGGATCGTTTCTTTTCAGTTCACGTGCAAACCAATCCAGTGCGGCTTTGCTTTCTAGCCCTGCATAACGCGCGATAATGCGGGAACGTGCCAATTGATACCGTGCTGACGTCGGCACGGTATGCTTCGGGTACTGGGCGGCACGACTGCGACTGTCCGTGATCCGGGATTCCGGTAAGGGGTGCGTCAGTAACATGGCCGGTGGTTTGCTGGCGTAACGGTATTGATCCGCTAAGCGGCCAAAAAAGCGGGGCATGGCTTGCACATCAAAGCCGGATTTTGACAGCGTGGCAATGCCGATGCGATCCGCTTCTTTTTCGTTGCTGCGGGTGTAGTTGATTTGCCCTTGCGCTGAGGCTGCTGTCGTGGCGTGAATGGCGGCAATACCCGCTTCCGGTGCGGCAATGGCCAGCATCATTGAGCCAATCAAAGCGGCCAATGTGGCCGGTGATTTTTTGGCTTGATCTTCCATACTGCGCGCTAAATGGCGTTGGGTCACGTGGGCGATTTCGTGCGCTACGACCGAAGCCAATTCACTTTCGTTACGGGCATGCAGAAACAGCCCAGAGTGAATAGCTACATGGCCACCAAAGAAAGCAAAGGCGTTAATATTGCGGTTTTGGATCAGAATAAAGCTAAAAGGCGTGCGGACATCACTGGCGTTAGCGACCAGTCGGTGACCGAGATCTTGAATGTATTCTGCCAGCAGAGGATCGCTGATGATCGGCATGCTGGCACGCAGCATCCGCATGTAGGCATCCCCGTATTCCATCTCTTTTTCAATACTTAATGTTGCGGCGGCAGCGGTGCCGATTTCGGGCAGCTGATTGAGACTGTTGGTCGCAGACGCACTGTTTGCGCTGAGCAGGGCACCAACGAGCACACAAGCCGGGGCTAATCGGCGTGGCATTTCAAGAAATTGGGCAAAGGGAATCATGCTAATAATGGGTACCGCCTTCTGTTGCGTATTCTTTATACCGCTCTACCGCGAGGCTAGATGGGTCGCTACCTAAGTGACTGCGAATCCGACCATTGTGGGGTCACTAGGGATGAATTAACAAGAGCTTCTGACAACGAAACCTGCGACAGGTTTCTTTTTTGTCGTTAGGATGTCCTTTACAATAACCTGATGAATGTCAATTGTCAGTATATCGGAAGGGAACAGGCAATGCTTGATTTGACCGCAGAACGTTGCCCGATGGCACTGCTTTTGGCAAAAAGGGCCACCCATGCGCTGAAAAAAGGCGAACAAATGGAAATTCATATGACTGACGCAGGCGCGAGGCAAGATATTCCCCGTTACCTCTCTACCCAAGGATTGGCGATAGAGGTATTGGTGGATAGCCATCACGTACTGGCAATCACTGTGACCAAAGGCGATAACTGTTTATGTTAGAGATGCTTAACCGCTGGTATCAGCGTCGATTTTCTGATCCCCACGCGGTGAGTTTGGTGGCTATCCTGCTGGGTGGCTTCCTGACCATTTATTTCTTCGGGCACTTAATTGCCCCGTTGCTCGTCGCCATTGTTCTGGCGTATTTACTGGAATGGCCGGTGGTGCAACTGACCCGTCTCGGGTTACCGCGCACCTTATCGGTGATGGGCGTGCTGCTGATTTTTGCCGGCCTGATGGTGATGGCGATCTTTGGTTTGGTGCCGACTATCTGGCATCAGGTCGGGAACTTGTTGGCGGATGTGCCCAACATGTTTAACGGGCTGCAAGCGTACGTCTCGAGTCTGCCTGAGCGTTATCCTGATTTCGTACAACCGCACCAAGTGGTCACCTTTATGGATGCGTTGCGCGTGAAAGTGCTGGGCATGGGAGAGAGCGCGGTCAAAGGGTCTGTTGCTTCTTTGGTGAGCTTAGCCACTTTGGCGGTGTATTTGATTTTGGTGCCCTTGCTGGTGTTTTTCTTGCTAAAAGACAAAGATGAAATGCTGGCCACCTTGAGCGGTTTATTGCCGCGTAATCGCCGTTTAGCGAGCAAGGTCGGGGTGGAGATGAACGAGCAGATCTCCAATTACATTCGCGGTAAAGTGACCGAAATTTTCATTGTGGGTATCGCCAGCTATATTACGTTTGAGGTGATGGACCTGCGTTATGCGGTGCTGTTAGGCGTGTTGGTTGGCTTCTCGGTATTGATCCCGTACATCGGGGCCGCTGCGGTCACCATTCCGGTCGCCATGGTCGGCTTGTTCCAGTGGGGGATCAGCCCTGATTTCTGGTGGTTGCTGGTGGCGTACGGCATTATTCAAGCCTTGGACGGTAACGTACTGGTGCCGGTGTTGTTCTCCGAGGCGGTGAACCTACACCCTGTGGCGATCATTGTGGCGGTACTGGTGTTTGGCGGCTTGTGGGGCTTCTGGGGCGTGTTCTTTGCTATCCCATTGGCGACCTTGGTGAAGGCGGTCTGGAATGCGCTACGTGCGACAGAGCCGCAAGAATCACAAGACATGACGCTCTAACGTCCAGCGAGCGGTGAACCCTGTTCATGCTCAGCGATGGCAAAGAAAAATATCACGAAAAACAAAGAAAAAGGCCGCATGTGAATGCGTAATGCATGTAAGTTAAGATAACTTACGTTTCTTCAGAGGCCGAGTCGCATAGCGACTCGGCCTTTTCTTTACTGCTCTCGGATAACTCCGCTCTTTTCTATCGGGCAAAACAAAGCTTTCCGCCATATCCAGTATGTAATTCATCACTTCTGGTATACGACCCGGTGCTACTGCGGGCAGGAGTTGAAGTTGGCTGAGTAAGAAGATTGATGCTTGTTTAAAACCTATTTGGTACGGCATTACTGATTTCAGTGAGTAGGCCATTTGGCACATCATGAACCGTAATAGGTTGTAAGCTAATAACATTCCCCATAGCTCTTGGGTCACTAACTCTGGAGTCTTGCTTCTCAGTGTTAGGTTGTTTTGCAGCATATATTGCTTCATTTCCCGATAACCCAACTCTATTTCCCAACGGTGACTGTATAGCTCAGCGATATCAGCCCCCGGATACCGCATCGGATCAGTCATTGAGGTCAACAGTTTTACCTCTTTTCCTTTAATTTTTTTTGTTATTAAACGAGCTTGCAGTGTCTCAGGTGCATCCGCCCATTTCTTTCTCGCTTGAGGGGAAAGTCTCAACTCCACAAGTTCCTGGCCTTTACCTAGCTTGCCTATCGTTGTGTATTGTGCACCTTTGCGTAACGGGATTAACCAATGCTTTTCTTCACCACTACTTTGCCAACGGTGAAGTAATCCTAAGGCATAAAAACCTCGGTCAAATACGGTAAGGCTGTGGGATGGAGATTGGTCAACAAGTTGAGCAGTCAGGTCAACTTCACTCACTGATACGGAGTCAAAAGCAGCACTATTGAGAAGGTGACTCGTGAGTTCCATATGGCAAACCATACGAACTTGGGGGTAATCCGAAATGGTCGTCTTGTTACCTGTTCGACCAAAATGCGCGTCATTACCAGCCGTGTCCGGTGTTCGCCACACTACGCCATCTACAGCATGTAATGTTAAGCCGTGCCAGTCTGGATGCGGTGTTTTCTCATGCCAAAGTTGTTGTGTCTTGTTAAATACGGCTTCAACCGGTTCATGACCCAGCCGTTTTCGAGCCTGAATGACAGCACTCGGTGCGACAAATGGCTTCTTACCCGGCAAGAGAATATCGAGTTGAGAAACAACTTTTTCCATAGAAAGATGCCGATACAACGACATCCCAACGACACTCCACACCATTAGCTCCATTGGTAGGCGTCGTTTTCGAATTGTGGCAACGCCGGTATCGTTTAAGCACTGTTCAATGATGTCTGGAGACAGGAGATCTGATAACCCTGATAGTTCTGTTGCTGAAAATGAGTGGACTTCATGAAGTGCTTGTCTGAGGAACATAAAAAAATCCGAGTGCAGTGAATACACTCGGATTTTGACATGCTGTAAGGATCGTTCAACTGATTATTTTTTCGTTAACTGATCAGCATTACGCATG
The DNA here is from genome assembly GCF_059941365.1 of Photobacterium sp. 270122K. Classification (NCBI taxonomy): domain Bacteria; kingdom Pseudomonadati; phylum Pseudomonadota; class Gammaproteobacteria; order Vibrionales; family Vibrionaceae; genus Photobacterium; species Photobacterium sp. 270122K. The sequence continues at coordinate 139,008 of NZ_JBPOEN010000007.1, forward strand.
TGAATGCGGCCTTTTTTATGTGTGAGACACAGACAACGGATCACTGGGCCGTTTGTAAGTAGTTCATGACCACTTCATGGTGATCTTTGGTTTTGAACTTATTGAATACATGCTCAATGGTGCCGTTTTCATCGATCAGAAAGCTGAGGCGGTGCAGACCGTCATACACTTTCCCCATAAACTTCTTTTCGCCCCAGACACCAAACTGCTCGGCAACGGCGTGGTCTTCGTCTGACAGCAGGGTAAAGTTCAGGTTGTCGCGTTCAATGAATTTCGGCAGGCGTTTTACCGGGTCAATACTGATCCCCAGTACCACTACATTGTGGGCGTCGAGATCCGCTTTGCTGTCGCGCAGGCCACAGGCTTGTACGGTACAGCCGGGTGTCATCGCTTTCGGGTAGAAATACGCAAGCACTTTCTTCCCTTTAAAATCGCTCAGGCTGACGGGTTCACCGTCTTGGTTGAGCAGGGTAAACGCTGGGGCTGGTGTGCCAGCCGTTAATGTGTTCATGGGTTTTTCCTTATTGATTATGGCCGACGAAAGTCACGTTGCCACTGACGTTCAGTTGTTGGCAAAGCGCTTCGAATTCTTCTTGGAGTGTCATGAGGTTGCACCCTTCGGGCAAGTTTGTGCTGATCTGTAGCATAAACTTATTCGGTACCTCAGATTGCTTACTCTCATGGGTATGGGCGCTCAACGAGCCAATATCAATCCCACGGGTGGCCAAAAAGCGCGTGAATTGTTCAATGAGACCGGGGCTGTCGTCGGCTTCAATGTGAAATTCAGCAGTATAAGGAAAATAGCGAAACTCATGCTTGCTCGTGCGTTTCATCATGGTGAGCAAGTCATGCTCTTGGGCTTTGAGCGGTAGCGTGGATTCCACCCGGGTGATGGCATTCGCGGTCCCAGAGAGCAACATGATCAGCGTGAACTCTCGCCCGAAGATGGCAAGACGGCTATCAACAATGTTGCAATCACAATGGGTGACCAGTCGTGTAATTTCATCGGATATCCCAGGGCGATCCGTACCGACAGCTGTAACGACGAGATAATGTTCCATATTTTATTACATCACTTAATGAAGACCTTCCGCATGGTAGCACAGACAGTGACCGAGCCAAGCAATCTAAGATGTAAAATTAAGCTTTTGGCAGACAGTGCGTCATCACGGATTTACACAGAGTTGTCTTGAGTTTACTGTAACTGAAAAGTAGTATGGTTTGACTTGGTAGCCTTATTTATTCGGTTTATCCATATAGTTCTTAACGCAGCCAAGATCGGTTTATACAGGGGGAGATGGACATGTTTTCAGGAAGCATGGTAGCACTAATTACACCGCTCGATGATGCAGGTGAAGTGGATTACGCCAGTTTAGCATCATTAGTGGAATACCACATTGCAGCAGGCACTGATGCCATTGTCGCAATGGGCACCACCGGTGAGTCAGCCACATTGACGGTTGATGAACACGTAAAAGTCGTACTCAAAACATTAGAGTATGCGCAAGGACGCGTCCCCGTACTCGCAGGTACGGGCGCCAATGCTACTCATGAAGCCATCACTTTTAGCAAACTGTTTTCAGGCTCGGGTATTGCGGGCTGTTTAACAGTCACCCCTTACTACAATAAGCCAACGCAAGAAGGCCTATACCAGCATTTCAAAGCCATCGCAGAAGCGACGGATTTACCTCAGGTGCTTTACAATGTGCCAGGCCGTACGGGCGTCGACATGTTGCCAGAGACGGTGGCGCGCTTGGCTAAAATCGACAACATTGTCGGGATCAAAGATGCCACGGGCGATATTGCTCGCGTGAAGAAAACACGGGAACTTTGTGGCGATGATTTTATCCAACTTAGCGGTGATGACGAAACCGGTTTAGATTTTGTCGCCGAAGGTGGTCATGGTGTGATTTCGGTCACGGCGAATGTGGCCGCGAACGAAATGGCGACCATGTTTAAGTTGGCCCTATCAGGGGATTTCACGGCAGCGAATGCGATCAATCAACGTTTGATGCCTTTGCATCAGCAATTGTTTGTTGAATCGAACCCGATCCCCGTAAAATGGGCAGCGCATCAACTCGGTTTAATTAAGCATGGTCATTTGCGCTTACCGCTGACCGAGCTGAGCGAATCAGCCCAACCAGTAGTGATGGCGGCTCTGAAGGATGCCAACGTCCTGCTGTAATTTGCTAGAGCGTAGGAGCGCAGAAGCGGAATGAATTACAAGTATAAGCTGGTGGCGGCGGCGGTAGCTGTCGTAACACTGGCTGGCTGTTCTGACGGTGCGGAACGCCGTCGTCAGGCTAATCAAGATTTCAATTACCTTGAAACCACCCCGTTGGAAACGTGGACGATACCGGCGGGTGCCCAGCCGTCACAGAACACGGAGTACGCGATCCCAGCCAAACAGTATTCAGGGGCGGTGGGACCGGCGGTGGATATTCGTCCGCCGCAGCAGGTGTTGTCTTTAATTCCGGGTACGCGTTCGGTGAAAGATGACGAGGGTGTCACATTGTTGTTGGCCTCGCCGGAAGAATTGAACCGTGTCTGGCGCTTGGTGCAAGACTTGATCGCAGCACAAAATATCAATGTACGTGGCACGTCAGCCAATGTAATTGAGACCGATTGGGTAACTTGGGACAATGCCGATGAAGACGCCGAAATTGGCAGCCGCTATCGCATTGAGAAATCCAGCGATGCCGGTCGTAACATGTTCAGTATCAGCTTGATTGACTGGCGTGAAGGCGGCAAAGAGCAACCTGTCACGTTAGACAACAAAGAGCGTTACAGCATTTTGATGACTAACTTGGTCACGGCGAAATACGATGCCCAAGAGCGTGAGCAAGCGCGTTTACGTGCGCAGGCATTGGTGAAGCAGATCCCTATTTCGATGGGACAAGACCGCAGTGGTCTGCCTGTGATCATCGCGCGTGCCCCTTACGATGTGTTCTGGGAGCGTGTACCTGAATTGTTAGGCCAGACAGGCTTTACCGTCGAAGGTCGCAACCGTTCACAAGGTATCCTTGAGGTGAAATACAAGCCGATGGATGATACGTTCTGGGATGAACTGGGTACGCAACCGCTTCAGTTGGATAGCCGTAACTACAATATTCAGCTAGGTGATTTAGGTAACCGTACGTCAATCAATGTGACTGACGCAAAAGGTAAACCTGTCTCTGAAGAAGCCCTGAACAGCTTGGCGCCGGTATTGGCCGCTGTGATTGAGCAAGCTAACCAAGGCTAAAACGGCTCTGCGTTTGCGTTCTGCTTAGCAGCACCAAAGTCATGGCAATAAAAAACCGCTAAAGGCTGAGCCTGTAGCGGTTTTTTTATGCGTGTTTCTTTTTATGCATGTAGCTTGGCTGTGGTCGATAACGTGAGGGTTATTTCACTTCTTCGCCACGGGCTTGCATGTCAGCATGGTAAGACGAACGAACAAACGGACCACACGCGGCATGGGTAAAGCCAATCTCAAGGGCGATCTCTTTCAGCTCATCAAATTCAGCAGGCGGTACATAGCGTTCTACCGGCAGGTGGTGACGGCTTGGTGCCAAGTATTGGCCAATGGTCAGCATGGTCACACCGTGCGCACGTAAATCCTTCAGTACTTCAATGATCTCTTCCTTGGTTTCACCCAAGCCCATCATTAAGCCTGATTTGGTTGGTACGTCAGGGTGCATCTCTTTGAATTTCTTCAACAGATCCAATGACCACTGGTAGTTCGCCCCTGGGCGCGCTTTACGGTACAAGCGCGGTGCGGTTTCCAAGTTGTGGTTGAACACATCTGGCGGGTTATCGCGCAATACATCCAGCGCTGTATCCATGCGACCACGGAAATCCGGTACCAAGGTTTCAATCTTGATCTCAGGATTTAAGGTGCGAATTTCACGGGTACAGTCGGCAAAGTGTTGTGCACCGCCATCACGCAGATCATCACGGTCGACAGAGGTGACCACGACATAGCGCAGTTTCATGTCAGCGATGGTTTTGGCCAGTTGAGTTGGCTCTTCCGCATTGGGTGGCAGTGGGCGGCCGTGGGCCACATCACAGAATGGGCAGCGACGTGTACAGATCGCACCGAGGATCATAAAGGTCGCGGTACCGTGGTTGAAACATTCCGCCAAGTTCGGGCAAGACGCTTCTTCACACACGGAATGCAGCTTGTTTTTACGCATCGCTGATTTAATGTCTTGAATACGCTTGCTGTCAGAAGGCAGTTTGATCTTCATCCATTCTGGCTTACGCAGCACTTCTTTTGGCGCTTCTTCGGCAACATTGCGTACCGGGATAAGGGCCATTTTGTCGGCATCACGGTATTTGACACCTTGTTCAATTTTTATTGGTTTACTCATGAATTGCTTTCCGTTATCCACTCAATGCTCTGATAATCGAGCAGTTTGACCAGCTCTTCTACAAGTACAGGCTGAACTTCCGTTAGTTCTGATGGCCCATCTAATAACGCAGTTTGGGTCATTGCCATCCCTGCATAACCACACGGGTTTATGCGTAAAAATGGAGCCAGATCCATGTTGATATTGAGTGCCAGACCGTGAAAAGAGCAACCGCGTCTGATCCGCAGGCCAAGGGAGCATATCTTTTGATTATCGACATACACGCCAGGCGCGTCAGGGCGGGCCGTTGATTGTATCCCAAAATGGGAGAGGGTATTGATCACTGTATTTTCGATATGCGAGACAAGATCGCGCACACCCAATTTATTTTTACGTAGATCAATCAGGATGTAGGCCACCAATTGGCCGGGGCCATGGTAAGTGACTTGGCCGCCGCGATCGCTTTGCACCACAGGAATATCCCCTGTGTTGAGCAGGTGCTCTGCTTTGCCGGCTTGGCCTTGGGTAAACACGGGGTTGTGTTCAACCAGCCAAATTTCATCGGTTGTTTCGGCGGTACGCGCATCGGTGAATTGATGCATGGCTTGCCAGACAGGTTCGTAGTCTTTACGACCAAGATTCCGAATAATGATTGTATTTTGCAAAGTCACACCCACATTGTCATTTAACAGAGACTGGACCTGTGACACCCCGCATGGGTGTTGGATACCGTTGGGTATTATAAAACTTGGCGGCTGAATTTTCAGCCGCCAATTTTATGGGGATTTAGAATTAAAGCACCATGCGAACGATGTCGATTTCGCCTAGCTCTTTATACAGGGTTTCTACCTGCTCAATAGACGTCGCTTGGATTGACACAGAGACAGCACTGTACGTGCCTTTGCCGCTTGGTTTTACATCTGGGATGTAGTCACCCGGCGCATGACGCTGGATCACACCAACGACCAAGTCTGGGAGCTCAGGTTTGTTGTAACCCATAACTTTGTAAGTGAACTTACAAGGAAACTCCAAAAGGTCTTTAAGTTTTGGTTGTTCTTGTTGCTGCATACTGAACTCCGAGGTATTGCATTTTTTTTGCGATATTAATCGAGCATATTAATGGCTCAGCCCGCTTTTCTCAAGCAATGTTGCGAAGGGGCGGCACCCCGAAAAGGGAGGCAAAAAAAAAGAGGTAACACAATGTTACCTCTTTTCGTTGTATATCTGATGGTTGGATTAACTCATCCAGCCTTTGAACAGCAGCATGATGTAATCAATCATACGGCTAAATAGGCTGCCTTGGTTCACATCATTCAGCGCAATGAGCGGGTATTGTGCGATTTCTTCATCGCCCACGCGGTAGTACAGTTTACCGACAACATCGCCTTTCTTGATAGGGGCTTTTAGCTCTTTCTCAAGCACGAAGCTGGCTGCCAAATCTTTGGTCTGGCCGCGTGGCAGTGTGACGTAAGTATCTTCTGCGACACCCAGTGACACTTCGCTCACATCACCCATCCACACTTTTTCAGTGACGAATGTGGCGTTAGCTTTGTGTGGTGAAACGGTTTCAAAGAAACGGAAGCCGTAGTTCAGCAGTTTCTTACTTTCTGCTTTACGGGCATTCGGGTTCTTGGTGCCCATCACAACAGAGATCAGGCGCATTTTGCCTTCTGTTGCTGTACTTACCAAGCTGTAACCTGCGTTGTTGGTGTGACCGGTTTTCAGGCCGTCCACGTTTAGGCTCTTGTCCCACAGCAGGCTGTTACGGTTGTACTGCGTAATGCCGTTGTAGGTAAAAGACTTCTCTTTGTAGATCGCGAACTCTTCCGGCACATCACGGATCAGACCTTGCGCCAGTAGCGCCATGTCGTAAGGGGTGGTGTAAAGGTCCGGGTTATCCAAGCCGTGTACGTTAGCAAAGTGGGTAGAATCCATACCCAGTGACTTCGCCCATGCATTCATCAGATCAACGAACGAATCCGTTGAGCCTGCGACGTGTTCCGCCATGGCCACACACGCATCGTTGCCCGATTGAATGATGATGCCGCGGTTCAGATCAGAGACCTTCACTTCGCTGCCCACTTCAATGAACATTTTCGATGAGCCTGGGAAGTTTTTCGCCCACGCGTTTTTACTCACCACGACCGTATCATCCATAGAGATATTGCCGCGTTTGATTTCCTGTCCGATGACATAACTGGTCATCATCTTGGTCAAACTTGCTGGTGGAATTTGATCGTACTCTTTGTAACCCGCTAGGATTTTACCTGAATGGTAATCCATAAGTACGTAACCCTTGGCCGCGATTTGCGGGGCTTCGGGAACAACGGCTGGGGCCGCGATAGCAGAGACTGAAGCCAGCAAGGTTGCCGAGACAGCTACAGAACGAATAAGTGCAGCAGATTTCTTCATGATGGTTGTAACTTAATTTGTCGATTGCAAAAAAACTTCACACATCATATCAGATTGTCATTAAGTGGCCAGCACTGGCCGAGGATATCCACCATTGCGGGCTGACTCTTGACATTTTTTGACATGAATACGTGAAAAAAAGTGCGGTCGGTCACGCTGGGTGACCGACCACGGTGTTTGTCAGAGTCGAATTTAGGATTTTGGTTCCAACTCGCGGGTCGATGTAATGATAAAGGCTTGCGGGTAGCGTTTGGCTTTGGCCTTGTCACGCTGCGCCATGGCTTCATCACGGTCGATGTAAGGCCCCAAGCGAAGGCGGAAGATCTCCGCGTTATCGGCTTTTTTAATATCAATAGGGGTATTGAATTCGGCTTCCAGTGTTTTGGCAGTTTGCTGGGCTTTTTCCGCATTGGTCACTGCCGCTAACTGCACAAAGTACTCGTTAGGGTTGGCACTTTGCCATTCATCCGGGTTTGCCGGTTTCTCGATACGGATCACCTCGATCTTAACCGGGGCGGTACCGTACTTGATCACATCCAATTTGGTGGCTGCCGCCATGCTCAAGTCGATAATACGGCCATCGTGGAAGGGACCACGGTCATTCACGCGCACAATCGCGACTTTGCCATTGCGGGTGTTGGTGACTTTGACATAGCTCGGCAGGGGCAGCGTTTTGTGTGCGGCCGTCATGGAGTACATGTCGTAGATTTCACCGTTCGAGGTTTTATGGCCATGGAACTTTTGTCCATACCAAGAGGCATCACCGGTTTCCGTAAAGGCTTGGTTGCCGCGCACAATTTGATAGTGCTTACCGCGCAAGGTGTAGTCTTTGTTCCCCGCTAAGCTGTAGGGTTCATAGCGGGGTTGAGCGTCCTCGATGTGATCTAGGGTCGGTGACGAGGTCGGCGCCACATCATCAGCGATCGAATAGCGATCATCGTTCGGGGGCGTGGAACTACAGCCTGCAAGGATCAGGGCAAGAATTAAAGGGGTAATGCGCATTTAGGTCGCCTTGGACAACATTTTTCTGTGAGTATGGATAGACATCAGGATACCGAAACCGGCCATCAGGGTGACCATGGAGGTGCCCCCGTAACTGACGAGGGGTAATGGTACCCCGACCACCGGCAATAGGCCACTGACCATGCCAATATTAACAAAAATATAGACGAAGAAGCTCAGCATGATGCTGCCTGCCATCATGCGGCCAAAGGCGGTTTGTGCGCGACTGGCGAGCATCAGGCCGCGGGCGATAATAAACAGGTAGATCGCCAGCAAGCAGGTGACGCCGACCAATCCCCACTCTTCCGCAATCACGGCAAAAATGAAATCGGTATGGCGCTCGGGCAAAAATTCGAGTTGAGATTGGGTGCCCTGCATCCAGCCCTTACCGGCTAACCCGCCAGAACCAATCGCGATTTTCGATTGAATAATGTGATAGCCCGCGCCGAGCGGATCGGATTCTGGATTGAACAGGGTGAGTACGCGAGTGCGTTGGTAGTCCCGCATCAGGAAGATCCACAGTACCGGAATAAAGGCGCTGACTAATACGATGGAGGCACTAATGATGCGCCAGCTGATCCCAGACAGGAAGAGAACAAAGATACCGGAGGCGGCGATGAGGATGGAGGTGCCGAGATCCGGCTGTTTGGCTATCAGGATGGTGGGGACGAACACCATGATCAGGGCGATCACGATATGCTTTAAACTGGGGGGGAGCGGGCGGTTGCCGATATAACGGGCAACCATTAAGGGGACGGCGAGCTTGATGAGCTCGGAGGGCTGAAACCGGACAACGCCGAGATTCAGCCACCGCTGCGCTCCTTTGGAGGCTTCGCCGAAAAACAGCACCCCCAGTAAGAGCAGCAACCCTACCCCAAACAGGTAGGGCGCCCACGCCTCATAATGGCGTGGGGCAATTTGGGCAAGGATAAACATTACCCCGAGTGAAAGTAGCATGCGCACGGCCTGACGTTCCATCATGGCCAGATTTTGTCCGCTGGCACTGTACATCACCATCAGGGCAAAGCCCATCAGTGTGACGATCCCCAACAGTAAGGGGATATCTAAGTGCAAGCGATCGCCCAATGTCCGTTTGTGTCCGGTTGCTGCCATCACACTCATTGCGTGACCTCCGCCATTTGTCTGTCCACGATCGCGACCAAGGGATCCAACTGCTCGCCCGGCTTGAGGAGCATATGGTCAAAGATCTTACGTGCGACCGGTCCCCCGTTCGAGGAGCCCCCGCCGGCATTCTCAAGCACCATGGAAACCACCACTTCCGGTTTCTCAAACGGGGCAAAGGCCGTGAAGAGGGCATGGTCGCGCAAATGCTCTTCCAATTCATCGGCGTTGTATTCCTGATCTTCAGCTAAACCAAAGACCTGTGCAGAGCCCGATTTACCGCCTGCCTTGTATTTTGCGCCATAGAAGGCGCGGCGTGCGGTGCCTCGTGTGCCGTACAGTACGCGGTACATGCCATCTTTCGCGATATCCCAATCTTCCTGACTCACATTGTCGATCGGCGGGAAATCATCATATTTCGCGGGCACTTCCACGTTTTCGTCAATCACGTCTTTGAGCAAATGTGGTGCCTGAACACGGCCGTTGTTCACCAATACCGTTGTGGCTTTGGCAATTTGCAGCGGCGTGGCGGTCCAGTAACCCTGGCCGATCCCGACAGGAATGGTGTCACCTTGATACCATGGTTGGCGGAAGCGGGCTTGTTTCCATTCACGGGTGGGCATGTTGGCTTTGCTTTCTTCGTGAATATCGATGCCTGTGTATTCCCCGTAACCAAAGCGTCCCATCCAAGTGGAGAGGCGATCAATGCCCATGTCGTAGGCTACTTGATAGAAGAAGGTATCGACGGATTCTTCAATCGCTTTGTAAATGTTCACTTTACCGTGACCCCAACGTAACCAGTCACGGAATGGGCGACTGTTGGAGTTCGGGATACGCCAGTAACCCGGATCATTACGGGTCGTGCGTGGCGTGATCACCCCTTCAGTCAGTGCGGCGACCGCAATCATGGGCTTCACGGTAGATGCCGGTGGGTAGATCCCCAGCGTGACACGGTTCACCAGCGGGCGGTTTTTGTTATTTAACAGGGCGCGATACTGCTTGCCTGAAATGCCGTGAACAAACAAGTTCGGGTCATAACTTGGGCTTGATACCATCGCCAACACAGAGGAATCTCGCGGATCCAATACCACCACGGAGCCACGTTTGAACTTGATGAGCTCTTCGCCCGTGTCGGGATCGAGTTTGCGTTCGGTCAGCAACTCTTTCACGTACAGTTGCAGCTCGATATCAATATTGAGTTTAATGTCTTTGCCCGGGATCGGGGGCACGTATTTCAGGGTGCGAATGATCCGGCCACGGCTGTTGACTTCCACTTCCTGATAGCCGGAGGTGCCGTGCAGCAGATCTTCGTAATATTTTTCAACGCCCAGCTTGCCGATATCACGGGTCGCTTTGTAGTTGCTGATCTTGTCTTCGCGTTCCAGACGATCGATATCACGATCATTGATTTTTGCCACATAGCCGAGCACGTGGGTCAGTGCATCACGGTACGGGTAGTAGCGTTTGAGATAGGCTTTGACTTCTACCCCTGGAAACTGGAACTGATTGACGGAGAACAGGGCCACTTGTGCTTCTGTCATCTGGTTGAGCAGCGGAACGGATTTAAAACGACGGGTACGACGACGTTCGCGATCAAAGCGCGCAATTTGGTCATCGGTAATGCCCATTAAGGTTTTTAGGCGGGCAAAGGTATCGTCAAGGTCGGGGACTTTTTCGGTGGTGATTTCCAGCGAGTAGACCGGCCTGTTTTCGGCCAGCAGCACCCCATTACGGTCGTAGATCAGACCGCGGTTCGGGGCTACAGGGACGACTTTGATCCGATTATCGTTAGAGCGTGTCTGGTAGTCATCATGTTCACGAATTTGAATATGGTACAAATTCGTGAGCAGGACACTGACCAGCACGACAATACCGATAAATGAGACAAGAGCCCGGCGAAAAAATAGCGCCGACTCAGCCCGGTGGTCGCGGATCTGCGTTCGCTTTTGTCTCATTGTGGTTTATTCCCTGTGATACGGATGATTGGCCGTGATACTCCACGCCCGATACAAACTTTCAGCCATAACAACGCGCACCAATGGGTGCGGTAGGGTAAGTGGCGATAATGACCAGCTTTGCTCTGCCGCTGCCTTACAAGCGGGTGATAGCCCTTCCGGTCCGCCGATCAGAATAGACACATCGCGAGCATCCAGCTTCCATGCTTCTAACTGTTCAGCCAACTGCTCGGTATCCCAGCGTTTGCCCGGGATATCAAGGGTGACTATACGGTTGCCTTTCGGCACAGCCGCCAGCATCGCTTCGCCTTCTTTTTGAAGAATACGGGCGATGTCTGCATTTTTGCCGCGTTTGCCAGCAGAAATTTCCACCAACTCAAGGGGCATATCTTTGGGGAAGCGACGGCTATATTCTTTGTAGCCTTCCTCAACCCATTTGGGCATCTTAGTGCCAACAGCGATCAGTTGAAGCTTCATTGTCAGTTAGCCCCAAAGCTTCTCCAGTTGGTACAGATCACGCGCATCTTTTTGCATGATGTGTAGCATAACACTGCCCATATCGACGATCACCCACTCGGCATCGTCTTCACCGCTGATCCCAAACGGCGGGTAGCTAATTAGCTTAGATTCTTTGTTAACGTGATCGGCAATCGAAGCAACGTGACGGTTAGACGTACCGGTACATACAACCATGAAGTCTGTGATGCTAGACTTGCCGCGTACATCCAAAGAAACAATGTCTTGTGCTTTGATGTCATCTACTTTATCAACAATAAAATCGTGTAGTTCTTGAAGCTGCAAAGGGATCCCCTTATCTAGGTATTTGGTCTGTTTGCTTGTCGCCCAGATAACCCGGGTGACTTTGTAGCGGCGCAGTATATCACGCTCGTCCTTGTTTATGACAAGTAGGGAATCACTTTCCCTTTCTCTTTCCTGCGCACACTGTAAGCGCATGCTTACTCTTTTATCGCGTTAGTGCTTTTGGATCAGATGCGTGCGTACCCCACACATTTCGGCGCACAAGGTGGCGAGCGCATCCCACGGTGAGTAGTCAAAATCCGTTTTTACGCGGACTTCGATTTGTGCAAGTTGCTGTAACAGCGAAATAATGACACTCAGCGGCATACGGTGCAGGGCGCCGATGTACATTTCGCGTCGGTTTTGCCAGATCCGGTAATTTTCAAAAATCACATTGAGCGGCGTGCCTTTTTGGCCCATCTCCTGCATTTTATACAACTGCGTGATTTCACGTTGCAGGGTACGCAGAATGATGACGGCTTCAATGCCTTCGCCTTGTAACTGGCGTAACACCCGCTGGCTGCGCTTGGCCTGTCCGGCCAGTAGTGCATCGACCAACTGGAATGGGGTGTAATGGTTATGACGGCTCAGTGCGCTTTCTAAACGGACAACATTCAGTTCGCCGTCGGGGTAGAGCAGCACCAATTTCTGCAGGCTTTGTGCTAACGCCAGCAGGTTACCTTCGTGCCATTGAGCCAGCATTTGTACCGATTCATGATCCGGTTTTAGCCCCAGTTGCTGACAGCGACCCTGAATAAAACGGGGCAACTGACGCGCATCCGGTGTATTGCAAGGCAGGTAGAGCCCTTGGGTTTCTAACGCTTTAAACCATTTGGCACTTTCTTGTTTCTTATTGAAACGTGGCCCTTGAATGAGCAGCAGAATGTCCTCGTGCAAGCTGTCAATCACGCTTTGCAGGGATTTGACTTGTTGCGCGTTGAGGGCGGTGTCCGGCAGATCCAACTCAATGATTTGGCGTGCAGAAAACAAACTCATGGCGTGGCAACAATCGAGGATCAGGTTCCAATCAAGCTGAGCATCCACTGTAAAGCTATGGCGCTCATCAAACCCGTGCTGTTGTGCGGCCTGCTTGATCTGATCGCAGGCTTCCAGTTTGAGCAAGGGTTCATTGCCCAACAGGAGATAGGCAGGGCGCAGCCCCTTGGTCAGTTGCTGCGCCAGTTGTTCTGGGTAGATCCTCATTGCGCTGCTTCAACCTGCGCCGGTGACGTTTCATCGTACGATAATGCGTTAGCAGCCTGTTCATCGCTGACGTTTTCTGTACTGATGGTCGTGTTCGTGTTCGTGTTTTGGTTGTCTTTATTGTGGATCAACGCATCCAATTGATCTTTTTCCATGCGGTTAAACACCGCGGTCAGACGCGCTAATTGGCGCATGATTTGGCTGGAGGCCTGCTGACGCATCTCTTCTTCAATCATGTCGCGTTCAACCGATTTTGCCAACGCCGTGAGTGGGTTATCCAAGAAGGTTCGGCTAACACGGGTGGTAAAGGTTTGGATACCTTTGTTCGGCACCACAATGCTGTAGTTCACCACGTAGGTCAGTTCGTATTCCGCTGCACGGGCATTTTGGTACAACGAGAGTGTCCGCTCACTGATGGATTCGCTGATCAGATTGAGGTTAGGGACGGTGCTCGACGGTGGGACTTGTTCAATACCGTGTAGTTGAAACTGCGAAGCGACTTGACGCTGGAGTGGACCGTAGCGGTCAAAACTGGTCAGAGAAAGCTTGGCAATGTCGTCTGGCAACATATAGTTACCGCGAAGATGAAAACCACAAGACGCCGTGGCAAGGGCCATGACGACAACAAAGAAGGTTCGGATGGTGCTTTTAAAGGAAAAGAAAGCTTTCACCGAGTCTGCTCCATGAAAAGTGAGTGAAAACTGACCGGCTGACGTTGGGGTACGGATGGTTGGAATGTGAGCCGGAAGATCTGTGGCGCCTGTGCGAATGCGCAGGAGCCACAGGATTAGGCATCAGAAAGTTGCTTTAGTTCGCGGCAATTAGTTTGCAACGATGTTCAGCAATTTACCTGGTACGTAGATCACTTTACGAATAGTCACATCGTTGGTGAACTTGGTGACGCCGTCATCAGCCATTGCAAGTGCTTCAACTTGTTCTTTGGTTGCATCTGCAGCCACAGTCAGTTTGGCACGTAGCTTGCCGTTAACCTGAACGATGATCAGTTTTTCGTCTTCGATCATCGCTTTTTCGTCAGCCATTGGCCATTCAGCGCTGTCGATGTTGCTTTCGCCCAGTGCTTCCCACATTTCAAAACAGATGTGTGGGGTCATTGGGTATAGCATACGTACGATGGCTTTTAGGGCTTCGTCAAGCAATGCACGGTCTTGTGCGCTGTCTTGTGATGCTTTCGCCAGCTTGTTCATCAGTTCCATCACAGCGGCAATCGCTGTGTTGAATGTCTGACGACGGCCGATGTCATCGCTCACTTTAGCAATGGTCTTGTGTACGTCACGACGTAGTGCTTTTTGAGCACCAGACAGAGCTGCCACGTCAAGCGCGTCAACGTCGCCTTTTTCAGTGTGTTCTTTCACTAGCTTCCAAACACGTTTCAGGAAGCGGTTTGCCCCTTCAACGCCAGACTCTTGCCATTCAAGGGTCATGTCTGCAGGTGATGCGAACATCATGAATAGACGCACGGTGTCAGCACCGTACTTGTCGACCATTTCTTGTGGGTCGATACCGTTGTTTTTCGACTTAGACATTTTGATCATGCCTGAGTGCTCAACGTTGCGACCTTCGTTATCAGTCGCTGATACGATGCGGCCTTTGCCATCACGCTCTACGGTTACGTCAGTTGGGGCAACCCACTCTTTACCGCCTTTTTCGGTGGTGTAGAAGAACGCATCAGCCAGTACCATGCCTTGGCAAAGTAGCTGCTTGAACGGTTCGTCAGACGTCACGTAGCCTGCGTCACGCAGTAGCTTGTGGAAGAAGCGAGAGTAAAGCAGGTGCATACACGCGTGCTCAATACCACCGATGTACTGATCAACCGGTAGCCAGTAGTTCGCTTTTTCTGGGTCTAGAATGTCGTCAGCCTGTGGTGAACAGTAACGCGCGTAGTACCACGATGACTCCATGAAGGTATCGAAGGTATCGGTTTCACGTAGTGCTGGTTCGCCGTTAAAGGTGGTCTTCGCCCACTCTTTGTCTGCTTTGATTGGGCTGGTTACGCCATCCATTACCACATCTTCAGGAAGAATCACTGGTAGCTGGTCAGCCGGTACCGGATGCACTTCGCCGTCTTCAGTGGTTACCATTGGGATTGGTGCACCCCAGTAACGCTGACGAGACACACCCCAGTCACGTAGACGGAAGTTAACGGTTTTCTTGCCTTTGTTTTCGGCTTCTAGCTTCGCGGCAATCGCATCAAACGCTGCTTGGAAATCAAGACCGTCAAACTCACCCGAGTTGAACAGTACGCCTTTCTCTGTGTAAGCCACTTCTGATACGTCAAGCTCGCTGTCGTCAGCAGGCTTGATCACTGGCATGATTTCCAGTGCGTACTTGGTTGCAAACTCGTAGTCACGCTGATCGTGCGCAGGCACGGCCATCACGGCACCTGTGCCGTAATCCATCAATACGAAGTTAGCGACGAAGATTGGCACTTCACGGCCTGTTAGCGGGTGAACGGCTGTTAGGCCAGTCGCCATGCCTTTCTTTTCCATTGTGGCCAGTTCTGCTTCAGCCACTTTGGTGTTACGGCATTCATCAATGAATGCAGCCAGCTCAGGGTTGTTCTGTGCCGCTAGCGCTGCCAGTGGGTGACCGGCTGCAATGCTCACGAACGTCACGCCCATTAGGGTGTCAGGACGGGTCGTGTACACTTCAAGCGGCTTGTCTTGACCGATAACGTTGAACTCTAGCTCAACGCCTTCAGAGCGGCCAATCCAGTTACGCTGCATGGTTTTTACCATGTCAGGCCAGCCGTCTAGGGTGTCTAGATCGTCAAGTAGCTCTTGTGCGTACTCAGTGATTTTGATGAACCACTGTGGGATCTCTTTTTGTTCTACCGGCGTGTCACAACGCCAGCAGCAACCGTCTTCAACCTGCTCGTTAGCAAGAACAGTCTGGTCGTTCGGACACCAGTTAACAGACGAGGTCTTCTTGTAAACCAAGCCTTTGTTGTACAGCTTAGTGAAGAACTCTTGTTCCCAACGGTAGTACTCAGGGGTACAGGTTGCGAACTCACGGTTCCAGTCGTAGCCGAAGCCCAGCAGTTTTAGCTGGTTCTTCATGTATTCAATGTTTTCGTATGTCCAAGGCGCAGGTGCGGTGTTGTTTTTAACCGCAGCATTTTCTGCAGGCAGACCGAACGCATCCCAGCCGATTGGCTGCATGACGTTTTTGCCTTGTAGACGCTGGTAACGTGATACCACATCACCAATGGTGTAGTTACGTACGTGACCCATGTGCAGACGGCCACTTGGGTACGGGAACATGGAGAGACAGTAGAATTTTTCTTTATTTGGGTCTTCACTTACAACAAAGGTCTTTTTGTTGTCCCAATGTTCCTGAACTTTCTGTTCAATGTCCTGTGGACGATATTGTTCTTGCATCGATGGCATCCGGGATTTTGTGAGTTGAGTACAAACACATTCAATATAATCGACATAGAATAACTAAAGGTAAAGGTGTCAACAATAGCTGAGGCCATTTCGGCCGTGAATTGTTGCCCGATCATCGACCCTCGCGGGCTTGCGGCGCAATGAAGCAGGCGGGCAGGGGGAAGGAGGGGGAGTTATGGCGGATCAAAAAAAGGATTATGAGAGCTTGCTGGAAGAAGTGACAGCAACCCTCAAACGTAGCCCTGATGAATTAAAGCATTGGGCGTCGATCACCGAGCAGTACCGTCAGGCAGCCAGTGACATGACAAAAGATGAACTGGCGTTGATTTCTGCTTACCTGAAGCGTGATCTTCATGAATTTGCACAGAATGTGGAAAGCAGCCCCGAACCGTTTGGGGAAAGCCCATTCTATCGTGTGGTAAAAGAGACGATTTGGGAAGGGTTGGCGGAAGCCACCGATAAAACCCAAATTGAATGGCGTGAAGTGATGGATGATTTTAAACATCAGGGTGTCTACGAGGCGGGAGAAATTGTCGGCTTGGGTCACTTGGTGTGTGAACAGTGTGGGCATGATGAGCAAATCACCCACGTGAAAGCCATTTCGCCCTGCTTACGCTGCGGGCATACCCGCTTTACCCGTAAACCGTTGTCACCTTAGCCGCGCGGCTTAAGGTCATGCGTGATGAAGTATGATTGATGAAGACAAAAAACGGGCTGCGGCCCGTTTTTTGTTGTTTTATCTTTCCTAGTTCCTAGTTCCTAGTTCCTAGTTCCTAGTCACTCGTATCTCGTTTCTCGTATTACGTTTCTAGGTTTTAGGTCCCGCTCTTTTCCTACTCATACTGCACTGGCGGCTCAATCGTATCAACCATCACTGAGACAGGCTCTGCTGGTGAAGATGAATGGGATGACGGTGTGTGGGACGTGGATGGCGATGATGTGTGCCCCGTCGCTTGTGCCAGTGGTTCGAAGCTAAAGGTTTGCCCGGCAATGGAGGCTTCTACCATCACGCCCCCTTTGGCAAAGGTAAAAACAGAAATGCCATTGGTGTAGTTGGCATCCACATAGTTGTTTTTCCCAGTGCTGGCACTAAAGCCCGCTGTACCCGCTTTGGCTTGGGCGCCTTCATTGATGGCGACAGCAGAGGCTTGTGCGTCCAACTCTAAACTGCCATTAATGAAACGTTCGTAGGCGCGTTGGTCTTGGAAGAAGATCAATTCGCTGTAGGCTTGTCCGCCAAACTGCAAACCGAAAGAAAGCTGGAATAGTTTGGCTGAGCCAGTGAGCTGATGATGTTGATAAACACTGCCTGTGCCATAAGCGCCGCCGATCCAAAAGCCGCCTTTACCGACGGAGGGGAAAATCGCATAGCCATAAGCCGATTGGAAGAAAGGGTGCGTTTGCGGCGCGGCCTGAAATTGTTCCAGTGCGGCGCGGGTTTCAAGGCTTTCTTTCGCGAGAGAGCCGGAGGCCACACACAGCAGGGCGACCGCACTGAGCATGGTGAAGAGTTTATAGATGCTTTTCATCGATGCATTTCCCTTGAGTGCATGATCATAGATACCCTTCATACTAACAAGATGAAAAAAAAGGCGAAGAGGGTAACTTCACCTTTTTGTTCAATTGTCAGCCTAAGTTCAGGCTCTTGGGAATGCATCACGCATCAGAAACCGCATTAATCGTGATAATTGATTTCCGGTTGCTGATCGCGAAAACGTCCTTGCTGACGGCGTGCCAATACCCATGACAGGGTGAGTGACCACAACACATACATGTACAGTGGCCAACTGCCCAGCGACGTGAATGGCGTCATCCCTTCTGTTGGCGTTACTTTGGTACGCAGTACCGCGGTTTCAAACTGAGGGACTGAGGCAATGATATGCCCGTTATGATCCACTACGCCGGTTAATCCACTGTTGGTGGCACGCAGAAGGGGCTTACCCAACTCCAGCGCACGCATTTGGGCGATTTCCATGTGTTGGAATGGCCCAATGGATTTACCGAACCAGGTGTCGTTAGACAGCGTCAGCAGAAACTCGGTGTCGTAGTCCACGTTCTTGCGTACTTGCTCGCTGAATGCCACTTCATAACACAGTGCCGGTGCCAGTGAGTAACCGTTCGCTTCCAGGTTTGGCTGAATGTAATCACCCCGGCTGAAAGAGGACATCGGCAGGTTGAAGAGCGGTGCAATCGGGCGCAGTAAATCGCCGAACGGCACAAATTCACCAAATGGCAGTAAGTGGTGTTTGCTGTAGCGCTCTGCGTGTTCGTACTGGTACGGGCCGACCGCATTCACCCCAAGGGTCAGAATGTTGTTATAGAACTGGCCTTGCTCGTTCTGATCCAAGATACCCGTGATCACCGTACTGTGGTTGTTACGGGCCGCCGCATCGAGATTCTGCAAGAAGGTCGGGACTTGAGTCTCCAGCGCGGGAATGGCCGCTTCTGGCCAGATGATCAAATCTGCGCCCCAGTTTTCACGGGTGAGATCGGTGTATTTCATCAGGGTCGGCCAGCGCTGGCTGGGTAGCCATTTGGTCTCTTGCGGCACGTTGCCCTGGATCATCGCCACATCTACAGTTTTATCGGGATTGGGCACAACCCATTGTTTTTGTCCTGCAAGCAGGCTGATCCCCGCGACCAGCGCGACCACCATCAGTGGACGCCAGTTACGGTAATAGGCGGCACCCACAAGCGCGGCACTGCTTAATACTAAGGCGAGGGTGATCCCTTCGACCCCTAAGACGGGTGCAATGGCGGCATAAGGGCTATCGATTTGGCTGTAACCCATCCAGAGCCAAGGAAAGCCCGTCATTAACCAGCCGCGGATCCAATCGAGGATCAGCCAGAAAACCGGACCACTGAGCATGAGCTGGTGGAAAGGACGACCGCGGTTAAAGCGGTTGAACAGGAAACCAAATAGCGCGGGATAGAACGCGAGATAGGCGATCAGCAAGGCCATGAGGAACCAGCCCGCTAACCATGGCATGCCACCAAAGTTGGCGATGCTGACATGGACCCAACTGATCCCGGTACCAAAGAGGCCCAATCCCCACAAAAAACCGATCAGCGCACCGCGCTTAGGCGTTTGTTGGAGTAATAAGGCAAACAGAAGGCACAGGGAGACGAGTGCGAGGGGCCAATAATTATAGGGAGCGAAAGAAAGGGTGGCTAAGGCACCGGCTGGGACAGCCGCAAAGAGCTGTCCCAACTTCATTAGTGTTTTTTTTGTCATTCGTTATGATGTAGTCGTCGGTTGATGTGCTTCGTGAGGCACGGTCACTTGCAACTGAATCACTCGGCGGTTATCGGCAGACGTGACTTTGAATGAGTAGCCATCCAATTCAACGATTTCACCACGGGCAGGCAGGTGACCAAAGCTGGTCATCACTAAACCACCTACGGTGTCGACTTCCTCGTCACTGAATTGGGTGTGGAATATCTCATTGAAGTCTTCAATGGTCGCCAAGGCTTTCACCGAATAAGTATGCTTACTTAACTGACGGATATCCTGCTCTTCCTCGTCATCGAATTCGTCTTCGATTTCGCCAACGATTTGCTCGAGGATGTCCTCAATGGTTATAACCCCTGATACCCCACCAAATTCATCCACGACGATTGCCATGTGGTAGCGCTCTTCGCGGAATTCTTTCAGCAAGCGGTCTACGCGCTTACTTTCTGGCACCACCACGGCAGGACGTAACACTTCGTCCATGTCGAACGGTTCGCTGCTTGGCTGCAGGTAACGCAAAAGATCTTTAGCAAGGAGGATCCCTTCTACATGATCTTTGTCGTCGCTGATCACCGGGTAGCGGGAGTGCTGGGCATCAACAATTAAATCAATCAGATCTTCTAACTTCTGAGAACGCTCGATGGTGACCATTTGCGAGCGAGGGATCATGATATCGCGAACCCGCATCTCGGCAATTTCCATGACCCCTTCGAGCATGTCGCGGGTGTCGTGGTCGATCAAATCGTTTTCTTCTGAATCTCGAAATACCTCTACCAGGTCTTCGCGGTTCTGTGGCTCGCCTTGGAAAAGTTGGCCAATGCGTTCAAAGAAGGACTTTCTACTCGGACCTTCAGAATTCTGTGAGTTATCTTCGTTCATTGCTTGTAAGAATTTCTTCTCTATCAGTTAAGTGGCGAGTGCCACAAAGTAAGGTGCGATGGCCGAGGCCAAATCCGCACCCATTTATACGCGGTCGAGGGGGGATTATAGCTTTTCGGCAGCATACGGATCGGCAAAGCCCATCTTTTGCATGATTTCTGTCTCTAAGCTTTCCATTTCCTCGGCTTCGTCATCTTCAATATGGTCATAACCTAGCAGATGCAAGCTGCCATGTACAACCATATGTGCCCAATGGGCAAGGAGTGGTTTATCCTGCTCAATGGCTTCTTTTTCGACGACCTGTCGGCAGATAATCATATCCCCCAGCAAATCTAACTCGACACCCGGTGGACTTTCAAACGGGAAAGACAACACATTAGTCGGTTTGTCTTTGCCGCGATAGGTGTGGTTCAGGGTGTGGCTCTCTGCTTCGTCCACTAAACGGATAGTGACTTCGGCATTGGGTTGAAAAAGAAGAATCGCTGCTTCTAGCCATTGTTGGAAGTCAGCCTCAGTAGGCATGCCTTCCGTATTCTCAGTGGCAATTTGCAGATCAAGATAAATAGACATTAATGACTTTGTTCCGGTTCAATGACGGCCGGTTTGGCCGTGTGTTCTTCGCGGCGGCGTTGTTCGGCCAGCTTGCGTTGCTTTTGGTCTTCGCTTTCCCATGCTTCATATGCTTGGACAATGCGAGCAACAACAGGGTGACGGACAACATCGTCGGCCTGGAAGAAGTTAAAGCTGATTTCGTCGACGTTTGACAGCACTTCAATCGCATGGCGTAAGCCAGAGCGGGCACCGCGTGGTAAGTCGATCTGGGTCACGTCACCGGTGATCACGGCGCGGGAGTTAAAGCCAATACGGGTCAGGAACATTTTCATCTGCTCGACCGTGGTGTTCTGGCTTTCATCGAGAATGATAAAGGCATCGTTCAGTGTACGGCCACGCATGTAAGCGAGCGGAGCGACTTCAATCACGTTACGCTCAATCAGTTTCTCAACGCGCTCAAAGCCCAGCATTTCAAACAGAGCGTCGTACAGCGGGCGCAAATACGGGTCGACTTTCTGGCTGAGATCGCCAGGCAAGAAGCCCAGTTTCTCACCGGCTTCTACTGCTGGGCGGGTCAGCAAGATACGGCGAATTTCTTGACGCTCAAGGGCGTCAACCGCAGCGGCAACAGCCAAATACGTTTTACCGGTACCGGCAGGGCCAACCCCAAAGGTGATGTCATGGCGTACCATGTTGGTAATGTATTGGGCTTGGTTCGGTGTACGCGGTTTGATCACCCCTTTTTTGGTTTTGATGATCACTTCTTTGCCGTAAGGAATGCTCGACTCGGTCGATTGTTCGAGAACACCAGACCCTTTGATCGCAAGGTGGACATGGTCCGGTTCAATATCGGGAATGGTATTGCGCACGGGCGCTGTATCGACATACAGCGATTTGATGATCTCGACCGTAGCGGTGGCCGTGTGAGGCTGGCCGACAACAGTGAAACTGCTGCTGCGGTGGTTAATTTCAACACCCAAACGGCGTTCTAGTTGCTTGATATTATCGTCGAAAGGGCCACAAAGGCTGGAAAGACGCTGGTTATCGACGGGTTCCAGATTAAATTCTAAGGTAATAACTTTGCTCAAGATTGGCCTCTCAGTAGGGCCACCCAGTGAGCTGGGCGGCCTTGGGTTCAGGGCAGGTCTACAACGTATAGACGCACCACTTACTATGGAGTATATACGCCGACACCCAATTCATCTTCTTTGCGTGTTTTTTCCATCACTTCACTTGGTGACATGGCCACACGTAGATTCATTTCGGCTTCGGTACGTACAAGCTCACCGCGCAGTGTGTTGGTTTTCACTTCGGTGATTTTTACATCAACAAACTGACCGATTAGCTCAGCGTCACCTTCAAAGTTAACGATGCGGTTATTGTCGGTACGGCCGCGCAATTCCATGATGTTACGCTTAGAAGGACCTTCAACCAGAATACGCTGCTCAGTACCTAGCATCAGGCGGGCGTGACGCATCGCTTGCGTATTGATCTGGTGCTGCAGTTCATACAGACGTTCTTTTTTCACATCTTCAGCCAGATCACAAGGGTAATCCGCTGCCGGTGTACCCGGGCGAGGTGAGAAAATGAAGCTGAAGCTGATATCAAAATCGATATCGCGGATCAGTTTCATGGTGTCTTGGAAATCTTGATCCGTTTCTCCCGGGAACGCGACGATGAAGTCAGAACTCATGGTGATATTCGGACGCACTTTACGCAACTTGCGCACTTTCGACTTGTATTCAAGGATCGTGTGCGGACGCTTCATCATGGTCAAAATACGATCTGAACCGCTCTGTACAGGCAGGTGCAGGTAATCAGCCAACTCTGGGGTGTCTCGGTACACCTCAATGATGTCGTCAGTAAATTCAATCGGGTGACTGGTGGTGTAACGAATGCGGTCGATACCGTCAATCGCGGCCACAAGGCGAAGTAATTCTGCGAAGGTTGCTACGTCGCCATCATGCGTTGGACCACGGAATGCGTTAACGTTCTGACCTAGCAGGTTAACTTCACGTACACCTTGGTCTGCCAGTTGGGCAATTTCAAACAATACGTCATCAATTGGACGGCTCACTTCCTCACCACGGGTGTAGGGAACCACGCAGTAAGTACAGTATTTTGAACAGCCTTCCATGATTGAAACGAACGCTGTTGCCCCTTCCGCGCGCGGTTCTGGCATGTTGTCGAACTTTTCAATTTCAGGAAAAGAAATGTCCATGACCGGCTTATCATTCGATTGCGATTGCTTGATCATTTGCGGTAGGCGGTGCAAGGTTTGTGGGCCAAAGATCACATCTACATACGGCGCACGCTTACGAATAGAATCGCCTTCTTGCGTTGCTACACAACCGCCCACGCCGATCACAAGATCTGGCTTCTTGTCTTTAAGTGTTTTCCAGCGGCCTAGCTGGTGGAAAACTTTTTCTTGCGCCTTTTCTCGGATTGAACAGGTGTTTAGCAGCAGCACGTCTGCTTCTTCTGGGATCTCTGTTAACTCGAAGCCGTTGGCTGCATTAAGAAGATCAGCCATTTTTGATGAATCGTATTCGTTCATCTGGCAGCCCCAGGTTTTGATAAGCAGTTTTTTAGCCATGTCTAACTCTTCACTCGTCGTGTTTATTCATTGCATTCTACATTGCTTCACTGTGCTCTCAGGCCAGTTATTGACCATTAGCATTAGCAAGCCGCGTATTGTACTGCTTTAAACCCTGCCTGACTAGTTCCTCACCACCCCGAATAAATTGTGGGTTTACCGGCTGTCGCCTTAGGGCGTGAGCGGCTTCAAGGTTTGCTGTCCGAGTTGTCGCATTTGCTGGCGGATCCACTGGCTACGCTTGCGCACATACGGGGTCATGGGCGTGGGCTGCATGCGGTACGGGTTCGGCAGCACGGCGGCCAGTTGTGACGCTTGTTGGGCGGTGAGCTGCTTGGCGGAACGATTGAAGTAGGTTTGACTGGCCGCCTCAACGCCGTAAAGGCCGGGGCCAAATTCAATGACATTCAAATACACCTCTAGGATCCGCGCTTTGCTCCAGAGCAGCTCCATCCATAAGGTAAAATAGAGTTCGACGCCTTTGCGCAAAAAGGTGCGGGAAGGGAACAAAAAGACGTTTTTGGCGGTTTGCTGGCTGATGGTACTGCCGCCACGCGAGGGGGCTTGCGTGCCTGTTTGCTTGAGGATCGTCAAGATGGCATTTACATCGACTCCGTGATGGGTCGGGAAGTGTTGATCTTCCGAGGCGATCACGGCCAGCTGCATGTTGGGGGCGATCTGGCTGAGCGGTACCCAGTCATGGGCTGCCCGCGACGGGTAATCTTTAGGCGGAAATAGGGTACGGTAGATCTGCCAGCCCCAGACCGGCGGATTGATCACGATACCGCCAGCCACCAATAACGGCGGGATCAGCAGCAGGAGCAGGGTGAGACAAAGCAACAGACGTTTCAGGCGAGTCAACATAGCGGGCAGTGGGATCTCCAAAAGGGACGTCCGCGTGATGAATGCGGATAGATCACGGATAGCACAGTAGAATTTGTTATGATAACAGACTGTCTGATCGCGTTGTCTATCGCCATAACAGGTTTCGTGTTGGTCTGAATGACACGTTTGAATTTTGAGCATAACAGAAGAGAGCCGGTATGGAACAGTTTGATGTTGTCGTTGCGGGAGGCGGCATGGTTGGCGCTGCAACGGCCATTGGTCTTGCGCAGCAGGGCTTGCGAGTGGCGGTATTAGAAGGTCATGAGCCGGCGCCGTATTCGGCTGAAGCGCCGATGGATCTTCGGGTGTCAGCGATTTCGCCTCATTCGGTGGCGCTATTAACCCGCTTGGGCGCGTGGCCAGCCATGCTAGCGATGCGTTTGTGCCCGTATAAGCGGTTGGAAACGTGGGAGCACCCCGAGTGTCGCACCCGTTTTGATGCCGAGCAGATGCAGCTAGCGCAACTGGGCTATATTGTTGAAAACCGCGTTATTCAATTGGCGTTGTGGCAACAATTTGAGCAGTACCCGAATCTGACCGTGTTTTGCCCGCATAAAATGGTCGCCACCTCGATGTCAACGTCGGCTTCCAGCACGGTTGCAGACAATCACCGCGTGATCACGCTCGATGATGGCCAGCAAATTGCGGCGCAGTTATTGATTGGGGCGGATGGGGCTAATTCTCAAGTCCGTCAGCAAGCCGGTATTGGGATCACCGCGTGGGATTACCGTCAGCATTGTATGTTGATCAATGTTGAAACGGCCTTGCCGCAGCAAGACATTACCTGGCAAATGTTTACGCCACACGGGCCGCGTTCGTTCTTGCCATTACCGGGGCATCAAGCGTCGCTGGTGTGGTACGACAGCCCGCAACGGATCAAACAATTGTCGGCCATGAGCCATGCACAATTAGTAGAGCACATTGTGCACCATTTCCCCGCTGAGTTGGGCGAGATCTCTGTGCTTAATCACGGCAGCTTCCCGTTGACTCGTCGTCATGCGCAGACGTACCGTGCCGATCGTGTGGTATTGCTGGGCGATGCAGCACACACCATCAACCCTTTGGCTGGACAAGGCGTGAACTTAGGATTCAAGGATGTGGATGTGCTACTGAGTGAAATAGAGAAAGCAGGCGAGCAATGGGATCAGCCTGCGGTGTTGCAGGGCTATGAGCGTCGCCGTCGACCGGATAATTTGTTGATGCAATCAGGCATGGATGTGTTCTATACCACGTTCAGTAATGATTTGTTGCCACTGAAGTTTTTGCGTAATGCGGGATTAAAACTGGCGGAGCAAGCCGGGCCGTTGAAAAAGCATGTACTGAAGTACGCTATGGGATTGTGAACATGGCATTGTGAGTTTCCCTGTACGTGTGAACGGCCGCTGAGCTTTTCATGCCATTAAAAGAAAAGCCGAATGCGAAAGTGTTCGGTTTTTTTGCTTGTGATTTGCTTGAGCATAAGTGCGAGTGTAAAGCATGGGACAACACGATGTGTAACAGAATGCTATGTGTAACCGTGTGGTGTTTGCTGGTGTGTCGTGTGTAGAGGGAAAAACAGAAGGATAGAAATAGAAAAAGAAGAGAGAGGAAAATAAAACAGCAGATAAAAGAAAACCCACCAAAAGGTGGGTTTCTAAATGATGGTGCGGAAGGAGAGACTTGAACTCTCACACCTTGCGGCGCCAGAACCTAAATCTGGTGCGTCTACCAATTTCGCCACTTCCGCATACTTTTCGTTAATCATTGAAGATCGAACGTAAAGTGTAATGATGGCAGGTCTACCTGGATTCGAACCAGGGAATGGCGGCATCAAAAGCCGCTGCCTTACCGCTTGGCGATAGACCTACAGGTTACTTTTCTTCAAAGCTGCTCTCTTATTCAGAGAGAATGGTGCGGAAGGAGAGACTTGAACTCTCACACCTTGCGGCGCCAGAACCTAAATCTGGTGCGTCTACCAATTTCGCCACTTCCGCATGACTTACCGTTAAAGCTTGCCGTAAAGACAGAGTATTCAACGTTAAGTTAAAAATGGCAGGTCTACCTGGATTCGAACCAGGGAATGGCGGCATCAAAAGCCGCTGCCTTACCGCTTGGCGATAGACCTGCAGATGCTCTTTACAGAGACTTTATTAATCAGAGCAAGAATGGTGCGGAAGGAGAGACTTGAACTCTCACACCTTGCGGCGCCAGAACCTAAATCTGGTGCGTCTACCAATTTCGCCACTTCCGCATTCGGATGCTGCTGATTATTGCGTCAATTTAAGCGAACTTAAACAGACATTCTCTAAGAGAGAATATGGTGCGGAAGGAGAGACTTGAACTCTCACACCTTGCGGCGCCAGAACCTAAATCTGGTGCGTCTACCAATTTCGCCACTTCCGCATGACTTACCGTTAAAGCTTGCCGTAAAGACAGAGTATTCAACGTTAAGTTAAAAATGGCAGGTCTACCTGGATTCGAACCAGGGAATGGCGGCATCAAAAGCCGCTGCCTTACCGCTTGGCGATAGACCTGCAGATGCTCTTTACAGAGACTTTATTAATCAGAGCAAGAATGGTGCGGAAGGAGAGACTTGAACTCTCACACCTTGCGGCGCCAGAACCTAAATCTGGTGCGTCTACCAATTTCGCCACTTCCGCATTCGGATGCTGCTGATTATGTTCAATTTAAGCGAACTTAAACTGAGGTTCTTTCACGAAGAAAGAATGGTGCGGAAGGAGAGACTTGAACTCTCACACCTTGCGGCGCCAGAACCTAAATCTGGTGCGTCTACCAATTTCGCCACTTCCGCATTTTGTATTCGCCTTAGTTAAAAGGAGAATGGTGGCTACGACGGGATTCGAACCTGTGACCCCATCATTATGAGTGATGTGCTCTAACCAACTGAGCTACGTAGCCATTTTAGATTGCCGATATAATGAAATATCCACATTCATAAAATATGGCAGGTCTACCTGGATTCGAACCAGGGAATGGCGGCATCAAAAGCCGCTGCCTTACCGCTTGGCGATAGACCTGCAGATGCTCTTTACAGAGACTTTATTAATCAGAGCAAGAATGGTGCGGAAGGAGAGACTTGAACTCTCACACCTTGCGGCGCCAGAACCTAAATCTGGTGCGTCTACCAATTTCGCCACTTCCGCATTCGGATGCTGCTGATTATTGCGTCAATTTAAGCGAACTTAAACAGACATTCTCTAAGAGAGAATATGGTGCGGAAGGAGAGACTTGAACTCTCACACCTTGCGGCGCCAGAACCTAAATCTGGTGCGTCTACCAATTTCGCCACTTCCGCATACTTTCCGTTAATCATTGAAGATCGAACGTAAAGTGTAATGATGGCAGGTCTACCTGGATTCGAACCAGGGAATGGCGGCATCAAAAGCCGCTGCCTTACCGCTTGGCGATAGACCTGCAGATTGCTCTTTACAGAGACTTAATTAATCAGAGCAGAATGGTGCGGAAGGAGAGACTTGAACTCTCACACCTTGCGGCGCCAGAACCTAAATCTGGTGCGTCTACCAATTTCGCCACTTCCGCATTCGGATGCTGCTGATTATGTTCAATTTAAGCGAACTTAAACTGAGGTTCTTTCACGAAGAAAGAATGGTGCGGAAGGAGAGACTTGAACTCTCACACCTTGCGGCGCCAGAACCTAAATCTGGTGCGTCTACCAATTTCGCCACTTCCGCATTTTGTATTCACCTTAGTTAAAAGGAGAATGGTGGCTACGACGGGATTCGAACCTGTGACCCCATCATTATGAGTGATGTGCTCTAACCAACTGAGCTACGTAGCCATTTTAGATTGCCGATATAATGAAATACCCACATTCATAAAATATGGCAGGTCTACCTGGATTCGAACCAGGGAATGGCGGCATCAAAAGCCGCTGCCTTACCGCTTGGCGATAGACCTGCAGATTGCTTTTCTTCAAAGCTGCTCTCGTTTAAGAGAGAATGGTGCGGAAGGAGAGACTTGAACTCTCACACCTTGCGGCGCCAGAACCTAAATCTGGTGCGTCTACCAATTTCGCCACTTCCGCATTTTGTATTCGCCTTAGTTAAAAGGAGAATGGTGGCTACGACGGGATTCGAACCTGTGACCCCATCATTATGAGTGATGTGCTCTAACCAACTGAGCTACGTAGCCGTATTTAAGTTGCCGACTATACATGATAATCAACAGCTTTAAAAGTGGCAGGTCTACCTGGATTCGAACCAGGGAATGGCGGCATCAAAAGCCGCTGCCTTACCGCTTGGCGATAGACCTGCAGATGCTCTTTTCAGAGACTTTATCAATCAGAGCAGAATGGTGCGGAAGGAGAGACTTGAACTCTCACACCTTGCGGCGCCAGAACCTAAATCTGGTGCGTCTACCAATTTCGCCACTTCCGCATTCGGATGCTGTTACCAGCAAGTAACTCTGATTGTACGTTCAGTTTAAGGCAAACTCAAACTGACATTCTCTAAGAGAGAATATGGTGCGGAAGGAGAGACTTGAACTCTCACACCTTGCGGCGCCAGAACCTAAATCTGGTGCGTCTACCAATTTCGCCACTTCCGCATATCTTTTTTATTCGCCTTAGTGAAAAGGAGAATGGTGGCTACGACGGGATTCGAACCTGTGACCCCATCATTATGAGTGATGTGCTCTAACCAACTGAGCTACGTAGCCATTTTGGGTTGCTGACTATACTCGCAATCAACGACCTTGTAAAGATGGCAGGTCTACCTGGATTCGAACCAGGGAATGGCGGCATCAAAAGCCGCTGCCTTACCGCTTGGCGATAGACCTGCAGATTGCTTTTCTTCAAAGCTGCTCTCAATCGAGAGAATGGTGCGGAAGGAGAGACTTGAACTCTCACACCTTGCGGCGCCAGAACCTAAATCTGGTGCGTCTACCAATTTCGCCACTTCCGCATTTGTATTCGCCTTAGTTAAAAGGAGAATGGTGGCTACGACGGGATTCGAACCTGTGACCCCATCATTATGAGTGATGTGCTCTAACCAACTGAGCTACGTAGCCAATTTTTCACGTTCTTCAAGCCGTTCGCCGTAGTGGCTGTCGTCTTGGGAACGGGGCGCATTATGCTCATACCAGCGAAAACCGTCAATAGTTTTTTTGAATATCTTGAGAAAACACGCTTGTTCGGTGCTTATTTGGACGAACTGGGCGAATGCCATGCTCGGTTTGGGTTTTGGTGGTGAAAACCTAAGCAGATAAGCGGATCGCGAGGGACGGGAAAGGTGTGATAGAGGAAGAGGGATAATAAAAAATAAGCCAGCACGAAGGCTGGCTTATGAAGATTACGGGCTCAAAAGGTGAAGTTTTGAGCGAAAATGCTTATACGTTAAAGCGGAAGTGAACCACATCGCCATCTTGAACGATGTAATCTTTACCTTCTAGACGCCATTTACCCGCATCTTTCGCACCGTTTTCGCCACGGAACTCGATGAAGTTGTTGTAACCAACCACTTCTGCGCGGATAAAGCCTTTTTCAAAGTCAGTGTGGATAACACCCGCTGCTTTTGGTGCGGTTGCGCCAACAGGGATAGTCCAAGCACGTACTTCTTTCACGCCAGCGGTGAAGTAAGTTTGTAGGTTCAATAGCTCGTAACCAGAACGGATAACACGGTTCAGGCCCGGCTCTTCGATACCCATGTCCGCAAGGAACTCTTCACGGTCTTCATCTTCAAGCTCCGCGATTTCAGATTCCATTGATGCACAGATAGAAACCACGATTGCGTTTTCTTCTGCTGCACGCGCGGCAACTTTGTCAAGGAATGGGTTATTTTCAAAACCATCGTCATTCACGTTAGCAATGTACATGGTTGGCTTCAGCGTTAGGAAGTTCAGGTAGCTGATCGCTGCTGCTTCTTCTTTGCTTAGTTCGATAGAACGCGCCATGCCGCCGTCAGTCAATACTGGCAGCATTTTTTCTAGGACTTTGATTTCGAATTTCGCATCGTTATCACCGCCTTTTGCACGCTTAGCAAGACGGAAAATAGCACGCTCACACGTGTCTAGGTCAGCCATTGCTAGTTCAAGGTTGATGATGTCGATGTCTTCAAGCGGATCAATACGACCTGCAACGTGAATAATGTTGTCATTTTCAAAACAACGTACAACGTGGCCAATCGCATCGGTTTCACGAATGTTTGCTAGGAATTTGTTACCTAGACCTTCACCTTTAGATGCACCCGCAACAAGACCTGCGATGTCAACAAACTCCATGGTTGTTGGCAGGATGCGCTCAGGCTTAACAATTTCAGCTAGCGCGTCTAGACGAAGATCCGGCACTGGCACTACGCCTGTGTTTGGTTCAATCGTACAGAATGGGAAGTTAGCTGCTTCGATACCAGCTTTTGTTAAGGCATTGAACAGTGTTGACTTGCCGACGTTTGGCAGGCCGACGATTCCGCATTTAAAACCCATGGTGTTAAACCCTTTTGGTAATTATTCGGTGATACATTGCGGCAGTATAACTGCCACAAAGAATAAGTTGTGATTGGCTACAGTTATTCAGCTTTGAATGTATGTAGTCGGTTTTGCGCTTTGCTTAAGCCATCTTTGAGCAAAATATCCATGCAGCGTACGGCTTCATCCACCGCCGCATCGATGCACTCTTGCTCTTTGGCTGGTGCTTTACCCAGTACAAAGCCGGCAACTTTGTTCTTATCGCCCGGGTGGCCGATGCCGATCCGTAAGCGATAGAAGTCCTTATTGTTGCCCATTTTGCTGATGATATCGCGCAGGCCGTTATGCCCACCGTGGCCGCCGCCTTTTTTAAATTTAGCAACGCCTGGGGGAAGGTCGAGCTCATCATGTGCCACTAAGATCTCTTCTGGCTTAATTTGGAAGAAATTAGCCAGCGCAGCCACGGACTTACCGGAAAGGTTCATGTACGTGGATGGGATCAATAAGCGAAGATCTTGGCCATTGGCAACGATCCGGCCGGTTTGGCCAAAGTATTTCGATTCTTCTCGTAAGCTAATATTGTGTGCACGGGCCAGTTCTTCAACCACCCATGCCCCCGCATTGTGGCGGGTTCTAGCATACTCGGCACCGGGATTGGCCAGGCCGACTAATAGGCGAATGTTGTTACTCACGCTAGTCTCTCAAGTCTTAGGGGCTTAAAACGCGCGCTATGTTATACCAAAAGTGGCGCAATTGATATCTTAACCCCGCTTCGCCGTTGGGGGCGTGGGGCGAACTTATCAGCAGAATGAAAAACGCCCCGCACAAGGCGGGGCGTTGATATGCATTAGTGTGTCAGCGATCAGTGCTGAAACATCGCAGAGATAGACTCTTCGTTGCTGATGCGACGAATAGCTTCTGCCAACATGCCAGACAGGGTAAGTACTGATACTTTACCCGTATCCACGATTTCTTGTGTCAATGGAATTGAGTCGGTTACGATCACTTCATCAATCACTGATTCACGGATATTTTGCACTGCGCTACCAGAGAATACAGGGTGTGTTGCGTAAGCGAATACACGCTTCGCGCCACGATCTTTTAGCGCTTCAGCGGCTTTACACAGTGTGCCACCGGTGTCGATCATGTCATCAACGATGATGCAGTCACGGCCTTCAACATCACCAATCAGGTGCATTACCTGAGACACGTTTGCACGTGGACGACGCTTGTCGATGATGGCAATGTCAGTGTCGTCAAGTAGCTTAGCGATAGCACGGGCACGTACAACGCCACCGATATCTGGAGAAACTACAACTGGATCTTCAAGGTTTTTCGCTAGCATGTCTTCAAGCAGTACAGGGCTACCGAATACGTTGTCGACAGGTACGTCGAAGAAGCCTTGGATTTGCTCTGCGTGTAAATCCACAGTCAGAACGCGGTCAACACCCACGTTTGACAGGAAGTCAGCCACGACTTTAGCCGTGATTGGCACACGTGCAGAACGTACACGGCGGTCTTGGCGAGCGTAACCGAAGTAAGGGATAACAGCAGTGATACGGCCAGCAGAAGCACGGCGAAGCGCATCAATCATAACAACCAGTTCCATTAGGTTGTCGTTTGTCGGTGCACAAGTAGATTGAATGATAAATACGTCGCTACCACGAACGTTCTCATTAATCTGAACGCAGACTTCACCGTCGGAAAAACGGTTAACTGTTGCGTCGCCTAGAGAAATGTAAAGACGATCAGCAATGCGTTGCGCTAGTTCTGGTGTCGCGTTACCAGCAAACAGCTTCATATCAGGCACGGTGGAAACCTCAGGTTGCGTCCAAGTTGTAGTTACTGACTATCCGTAGAATGTGTGTTCAAGGCTGTCAAAAGAGGAGACGTGTTGACACCTTTTGCGACAAATCCCTGGAGCCAGTTAGGTAATGTATTCAGTATTGCATTGGCTTCTTGCTGCGTGGCGAATTCTGCAAACACACAAGCACCAGTGCCAGTCAATCTTGACGGCGCGTATTCTAACAGCCACGAAAGTGCCTTATCAACCTCGGGGTGCAGTGATCTGACGATTTTTTCGCAATCGTTTTCGTAAACCCCCGCCATTAGTGCGTTTAGCGCCCTTTTTTCACTGTCACGTTTTAACGCAGGATGGGTGAAAATATCGACAGTCGCGATGTTTACTTCAGGTTTTACCACCAGATACCATTTTTCTTCCGGTGTCGCTGGCTGCAATTTCTCACCCACGCCTTCGGCAAAGGCACTCATACCGCGCACAAAAACCGGTACATCCGCCCCTAAACGCAGGCCTAATTCGGCCAACGCATCCACACTGAGTTGGGTTTGCCATAAATGGTTCAGGGCAACCAGTGTTGTTGCGGCATCTGATGACCCCCCACCTAAGCCGCCACCCATGGGCAAAATCTTATCAATATGGATATCCGCCCCGGCTTGGATCCCCGCCGTTTGGCGAAGCAGATCGGCGGCACGGTAGATCAGGTTATCTTCCGTTGCGACGCCCTCGATGGCGGGTGTCAGGCAAATGTCGTTGCTGGTGTTAGCGGTAATGGTCAGGGTGTCACTGTGATCCAAAAATTGGAACAGGGTTTGTAACTCGTGGTAGCCATCAGGACGGCGTCCCGTGATATAGAGAAATAAGTTCAGTTTTGCCGGTGCCGGCCAGTGTGTCGTGCGGGTGATCATAATGCGCTCTAATTGATAGACCAAGTATGAATAATAAGGGTAATGCTAACCCCTGTGGTGCTCAGCACCATGCGTTTCGGCAAGGCCGGAGAGGTCGAATAATCATACTCGTTGTAGTCGAGTTGCCATAGTTTGTCGTTGATCTGTTTCGCCAGATAACCGACACGGCCAGCATCATTGAGCTGGTAGGTGTCAGCCGCCGTTGGCAGGCCAATCAGCCAATCACGCATTTGCGTGACCGGTAAGTCGATGCCAGTGAGTTGTTGCACTAAGCGACCCGCATCGGTGCCTTGAAAGGTTTTGCCTTCATTGTTAACCAGCGTGACGTGATTCGGGCGCGCATCCAATTTGAGCAAGGTGCTGCCTAAAAAATTGGTTAATAGCAGGTGATCATGACCGGGGTTGGTAGCCCAGATCAAATTAGCGCCAAAGCGTTGTTGGCCTTTGTAGCCCAGCTTGCCGTTGGCTTGGTAGTGATCGAGTTGACGCAGCGCTTGTTCGTGATCTTTCCATTGGGTGGGGGACGGGGCGGTTTGCTGTGTCGCGCACCCACTTAAGAGTGCCAGTAGGATAGGAATAACATAAAAATGGCGTTTGTGCGCCCAAGGCTGTGGGCGGGAGGGCCGCAAATGTGGCGTCATCGGCATCACTTCTTAATCAGGTATTGTGGGCAAACAATAGCGGTAAAAGCGTCAGATTTCCAATATCTTGACGTTTTACACTGTGTCTTTTTTCGCGGTATTTCAGGTCGATATAGGTGTGGGATGACTCAACAATTACTGAGTTATGCCATATTGATTAGGTTTGCGTTCTTTAATTAAGTTGGGGCATCAAGTAAAATCCGCCCTTAACCCTTTTTTCATCGGCGAAGTGGTACACCGTCTCCATGACATTGCTTGCACTAGGAATCAACCATAAAACAGCCTCTGTGGACTTGCGTGAACGGGTTGCGTTTTCGCCAGAAAAGATGGAGCAGGCACTGACCGAATTAGCAGCACACCCTGAGATCAACAGTGGGGTGATCGTGTCGACCTGTAACCGCACAGAGCTGTATTGTGACATTGCGCAGTCGGGCCCCGGTATCATGATCGACTGGCTGACCCAATTTCACAACATCAGTACAGAAGAGCTCATGCCAAGCCTGTACTTCCATGAAGAACAAGCGGCAGTTCGCCACCTCATGCGCGTATCGTGTGGGTTAGATTCACTGGTTTTGGGCGAACCCCAGATTTTAGGCCAAGTGAAACAATCCTACTCGGATGCCCGTGAGCGTGACATTGCCCATGGCATGTTAGAAAAACTGTTCCACAAAACGTTTACGGTCGCTAAGCGTGTACGCACCGAAACCGACATTGGTGGCAATGCCGTTTCTGTCGCTTTTGCTGCGTGTACACTCGCGAAACAAATTTTTGAATCATTGTCTGAAGCCACTGTGTTGCTAGTGGGCGCGGGCGAAACCATTGAGCTAGTGTCGCGTCATCTGGTCGAGCAGGGCTGTAATCGATTGATTGTGGCCAACCGTACGAAGGAACGTGCTGAAAACTTAGCGCGTGAGTTTGGCGCGGAAGTGATCAGCTTGCCGGAGATTCCTGAGCATTTGCATCGCGCTGATATTGTGATCAGCTCGACCGCCAGTCCGTTACCGATCATCGGTAAAGGCATGGTGGAAAAGGCGATTAAAACCCGCCGTTACCAACCGATGTTGTTGGTAGACATTGCCGTGCCGCGGGATATTGAGCAAGAGGTGGGCGAGATCAGAGACGCTTATCTGTATAGCGTGGACGACCTTCACAGCATTGTGGAAAAAAACCGTGAGCAACGCAAAGTCGCGGCAATCCAAGCAGAAGCGATTGTTAGCGAAGAAAGTGCGGCGTTCATGAGTTGGGTGCGTTCACTTGAAGCCGTGGACAGTATTCGCGAATACCGTTGCCAAGCGGATGCGATCAAATCGGATATGTTGGCGCGCAGTTTACAGGCGCTGGCTAATGGCGGGGATCCAGAAAAAGTGTTGACTGAGTTGAGCAATAAACTCACCAACAAATTGATCCACGCGCCAACACGCGCTATGCAACAGGCCGCCCACAATGGCGAGCCGGAAAAGCTGGCCGTGATCCGTGAGACGTTAGGGTTGGATGCCATTAAAAACTGATGGAAGCCCCATCCGTTATTCATAATAAATCAGGCAGAAAAGTGTTTTCTGCCCTAAGTGGAACACAGTAGAAACTCATATGAAACCTTCAATTTTAGTGAAATTAGAAACGCTGGTTGAGCGTTATGAAGAAGTCCAGCACCTGCTGAGTGATCCAGGGGTGATTGGGAATCAGGACCAGTTCCGTGCGCTTTCCCGTGAATATTCACAACTGGAGGAAGTAACCCAATGTTTCCAGGCGTATCAACAAGCGCAGGAAGATTTGGTGACGGCCGAGGAAATGGCCAATGAAGACGATCCTGAAATGCGTGAAATGGCGCAGGAAGAAGTCAAGGAAGCTAAATCAGAGATCGAACGTCTGGAAGACGAACTTCAAGTTCTACTGATCCCGAAAGATCCAAACGATGAGCGTAACTGTTTCGTCGAAATCCGTGCCGGTGCGGGCGGTGATGAAGCGGGTATTTTCGCGGGTGACTTGTTCCGTATGTACAGCAAGTTCGCTGAACGCCAAGGGTGGCGTGTTGAAGTGATCAGTGAAAGCCGTTCTGAGCAAGGCGGTTATAAAGAAATGATCGCGAAAGTGAACGGCGATGGCGCGTACGGCATCTTAAAGTTTGAATCAGGCGGTCACCGCGTACAGCGCGTGCCTGCGACAGAATCACAGGGTCGTGTACATACTTCGGCTTGTACGGTTGCGGTAATGGCGGAGATCCCAGAAGCGGATCTGCCTGAAATCAAAGCGTCAGATTTAAAAATTGATACCTTCCGTGCCTCAGGCGCGGGTGGTCAGCACGTTAACACCACCGACTCTGCTATCCGTATTACGCACTTACCGACCGGTACGGTTGTAGAGTGTCAGGATGAGCGTTCACAGCACAAAAACAAAGCCAAAGCGATGGCTGTGCTCGCGGCGCGTATCATCAAAGCGGAAGAAGAACGTCGTCACGAAGCAGAGGCCAGCACCCGTCGTAACTTGTTGGGCTCGGGCGATCGTTCAGACCGTATCCGTACGTACAACTACCCACAAGGTCGCGTCTCTGATCACCGTATCAACCTGACCATTTATCGTCTGAATGAGGTGATGGAAGGTGATATGAATACGCTCGTTCAGCCGGTGATCCAAGAGCACCAGGCCGATCAGCTGGCAGCGATGGCTGAGCAACACTAATGACACATTCAATTGACGCCCAGCTAAAGCATGCGGTGGAGCAATTGAATGCAGCGGGCTCTGAGAGCCCGCACATTGATGCCGCCGTGTTGTTGTGCCATGTGCTTGATAAGCCACGTAGTTATTTGCTGACGTGGCCCGAAAAAAACTTGGATGACACGCAATTGACCGCGTTTGAAGCGGTGATGGCGCGCCGTCTGCAGGGAGAGCCGGTGGCGTACATCGTCGGCGAACGTGAGTTTTGGTCGCTGCCGTTGAAAGTGGCGCCGCACACGTTGATCCCCCGCCCGGACACCGAACGTTTGGTGGAATTGGCGTTGGATAAAATCCCTGCTGGCCCATGTGACGTGTTGGATTTGGGGACGGGCACTGGCGCTATTGCGTTGGCGCTGGCCTCTGAACGTCGTGATATCGCAGTAACAGGGATTGATTTACGCCCTGAAGCGGCGGCATTGGCAGAAGAAAACCGCACGCACTTACACATTCCCAATGCGCGTTTTATGGCGGGCAGCTGGTATAGCCCGCTGACGGCTGATGATCGCTTTGCCGTGATCGTGAGTAACCCACCGTACATTGATGAAGCAGACCCGCATCTCGATCAAGGCGATGTACGCTTTGAACCCAAGAGTGCGCTGGTGGCGGATGACAATGGCTTGGCGGATATTCGCATTATCAGCGAGCAAGGCCGTGTGCATTTGCAGACGGGCGGCTGGTTGTTGATGGAGCATGGCTTTGAGCAAGGGCAAGCGGTAAGAGACATTTTACTCGCGTTAGGCTACCAGCAGGTGTCTACCGCACAGGATTATGCAGGCCTTGATCGTGTCACGATGGGCTGCTGGCAAGGATAAAAATCATGAATATGTATTTTGCAATGAAACATCTGCACCTCGTGGCGATTGCATTGAGCGTGCTGCTTTTTGTCGTACGTTACATCCTGATGATGGCGAATTCGCCACTGAACGATAAAAAGTTTCTGAAAATCACCCCGCACATTGTGGATACCGTACTGCTACTTAGCGGTGTGGCGTTGATCTTTATCACGGGTTTTATGCCGTTCACTGAAGCGGGCTCATGGCTGACGCAGAAGTTGAGCTGTGTGCTGGCTTATATTGCGTTGGGCTTCTTTACCCTGAAAATGGGCAGCAATAAAGTCTTTAAAACCTTTGCGTTCTTCGGTGC
The DNA here is from genome assembly GCF_059941365.1 of Photobacterium sp. 270122K. Classification (NCBI taxonomy): domain Bacteria; kingdom Pseudomonadati; phylum Pseudomonadota; class Gammaproteobacteria; order Vibrionales; family Vibrionaceae; genus Photobacterium; species Photobacterium sp. 270122K. The sequence continues at coordinate 177,004 of NZ_JBPOEN010000007.1, forward strand.
ATTGGGGTGGCTGATGGCTGCTGCCAAGATCGCCATGACCAAAACACCGTTCCTGGGATAATCATGTTACATTTTGCCGAACAAGAATGGGATGACATGCCGCTGGTTGAAGGCGCATTAGCGATGACCGCGGCGGTTGAGCCGGGTTTCCCCCATGAATGGGTGCGTCTTCAATTAACGCGTTTAGCCGAAGAGGCCGAGCATGCGTTACTGGATGAACCGAATGCACAATTACGCCTTGAGGGGCTGATCCGCCTGTTCTACCGTGAGTGGGGATTCCAAGGGGATCACGAGCAGTATTTCTCGTCAGAGAATATTTATCTCGATCGCGTGCTTGAGCGCAAGAAAGGGATCCCGGTCAGTCTGGGAGCGATTTTTCTGTATCTGGCGCGACGCTTGGAGTTGCCGGTATTCGGCGTAGGCTTCCCGACCCAGTTTGTGCTTAAGGTAGAATGGTTTGATGCAGAGACGCAGTACATCAACCCGTTTGATGGCGAGTATCTGAGCAAGCGCATGATGGGCGCGTGGTTGAAAGGCCATCATGGCCCGTTTACCGAGTTGCGGGATGAATATTTCCTGACCTCAGACAATACCGACATTTTAGCGCGTTGGCTCACGGTGATGAAAAGTGCGTTCTTGCGTGAAAACCAATTTGCTGAAGCCTTACGCTGCAGTGATGTCGCGTTGGATGCCTTTCGGCCGGGGGACCCTCATGAAATTCGCGATCGCGGCTATATTTATCAACAGTTGGATTGCAGCCATGCTGCGATCATGGACTACGAATATTTTATCGAGCAATGCCCTGAAGATCCCGCAGCTGAGCTGTTGAAAATTCAGGTCGAAGAGCTCCACAAAGCGCCGCTGGTCTTCCACTGACAGTAGCGATGACAATCTAAAGAGAGAAGATGATGGAACAAAAAGTTGTTCGCGTTGGTGATATTGACGTTGCCAATGACAAGCCCTTTGTCCTGTTTGGCGGCATGAACGTACTGGAATCTCGTGATTTGGCGATGCAGATCTGTGAGAAGTACGTCGAAGTGACCGATAAGCTAGGGATCCCTTATGTATTTAAGGCGTCTTTTGACAAGGCGAACCGTTCATCTGTGCATTCATACCGTGGCCCAGGTATGGAAGAAGGATTGAAGATCTTCCAAGAGCTGAAAGACACGTTTGGCGTAAAAATCATCACTGACATTCACGAGCAGTATCAGGCACAACCTGTGGCTGATGTGGTTGACGTGATCCAGCTTCCTGCTTTCTTGGCGCGTCAAACTGACTTGGTTGAAACCATGGCGAAAACCGGTGCGGTGATCAACGTGAAGAAACCGCAGTTCATGAGCCCGGGTCAAGTCGGTAACATCGTTGAGAAGTTTGCTGAATGTGGCAACGAAAACATCATTTTATGTGAGCGCGGTGTGCTGCACGGCTACGATAACCTAGTGGTAGACATGCTGGGCTTTGACGTAATGAAAAAAGCGTCGAAAGGCAGCCCGATCATTTTTGATGTGACCCACGCACTGCAGTGCCGTGAGTCAGGTGGCGCGGCTTCTGGCGGTCGTCGTGAGCAGACGGTTGACTTGGCACGCTCAGGTTTGGCTACCGGTATTGCTGGCTTGTTCATGGAAGCACACCCAACCCCTGATCAAGCGCGTTGTGATGGTCCATCGGCCTTCCCATTGGATAAGCTAGAACCGTTCTTGCGTCAGTTGAAACAACTGGATGACTTGATCAAAGGTTTTGAAGCGATCGAAATTAACTGATGATGCCCTGCGATCACGCTGTTTAGCGTGGTGATGCAAGCAGAATAGTGATAAGCACCTCGGCAAGTGATTGCCGGGGTGTTGTTTTATTAATCAATATTGAGCGATTTGCCCCATTTTATAAAAAAACGCAAAAATTAAAATTTTAGTGTTTTATTCCTACCTAATGCTTAATTGTTGTATTAAATCCTGACTTTTTGCTAAAGGCGTGGTTTTTCACCCCAGAGAGTTGGTCGGTATTAAGTCGTAAGTCTGCCTGCCGCGTTTTGAGTATTTCCTGCTGACTATGCATACTCACCACCGATTATTATTTTGTATAGCTAGGTGGTCACGTGTCATTATCTCAAGAAACTCAGCCTGTTTGCGAAACGCAGCAAACTGCCGGTTGGAACAAGCACGATACAAGTTGGATGCTGAGTCTCTTCGGTACGGCAGTCGGGGCCGGGATCCTATTTTTGCCGATTAACGTCGGTATGGGCGGCTTTTGGTCGATGGTGATCATGGCATTGTTAGCGGGCCCGATGACCTATTTTGCTCACCGTGGTTTAGCGCGTTTTGTGTTGTCCTCTTCGCGCCCAGAATCCGATTTCACGGACGTGGTTGAAGAGCATTTTGGCCAGAAAGCGGGCCGCTTGATCTCCTTGCTGTACTTCTTGTCTATTTTCCCCATTCTGCTGATCTACGGCGTGGGTCTGACGAACACCGTGGATAGCTTTATTGTTAACCAGCTTGGCTGGGAAAGTCCATCGCGTGTGGCGTTGTCTGGGCTACTGGTGTTTTTGATGATTGCGGTGATGATGGCAGGTGAGCGTGTTATGCTGCGTGCCTTTGAAATTATCGTGTACCCATTGGCGGCAATTTTGGCGGGTCTTTCTTTGTATCTGATCCCATCATGGCAATGGCCTGATCTGTCTTTGGGTATGGATGTTCCAGCGTTTGCGGTGTCTTTGTGGTTAGCGATCCCTGTATCCGTGTTTGCCTTTAGCCATGCGGCTGCCATCTCAAGCTTTGTGCATGCACAACGTCGTCATTACGGTCAGCAAGCTGGCGTGAAATCAGAGCTGATTTTAAAGCGCACTTCAATCATGCTGATTGCTTTTGTGTTGTTCTTTGTCTTTTCTTGTGTGCTTAGCCTGACGCCAGCACAACTGCAAGAAGCGAAACTGCAGAATGTCTCGGTACTGTCATACTTGGCGAACATTTATAACAGCCCATTCATTGCACTGTTGGGCCCATTCATCGCCTTCATTGCAATTTCATCGTCGTTCTTAGGCCACTTCATGGGTGCCCGTGAAAGCCTCAATGGCATGATGCAAAAGCAGGTGTCATTACCCGCTCGTGCCATTGATAAGCTGGGTATTGCTTTCTTATTCTTTGCTATTTGGTTTGCAGCGGTAATGAACCCAAGCATTCTTGGCATGATGGAAGTGTTGTCAGGTCCTGTTATTGCGATGATCTTGTTCCTAATGCCAATGATTGCGGTTCTGAAGGTTGATGCCTTGAAAGCGTACCGCCGTCATATGAGTACTTACTTTGTCTTGGTGATGGGTGTACTGGCTGTCTCGGCAATTGTGTTTGGTTTGATCTAAGTTGTATACCGTTAACCTGCCAGACAAATAAACAGAAAATGTAATAATAAAAAAGGCGGTATCTTTGCAGATATCGCCTTTTTACGTTTTAACGTCTGACGTTCAGCGCTTACAACTTAAAGCGGTTTATCTCTTGCTGTAGCTGGTTAGATAGCTCAGACAGTTCCGCGGCTTGTCGCGCAGCGGCATCGGCTTCTTGGGCTAGGGCATTCGACACATCGCGGATCCCTTCCGTGTTACGGGTGATCTCACTGGTGACAGAAGATTGCTCTTCCGCCGCAGAGGCAATCTGTGTGGCCATATCACTGATATTGGTCACCGCACTGTTGATTTGTGACAGGCTGGTAGAAGCTGAGTTCGCATCGTCTACGCTGGTTTCAGCCAGACGGCGACTGTCTTCCATGATGCCGACAGCGCGTCCTGTGGTTTGTTGTAACGTTTCAATCATCTGCTGAATTTCTTGAGTCGAGGCGTGGGTACGCTGACTCAAGATACGCACTTCGTCGGCGACGACCGCAAAGCCTCGGCCTTGTTCACCGGCACGGGCCGCTTCAATCGCTGCGTTCAGTGCCAACAAGTTGGTTTGCTCGGCAATGCCCTGAATGGTCGACAAAATGGTATTGATGCTTTGCGCATGGGTATTGAGTTCGCGGATCACGCCTGTAGCGCTATCCACTTCACCGGCCAGGCTCGAGATAGACTGTTGGCTCTGGTTAACTTGTGTCGCACCATGCTCTGACACATTGACAGTATCACCCGCAGTACGCGCAGTGTTGTCGGCATTACCTGCAATTTCTTGTGTGGCGGCGGCCATCTCATTGATCGCCGTTGCGACCATGTTGATTTCATCTTGCTGGTGCTGAATACGTTTACTGCGCACTTCTGCCTGTGACGCGGTTTGATGCGCTTGTGCGCTCAGCGACAGAGACACTTCGTTTAGTTTCACCACCATCGCATGCATGTTGCCTACAAAGCGGTTGAAGTTATGCGCTAACAGACCGACTTCATCATCACTGCGAGGTTCCAGACGCTGGGTCAGATCGCCTTCACCGGTGGCAATCTCGGCCAGTGCGTCAGACACGCGAGTCAGATCTTGGAACAGGTAATTGACCAGCAAGGTCACCGCACCAATCACGAGGGCAGTGATGACGATCGCGGTCAGGATCAACTGGCGCAGTAAGGAGGCGTGGCTGGCTTCTTCTGTGGCACGATCCATTTCAATGCCGAGCACCCAATCGGTATGAGGGACATCAGCAAAATAGAACAGTTTTTCTTGGTTGTTGACGTGGGCGATTTCAATGGTGCCTGTCTGTATTGATTTTTCAATCATACCGATATTGAGCTCATTGCTTAGGGTGTTGATCGGTTTTAGCAGCAGGGACTGATTAGGGTGAGCGAGAAAGGTGTTGTCCTGCTTATTGATCAACATGGCGTACGCATTTTTGCCTGCATCGAGATTGATCACATCATTAATCAGCTGATCGATAAGCACATCAGCTCCAACGACACCGGTGAGCGCCCCGTTACTGTATAGCGGTTCGGCAATGGTGATCAGTAAGGCATTGGTGATGGCATCTTGATAGGCGGTTGTGATGATTTGCTGGCGGGCATTTTGTGCTTCATGGTACCAAGGGCGGGTACGGGGATCGTAGTCCGCGCGGTTACGCTCTGGGTGAGAGCGGTACATCTGACCGGCAGGTGTGCCGAAGTAGATATCGTCAAAACCACCGGCATTACGTGCTTGTTGCAAGAACGGTACTCTGTCTTGTGCTTGGCTATGGTCGTTAAACGCAGAGGCAATATCACGGCGAATGTCGACCCAATCGGTGATACCGACCGTTGTGGCATCAGCCAAGCTTTCAGCGCGAGCATAAATGCCATTGCGGTTTTGCTCAAACAGTTGACCCGCTGCAATCCAAGTCAGCGCAGTGGCCATAATGACAACTGCGGACAGGCTTGCACCGATCAATTTTTGTTTTAAGGTCAGCGTCATGGTTTCTTTTTTAATCCTTATGGGGAATTTTGCGCTGAATATTATAGTCTTGTAGGAATTTTCGCACGGATAAGTGACGAGTATTCTTTGCATGTATGTATGCTTTTCAAATTAGTGTGATCGGTGACACGTTTATTGTTTTTTTTGCCGTGAATCAATCAGTCATTTTTTGGCAAGAGAAATGCATAAAGTTGAAGTGAAAACAGTTGGGGAACGGGATCTTTTTTAGATGTTTAGACGTCTATAAGTTGACTGCGATAGCGGCAACACTTAGTCTAAGCCATCAATTTACAATAGATGTCCTGTAGTCATCATGTCGAATAAAACACAACCATCAACAACAGAGCCTTCGCCGTCAGCCTTGGCTTTACTCCCCCTGGGGATATTCCTTACTCTCTTTATTGGAGTGGGGACTTACTTAACGTTACAAGGCGTTGATTTTGCCTTTTATCAATTGCCTGCACCGGTAGCGGTATTACCGGCTGTCGTCGTGGCGATTTTGTTGAGTAAAGAAAAACTCAATAAAGCCATTGAGCAATTTTTGCGTGGTGTCGGCCATAGCGACATCATTGCAATGTGTATGATTTACCTGCTTGCCGGTGCTTTTGCCTCAGTCGCGAAAGCCACGGGTGGCGTGGATGCCACGGTAAACCTTGGTCTTGCTATGCTGCCTGCGAGCATGATCCTACCGGGTATCTTTGTGATATCTGCGTTTATTGCGACAGCAATGGGCACCTCGATGGGGACCATTGCGGCCGTTGCGCCTGTGGCATTGGGGATCGCCCAAACCGCAGGGATGGATGTGGCGTTAACCGCCGGTGTGGTACTGAGCGGTGCCATGTTCGGTGACAACTTGTCGATCATTTCTGATACCACCATTGCATCAACCCGTTCTCAAGGTTGTCAGATGAAAGACAAGTTCCGCGAGAATATCCGTATCGCGTTGCCTGCCGCCATCGCCGCGATGGCGCTATTCTTGTTCAGCAGCACACCAACGGACTTGCCTGCGACCACGCAGATCGAATGGCTGAAAGTCGTGCCGTACATCACCATCTTGGTGCTGGCCGTATCGGGTATGAATGTCTTTGTTGTGTTGAGCTTAGGCATTGTGCTGGCGGGGGGCATTGGTCTGATCTCGTCTGAGACCTACGATCTGACCACCTACAGCAAAGACATTTATGCGGGCTTTGGCAACATGCAGGAAATCTTCCTGCTGTCTATGCTGATTGGCGGTATGGGAGAACTGATGCGCCGCCAGGGCGGTCTGGCCTATCTGACACAATTGGTGAGCCGAGTGATCCGTGTGTTCAGTAAGCAACATTCTGAAGGTCAGAACCTGCGCGCGAGTGAATTGGGTATTGCGGGCTTGGTGAGCATGACCAACTGCTGCACGGCGAACAATACCGTTGCGATCATTGTATCGGGTGGTGTGGCACGTGAATTGGCGGAAGAAAATGGCGTAACGCCACGTCGTTCAGCCAGTTTGTTGGATATATTCTCTTGTGTGGTACAGGGCTTGTTACCTTATGGCGCACAAGCGTTGTTGTTGGGCTCTGTTTTCAGTCTGTCACCGCTAGAGGTGGTATCACACTCTTACTACTGTTTGTTCTTGGCTGTGGCAGCCATTGTTGCCATTTTCTTGAAGCATCCATCCAGTAAGCTTGCGGCTGCGTAATGGCCTGACCCTTACGTTGCGTTTGAAGCGGCGTTTAAAAAAGCAAGAAGCCTCACTTCGGTGGGGCTTTTTTACGTCGAGAGAAAAGATCCCGGCGTCGAAGAGGGGAGATTTTTCGTTGTGGAGCGAACGGGAAAGTGATCCCGATAACAGAATTTCGGATGCTGTTTAGTGCGATTGGCACTGTTACGTAAAATAGACGAAATAATAAAAAGTAACGTTCAAACAATAAGGATAAGCCACTCATGGCAGAGAATTTTTTGATTAAAGCAGGGCTGGCAGCGGCCATTTTGGCGGGATTAACGGGGTGTGCGGGCTCTGCCGGTGTCACGGCGCCTGCGTGGCAAGCGGATCAAACCTATAAATTCACCGTCTTGCATACCAACGACCATCACGGCCGCTTTTGGCAGAATAATCATGGTGAGTATGGCATGGCCGCCAGAAAAACCTTATTGGATCAATTACGTGCTGAGATCGCGGCCGCAGGGGGAACCTCATTGTTGCTGTCAGGCGGCGATATTAACACCGGCGTCCCTGAGTCAGATTTACAAGATGCCGAACCGGATTTTAAGGGGATGAATCTACTGGGTTACGATGCTATGGCGCTGGGTAACCATGAATTTGATAATCCGTTAGACGTGTTGCGTAAGCAGGAAGCGTGGGCGGAATTCCCGATGCTGTCTGCCAACATTTATGACAAGCAAACCGGTAAGCGTTTATTTCAGCCGTACCAGATCTTTGAGCAGCAAGGGCTGAAGATTGCGGTGATTGGCTTGACGACCGAAGACACGGCCAAAATCGGTAACCCAGAATACATTGGTGGCGTGGAATTTCGCGATCCGAAAGTGGAAGCCAAAGCTCTGATTGCGGAATTAGAGCAAACGGAGAACCCGGACGTGATCATCGCGGCAACGCACATGGGCCATTATGCCAATGGGCAGCGTGGCGTGAACGCACCGGGCGATGTGGCATTGGCGCGCTTTATGGAGCCGGGTAAATTGGACATGATTGTGGGTGGTCACTCACAAGAGCCAGTGTGTATGGAAGGCCCGAATCTTTACAACAAGAATTTTAAGCCAGGCGATGCTTGCCAGCCGGATCAGCAAAACGGCACGTGGATAGTTCAAGCTCACGAATGGGGGAAATACGTCGGTCGTGCCGATTTTGAGTTCAAAAACGGTGAGCTGCGTATGATCAGCTACGATTTGATCCCGGTGAACCTGAAGAAGAAAGTGACCTTGCCGGACGGCTCTAAACAGCGCGTGTTTATTCAAGACGAAATTGCCCAAGATGCCGATGTAAAAGCGTTTTTGCAGCCGTATCAAGAACAAGGGCAAGAGCAGCTGAATGTAAAAATTGCCCAGTCTAACGGTAAGTTGGAAGGGGATCGTGATGTGGTGCGTTTTGAGCAAACTAACTTAGGCCGTTTGATTGCCGCGTCGCACATGGAACGGGCGAAAGCCGATTTCGCTGTGATGAACTCCGGTGGCGTGCGTGCTTCCATTGACGGTGGGGATATCACTTATAAAGATGTGCTGACGGTGCAGCCGTTTGGCAATATTGTGACGTACACTGATATGACGGGAGCGGAAGTGCTGGGCTACCTGAATGCAGTGGCGACCAAGCCGGTGGACTCTGGCGCGTATGCCCAGTTCTATGGCGTATCGATGACAGTGCAAAATGGGCAAGTGAGCGATGTAAAAATTGGCGGCAAGGCACTGAACCCCGCTGAGACATATCGCTTTACCGTGCCGAGCTTTAATGCGGCAGGGGGAGACGGTTATCCGAAACTGAGCGATCACTCTGGGTATGTGAACACGGGCTTTGTGGATGCAGAAGTGTTGAAAGAATACTTGGAAGCCAACAGCCCTATTGATGTGAATGCCTTTGCACCTCGGGGTGAAATTACCTACCGCTAATTGATTTAGCAGCAACAGTCGAAGTCAGGCAACGCCTCGGTTGAACCGGGGCGTTTTTGTGTGTCCGTTTCTTTTATGTTGGCAACCTTACTTTGAGTATATGGTGGCGCTTTTATATTGGGGCTGACAGGCGCTTGGGCTATATTGTTTTTTTTTGATAGATGAAGTGGATCTGTTATGACGCCTGCTATTGACCTTGCGAAAAAGAAGAAGATTGCCCATACCCTTCACCAGTATCAACATGATCCGGCGAACACCAATTTTGGGTTAGAAGCGGCAGAGGCATTAGGGCAGGATCCGAAAACCGTGTTTAAAACCCTGCTGTTTGCATTGAATGGCGATCCGAAGAAACTGGCCGTGGCGATAGTACCAGTGGCCGGCCTGCTGGATCTGAAAGCAGCAGCGAAAGCTGCAGGCGGAAAGAAAGCTGATATGGCAGACCCGCATTTGGCAGAGAAAACCACGGGTTACATTGTCGGTGGGATCAGTCCGTTGGGGCAAAAGAAACGCCTGCCGACGTTCCTTGATAGCAGTGCACAGCAGTTTGAGACGATTTGTGTCAGTGCGGGGCGTCGTGGTCTGGAAATCGAGCTCGCGCCTGCGGATTTGTTGGCACTGACCGGTGGCCAATTTGCGGCTTTAGCCAAAGCATAGCGCTGTTGTGGCTGAGGGGCGGTGATGGATCACATTAATCTGAATTTATTGCGGACACTGCAAATTTTGCTGGAAGAGCAGCATGTTAGCCACAGTGCTGAGCGCTTGTGCCTGACGCAGTCAGCCGTCAGTCGGCAATTGACACAGTTACGTGAAATGTTTGCTGACCCACTGTTGATCCGTGAAGGGAACGGCTTGGTATTAACGGTAAAAGCCAGTCAGCTAAAACCACGAATTGATCAAATATTGGCAGATTGCGGTGATTTGCTGGTGGATCCCACCTTCAGCCCCGAGCACTGGAAAGGGGCGATGGTGATGGCCTCGTCAGATTACGTGGCACAATATATTTTGCCTGACATTGTGGTGCAATTGCGCCAGCAGGCCCCCGTATTAACGTTGCATTATCAGCTTTGGCAACCGGCACAAATCGGTCAGTTAGCGGAGCTAAATATTCAGCTGGTATCGACGATGCTGCCTGCTATTCCGGATGGTTTGTGTGGCGCACAGATTGGCGCGGATTTTCCGGTGGTGGTGATGCACAATCAGCATCCTCTGGCTACGGTACCGGCGCTGTCGGCCAGTGATCTTTCTTTGTACCCTCATGTCAGGGTGTCTGCTGGTGGTGATAAAGACAGTTTTGTCGACGGCGCATTACGCGCACAGGGTTTGCAGCGAGAGGTGCGCTTATCCGTCCCGTTTTTCAGTGCCGCGTTTAATACTGTGTGTCGCACAGATATGTTGATGGTGATACCGCAGCACATTGCTCATAACATGCAAGCACATTTCCCGCTGAGCTATAAACCCATGCCATTGGTGACGACAGAGCACCGCTATTGGTTGCTATGGCACCCGCGTTATGATGCCGATCCTGCGCATCGTTGGGCGCGGGAACAAATTCTGACGGTATTGCGCGATTCTATGTATTCCATGTAGATCCTATTTGTGGGCTATGATTTGAATTCATTGCCACGATGATTTCTTTTGATTTCCACGAATAGTGCGTCATTGCTACAGTAGCGCCATTACTTAAGGAGAATGGCAATGACTTTCACGGTTTGGCTTTCGTTATTAATGGTTTGCATGCTCGGTGCGATGTCACCCGGGCCAAGTTTGGCAGTGGTTGCGAAACACAGTTTATCTGGCGGACGCGTTCATGGGTTGGTAACGTCATGGGCGCACGCGATGGGCGTGGGCGTGTATGCCTTACTGACCTTGCTCGGGCTTGCTTTAGTCCTGCAGCAGTCCCCCCTATTGTTTGATGTGATCACTTACGCCGGTGCCGGTTATCTGGCGTATTTAGGCGTGAATGCGTTACGTTCAAAAGGGGGCGTGGCGGCCAAACTGGCTGCCGGAAAACCAAGCAATTTGTGGGAAGCGGCGCGTGATGGCGCGATGATTTCATTGTTGAACCCGAAGTTGGCGTTGTTCTTTTTGGCTTTGTTCAGCCAGTTTGTGGCGGTGGGGACTGAGTTCAGTAGCCGTACCATTATCGTCGCCACGCCATTGTTGGTGGATGGCTTATGGTACACCTTGATTGCCTTTGTGCTGTCTAACCCACGTGTACTCGACAAACTACGTACTAAAGCCCAGTTGATTGATCGCCTTTCTGGCATTGTCTTGATCCTGTTGGCGGTACGTGTTGTGATGCAAGCGTAGCGTCGATTGACGGCTTAGATATCGGAATCAAAAAAGGAGCCAAAGGCTCCTTTTTGTCGTTTTATTCTCGGTGTCAACGTTTCTGTTTAGCCTTGACGCTTACTGTGACGTTCTCGGTTTTCTAATTTCTTTTCAGGGCTCTTTTTCAGCATGACATACAGAGCACCATTGCCTCCGTGTTGACGTAATGCTGAGTGGAAGCACATGACATCACTGATTTGTGCCAGCCACGTGCTGACATAGCTTTTCATGAGTGCCGGAGGATTGGATTTTTCTCCTTTTCCATGCACGATGATCACGGTACGAATATCCATTCGTTGGCACTGGCGCAGGAAATTAAGCACGTCATCGCGAGCTTCTCGCAAGGTTTTGCGGTGCAAATCAAGCCGCGCGTGGATGTCATACTTACCCAATCGCAACTTTCTGAATACGCCATCTTGCACACCGTCACGTTTGAATTCGATCAAATCATCGGGTTTAACCATGTTGGCATAATCCAGTGATAAATAGTCAGGATCACTGTCAGAGAGTGTTTGTGCCGCTAAACGACGCGCAAGATGTGCTTCTGTGGTGTGATGTTGAGCAGAAAGTGTGACGGTATCTTGTTGGATAGGAGCGACATCCGCCATCATTTCACGAAAGAAATCGCGTTCATCATTATCAGACATGATCATTCAAGGTATTGGGTGTACAGGATTGTAATTATACCCATTTCTTGAAGAGAGAAAAAATAAAACCAGGATCAACACTGGCAAGGCTGATCCTGGCGCAAGCAGCTGGCTTGGCGAAATGGTGCTAGTGAGGAGACGGAGCCGACAGCACTTTGTAGACAAAGAAGCCGCCAAAAAATAGCATTAAGCCTAACGCCCCAAAGATAACGATCATTGATGAAAGGCCCACGGCATTGCCGAAAAGCAGGTCTAGCCAAAAATCCATAATAACTCCTTTGGTGCGCAACAATTAAGGCTACCATAACGAATGATGCATTTTTGTTGCGATGATCTGGATCAAAGGTGATAAAGTTGTGGTTAATTAGTGTTTGTGTGTGTGGTGTTGATCGCTTTTTCATCGTTGCTGGTGCTTCTTCGAGCAATTGAATCGTGAAATGAAAAAAAATGGGTTTTACTCTTGCCAAATCTCTATGGCTGAGTAATATAAGCGACCTCGGCAGCGTTGGCGCTGTCGTCAAGTAAAAGGTTTTAATCATCTTTTACACAAGTCGGTGAATAGCGTAGTTAGGAAGAGCATATCTGCTTTTCGGTAACAGCGGACCAGAAGGTCGGGGGTTGCTAAAACCTTGTAGATCTTGATCGGCCTCTTCACCGACCAGTATTTAAACGTAGTGGTTTGTAAGAACCGTTATGTATGTCGGTGAATAGCGTTGTTAGGAAGGGCATCTCTGCTTTTCGGTAACAGCGGACCAGCGGACCAGAGGGTCGGGGGTTGCTAAAACCTTGTAGATCTTGATGGCCTCTTCACCGACCAGTATTTAAACGTAGTGGTTTGCAAAAACCGTTATGTATGTCGGTGAATAGCGCAGTTTGGTAGCGCATCTGGTTTGGGACCAGAGGGTCGGGGGTTCGAATCCCTCTTCACCGACCACTATTAAACGTAGTGGTTTGCAAAAACCGTTATGTATGTCGGTGAATAGCGCAGTTTGGTAGCGCATCTGGTTTGGGACCAGAGGGTCGGGGGTTCGAATCCCTCTTCACCGACCAGTATTTAAACGTAGTGGTTTGCAAAAACCGTTATGTATGTCGGTGAATAGCGCAGTTTGGTAGCGCATCTGGTTTGGGACCAGAGGGTCGGGGGTTCGAATCCCTCTTCACCGACCACTATTAAACGTAGTGGTTTGTAAAAACCGTTATGTATGTCGGTGAATAGCGCAGTTTGGTAGCGCATCTGGTTTGGGACCAGAGGGTCGGGGGTTCGAATCCCTCTTCACCGACCACTATTAAACGTAGTGGTTTGTAAAAACCGTTATGTATGTCGGTGAATAGCGCAGTTTGGTAGCGCATCTGGTTTGGGACCAGAGGGTCGGGGGTTCGAATCCCTCTTCACCGACCACTATTAGAAGCCTCAGTCGAAAGATTGGGGCTTTTTTACGTTTGTCAGAAAGTGGTTTGTGAAAAGCGTTATGTCTGTCGGTGAGTAGCGGAGTGTGGTTGCGCATCTCTGATCTTGGATAGAGGCGGACCAGAGGGTCGGGGGTTCCTGATTTATTTCGAGCGCGGCCTCTTCACCGAACATACACCCAAATATTTAATCGAAGCCTCAGTTGAAATACTGGGGCTTTTTTACGTTTGTCAGAAAGTGGTTTGTGAAAAGCGTTATGTTTGTCGGTGAGTAGCGGAGTGTGGTTGCGCATCTCTGATCTTGGGTAGAGGCGGACCAGAGGGTCGGGGGTTCCTGATTTATTTCGAGCGCGGCCTCTTCACCGAACATACACCCAAATATTTAATCGAAGCCTCAGTCGAAAGACTGGGGCTTTTTTACGTCTGTCAAAAGGTGGTTGTAGAAACCGTTATGTCTGTCGGTGAGTAGCGGAGTGTGGTTGCGCATCTCTGATCTTGGGTAGAGGCGGACCAGAGGGGCGGGGGTTCCTGATTTATTTCGAGCGCGGCCTCTTCACCGACCATACACCCAAATATTTAATCGAAGCCTCAGTCGAAAGACTGGGGCTTTTTTACGTTTGTCAAAAGTGGTGAGTCGCGCCGTTTAGGATATATCCCTTATTCTCTGCCCACTTTTTACATGAAAGCCTCGTCAGAAATGACGAGGCTTTTTGCTTTCTGGGTGTTGGTGTTTACTGATTTATTACGCTTTTGGGCTTTGCCGCGACATCCACAAGGTGTGGCCAGCCAAGGTCACAACAATGATTGCCGCGCCCATCGCGACCTCTTTGGAAGGGGCATCGCCGAGAAACCACCAGACCAGTAATGGGCCGAAGAGGATTTCCAGCAGCAAGATCAAACTGGCTTCAGCCGCTGGCAGGTATTTGGGGCCAAGGGAGATCAGCAAGAGTGAAAATGGCACGACACCCGCACACAGTAAGACGGTGTAAAGGGCTTCAGAGGATGAGAGTGAAAAGGGTTGAGCGCCAGCCAATAGCGAAATGATTGCGGTAAAGCAGCCGGAATAAATCAAAAAGACGTTTGCATATTGGGCTTTTGTCTTGCGGAGCATGATGAGATACACCGACATGGAGACGGCGGTGACCAGAGCGAAGGTATCCCCTTTTAACTCGGCAGAGCTGGCTTGACCGGCAAATACGAGCCAGATGCCGCCGACCGCGATAACAATGGCCAACATCGTCGCTTTATCTAATCGTTCTCCCAGCCAGAAAAACGCCAGAATGGCGGTGATCATCGGCGCGGTATTGGCGATGACCAAGGTACTGGTGACTTCGGTACTGTCGATGGAAAACACAAAGCAGATGGTGGAGGCAGAAAACAGCAGTGCGACCAGCAGGGTGCTGAGGGCCGGACGCAAACCATGCTTGATGATGACAGTGCGATCTTGGTGCCATTGCACGGTGAACAGCACGATGGCAGGCAACAGACCGCGCCAGAATATCAAGGTCCACTCGTGGCCATCAATGAGGCGCACGAGCAGGCTGTCGAAACTTAAAATCATGACCCCGAGTAGGGTGTAAACCCGTCCGCGTTGTCTATCGTCGAGTGTATCCAATAACGTCATGGCGGTGCTCGCTGTCTGATGGTCGCGTGTTATTTACAGTGAACGTTTGTGCCCTGAGTGAGCAAGGAAACGTCAAACCCTTGCTGTGCCAACAGAGCAGGCACGCCTTGCTTGCCGAACAGGTGCATGGCACCGACGACGACAACAAAATTCCCGTGTTGATACGCGGGCGCATGGGTTAACTGTGTCGCCCAGTCGTGATTACGCTTCTTGATCAATACATCGTCGGTGTGCGCGTCATATTGGCTGTCATCGACTAACTCTAGCAGTTGTTGCTCATCACCGGCTTTCCAGGCCGCTAACAAGCAGTTGAGTTGCGATTGCATGTCATCCCATTCATTGATGGTGCTTAACAGTAAATCTTTACCGTGATCGTCCAGCGTTTCCAGCAGGCGAATTTGTTGCGCGAGGCTTTCGAGTTCCATTACCGGTAACTTCTGGGCTTTGGCGCGTTTAAGCAATGTGACATCAATGCCTTTGTCTGCGGAGAGGCCCGCTTGTGTCGCCATGGTCATTTGCAGGGTAATGGCACTGAGCCAAGGGGGTGATTGCAAGAGTGGCTCGCTGGGCAGGGAGAGCTTATTCGCCAGTGTGCTCAGGTTGTGTTGCTCTGCGGATGACAATAAGCGTTGTGTGGCGGGAATGGTGGGGTCGAGCGTCGGGGTGAACGGTTGCAGAATATCTGCTTCTACCACCAGCGCATCCGCCTGTTGCCAGCGTTGTAAAAACGCCGAGGGTAGCGGATAGAAATCGGCAGAGCCAACATGGATAGCCCCTAAAAAGGTAAAGTTGCGATCGCCTTTTTCGGCCAGCCAGACCATCGGCTCGGCGGCGGCGTGTGCAGAGAAAAAAGGCAGAAGCACGAAAGCGTGCGCGAATATTTTCTTGAGAAAAGAGAGAGACATAATCACCGTTTATACATGACGCGAAGACCATTCAGTCTTCAAGGTATAGCAGTCTGCGTTGTGATTCAATGCGTGAGGGGGTATGTACAGTACCTGTCCGGCCAGATAGCCGGACAGAACCGTAAAGTAGCGCTTACTTCCTGCTGTCAGGGTGTAACCAGAACCACCAGATAATAAGCCCAATCAGGAACAAGCCAAGAATTGCTGTCATGTTAGTCATCCTTCTGTGATGAACGTGTACGGCTGGGCGACGTAATGCCTGACGGGGTAAATAACCGTAGTCGATTTGCGTTACTCACCACCGTGATAGAAGACAGCGCCATTGCCGCGCCTGCGACCACTGGGCTCAGTAGCGCACCGGTAAATGGGAAAAGCACACCGGCAGCAACAGGGATCCCGAGGCTGTTATAAATAAAGGCCCCGAACAAATTCTGCTTCATGTTTTTCAAGGTGGCACGAGACAGTTGGATCGCATCGGCCACGCCATGTAACGAGTGACGCACCAAAGTCAGTTGCGCACTTTCAATGGCCACATCACTGCCACTGCCCATCGCAATGCCGACTTCTGCTTGTGCCAGTGCCGGCGCATCGTTGATGCCATCACCCACCATGGCGACTTTTTTGCCTAGTTGCTGCAAGCGCTGTACTTCGGAGGCTTTGCCATCCGGCAGTACCCCGGCAATGACTTGCGTGATCCCCGCTTGTTGAGCGATTGCCTTGGCGGTGGCTTCAATATCACCGGTCAGCATGACTACGTCCAGCCCCATGGCTTGCAGGCGTTCAATCGCCGCAATGGAGTCATGACGCAGTGGATCGCTGACCCCGAGGATCCCGGCTAACTGACCATCAATGGCGACATAAATCGGTGTGATCCCTTGATGACTGATGGTGTCAGCATCATCTGCGGATGCTGAAAAATCCACGCCGTGCTGTTCCAGCAAGCGTTTATTACCCAATAACAGCGCATGGCCATCCACTTCCCCTGAGATCCCAAATCCCGGTGTGGCATGAAATTGCTCGACGGGTTGTAGGGGCAAATCTGCCGCTTTGGCGGCGTCGATAATTGCACGGCCTAACGGGTGCTCAGAGCCTTGTTCAAGGCTGGCGGTTAATTGCAGAACCTGCTCAGCGCTGAAGCCGTGGTAGTGCGTTTGAGTCACGAGCTGAGGCTTGCCTTCTGTCAGGGTGCCTGTCTTATCTAGCACGACCGTATCGACGTCTGCGGCCACTTGTAGCGCTTCTGCGTTACGAATTAATACCCCGTACTCTGCGGCGCGACCGATCCCCACGGTGACGGACATCGGGGTGGCGAGTCCTAATGCACACGGACAAGCAATGATCAGTACCGTGGTGGCGGTGACCAGCATGTAGCTGGACGATGGATCAGGCCCAAAGTAGTACCAAACCATGGCGGTCAGTACCGCAATGATCATCACGGTCGGGACGAAAATAGACGAAATAGTGTCTGCTAAACGCGCCAGCGCGGGCTTGCTGCTTTGCGCTTGGCGAACTAACTCAATGATCCGCGCGAGCATGGTATCGCGACCAATTTTTTCGGCCGTGAACAGCAGGGTACCGTGTTGGTTTATCGTCCCCGCATGCACGGTATCACCAGCCTGCTTGTTCGCGGGTAGCGGCTCACCGGTCAGCATCGATTCATCAATGTAGCTTTGCCCTTGCACAATGGTGCCATCCACCGGCACTTTGCTGCCGGGGTATAAACGAACTGACATGCCCGTTTGAACGTCAGCCAGTGGCACTTCGCGTTCTTCGCCGTTTTCCACAATGACGGCCGTAGGCGGCTGTAAATCCATAAGCTGCTCAAGGGCTTTTGAAGTACGACTGCGTGCACGGGCTTCTAACGCATGGCCCAAGGTGATCAAGCCTAAGATCATCGCGGAGGCTTCAAAGTACACGTGACGCGCTTGCATTGGCAGGAGATCCGGCGCAATGACCACCAACATGGAATAGAGCCACGCCGCGCCAGTGCCCAGAGCCACCAAGGTGTCCATGGTGGCACGGTGGTGCTTGAAGGCTTTCCAGGCATTCACAAAGAAATGGCGACCAATGGTCAGTAACAACACCAATGTCAGAATGCCAACCAGTCCCCAGCCGATTTGGCTGGCGGTGGAGGTGATCATCATGCTGCCGCCGAACACGCCCCACGCCATGAGCGGGATACCGACACCAAGGCCTATATAGGCATTACGCATGTGTTGGCGATAAATCTGGGCGTTTTGAACTTGTTGGCGTTCACGGCGGGTCTGTTCGTCTTCCGATAATTCGGCGCCATAGCCTGCCGCATCTACCGCATGAATAATGGCACTGGCATCCACATCGCCGCTGACCAAGGCTGTGCGTTCAGCCAAGTTCACGTTGGCGGTATTCACACCGTCAACGGCACGGATCGCTTTTTCTACCGATGCCACACAACTGGCACAGGTCATGCCTGACAAAATAAACTGCTGGGTTTGCGTGCCCGATACGGCTTCCGATTGTTCCGTCGGCGGGGTGATGGCCTCTTTCGCTGCCTCGTCCTCGGCGTTCTCGATCGTATTTGGAGAGGCCACAGACGCATGCTCAGGCACATTTTCTGGTACGGAGAACCCCAGCGAGGTGATCACGGCAACCACTTCGGCCAGACTCAGGCGGGTGGTGATAGATAAATGGGTTTTGCTGGCTTGGTAGTCAGTGACAGCAGGATGGGCGTCTAACGCGGCGTTAACCTTGCCCACGCATTTGCCACAAGAAAGCCCCGCCAACGGCAATTCGTAATGAAAGCCTGCTTCATAGCCTAACTCTTCGATCGTGTTGATCGCGGTGTCGGGGGCGAGATCGCCGTGGATCACTGCGTGTTGTGTATCCACCGAAACGGACGTGACATCGGGTAACGCAGTCAGTGCTGCTTGGATTTTTCCGGCACAGTTCATACACCGTACCTTGCCTAATGAAAGGGTAAATTCAGCCATAATAGCGCCTCTATGCACAAAGCATGATAACGAAGATGGCTCATAATAAAGCTTCCATCAACTGGAAGGTCAATGTTTTTATCAATGTGGCCGTTGATTATTGCTAAAGGGTTGAGGTTCCGGCGTGAAGCACAAATAATAAAGAGAGTATCGGTTGTAACCTGCCGTGAAAGGCAAGGCGAGTTTTATGAATATCAGTGACATTGCACAACGCACCGGATTGACCGCCAAAACAATCCGTTTTTATGAAGAAAAAGGCATTATTTCTCCGCCAGACAGGGCGGCAAACGGTTATCGGCAGTACCATCAGCAACATGTGGATGAACTGCATTTGATCCGCCGCTCACGGCTGGTGGGATTCACGTTGGATGAGAGCCGAGAATTATTGGCCTTTTCCCGCGATCCACAGCGACGCAGTGCGGATGTGAAGCAAAAAGCGGAGCTGAAGCTGGTGGAAATTGATGAAAAAATCAATGAACTCTTGCAGATGAAGCAAACGCTGGAAGCATTAACTGCACAGTGTCCGGGTGATGAAGGGGCGAGTTGTCCCATTATTGAAGGCTTGTGCCAACACAAAAAATAGCGGTGTGGGCGATCACGTCGGTGCCGATTTTGTCACCGGCCGGGAACGGGCTTCCCGGCCGATGTATAGCGAGCCGAGTGGGGGCGGCTTGCTTTGCTTAATACCGTATTAGTACAGCAGTGAATACAGCTGACGACGGTATGTGCTTGCCAGTGCATTGCCTTGGCCTAACGCCGCGAGAATATCCATCATGGTTTTCTTCGCATTGCCGTCGGCAAAGTTCAGGTCTTTGCGTAGCAGGCCAATCAGTAGCTCCAGTGCTTCTTCCGCACGATCCACTTGGCTGTACTGTACGGCTAATTCAAATGCCAGCGTAAGGTTGGTTGGCTCTGCCGCCAATTTCTCTTCTAATAAGCGGATCTCAGGGGAATCTGCCGCTTGTTTGTGCAACTCTAACTTCGCCATTAATCCTTTGTATTTCGCATCCTGATCTTGCATCAAAATGGTGGCCAGAATGGCTTCCGCTTCGTCATACAGCTTGGTTTCAATCAGACATTCGGCCACGGCCAGTTTGACTACCGCGTGTTCACCAAAGGTCGCGGTGAGGGGACGTAGTAAGGTCAGGGCTTCGGTATATTGTTGATTTTCGACTTTCTCTAAGGCGTCTTTTAACGCGAGTTCGTCCTGACTTGGCAGGTATTTGTTGAGCATCTCACGCAGTGATTGTTCGGTTTGCGGACCGGCCATGCCATCAATAGGACGACCGTCTTTAAACAGGGCGATTGTTGGCAAGCTTTGTACGCCAAATTGACCCGCAACCATCGGTTGTGCTTCACAGTTCAGGGTTGCCATCGTCAGCATGCCCGGGTATGACGCCACGATGTTTTCAAGCAGATGATTGATTTCCCGGGTTTCTGGCATGGATGGCGCCCAGAAGCTGATCACCACGGGCGTTTGCATTGATTGCTCAATGACCTGTTGAAGGTTTTGTTCGTTCAGTTCGATAGCAAGTGGCTCGTACATGGATTTATCTTCACTCCCTGCGCAGTGGTCGTGGATGGAATAGGAAACCGATATAGACAATGCCTAAAGGTCAGTATTATCACTAGTTATGGGGGGAGACGTGCAGGATTTCAAGGTATCTGTGATGAGGAAGGTGTGAACGGTATCAGGAAATAAAAAAGGAGAGCACGTGCTCTCCATTTTTATTGAAACGTCAACATTAATGCGAGTGTCACGCAGACACAGAGAAGATTAATTTGGCGCAATGTCATGACTACACCTTATTTTGTTTTGTTAATGTTTTTATTGTTCAGGGGGCAAGTGAACGCAGGGTAGGGACCGCTTTCAGCTTACCTGATTAAGATAACCTTGGTATGTGACACTAATATGACGTTTCTTTGTTTTTTTGGGGAATTTCTTACAGGGTGAAATCAACGCGCTGTTTTTGCTAATTAGACGTGGCGATATGCTGTCTTTTTGATCGTGAACTTCTGTGTTTATTGTTAATTAATAGCCAGTTATGTAAAAGCCAGCACAATGGCTGGCTTGATTGAAAAATAGACACGCTGTGAGTTAGGTGCTTTTTTTCAGCAGTTTATCGAGCCATTGCGTAGGGAGAATGCGGCGTAAGAAGCCAAACAGGTAAGTAGGCTGCGTCACATAGTATCGCGGGGCCGGATGGGCACTGTTGATGATCGCTTGTAATGGTTTAAATACGGCCTCGGGGCCTAGCGTAAACGCATTGGACGGGGTGTCTTTGCCCAGCCGAGACAAGGTCTGCTGATAGTTGTCGTGATGGCGTGAGGTGTTGATATCGATGTACTGCTCAAAGCGGGCTTTTGCATTGGCGCGAAATTGGCTTTCAATCGGCCCAGGTTCGATCAGGCTGACATGAATGGGGGTATCTGACAGTTCTAAGCGCAGGGTATCGGTATAGCCTTCAAGGGCAAACTTACTGGCGTTATACGCGCCGCGGTAGCGCATCGCGACCAGTCCCAGTACTGAGCTATTTTGCACAATCTTGCCATGGCCTTGTTTGAGCATCAGGGGGATTACGGCTTTAGTGAGGTGGTGCCAACCAAAAAAGTTGCTGTTGAATTGCTGACGCAGTGCGTCGGTCGGCAAATCTTCCAATGCGCCGGGTTGCCCGTAAGCGGCATTGTTGAACAACACATCCAGTCGTCCGCCAGTCAGGATCAGTGCGTCAGCTAAGCCTTGCTCAATGGAGGTTTCATCATCCATATCAAGCTGCACACAGAGCAAGCCTTCGTCTTGTAAGCGCGCGACATCCTCGGGTTGACGGCAACTGGCCACCACCACATAGCCCGCCTTGTGAAGCGCATGGGCACAATAGTAGCCGATCCCGGTACTGCAACCTGTCAGTAAAAGCGTGGTGGTCATGGTGTATTCCTAGGGTAAGTCAGACGGTGCGCTGGCAGCGCGTGATTGAACATGGGATGACAGATGCGGCGCCATTTCTGTCGCCATGAATTGGGCAATCCACGGTTGTGCATCTGCTTTCGGGTGCAGGCCGTCTTCCATCATCCATTCTTGGCGAAGAATGATGTGTTCAAGGAAGAAGGGCAGCAGCGGGACTGACATCTCGTCACTCACGTCTTGAAACACATTGGCAAAGTGGGCGCTATAGCGTTTGCCGTAATTTGGCGGTACAACTATCTGCATCAGCAAGGGTTTGGCCCCTGCCGCGTTGATCTGAGTGATCATGTTGGCCAGATTATTGCGTATAGTTGAGGGAGGAAACCCGCGCAAGCCATCATTGGCACCGAGCTCGATCATCACATAATCCGGTTGATGGGTCGTGAGCAGGGCGGGAAGGCGAGCCAGCCCGTTACCGGTGGTATCACCCGAAATACTGGCGTTGATCACCGTTACTGTGTGTCCTTTTTTTTGCAGCTGCGCTGGCAGCAAGCTTGGCCAGCTCTGTTCTGCGGCCATGCGATAACCGGCACTGAGGCTATCGCCCAATACCACAAGGGTCGCTGCAACACTTTGCGACGAAAAGATCACAAAAAGCATTACTGAAAGGAATCGTATCATGTCTACATCCGTGATTAAGGCGGTCTCTGTATCCAAACAGGTGACGACAGCATCGTCGTCACTGACCATTCTGCAGGATGTTTCGCTTGAGGTCGAGCAGGGCGAAGCGATTGCGTTGGTTGGTGTCTCAGGGGCGGGCAAATCGACCCTGATGACGTTACTGGCCGGGCTCGATACCCCCTCGCAAGGACGCATTGAATTATTGGGGCAATGTATTTCCAGCATGGATGACGAAGCCCGTGCAGCACTGCGCAGTGCCTCTATTGGTTTTGTATTCCAGAGTTTCTTATTGATCCCTTCGCTCTCCGCGTTGGAAAACGTGTTGTTGCCCGCCCTGATCAAGGGGGAGGTGGCCGATGAAGCACGGGCACACGCGTTATTGGCCCAAGTGGGGTTAGCGGGGCGAGAAAGCCATTTACCGTCTCAATTATCCGGCGGGGAGCAACAGCGGGTTGCGTTGGCGCGTGCTTTCATGACTCGTCCCCATATTTTGTTTGCCGACGAGCCCACGGGAAACCTTGATCAGCATACCGCCGCCACCGTGATTGAATTGCTGTTTGCTTTAAATCGCGATCATGGCACCACTTTGGTATTGGTGACCCACGATCCGCAATTGGCACAACGCTGTGACCGCACATTGACCCTTGAGGGTGGGAGCATGGTGGCCGCATGACCGAGATCAGTACCCCGACCGACTCGCCCCGACCGGTTTATCGTGGGTTATTAACCAAGTGGAGTTGGCGTGAATTGTGGCAAGGACAGCTATGGCCTGTGGCCGTCGCCTTGACCTTGATTATTGCCTGTGTGTTTGCCTTGAGCGCGTTGGTGATGCGGGTTGAAGCGGTCATGGTTGATCAGGGCCGGTCGATGATTGCCGCTGATCGGGTCTTTCGATCGGCTAACCCGTTACCGCCTGATTTGCTGACCCAAGCACAGCAGCAAGGCCTGCAAACCTCGGTCCAAACCCGTTTTGGCACCATGGCCTTCAGTGATAACGCCATGCAGTTGGTGAGCGTGAAAAGTGTCGACAGTGCTTTTCCGCTGCGGGGTGAATTGACCTTGCAAACGGCGAACGGGGTGCGCCATCAGGTGCAACCTGGTGAGTTATGGTTGGCGGCGCGGTTGTTTGATCTGCTGCAGGTGAAGGTGGGCGATACGCTGGCTATCGGGGATGCGGATTTAGTCATCAGCGGCGAGATCGTGCAAGAGCCTGAACTGTCGTTTAACCCTTTCAGTCAAATGCCTGCGGTGTTGATCCATGCCGATGACTTAGCCCACACCGGCGCCATTCAGCCGGGCAGTCGGGTGCAATATCGGGCGTACTTTAAAGGGGATGAGGCACAATTAACCGCCTTGCAGGAGACGGTGCCATTGGCTGCCGGTGATCGCTGGCTGAGTGAAACCACGCAGGGGCGCACTGGGGATATTCTGGAAAAAGCCCGCCAATATTTATCATTAACCCTTATCTTGGTCATCATGATGGCGACCGCCACCTTGGTGCTGACATGTTTGCACTATGTGTCGACGCGGCGTGAAACCGTAGCCATGATGAAAAGTTTGGGGGCCAGTCGCCGTTGGTTGTGGTTGTGGTTATCGCGACAATTGGTGATGTTGTTTGCGTTGGCGGCCGTGGCGGGTGGTGCCATTGGCAGTGGGTTAGAGTATTTATTGCGCTTGCCATTGGGCGAGATCTTGCCACAAGTGCTGCCTAGCGTGGGGATCACGCCGTTTGTAGTCAGTGTGCTGGTGGCCTTACTCGTGGCGTTGCCCGCCATGGGGATCGCGTTGTGGCAGTTGGTGGAAGCGCCCGCCATTGCCGTAATGCAGCCGCAAGTGGCGGTGCCATTGAATCCGCGCCGGTATTTGTTGTTATTGTTTCCTATTACCGCCGCACTGTGGTGGTTTGGGGACAATGGCCTGATGTGGGTGACGCTGGCGGGCTTGGCAGTGCTTATGGGCGTGCTGGGATTACTCGGTGTCATGGTGGTAGCGTTACTGAAACGGGGGCGTTGGGGGGCGTCGATGCAGCTCGCATTGAGTCGGATCAGCCGTAGTCCTTTCGCCACAGGCGCACAGTTAGCCGCACTGACCTGTTCGTTGATGTTACTGACAGTGATTTGGCTGTTACGCAGTGATTTACTCTCTGATTGGCAGCAAACCTTGCCTAGCGATGCGCCGAACGTGTTTGCGCTAAATATCAGCCCAGACCAACAGGCCGATTACCTTGCGGCGTTGGATACCCATGCGGTCATGCGTTCTGACGGGTATCCGGTGATCCGCGGGCGGATCACTCATATCAATGATGACGCTTTACTACCTTCTTCATCGCCTTCAACCGCAGCAGATAAAGCGTCCGACACACAGAATATGAACAGTGGACAGGAGGCTGAACGCGTAAAAGAGACGACGAAGGCTGAGGCGCCAGAGGTCAGAGACGAGTCACTGCGGCGTGAGTTGAACTTTACCTGGCGGGAAACCTTACCGGTGCACAACACGACAGTGGCCGGCACATGGGGACAAGCGGGCGGGGTGTCAGTGGAAAGCGGTATTGCGGACCGGTTGGGGATCCAACTCGGTGATCAGCTGACGTTTAGTGTCAATAGTCAGGTTTTTTCTGCCAACGTGACACACCTTCGTGATGTGGAATGGCGCAATATGCGGCCGAATTTCTACTTCATTTTCACGCCGGATGTCATGGCAACGTTGCCTGCCACCTGGCTGGTGAGTTTCCGCATTGAAGCCGGACAGGAAGCGCTGATTAACCAACTTGGTCGTGATTTCCCGACGGTGAGTTTGCTTGACTTGCGCACCATGGCGACCCGTATTCAGGGCATTATGCAGCAAATTTCTCTGTCTTTGTCGGTGCTGGCAGGGCTAGGGGTCATCAGTGGGTTACTCTTGGTAATGACCTTGCTACGCCTGAGTATGGCGCAGCGGAAAATGGAAATTAAGCTCTACCGGACGTTGGGCGCCAGCCGTCAGCGTATTACCACCACGGTGTGGGGGGAGTATGGCATCATGGCGTTGATTGCCGGTGTGATGGCCGCGATAGGGGCCGAGTCAGTGGTCGCCGCGTTAGTGACGTGGGGCTTTGAATTACCCGTCACGATGCACCCTTGGGTATGGGTGGGCGTGCCACTGCTTTCTTTGTTGTTGGTGGTGATCATTATCCGTTCGATGTTGCAGCAATTACTTCAACCGTTGCAGCGATAGCATGGCATCAAGGTAATACGCGAGGAACTAAAAACGGCGCTGATCTTATTGGTCAGCGCCGTTTTATTTTGTCGGCATCTTAATATGCGCTTTGCGGTAAAGAAACGTGTTGAAAGAA
Organism: Photobacterium sp. 270122K; assembly: GCF_059941365.1. Classification (NCBI taxonomy): domain Bacteria; kingdom Pseudomonadati; phylum Pseudomonadota; class Gammaproteobacteria; order Vibrionales; family Vibrionaceae; genus Photobacterium; species Photobacterium sp. 270122K. The sequence goes on from NZ_JBPOEN010000007.1 coordinate 202,737, forward strand.
TACGTTAAGCGTGGCGCAAAATATCCTGTAGTGCTTCGTCGATCGTTTTATGTTGGAAGGTATAGCCCGCCGCTTCCAGCTTGGCCGGAACGGCGTTTTGTCCTTCCAGTAGCAAAGAGGCCGCCTCGCCGAGTGCTAGCTTCAAGGCAAAGGGCGGTGTAAACAGCAAATGCGGACGATGCAGGGCATGTGCCAGCGCTTTGCTAAAGGTTTTATTGCTGACGGGCTCCGGTGCGGTTAGGTTAAATGCCCCGTTGGCTGTAGGCGTATTCAGTAAAAAGACGATGGCATTGACCATGTCATCCAAATGGATCCATGGCATGTACTGTTTACCGTTGCCGATAGGGCCGCCGACCCCGAGCTGGTACGGCAACAGCATTTTGGCCAGTGCGCCACCGTGACGGCCGAGTACAATACCGGTGCGCAGCAGGCACACACGGGTCGCGTCGCTGTGGGCTTCAAGGGCGATGTTTTCCCAGCGTTGGCACACATGATGGGCAAAGTTGTGGGTAGACACATGTTGTTCAATGGCAAAGTCTTCATCGATCACCGTGTCATGCTGGTCGCCATAAATACCGACGGCAGATCCACTGATAAAGGTGTGCGGCGGTTGTGATCCAGCTTTCATTTTATCGACCAGTTGTTGGGTGATCCCCCAGCGACTACGACAAATGGTGTCTTTTTGCCGTGCCGTCCAACGTTTATTGATGATCGGCTCGCCAGCTAAATTGATCACCGCGTCGAAGTCATCCAAGTTGTCAAATTGCTCCAAACTGGTGATGGCGTTGACTTGTTCGCCGAGCGATAAGCTGGCGTTGGCCGGATCGCGGCTTAATACCGTGATGTTATGATCACGAAGTTGATCAATAAGTGCAGAGCCAATAAAGCCGGTACCGCCAGTCACTAATAGTTTCATCCTGTTCCCCTCAATACTGCTGACTTCCTCAGGTGGCCTCGACAGGTGTTTACCGCGTGTCACGTTGAGGTACTTGGCTATATACGAGTATAGCCAAGGGATAGATTGACGAAATCATAACGCATTGTGAAAAAAGTGTTTATACCTCAGTGCGGTAAAGTAATCAGTATGATTGAGGCTGGGAGCCTATTGGACGGGCGGTTGAACGTTAGCAATAGGCAGCGTGGCATTGTGTCAGGCTTCCGTGTACGATGCGCGTATCTTGATTGATTACTGTAAGACTGACATGAAACTGTTTTTTGCTTCCGATATTCATGGTTGTGCCGAGAGTACACGTCGCACGCTGGCCGCGTTTGAACAAAGCGGTGCGGATCATTTGATTTTGCTGGGTGATACCTTAAATCACGGCCCGCGTAATGCTTTGCCAGCCGGTTATGCCCCCGTCGACGTGGCGGAATTGTTGAACCAGCATGCGGAAAATATCACGGCGGTACGCGGTAACTGCGACAGCGATGTGGATCAGATGCTGCTCGATTTCCCAATGATGGCGGATTACAACCTGGTGTTGCTGCCAAACGGTCGCCGTCTGTTTTTGACCCATGGGCATTTGTACAACAGTGACAAGCACCCGCGTTTGCGTGCAGGCGATGTGATTGTGTCTGGCCATACGCACATCCCGGTGGCGGAGCAGAAAGGCGATTATTACGCGTTTAACCCGGGATCAGTCACGATCCCACGCGGTGACGGTAAAGCCAGTTACGGCCTGCTTGAAAACAACACACTGAAAGTGGTGACGTTTGACGGTGACGTACTGTGTCAGGTGACCTTACCGGCGTAAGTGTCAGTCAGTAGCCACACCATGTTGTAAGAGGCGAGCAATGCTCGCCTTTTTTATGCCTGTTGAACGCTCGGAATGGGAGGAGCCGGCCGCGAGACCTATAGGCCGATCAGCAGTTTGACCCCTATCAATAAGGTCAGCACTTCAAAGCAGCGTTTGATCAGCGTATTGCTTTTTTGTGTCGCCCAATGCGCGCCTAAATAGCCGCCACACAGCGAACCCAGCAGCAGTACCGGGATCCACGGCCAGTAGATCTCTGCGCCGGCGACATACATGGCCGCTGCGCCAATCCCGTTCCAGAATAGCCCGACACTGACCAGCGTTAATGCGACCGCTTGCTTGTAATCAAAACCAAACCAGCGCACCAAAAATAAGGTCACGAACAGGCCGGTACCGGCGGTGAGAGAGCCATTCAGAATGCCAATAGCCGCTAATCCCACTCCGCCTAGCAGTAATCCCGCTGTATTGCGGTGACGGGGTTCGGCAGTTTGGCCGAGGGAGTGTTTGCACACGGAATAGATCCCCAGCCCTAAAATCAGCCCGCCGAGCAGCGCTTCCGCAATACGGCCGGGCACGAACAAAATCACATTGGCCCCCGCAATCACGCCTAACATGCCTGCCACAATCACATAGCTTGTCAGACGCCAATCTAAGGTGCCTGCACGAATGTGTTTGATCGCCGCCCCTAAGCCGAGGGCAACACTGGCCACTTTATGCGTCGCAAGGGCTATAGTAAAAGGCAGGCCGAGGAAGATAAGTAACGGAAATTGCAACAGCCCTGCACCCCCACCGGATAACGACGCCAAGGTGTTGGCAACCAGAGAACCAAAGAAAAGCCCGAGAGAGTTGAGTATATCCATATACTGCCTGATGAGTACAAAATGCCAACGAAGGGCATTACCTTAGCGTAAAAAGACGACAGTCGGCTAGAGTGGTTTTCATCGGTGGCATGCACCGACCAAGACTTGTGTCACAAAAAGCAATGTTGTGTGGCGATTTTTTATCAATGGCGTTTATTTCGTGTTGCTAAAATGTTTTTGAAAAATGACGTGTTTTGTTGATTCGGAATTTCCGAGGTATTACCTCGAATATCTCGAGTTTATGCTTTGGCAGAGCCTTGAATTTTCGCTGGATAAGGTTCACTATCCGGCCTCCTCATTTTTATGTCTCAATTTGTGTTAGGTATCAACGATTATGCATCAGAATCAATTTGATTCTTTATTACCCCCTCAAATGGCGGAAAAAGCGGCAGAGGTAGGTGTAAGTAAGGCCACCAAAGACCCCATGAAATCGCTCCTGTTGGCCATCACGGCGGGTATGCATATTGGTATCGCCTTTGTGTTCTATACCACGGTGACCACCGGTGCCGGCGATATGGCTTGGGGGATGTCACGCTTTATTGGTGGTTTGGCATTCAGCTTGGGCTTGATCCTTGTCGTGATCACGGGCGGTGAGTTATTTACCAGCTCGGTACTGACGTTGGTGGCACGTGCCAGTGGTAAAATCAGCTGGAAGAGCCTGTGGGCGCATTGGGGGATCGTGTATGTCGGTAACCTGATCGGTGCACTGTTACTGGTGGGTTTGATGTTGATGACCAAGCAGTACATGTCAGGTGATGGCGCGGTGGGTATTAATGCGATGAAAATTGCCCAACACAAATTACACCACGAATTTCTTCAGGCCGTTGCGCTTGGCATCATGTGTAACGTGTTGGTGTGTGTCGCGGTATGGATGACGTTCAGTGGCCGTACGCTGACAGACAAAATTTTAGTGATGATCTTGCCCGTCGCCATGTTCGTGTCTTCAGGTTTTGAGCACTGCATTGCGAACATGTTCCAAGTGCCAATGGCGATTGGTATCAAAGCGTTGGCGAGCCCAGAGTTTTGGCAGATGAGTGGCATGAATCCTGCTGATTTTGCGGATTTAACCCTAAGCAATTTTGTACTCAATAACCTTATCCCAGTGACACTCGGTAACATTATCGGTGGTGGCATCTTTGTGGGTATGGGGTATTGGATGATTTATTTGCGTGGTAAGTAAATCGACAATCGTTTTATAAAAGACGGTGGGCAGTAGTGTGCTAGCGACTGATTACCGTCTCTTGATTGTGAGATTTTATTACTACGTTCTACGTTTACTGACTGTATTTTGTTAGTACTATTATTTAAAGATTTGAGTCTTTCTTCTCGCCGCTGCCTTTTTGCAGCGGCTTTTTTATATTCTGAGTTTCGAGTTTCGAGTTTCGAGTTTCGAGTTTCTAGAGTCTATAGGCTATAGCCGAGAACAGAACTTCGCTTCCTTACCTTGCACCTTCGGCTTATGCCACCAGACTCCATAGCAAGTAACCATTAAGGCTCAGTACCAGCAGGATGATGATCCCGCCCAGTCCCGCGATCACCGGGGAGTTGCGAAAGCGTCCCATGATCTGATGCTGGCTGGTGAAGACAAGCAAAGGAATGATAGCCAGCGCGACCCCAAAGCTCAGTACCACTTGGCTGGCGACTAAAATGTCGGTGGTGCTTACGCCCATCATAATGAAGCCAAAGGCCGGTAACATGGTCACCACACGGCGTACCCAGAGTGGGATCGTGAAACGGACAAAGCCTTGCATCACCACTTGGCCAGCCAGTGTACCAACAACGGTGGATGATAAGCCTGAGGCGATCAGTGACAGCCCAAACAGCAGTGCCGCGCCTTTGCCCAACAGTGGGGTCAGGGTTTGGTAGGCTGTTTCAATGCTGGCGATGTCCGTCCGGCCCGTGTGGTGGAATACCGCAGCGGCCATCGCGATAATCGCAATGTTGACAAAGCCCGCAATGGTCATGGCGATCAGCACATCAATACGTGTCATTTTCAGACGTTTTGTCACAGAGTGCTCGGTCGGTGCAGAGAACATGGCCGAGTGCAGGTAGACCACGTGTGGCATCACGGTCGCCCCTAAAATCGCTGCCGCCAGATAGATTTGCTTCGGTTCGGTCAGGCTTGGCACCATCAGGCCATGAGCCAGCGGGGCCAGCGCAGGTTTCGCCATCATCAGCTCCGCCACATAAATGACCGCGACCACCAACAGTAACGTACCAATGACGATTTCCAGGGGTTTTTGGTTGCGTTTTCCCAGAGTCAAAATGGCCAAGGTCATTAATGCGGTGATGGTCGCCCCTTCGAGCAGGTTCACGCCCAGCAGCAATTGGAAACCTACGGCGGCACCAATGAATTCGGCTAAATCGGTGGCCATCGCAATCAATTCCGCTTGCAGCCAATAAGGTACGACGGCCCAACGTGGCAGTTGATCCCGCAGGTGTTCGGCGAGGTTTTTCCCAGTCACAATCCCCAATTTAGCAGAGAGGTATTGGATCAGCATGGCCATCAGGTTGGCCCACAGGACGACCCACAGCAGTTGATAGCCGTAGGCAGAGCCCGCTTCAATGTTGGTGGCAAAGTTACCGGGATCGATATAACCAATTGCCGCCACAAAGGCCGGACCGATCAATCGGCGTGCAGAGCCTTTCAGCGACGGGGATGCCGATGCGGCATGACTGGGGCTAACGGTGTGTGACTGACTGTCAGCCAGAGGGGAAGTGAGTGTGGTCATAGCGTGTGTCCGATAACGTGGTGAAGCAAGAAAAGGCGATGGAAGGACTTTACGCCTGTGTACGGACGAGGGCTAATGCGTAAAAACTATCGGTTTGATAGTAATGACCGATAGATAATCTTTGCGAGAGGCGAGAGGCGAGAGGCGAGAGGCGAGAGGCGAGAGGACTGCGCCAATGCGACGCAGTCCGAGGGGGATGAATTAATTCACCATCATTGAGATGGTGTAACCCAATACCGTGGCGACACCGACGCCGATGAAGCCTGGGATCATGAAGCTGTGGTTCAGCACATACTTACCGATCGCCGTGGTGCCGGAGCGGTCAAAGCTGATCGCCGCCAAGTCACTTGGGTAGAACGGGAAGAAGAAGTACGCGTAACACGCTGGGATCACCCCGATCAGTACCGCCGGATCAATGCCCAGCGCAAAGCCCAGTGGCAGCATGATGGTCAGTACCGCCGCCTGGCTCTTCAGGAAGGCAGACACAAAGAACATGGCAAAGGCAAACGACCATGGGTAGATGTTTACCATCCCGCTCACCAGTTCCACCAAGTATGGCTTGTGATGGCCAATGATGGTGTCACTCAGCCACGCGATACCAAAGATGGTGATCACGGCACTCATGCCGGCGATAAACACGTTACTGCTGACAATTTTCTTCGGTGAAATGTTGGTTGCCAACAAGATCACCGCACCGACAGACAGCATCAGGAACTGAATCGCTACTGACATGCCCACGCCTTTCGGCAGCAATTGCTTGCTGAACAGGGCGATGATGATGACCGACAAAATACCCAGCAGGAACACCGCCAAGCCTTTCGTTGCCGTACGCTGTTGTGCCGCTTCTTCTTCAGCAGAGTTTTCTTGCTCTGCATCAATCAGGCTGTTGCGGAAGGTTTCATCTTGCAGACGCGCTTGGAATTCAGGATCTTTATCCAGATCTTTACCGCGCTTCAAACTCCACAGACAGCCCACCAACAAGCCACCTAACGTCGCAGGAATCGTCACGATTAACACGTCAATCAGGTTGATATCGATGTTATTGCTCATGGCGGTCGCCATTACAACCGCTGCTGCGGCGGCAATCGGGCTGGCGGTGATACCCATTTGCGAAGCAACAGTGGCCATGGCCATTGGGCGTTCAGGACGGATGCCTTTTTTGTACGCGACATCGTAAATGACCGGCAATAGCGGGTACACAGAGTGGCCGGTACCGACCAGTACGGTCAGGGTATAGGTACACAGTGGGCCTAAGAACACCACGTGTTCTGGGTGTTTACGCAGCAAACGCTCGGCGTATTTCACCATCAGTTTGAGGCCGCCAGTGGCTTCCAATGTTGCAGACGCCGCCACCACCGCAAGGATGATCAGCATGACACCGACAGGCGGTTTCCCGGGGGCAATATCAAACACAAACGTCATAACCGACACACCAAGGCCACCGAGCAGGCCAAAGGCGATGCCGCCATAACGAATACCGATCAAAATGACCGCCAACAGCATTAACAGATGGATCCAGAACATGATTCCCCTCCTTGAGAAGAGTGTTTATAAACAAAAAAGTAAAATGGGTGAAATCAATACGGTTTTGGTTATAAAGCATTTCATGCTGGAAAATTGGTGGTTACGTTCAACAAATACAATTAATTAACGTTTTCGCAAAATCATTGAGAAGGGAATGTGAAGGGGGTCAGAGTGTGCTTGAGTGTGATGTAACAGATTTTCATGCAATAAACGCAGTGTTGCGTGATTTTTGTACAGTCGGTGTGAGAAATGCAAAAAAAACGCCCTTGCAACAGCAAGGGCGTTTATCGATCACTCAACCGTTAAAACGATTAAGCGTTAGCTTCTTCAGCTTGTTTTGCCTGAATCGCAGTCAGTGCAACGGTGTAAACGATATCGTCTACTAGTGCGCCACGAGAAAGGTCGTTCACCGGCTTACGCATGCCCTGAAGCATTGGACCGATAGAAACAAGGTCAGCTGAACGCTGTACCGCTTTGTATGTCGTGTTACCTGTGTTTAGGTCAGGGAATACGAATACTGTCGCTTTACCTGCAACTGGAGAGTTAGGTGCTTTAGAAGCAGCCACGTTTTCCATGATTGCAGCATCGTACTGAAGTGGACCATCGATGATCAGATCAGGACGCTTCGCTTGAGCAAGCTTAGTTGCTTCACGTACTTTATCTACGTCTGCACCCTTACCAGATTCACCGGTAGAGTAAGAGATCATAGCAACGCGTGGTTCGATACCGAACGCTTTTGCAGAATCTGCAGATTGGATAGCGATTTCTGCAAGCTGCTCAGCGGTTGGATCTGGGTTGATCGCACAGTCACCGTAAACCAATACTTGGTCAGGCAGTAGCATGAAGAATACAGATGATACAATAGACGCATCAGGTGCAGTCTTGATGATCTGGAACGGAGGAACGATAGTGTTCGCAGTCGTGTGAACCGCACCTGAAACCAGGCCGTCAACTTCGTTGTTTTCTAGCATCATAGTGCCTAGGAAAACAGAATCTTGAAGTTTTTCACGTGCAACAACGTCAGTCATGCCTTTCGCGCCACGTAGCTCAACCAAGCGAGCAACGTAGTTTTCACGCACTTCATCAGAGTTGATGATCGTTACGCCAGAACCTAGTACCACGCCCTGCTGCTCAGCAACACGACGGATTTCTTCTGGGTTACCAAGAAGCACACATTCCGCGATACCGCGCTCAGCACAGATAGCTGCTGCTTTAACGGTACGTGGCTCGTCACCTTCAGGAAGCACGATACGCTTAGCTGCCTTACGTGCAAGTTCAGTTAGCTCGTAACGGAATGCAGGTGGGCTTAGACGACGCTCTTTGGTTGAGCCTTCAGTTAGCGATTCAATCCACTGGCCATCAATGTGGCTAGCCATGTACTCGTTAACCATTTCAACGCGTTCTTTGTCGTCTGCTGGTACTTCTAGGCTGAAGCTCTGAAGGTTCAGAGACGTCTGCCAAGTGTTACCTTGTGCGGTCATTACAGGTAGGCCTGTTTCAAACGCACGCTCACAAAGGTCAAGAACAGGCTTAGGTAGCTCGTAACCGCCAGTTAGCAGTAGGGCACCGATTTCTACGCCGTTCATTGCTGCAAGACATGCCGCAACGATAACGTCAGGACGGTCAGCAGAAGTCACAAGTAGAGAACCTGGACGGAAGTGTTCAACCATGTGTGGGATAGAGCGTGCACAGAAAGTGATGCTCTTGATGCGACGTGTTGCCACATCACCTTGGTTGATGATTTCAGCGTTTAGGTGCTTAGCAATGTCCGTTGAACGCGTAGCGATTAGCTCTGCGCTCCAAGGAGCACAACCTAGAACACGGATAGGGCTAGAGTTGAATACCTGCATCACTTCAACGTGAGAAGGTACAGTACCTTCTGCATCATCAAAGATTTCAGACAGATCAGGACGTGTACGGCCTTCAGCATCAACAGGTGCGTTTAGTTTGTTAACGATAACGCCTGAGATTTGCTTGTTCTTGATGCCGCCGAAGTTAGAACATGCTACTTCGATACGCTCTTTAAGCTGTGCTGCGTTGTCAGTACCAGGCGCAACAACGAAGACGATTTCCGCATCTAGCGTTTTCGCGATTTCGTAGTTGATCTGGTTTGCAAATGGGTGCTTACGCGTTGGTACTAGACCTTCGATTAGCGCCACTTCTGCATTTGCAGTCGCTTCTTTGAAACGTGCAACGATGTCTTCTAGCAGTACATCGCTCTTATCGTTACGGATAAGTTCTTCAGCACATGCCATAGAGAAAGGTTCTGCCACTTTCATGTCACTGTTAGCAGTGATGATAGTGGTTGTCAGATCCGGTTGCTCGCCACCGTGACGTGGTTGAGCAATAGGCTTGAAGAAAGAAACGCGAACACCTTTGCGCTCCATGGCGCGAAGTACGCCAAGGCTTACGCTGGTAAGACCAACACCGGCGCCAACCGGAATAAGCATAATAGTACGGGACACTGTGAATTCCTCAACTATTGAACATACAGTGCTGTTTAATAAAGGTAGTGATACCGTTATTGAACAACACCTCAAAAGCGATGCATGGTTGAGCCAATAAAATGGCCACCATGAAAAAACGGCCGGCCGAAGCCAGCCGTTGAACAACATTTATCGTTGATTAGATTTCAGCAAGTAGTGCTGTATCTTCTGCGATAACGAGTTCTTCGTTCGTTGAAACAACCATTGCAGGAACACGGCTGTTTGCAGTCGTGATCATGCCTTCGCCGCCGAAACGTGCTTTTAGGTTTGCTTCGCTATCAACTTCAACACCTAGGATAGCTAGACGGTTAAGTACCATCTCACGGATAGGTGCAGAGTTCTCACCGATACCGCCGGTGAAAGTGATTGCGTCTAGACGACCTTCTAGCGTAGCAGTGTAGCCCGCTACGTACTTAGCTAGACGGTGGCAGAACACGTCCATTGCACGTGTTGCTTCTTCTTTCTGGCCGTAGTTGTCTTCAACGAAACGACAGTCAGAAGTCACTTCAGTCAGACCCTGTAGGCCAGACTCTTTAGTTAGCATGTTGTTGATTTGCTCAACAGAGTAACCTAGTGCATCGTGTAGGTGGAAGATGATCGCAGGATCGATATCGCCACAACGCGTACCCATTACTAGACCTTCAAGAGGAGTCAGACCCATAGAAGTATCTACAGATTGGCCGTTCTTGATTGCACAAACAGATGCGCCGTTACCTAGGTGACAGTTGATGATGTTAACTTCTTCAACTGGCTTGTTCAGTAGACCAGCAACTTCACGCGTGATGAACAGGTGAGAAGTACCGTGCATGCCGTAGCGACGGATGCCGTGGTCTTTGTATAGGCTGTACGGAAGTGCGTATAGGAACGCTTCTTCAGGCATAGTCTGGTGGAACGCAGTATCGAATACAGCAACGTTTTTCAGTGCTGGGAATGCAGTTTGTGCTGCTTTGATACCGATTAGGTGTGCAGGGTTGTGAAGCGGTGCAAATGTTGCAGCGTCTTCGATACCTTTAAGCACTTCATCAGTGATCAGTGCAGATTTAGTGAACTGCTCGCCACCGTGAACGATACGGTGACCGATCGCGCCTAGGTTTTCTGCTAGTTCTGGCTTAGACGCAAGAATTGAGTCTACCATGAACGCAAGTGCTTCTTCGTGAGCCGCGCCGTTGCCAAGCTGTGCTTCGTGCTTGCCATCAAGTTTCCACTTGATACGTGCTTCTGGAAGGTGCAGACATTCTGCAAGACCTGTCAGGTGCTCTTCACCTGTTACTGCGTCAACAACGGCGAACTTAAGAGAAGAACTACCGCAGTTAAGAACTAAAACCAGCTTAGACATGAGTGACTACCTATAATCTGTCTGAAAGTTGATATTCAACTAAATAAAAATTACCCCAAGAGAATAGTCGACTTTGAAAAGCACGGTCTACTCAGGGTCAAATTCGTGTTATATCCGTATAATTAAAGATCGAGTAACCCAGATCTTGGGCAATCCATGAGGGTGCCTTCGGTTGCCAGAACAGAAATTACAGGCAACAATACATGTAGGCGCGCCTAGGATAGCGATTGTGGCGCAATATAACAAAAAGATTTTTAGAAAAAATTAATTTGAATCAAGTTTGTTATTGGCCGTTTTGAATTTTTACTGATTTTTTTGATACTTGGTGGGTTATGAGTCAACAAACCTCGATTTGGCAGTCTTTCCGTCATGGGCAGGATTACATGGCGACGTGGCCTATGCGTAAAGAGTTGGCGTTGTTGTTTCCCGAGCAGCGCTACATCAAAGCGACGCGTTTTGCGATACGCGTGATGCCTGCCGTGGCGGTACTCAGTGTGCTGAGCCAGATGGCGTTCAATAATTACGATGCCTTGCCTCAGGCCATCACCATGGCGTTGTTTGCGCTGAGTATGCCGTTGCAAGGGCTGTGGTGGCTGGGTAAGCGCAGCCGTACCGATTTGCCGCCGTCATTGGCGAACTGGTGCCGAGAGATCCACGATAAAATCATTCGTGAAGGGTATGCACTGCAGCCCCTGCGTGCTCGTCCGCGTTATGTGGAATTGGCGCAGATCTTAAACCGTGCTTTCAAGCAGCTCGATAAAGGCGCGCTGGAGCGCTGGTTTTAAGTGATGGCTTTTTAGCGTGTATGCTTGCTCGTGAGCCCAAAAACAAAAAAGTAGCCCGTGGGCTACTTTTTTGTGCATGGCAGATCGTCGAGTGGATTACTCGAAATCGCTCTCAGAATCGAGTCTCTTCTGGCGAACGGCAGGCTTTGCCAAGATTTCCAGATAGAAAGACGTCAAAGCAAGCGCTTCAACTTCATCAATGTGCTTGTTGATTTCCTTAACGTGAATCACCTTTGCTTCCTGCTCGGTATGGCCAAATCGACAGTCAAAATCCCAAAAATCGGCACCTGCAGGTAGCTGCTTATTGCGCTCACGCTTAAGGTATTTTTTTACTTCGTGTTTTACGGCTTCAACAACGCGTGGAACCGCTTTTTTTGGGTGAGTTAAAGCAAATGTTTTTTTCATCGTCTTCCTAAAGTCAAAAGAACCCCGATTATGCCGGGATACGGGTATGTTACTTCATATTTTCGCTTGCCGCGAATCTCACGTTGCATTCTCTGGTGGTTTAAGGGAAACGGTATACCTTCACGCTATTCAGGCGAGAGTCAGGTGCAATGGCGATAATGGTTTTCAGAGATAATAGCTGTCTCTCTCTTTGAACCCCACAAGCTTGGCCGCCGGTGGGGTTCTATCTATCAGGTCTTTGCTGATCATGCCCTTTGACCTATCATTTTCTCGCATCTCGTCTCACTCTTCTCGACATTGTCCCTTTGATACTGACTTAAACTGTGTTCGTACCGATTGTTGCATTTCTTTTTCGCTGACATAGCGCGCAGGCAGGGCTTGCACGGTAACGGTGTAATCGGGTGCGCCGTCAGGCAATGGCGTCTCTGTGGTTACCGGGGTGATCATCACTACCGATAACGCAGGATTACGCGCAGCGATCCGTGACGCGAGCCCTAACCCTTGGGCGACATGAAAACGCCCCGCGATATGCATAATCTGCCGCGTAGGGAACTGCGCGAGGTGGTTCACCATGCTTTCTGCCATGGTGTCATCCCAAGTGGTTTGTGCAGCAAACAGGTGATTATTGGTGTGTGAATGCGGCCCTTTGGCTCCCGGCGCCATGAGTGTTTCAAAGGCGTCACGGTATGCATCTCTCGCAAGGGTGAGGCGTTGTGCCGCCCACGTTCGTTCAATGGAGGGCAAGCGATCCAGATAGTCGGGGCCGACTTTCCCCACGCAACGCACAATGGTGCGGGGCGCATTGGCAGCAATCACATCCAACTGGTGTTGCTTGGCAAATTCCACCAAGGGGCGGTAGTCGCTGCGATAATTCGGCCATGCCTTGCCGTGTCGAATGAGTGTTTCCTCGCCGATCTCTCCCGCCAAATATTGATTGATGACATGTTGTTTGTCGCGGCTGAATTGCTCCATCGATACCGTGATGTTGGGGGCGCTGTGATACAACGCCGCCAGCAACTGGGCTTGCAACAAGTGCACGGCAGGGTGGCCGTGCCACTCCCCAACGAGGACGATATCGGCGTCTTTCACCGCGTGGCTTAACGTGGTGACATCCCAGTATTGAGTCTGAACTTGAGTCTTGGTTTCTGTTTTTACCTCTGCGTATTGAGAGGAAGACGGTGAAGACGGCGGGTTGATGGTGTAATCGTATAAGGTCGATGGCAGGGACTGGGATTGGGGCATTGCAGTGCTTTGAGTAGGGGCGGTTTGAATCGGTGATGTCTTGAGCGGTGTAGGAGAGGCGCTGCAACCGACGAGCCCGTAGGTGATCCCGGCACAGAGCAGTAAAACGGATGTTCGCATTGTGATTTCCCGTCATCATCAAAAGGCATAAAGCAGCCAAACCTAAAGTATAGCGAAGGTGTGTGATGTACGGAGAGGGTGATATGCCGGCAGCAGAGTGTGCCGGCTATCGAGTGTTAGTGCGACGTGGCTGCGGTTACGCTAGACGGCGGTACACGCGGATCGCAAAGTCGGCTTCACAGTGCAACTGCTCGCTGTCTGCCAGCTGTTGCCACACGGCATCACTGGTTTTCCAGGCGAACGGCGTCATCTGCATCAGTGCCGTTGCTTCAGCCCCTGAAAGCGTCATGTCATAATGCAGTTGGGCATCTTCCACTAACTCAAATCCCTCAATGTTTTCTACCGGTACGTCGTGCAGATGCACTTCGTCATAGATCATCGCTTTTAGCTGGTAGAGATGGCGCGGCGCGGGGGTTACGGCGACCAAGATCCCGCCTGCTTTCAGCGTGCGTTGCAGTTCTTCGGCTTTACATGGCGCATAGATACGTACCATGCCGTCCAGCAATTGCTCGGCAAACGGTAAGCGATGGCTCGACGCGACACAAAAATCACACTGTGGGTAGCGTTTTGCGGCGTAACGGACGGCCACTTTTGATATATCCAGCCCGTGTACAGTCAGATTCGGGTGCTCGACTCTTAACGCATCGGTCAATGCCGCGGTGTAATACCCTTCACCACATCCAATATCGAGCAGTTGCTCGGCATTTTCTGGCAGGTACTGGCTCAGTTTTTCGATCACGGTGGTACGTAGGGCATCATAGTGACCGCCTTCTAAAAATAGACGGCGCGCTTGCATCATCTCTTTGTTGTCACCGGGATTCTTTGAGCTTTTATGATGCGCGGGCATCAGATTGACATACCCTTCTTTGGCCTGATCAAACTGGTGGTTATTGGCACAGCGCCAGTTTGTTGCGTGTTGCTGCAAGGGCTGATGGCACAGAGGGCATTGGTAAGACATAGAGGAGCACCGGAGTAATAAGATGATCACGTATTGTAATCGCTCGGCTAAGTCACCTGCAAGGTGCAACCCCGTGTCGGGGTTCTGAAGCACATTAAAAAAGTCCAGCACAACACCAATAATGTAATGGTTATGTTTCGCTTTTGTGAACTTACGCTATGCTCTTTATTCACGCATTACTCAATAAGTGCACTTATAACAATGAACAGCATGGAGTCGTGTAGTGACATTTTTCTTCCTGTTAGCAAGGGGAGATAACAAAAATGTACAACAGGAGTTGAGCATGACAAAAGCAGTACAGGCAGTGGTACTACCGGCGTTATTGATGGTGGGCTTCGCGCAGGCAGGCACGATTTATCAGGGGGAAGACGGCTCGACCATCGATGTGTATGGACGTTTGGCGTTCAATGTCACTGATAAAGCCTCGGACGATGTGGAAGGGCGCTTTGATGCCCGTCTCGGTCTTGGGGGCTCGCAAACCGTGAATGATTGGGTGTCGGTGATAGGGTGGGCCGAATACCAAATCGGGGCGGCAGAATATGCCAATAACCTCAATGATGAAGATGAATTAACGGCACGTTATGTGTGGGCGGGGATTGATGCCTCTCATTACGGGACGTTTACCGGTGGTCGTGTGGCCTCGGGGCTGATCATGTTCACCGACATTGTCGATGTGTTCGCCGCGTCTGATATTGGGATTGCCCGTCAGGTGGCACAAGTCGATCCGACGGCGACGCAAGTGTTCCGTCAGGATGGCACGCTACAATACCAAAACAGCTACGACTACTTGGATGTGGCGGTGGCGTACATCATCGGTAATAACACTTCGGATCTTAAAACCGGCTATAACATTGCCTTGCGCTACACCTTTGATTTTGGGGAAAACGGCAAGTTGGCACCGGTGGCAATTTATCAGTACGACGAAAATGAGTCGGATGAAGAGTATTACGTCTGGGGCGTTGGTGGCAGCTATTACATTGGTGACTTAACGCTGGGGGCGATTTACTCTGAAGATGAAGTGAAGCGCAATAACGTTAAAAGTGAAGATGAGGTGGTTGAAGTCACGGCAGTGTATGACGTGGATGATTACTGGGTGCTGCGTTTGGGCTACCGCTGGCTGGATAACAGCGGCGGCGATGAGCTGGAGCTGAGTGATACCACATTAGAAGCGCAATACCGTCTCACGCTGCGTTCGTCGGCCTTCGCGAGCTATGTGTTCCGCGACGGTGAAAATGGCACATCCGGCGGTTACAGTGGTGATGCCGATGATGATTACTTCTTCTTGGGCTTACGTTACGAATACTGATCCCACGCGCTCCAGACACCACAACGCCAGCCGGTAGCGGCTGGCGTTGTGTGTGTGCAGGCATGAGATCCCTTCAGTTCGCACTGATCATGAGATCACTTAGCCGCGCGCTTTGTATTCCGCTTTGTCGAGACTGTGCTTCTTCATGCGTAAATACAGCTTTTTGCGAGGGATCTGCAAGTAGTTGGAGACATCATTGATGCGGCCAGCAAACAGGTACAGCGCATCTTCAATGACTTGTTTCTCGTAGCTGTCGACCAAATCATCCAGCGGGCTGCTCATGTGCTCCAGTGGCTTGGTACGATCTTGACCGGTTAACTTCACGATCCCGATCGCGTACAGCTCGGCCACGTTTTTCAGCTCCAGCACGTTACCGGTCCACTCGTGACGGTTCAGCGTATTGATGTACGCCTTATCGATAGACGGCAAGGTTTTGTGCAGTTTCTGGCAGCTCTGCTTCAAGAAATACTTGAACAGCGGCGTAATGTCACACACCCGCTGGCGCAGAGGTGGCAACTGGAAGCGTACTTGGCTGAGGAAGTAGAACAGCTCAGGCAACAGGATTTCCTGTTCCACAAGGGCTTCTGGGTTGGCACCGGTGATCGCCAATACGCGCACTTCTTTCTTGTTTTGGCGTTCTTGCTCCAGCAAGAAACGGCACAGCCACTGCTGGGTTTCAATCGGCATTTCTTGAGGCTGACTCAGGCTCAAGGTCCCGCTGCGTGCTGAAATCATGGCACGTTGCAGATCCGCCGTACAAGAAATCGAGGTGCCCTGTGTGACCACAAATGGCCCTTTGTTCAGGGTGCTTTGCTGGTGCAAAAGCTTGGTCACGGTATGACGACCCGAGCCGCTTTCCCCCTCCACCAAGACGTCTTTTGAGGTCAGGGCGATTTGGGTGATCTTCTCACGAATTTTGACAATCAATGGGCTTTCGCCCAGCAGCACTTCGCTGGCAGATTGTGTCATCGCGGTGCGAATGCCGATTTTTTCTTTACGGACCGGTAAGTGCTTATCGAGTAAGGCCAGCAGCTCTTTGGGTTGCAGCGGCTTTTGCAAGAAATCCAAGGCACCGCGTTTGACGGCATCGACCGCCATCGGAATATCCCCGTGGCCGGTGATCATGATCACCGGTAATTCCGGATCGAGCCCTTGAATATGCTCAAGCAGTTCCATGCCGCTAAGGCCCGGCATGTACATGTCCGTGACAACAACGCCCGGCCAGTTACGGTGCAGCATTGAGGTTGCCAAGGTCGGATCGGTAATGGCTTGTACTTTGTAGCCTGACATTTCAAGCAGCTGTTGATAAGACTCGAGGACATCCTGGTCATCATCAATAATTAAGACTTCAATATCGTTATTCATTATCATGATTTTTCAACTCCAACACGACCATTGCACCGCCATTAAGGTTTGAGGCGAGGAAAATATTCCCGTCAAGACGGTTCATAATTGAGCGGCAGATACTCAGGCCGAGTCCGAGACCTACTTCTTTGGTTGTGGTAAATGGGATAAACAGTTTTTCGATAATTTCAGCGGCAAATCCGTGACCGCTGTCGCTTACAGCCAGGCGGCAATAGCCGGCCTCACTGTGAAGTGATTCAATGGTAATCTCGCGTTTGTCACACCCAGCGACCGCATCGCAGCTGTTAACGAGCAGGTTAACCAGCACTTGCTCTAGCTGCACTTGGTCAGCAAAACAGTGCATGGGCTGGGTGAGTTGATTGGCGATGGTGGTCTTTTGCACCTTGGCGCGGCTTTCGACAATCATCATCGCTTGTTGTAATGAGTCCTGCATGTTCACGGTTCTGAGCGGGCTGTCTGCCGATTGCTTTTTCGAGAAGCTCTTCAGGCTGGCAATGATCCGCCCCATGCGTGACGACAAGTTATCAATCTTATCTAGGCTCGCGGGCAACTGCTCTAAGCGCGATTTGTCCAGCGCCAATTTGGCGGTGAAAACATGGGTGGAAATGGCCGATAACGGCTGGTTCAACTCGTGTGCCAGTGAGGTCATGGTCTGGCCGACCACGGCCATTTTCGCCGCTTGGATCAGTTCATCCTGTGTGGCGCGCAAGTCTGCTTCCACCCGTTTACGATCTTCAATTTCCGCTTTCAGCTGACGGTTACGGCCCGTGAGTGAATGGGTTTTTTCCCGCACCATTTTTTCCAGCCAACGGGCTGCATTTTCCTGCTCGGTAATGTCCGTCATGGTGATAATGACTTTATCTTGCGTGCCTTGTTGGAACAGGCGGAAATCCAAGCGCAAATACAGATTATTGTTGTCCAGCGTTTGCTGCTTCACCGTCAGGTTACAGCCGCGTTGGTGAAACAGCGGGCTGTTTTGGCTAAACAGGGATTGCAAACGCGGTTGCATGGCGGCATTGAACAACTCCCACAGCGATTTGGTGGTGGGACGGTCGACGCCATCAAACAGCGTCTGCGCGCTGGGGTTGACCGACTCAATGTTCCCTTCCAGATCACAGGTGATGATACTGGCCTGCGTGTTGTTGATCAGGTTCAAGGCATTGCTCTGCTGCATTTCTTGCATCTGGCGGCAGAAGTGACGCAGGTTGTCACCCAGCAAGCCGATTTCATCGTTACCCGTCACCTGAATGGTGGCGTTGTGTTGGTTGTTCGCTACCGCATACAAGTCTTGCGACAGCATGTTCAGGCGTTTAACAATGCCTTGACCCACCAGATAAATCGACAGCATGACCGACAAAAACAGGGTGACGATCATCATGCCAAATAAGATAAAATTACTGATGATAATCGCTTCGCGGGTTTTATCATTCAGGGCATTGAGTGAGGTATCTTCTTCTTCCACTAAGGATTGGATCAGGGCTTCTTGGTAATTCAGTTGCGTTTGGATTTTGTCTTGGTACAGCCTAATACGACGTTGCAGTTCGTTATCCAACACCAATTGATCTTCCAGTGCGCCGCCCGGTTCAACCAAGGTGATCAGCTCTTGCAGCAATTGGCGGTAAGATGCGGTTGAGGTGTAATGGCTCAGGTTCTGGCTCATTTTGCTGACTTCTTCGGTTTTGTAGCCGATGAAGTAGAACGCGTTATGGATATCGCGGTCTTTACGCTGACGAACAATTTCCTGCACCAGCTGATGCAATTCGTTTTCTTTTACCGTGATGGCCTGAAGTAGTGAAAACTCGGTCATCACTTCATTGATGGTGCTAGAGAGGATGGCATTAGGCAGCATGCGTGTGAGCTGCCATTCCACTTCTTGACGGATAGGCGTCAACTCATCAATCAAATCCTGATGCAGCCATTTGATGTTGTTTTCAGTCTGCGCCAGCACGAACAGGTGCGTGTTACGCTGATAGAGCAAGTCGCTGTACATCTTGATGTTGCTGCCCAGCGTATCCAGCTCGGTTTTGATCGCGGGGTGAAAACGCAATTTTTCCGTTTGCTCGATAGAGGTGTTGATCTGGGTCAGCTTGTCATTGATGTCTTGGCGCAGATCCGCATGCATGACCGGATCGGTATTGCTGCTCAGTAAGTGCAGCGCCGTCTGCAAGCCCGCTGTGTTACGTTCCAGCAGGTAACTGGCCCGTAGCGTCGGCATGTTTTTTTCCACCATGGTTTGGATTTGGTCATCTAAACTTTCCCAGTTCACGATGGCGATAACACTGACACTGATGGTCAAAAATGCCATGAAGGCAATCGAGGCGATCAGGCGGTTGCCAATGGTATTGCGTTTTTGCATTACGGCCGCCTCCTGCGTTCATGGGCATCAAGCAAGCGTTCGCAAATGGCAATCGCTTGATCCAGTTGTTCAGACATGAGCAGACGCCACTGATTGGTGTACTTCATGGTGTCAAAGTCAGTCCGCGTCAAGCTGATCGCTTCCTGTAATAGCGGATCTTTGGCTTGGTTTTCTGATATCGGCGGGGTCGAGGCTAACTTGAGGGCAAGGTTAAACTGACGTTGCTCTGCTTGTGATAAGTGCGGCAGTTTTTTGATCTCATGGATCAACTGCCAAGCTTGATTCAGGCGGATCAATTGCTGGTTAATGGTCTGTTCAAACAGTTGCTTGATCAGTGCTGCGCGTCGCTGCATCAAAAACTGGTTGATGGGGATCACGTCAAACGGTTGAGACATCGCTTGATTCAAGGCGTACTTGTTCATGGTGCTGGTGGACAAGTCTTGTTGGATCTCATCTGACAGTAAAAACTGAATAAACGCCACGCTGTATGGTGACGGATGAATATTATCTACCGCTGCGGCATAACTTGGTAATAACGGGCTGTTGGCTTGGTATTTAAAATCAATGAACGGGAAAATTTTCTGCCGGCCATACGCGTAGCTGTCAATGATAGGGCCAATGCCCGCTAACCCACGGGCGATGGTATCGCTGACACCATAACTGCGGGCAGACACCGACGACAAGTTGCCGCCGATTTGCAGCAAGATTTGCCAGCCTTTTTTCCAGCCATACTGCTGAAGGATGTTTTCCACCATGATATGGGTGGTGCCGGATCGGGCAGGGCTGCTCATCACCAAATGACGAAAATAGTGCGGTTCTGTCAGGCTTTCCCAGCTGTCTGGTGGTGGCAAGTCATGCTTTGTCAGGTAATCGGTATTCCACATAATGCCGTAACCTGAATAACCAAAGACGGCAACATTTTTCAGGGTTTGCTGCATAAATTGCTGTTGCTGAAAGGCCGAATCGTAATTTAGCTCGTTGAGCGGCAATAAGCGTTTTTGTTCGCTGAGAGTGGAATAAAGCGAGAGAGATGAGGAGATCACCAGATCAATATCGTGGTCGGCCTGTTGCAGCAAGCGCAGCCCTGAGGTTTCTCGGCGGTGCAAGAGGGTGAATGTCATCTCGGGGTGGTGTTTTTGGAACGATTCGAGGATCGGTTGAACCGCTTCAAGGTGAAACGTCGTTAATACAACGAGCTGATTGGTCGGCTTGGCCCAGCAGGATGCTGAAAATAAGAGCACAACAGCAAGAAGCAATCTCGTCATATCAAAAGTGGCCAATCAGGAATAAGGGTTCTATATACTAGTAAATACGCGATCTTAATAGCGAAAGTTAGCAGCATTACTTTGATTTATTAGTACGTTAGCGAATTTTTTTGATCTCATCGAAGTGCTGAGTTGTTTTTGACTCATGATGACCGCTTTGCTGGATGAAGATCACACTTATTGTGCGGATGGAAATAATATAAGTGAATGGTTTTAAAGGAAAGAAAAATAAAGGGTATGCCAGCCGCTGACTGATAATGGCCAGCGGCTGATAAAAATAGGCGTTTTAAGCGTTTTGGATTTGCTGAATTTCCGACGCTGACAAGTGGTACTGACGTGGGCAGTTGCGCCACGTTTGCAGCATACGCTGATATTTGCTGTGCATCGGCACTTGGCTGTTGAAGTGGTGCTCAGAACGTTCAAACTGCGGGTACAGGCCTTCTTCTGCGGTCAGGAAGCGCACGTAGTGAACCAGTTGTGCTTCTGTTGCTGCGTCAAAACCGTGGAATTGCAGGCGACGGTGATCAACATGCTTTTGGTTTTCTTCTGACAGCATGTTGTAGGACTCTTGCAGTGCGTGATACATCTCCATGAAGTCGATCACTTGGCGGCATTCTTGCTCAGGCAGATCACCGAAGTCTTTACTCATTGCGCGCATTTGCAGGCCATAGCCTCGCTCGACAATGGTTTGAAGGCGTTGATATTTTGCTGCGTTTTCAGGATCCATCTGAGCCATCAAGTAGTACTGGTTTGAAAGAATCAGACGTTGTGCGTTGGTCATTTCCATAATGATAGGCCTTTATATTTGCTATTGAGCTGGCATTGAGATTATCAGGTTAGGGGTAAAAAAAATTGATCTGATAACGGCTTGCCCCTATTTTTTTGTTAAAAATCAGCAATTCCATAAAGTTGTCGTCAAGACGTTAGTCTGCTTAGGGGCTTGCCCTAAGACCCTCTTAATTATTACAGGGATTTGGGGCTTGAAAAGCGGTGGATGATTACCCTGAAGCACATGGGTAATGGGTTAATAATGCGAGGAGCTGGAGACATGATGTCAGGATGGCAATTGATCGGTTTTGTGGGGTGGTTAGGGATATTGGGATGGGGGTTTCCTCGCGAGTTTTGGCCTAAATTCCGGCACGATAAAGCCTATCAACATTGGGTGTTCGCCAGTGTGGTGGGGATATTTGTGTTGTGGCAGCTAGAGGCAGGCTTGAGTGAGGGGTTGCAAGTGCACTTTTTGGCGATGACGGTACTGGTCCTCTGTCATGGCTGGCGAATTGCTTGCTGGATAGGGCTGGGACCTATGGCCTTGATGATGGCGATGGGGCTATTACCGGTCGCGGACGCTGGCATTTATGGGCTGCTGACGGTGGTGATCCCGGCGTTGTCGAGTTTTATGATCTTTCAACTCACTTACCGCTACCTGCCACATCATCTGTTTATCTATCTTTTTGTCGCAGCATTTTTCAATGGTGCGCTGACCATGGTGGTGCATCAACTGGCGACAGGCGGGGTGATGGGGCTAATGGGCAGTTACAGCTGGACGTACATTGTCGACAATTACCTTATTCTGTTACCGCTGCTGCTTTTCCCAGAGGCATTACTGAATGGCATGGCGATCACTTTGCTGGTGGTTTACAAGCCGGAATGGGTGAGAAGTTTTCATGATAACGACTATTTGATGAAATAAGTAAACGGTACGTCAGTTTATCGTGATTAGTTTGCTGGTGTTCTGTGCATCCGGTGCCTAATTGCGGATCTTTTAGCAAAAAACCTTGCAGTTAAAAGGGAAAATTCCTACCCTTTGCGCGCTTTTATTGCACGCTATTGGCGTGCCCACTCGCATATTGCGTGGGAATCCCCGTTTTCTTTATTAATACGCAAAACGCCGCCAGGATGGCAAGGATTCAAAGCAGAGGGAAAACGAGTGCATTTGGTGTTGGTCTAGAAGGTGACTTCTTGCTGGCAGAGGTGTACCACAGGTTTGTATCCCTGGCACTTTGAATCGCGTAAAGCCCATTCCTTGCTTTTGCGTAGCTTCTCTTGGGTGCCGGACGGTATGGACGAATTGTTGAGCGCGTCTCGTGGTGAACGAGCACGTACAGCACTTTGTATTAAAAGAGTAAACTATGCACGTATTATCCGGTGTGATCGGTGTTGTGATACTGATCGGCCTTGCTTACCTGTTGTCTGAACAGCGTTCTCGTATTAACTGGCGTACCGTTCTGGGTGCGTTGGCTATCCAAGTCACTTTTGCCGCTATCGTGCTTTACAGTACGGTAGGTCGTGAAGCCCTTGCGGGATTCTCGAATGTCGTGCAAGACGTCATTAACTACAGTAACCACGGTATTAGCTTCCTCTTTGGTGGCCTTGTCTCTGACAAAATGTTTGCCCTGTTTGGTGGCGGCGGTTTTGTTTTTGCCCTACGCGTTTTGCCTGTTGTTGTCTTCTTCTCGGCGTTGGTATCAGTGCTGTACTACTTCGGTGTGATGCAGTTCATCGTTAACACTTTGGGCCGTGCGTTGTCTTACGCATTGGGCACAAGCCGTCCAGAATCGATCTCCGCAACGGCCAACATTTTCTTGGGCATTTCTGAAGCACCGTTGACGATCCGTCCTTACCTGAAATCGATGACTCGCTCTCAGTTCTTCGCGGTGATGGTCGGTGGTATGGCATCGGTTGCCGGTTCTGTACTGGTAGGCTACGCACAGATGGGTATTCCTCTGCATTACCTACTGGCGGCTTCTTTCATGGCGGCACCTGCTGGCCTATTGATGGCGAAACTGATCATTCCTGAAACAGAAGTCGTGGATGATACGAAAGACACGTCTGCGGGTGATGAAGAGAAACCGGCTAACGCGATTGATGCCGCAGCACAAGGTGCGTCACAAGGTATGATGGTGGCCATGAACATCGGTGCGATGCTACTGGCGTTCGTGGGCTTGATTGCGCTGATCAATGGTATGTTGGCAGGTATCGGTCAGTGGGTGGGTATGCCATCTCTGAGCTTGGATATGATCTTCGGTTACCTGTTCCTGCCGTTGGCTTACATTGCGGGTGTGTGGGATTTTGATTCAGCACAGCAAATGGCAGTATTGTTCGGTACCAAAACAACTGTGAACGAGTTTGTGGCGTTCTCTCAGTTAGCACCCATGATTGCAAGTGGTGCGCTTGAGCCTCGTGTTGAAGCGATCATGGCATTCTCACTGTGTGGTTTTGCGAACTTGGGTTCTATCGCTATCCTGTTGGGCAGTATGGGTGTGATGGCACCGTCTCGCCGTAATGATATTGCGACCATGGGTATGAAGACCCTAACGGCAGCGATTCTGGCGAACCTGTTGAACGCAGCGGTTGCCGGCATCTTTATTAGCCTGATTTAAAGCGTCTGAATTTGCCTGCTGAGTAAGCGTTATCTATGCCGGTGGTGAATGCCATCGGTATTACGATAAAATTGCGATAAAAAAGCGGCAAAAGAAAGACAAAGAAAAACGCCAGCAACTTTCGTTGCTGGCGTTTTTTTATGTGCAGATTGTGGGTAAAGGGTTAGCTTAAACCAATGATATTGCCGTCACTATCAATATCGAGTGACAGGTACGCTGGTTTTTCTGGTAAACCCGGCATCGTCATGACGTTGCCACACAAGGCATAGACAAAACCGGCCCCCGCACACAATTTCAACTCACGAACCGGCACGGTGAAATCGGCCGGGGCGCCTTTCAGGCTTGGATCGTGGCTGATAGACATTGGCGTTTTCGCCATGCAAATCGCCAAGTTATCGTGGCCGTGGGCTTTGAGTTCTGCCAGTTGTTGTTTCGCCAGATCAGACAGCTCAATCCCACACGCACCGTAACCCACTTCCGCCACTGTCATTAGCTTTTCTTCTAATGTTTGGCTGAGTGTATACAACGGCTTAAAGTTCGCAGGTTGCTGACAAGCGTTGATCACGGCTTGTGCCAGTGCTGTTGCCCCTTCACCGCCTTTACCAAAGGCTTCACTGATCGCCACTTCTACATGGGTAGAGAAGGTCGTTTCGCTGATGCGCTGTTGCAGTTGTGCCAGTTCAGCATCGGTGTCTTGTGGGAAGCGGTTGATAGCAACCACAACCGGCACGCCGTATTTAGCGGCATTGTTGATGTGCCATTCCAGGTTGGCAAAGCCCGCTTCAAGTGCCGCAGAATCGGTGTTGAAAATGGCGTCAGGTAAGGCTTGGCCAGGACGTAGATCGTATAGACCCGAGTTGGCTTTCAAGCCACGCAGCGTGGCAACCACCACAGCACAGTCAGGACCTCGGTCGGCTTGCTGTGCTTTGATGTTACAGGCTTTTTCAAAGCCCATGTCAGAGCCAAAACCGCCTTCCGTGATGGTAAATTCACTTAATTTCAGGGCGATGCGGTCAGCGATGATCGATGAGTTACCGTGGGCGATGTTGGCAAACGGGCCTGCATGGATCAGGGTCGGCACGCCTTCGAGTGTTTGCATCAGCGTCGGTTCAATGGCTTCACACATGGTGACGGCCATGGCGCCTGCAACCTGCAGATCTTCCGCGGTAACCGGTTGGCCATCGACGTTGTACGCCAACACAATACGGCCAATGCGCTGACGCATATCGGCCAAGTCTTTCGCCAGAGCCAATATGGCCATTAATTCCGACGCGGCAGAAATGTCAAAGCCGTCTTCACGCTCGATGCCATTGATGTTTTTGCCCGGCTCGTTTTTACCGATGGTGATCATGCGCAGGGCACGATCGTTATGATCCATTACACGTCGCCACACAATGCGGTTGATGTCGATGCGCAGGGCTGGCATACCGGTTTGTGCGCTGAAGGCGTCGTAGCCCAAGCGTTCTTCATGATAGAGGCGGGCATCGAGTGCCGCTGATGCCAGGTTATGTGCTGCCGTGACCGCATGAATATCACCGGTCAGGTGCAGGTTGAGTTTTTCCATCGGGGCGACTTGGCTGTAACCGCCACCGGCAGCCCCGCCTTTTACGCCAAACACCGGCCCCATGGACGGCTGACGAATACAGGCCATGACCTTTTTGTTCAGTTTGGCCAGCCCTTGAGCCAGGCCAATGGTGGTCACGGTTTTCCCTTCACCCAATGGGGTGGGGGTAATTGCAGTCACCACGACCAATTTGCCTTCGGGTTGATCGGCAAGGCGTTTTAAGATTGATGGTTTAACTTTGGCCTTTAGGGTGCCTTGAGGGGTTAGATCGTCAGCATGAATACCGGCGTGCTGCGCGATCTGATCAATCGGGGTGAGAATCGTCTCACGACAAATTTCAATATCACTTTTCATGGGGCGCCCATAACCTCGCATAGATGGCAGGAGATAGTTTGCGAGCTGTTACAAACAGGAGCGCAAACGTTTGCGTTGGCTTTATACCATAATTTTATCACGTCTATATAGATAATTTCCGATATAAGTGTGGTTATTTTGATGGGATGGCAAGCGGGGAAGGTAATGATTTGATGGAGAAAGAAAAATAGCCTACCCGAGCACTGGGTAGGCTATGACTTAAAGAATTATTTTTTTGTCGAACGGATTAAGCAATTTCAGCTTGCGCTTGGGTTGCCGTCATCTCAGTTACTGACACGATGTTGCCATATACAGGACGTAGCGCCTGTACAATCTCCTGGCGGGTAATTATGCCTACAAGGCGGTCATCCTTTACTACCGGGAAGATATGTGGACGGTTTACAACCATGGTACGGGCACGTTCGCTAAGCGACAGTGTCGTCAGTGTGGTTGCAATACCGCCGCTTGATACGGGGTACAGAACATTTTTATCAATGCTCATGTATTCGGCGATTTCCAAGATAGAGTTCTCAGGGCTCACCGTTTGAATTTCGTGTTTCATCACGTCTTGCACTTTGCCTTCAGCATCTGGGATGTAATCCTTACACCACAGGTCAACCAAGACATCATGAACAGAGAAGAAGCCAACCAAACGTTGATCGCTAGTCAGAACCGGTGCACCTGAAAGGTTTTCAGTCAGTAGTGTGTCCAGTGCAGCGGCGATAGGCATCGTCGGGAGCAACGTGACCGTTGCCGGGCGCATATGATCATTTACGAGTAAGTTTTCTTGCATCATAGTAATGTCCATTTTTAATACGTTTGACTGTGAAAAATCAGGCGTAATCAATGTTGCCGCTATCGGTTGTTCCTTCGGTGAGCTGAAAATTGCCCAGTAAGTCAGTCCGACCAGTACACCACCGCCGACAATATTGCCCAGCGTAACGGGAATAAGGTTGGCGAAAATAAAGTTGTGAATATTGAGGTCAGCGTACTGCTCTGGTGATACCCCAAGGTTTAGCCAAAAGCTCTCTGGTGCAAAATGCTGAATGGTGATCCCCAGCGGTACCATGAACATGTTAGCGACACTGTGTTCAAAACCGGTGCTGACGAACATCGCCACTGGCAGAATCATCATGGCCATTTTGGTCATCATATTGGTTGAACAAAACGTCATCCAAACCGCAAGACACACTAACAAGTTACATAACACTCCAAGCGCAAAGGCTTCGGCGGGCTGGTGGTGCAGTTTGTGCTGCGCCACGTTTAGTGCATTCAAGCCCCACTGACCGCCATCAAGCTGGTACAAACCGGCCATGGTCACCAACATCAGCAGCAACATGGCCCCGATGAAGTTGCCCAGGTACACCTTGCCCCATGTCGCCAGCATTTTGCCGGTGCTGATGTGATGATTGGCACGGGCAATGGATGACAACACCGTACTGGTGAACAGCTCACCGCCACAAATCACCACAAGGATCAGCCCCAAGCTGAAAGCCAAGCCGCCGAGCATGCGGTTTACCCCCCAGTTCATCGCCGTATTACCGGTGGTGACGGTGAGGTAGAACACAAAAGCCAACCCGATGAAGACACCGGCAGTGACGGCAAGCGCTACCGTGGTTCGCGTCGGTTTAGACGCTTTGCCAATCGCGTAGTACTCCGCCTGTTTCATCATCTCTTTGGGGGTGAAATTACTGCTACTGGATGTTGGTGCTTCCGCGGCCATCGCAATAGCCTCCTTGTCGTTGACCGATGATGTCACCGGAATAGGTTGAACATAAAGGGTTGAGTTGTGTCACGTTTCCTCCTTGTTGTGTTGAGTGAACACCCTCAGAATATGTTCAAATAAATCATTGAGTAAAATTGATTAATTTTTTAACCCTCATCACTTAACTTGATACTATGAGGGGCAAGCATTATTACGTGTTATTAAGGGAGTATTTTTATGCGTTATTCGCTCAAGCAACTGGCTGTTTTTGAGGAGGTAGCTAGTACACGCAGCGTCAGTAAGGCCGCGGAAAATCTAGCATTAACGCAGTCAGCAGCCAGTATGGCCCTGTCTCAGTTGGAAAAGCTGTTAGGACGGCCATTGTTTGAACGTCAAGGTAAGCAGATGGCCTTGACGTATTGGGGGGCATGGTTGCGTCCTCGAGCGAAACAATTGATTTTTGATGCGCAGCAGATTGAGCTGGGATTCTACGATCAACACTTGGTGAGTGGGGAAATTAATGTGGCAGCAAGCCAGACGGCGGCTGAGCACCTCTTACCTGAGCTTATCAGTATTATTGATAAGGACTTCCCAGAATTGCGTATTCAGCTGACCGTGAAAAATGCTCAGAAAGTGATTGATCGGGTTAGATGTTTTGAATCTGAGCTCGGTATCATTGAAGGACGTTGTGATGATAGTCGCCTAGAGCAAGAAGTGTGGTGTCACGATCACTTGGTCATTATTGCTTCCAAGCATCACCCGTATGCCAAGCTTGAAAAAGTCAGCTTTGCGCAGTTAGAGCAAGCCAAATGGGTGTTGCGCGAATTGGGTGCCGGTACCCGTAAAAGTTTTGAGAGCGCACTGCACGGGGTTATTGAAGATCTCGATGTGTGGCGGGAATATGAACAAATTCCAGTACTTAGAACTTTGGTGATGAATGGCCCTTATCTGAGTTGTTTGCCATTTTTAGATGTAGTTAAGCATATTGAGCGCGGTGAACTGGTCGCCCTGAATGTGCCAGAGCTGAATATGCAACGTACGTTATCTTTCATTTGGCGTGCCGATTCGATTGATAACCCGCTGCGAGATTGCATTCGTCGCGAGGCGATTCGTATGATCAAAGATAAAAAAATGGAAATGTGATTCCATCATTATTTTTGATACCAAAACATAACCAAAATGATAGAAAACACAGTGCATATCGGCGTATTGTTGCGCGGCTTTCATAACCTTGTTGCCATCTGTTTACCGTATTTTTTCCATTTTATCGTAAGTTTACTACATAATTGGCGCTTTTTTCTGCGTATTGCGGGTGTTGTGACAAAGGTATAGGTGATTTTTCTTATCAATTTTTATGATGGGTGATCTTAAAACTTTTCATATTATTGATGAGCTATAGTGGGGGATGTTGTGTCTGTGACAGAGGGAACCCCTGAGTTCGGTGGCATAAACACCGATTATTCATGGCTTTTGGGGGATTAAGGCAATAAAAAAGGAGAGCCTAGGCTCTCCTTTTTGTGCGTCAGTGATTTAGAAAATCACGCGCGCCGAGGTATAACTGCTGATGATAGCTTGAACATTTTCCATCACTTCTTTTGAAGGTGGCTTAACCCCAGTCAGTTGATAGTCAAAACCCATGGCTTCCCACTTGTGCTCGCCAAGCTGGTGGTAAGGCAGTAGTTCCACTTTTTCAATGTTGTCCATGTCTTTGATGAACTCACCCAATAGGTGTGCAGAACGCTCATCATCGGTAAAGCCAGGCACCACCACGTAGCGGATCCATGTTTTCTGACCACGTTGGTGCAGGTAACGGGCAAAATCCAGTACACGTTTGTTTGGCACGCCCACAAGATTTTGGTGAATACTGTCATCCATTTGCTTCAAATCAAGCATAACCAGATCAGCGGCATCCAACACTTCATCAACAACGTCAGTGTGCTTACGGATATAACCGTTGGTATCTAGGCAGGTATGGATCCCTTCTGCCTGTGCGGCACGGAAAAAGTCACGGACAAATTCCGGTTGCATCATGGCTTCACCGCCAGAGGCTGTCACGCCGCCACCGGAGGCTCTCATGAAGTGACGGTAAGCCGTCGCTTCTTTGATCAGCTCATCAACGGTGATCTCTTTACCGTCGTGCAGGTCCCACGTGTCACGGTTGTGACAGTATTGGCAGCGCATTAAGCAACCCTGCATAAAGACGATAAAACGAATACCCGGGCCGTCAACGGTTCCGCAGGTTTCAAAAGAGTGAATTCGACCTTTTACTGACATTACTTTAATTCTCCACGTTGGGCGTGTTTTGCTTGTCATTTTATTACAAATGACGAGGCTAAAGTAGTCATAAACGTACTTTAAGTATGGGGATAGCCCCCTTACTTATTGCTATTTGTGCATTCCTGCGATTACAGCGAAAGCGGGCTGGTGGTAACAGCCTGCTGGGCTTGCCAAGTCAGGTGCCAGTTGACCAAATGTTGGATCGGCATGGGTTTGCCAATGAAGAAGCCTTGCGCTTTTTGGCACTGCATTTGTTGGAGTAGCTGCCATTGCTGATCTTCTTCAATGCCTTCGGCGATGGTGTCGAGGGACAAGCGATTGGCGAGCAGTAAGCTGGCTTCGACAATGGCTTGAGCGGTGCGGTTATCGGGCAAGGCCTGAATGAAGCTCATGTCGATTTTTAGCGATTCAAACGGTAACAGATCAAGCTGTTTCAGGGAGGAATAGCCGGTACCGAAATCATCAATGGATAGCCGAAAGCCATAGATCCCCAGCCGCGAGGCCGCTTCCAGCCCTTGACCGGCATTTTCCAGCGCATCGGATTCGGTGATTTCAAAGGAAATGATCTGGTTCATATTGGGGTGCTGCTGCAACAAGGCAATCACGGTATCGACAAAGCCTTTCGCGATCAAGGTTTGTGGCGTGATATTGATGGCAACTCGGCGGCCTTGCAGTGCGGTCAGGTGTGACAAAGTGTAGCGCAATGTCAGCATCGCCAGTTCGGCATCTTTTCCCATTGAGGTCAGCAGAGGCAAAAAATGCATTGGCGTCAGCAAGCCAAGGGTGGGGTGCTGCATGCGGATCAAGGCTTCACAACTGTCCCACTGGCCCGATTGAATATCCACGATCGGCTGGTAATACGGGATCAACCAGCCTTCTGACAGCGCCTGTAAAATGTCGTCCTCACTCAATTGATGTGTGGGATGGACCGGGCGTGGCGTCGAGTGGCGCAAATGCTGAAGTTGCTCGGCTTTGGTCAATAAAATACGCAAATTGTCTAACGTGGTCGGTTTACTGAGTGTACCCAGTAAGTCCAGTTGGTAATTGGCACACATTTTACCGACCGAGTGCAATACCGCCGGCGTGGCCGCACTGGAAATAATGATCCCGCCTTGATAGTGCTGTTGGGCAAGATGACTGAGGAAGGCAATGCCATCCATTTCAGGCATGTTGAGATCGCAGATCAATAAATCAGGCGAATGAGAGGCCATTAATGTGAGGGCTTCCTTACCGCTGACTGCACAAATGACCTGACACTGTCCATTGCTGGCTTGTTTGATTTGATTGGTCAGCACGTGTTGCTGGAAGGGGTGATCTTCGATCAGCAATATTTTCATGACGGTTGTCCTACTTGATCATGCAGGGCATGAATAAGTGCTTGGATAGGGGGTAAGTGCGCAGGATGAATGTGTCCGTTCAGGGCTTCATTTTCAATGCGCTCACACAGTGTGGCCATCTCATGGCACTCCATCATGAGGGCGGCGCCTTTCATTCGGTGCCCAATGTGCTGCACGTCAATGACATCGTTCGCGGTCATGGCGTGAGAAAGGGCAAGGAAATCACTTTCACAGGTCGCCAGATACTGGACCATGAAATCTTGGCAAATCGCGGGATCACCAAAAATGGCGATCAGTAATGACACATCGATCGGCCCACAAGAGGGGGGGGTGCGCGTGCTTTGTGCGTTGGTCTCGGGTGCTGCGGTGCTTGTCACCGCCTGTACGGAGGCCGGTAACCACTGTTTGAGTATGCGGGTCAGGGTCGGTAAGGACACCGGTTTCGATAAATAGGCGTCAAAGCCATACTGCGCAATATGCTCGTCGGCGCTGATCGCGGTATTGGCCGTGAGTGCAATCACCGGTAAGTCATAGCCTTGTTGGCGGACGGCTTTGATCAGTCCGTAGCCATCTAAGTTTGGCATGTGGCAGTCGGTCAGCAGTAACGCATAGTCTTGTTGCGACAGGGCATCAAGTGCGAGTAAACCGTTGTCGACGATATCGGCATAATAGCCAAGACGTTGCAGTTGCTGGCGAATAATTTGCTGGTTTACCACGTGATCTTCAGCGACCAAGATCAGTTGTTGTTGGCGAATGGCTTGCTCACGTGTGATGGGGGACGGGAGCTGAATGTCATTGTCTGGCAATGCATTCGCATTGAACACCGCTTCAGATTGCAAGGCTTGCAGCAGGTGCGAAGGTTGCAAGGGAGAGCAAGAGAGCAGCCAGCCAGTATCCGTGGTTTCAGGCGCCAGAATGGATTTGGGTGACAGCGTGATCACGGTAGTTGGCGCAAGGGCGATCGCATCGTCGGCGGTGAAGCGCACTTGCTGGCACCAGCGGGCGGTGACAAAAACGGTATCCAGCGCTAACAGACGTGCGTCTTCGATCAATGCTCTCACATTAGCCGGTTGCAGATAGGTGGCTTGGCAATCCCAATCGGCTAAGTAATGTGGCAGCGCGATATCTTCGTGCAATAGGCTGTCGATCACGCCACAGTGCAAACCGAGCGATTGCACAGTACGCGGCTGTACGCACTCGGCGGATAAGCTGAAACTGAATATGGCGCCATTGTCTGGACGGCTGGTTACGCTGATCTCGCCCCCCATCAAATGTACGATTTGACGGCAAATAGACAAGCCCAGTCCGGTACCGCTGAAGCGTCGATCGGTACTGATATCGGCTTGCTGGAACGGTTGGAAGAGCTTGGCGATGTCTTGCTCGCTGATCCCTATACCGGTATCGCTGATCGAAAAGCGCAACTGTTGGTGGGTCTCAGTGTGTGCAACGACATCGATCAATAAGGAAATGGTGCCATGCTCGGTAAACTTGGTGGCATTGTTGAGTAAATTGTTGAGCACTTGCTTGAGGCGCAGTTCATCGACCATGAGCAGGCTGGCTAACTGCGGATCTTGCCATAACTTAAAGGCGAGGCCTTTTTGCTTGGCGTGAATAACGTGCGGTTGGATCAGGGTATGTAACGTGTCCGGTAAGGCACACGGTGCCAGGGATAAGTTCAGTTTACCGGCCTCGATTTTCGAGAAATCCAGCACATCATTGACGATGTTCAGCAAGTTGTGGGCGGAGTGATCGAGATTTTCATGGATGCCAGCAAGCTCGGTACGGCCTTTGGTGTAAGGTGCCATTAATTCCAGCAAGCTAAGGATGCCACTGATCGGTGTGCGGATCTCGTGGCTCATCATGGCTAAAAAGCGTGACTTGGCCTCGGTCGCACTCTCGGCTTGTTCCCGTGCATGCTCCAGTTCAAATTGCTGCTTCTTTCTTTCACTGATGTCGATCAGGATGCTGGTCCATTGCCAGCCTTGCTCCACGGGGACGACTTGGCTTCGGATCTCAATCCAGCGGTCATGGTTATTGACCGATTGCAACTGCAATTCGGTTTGCCAGTGGCCTTGAGTGAGGGCGTGATCAATTTCGCCAAACAGCCAGGCATTGTCATTGCGCTGTTGCAGCAACTCGATGATGAGCTGAGGGCACGCGCGGAGTGCGTCGGCGGAAATGTTGATTAAATTGATAATGTGGTCGCTGACAAACAGTAATTCAATGTCACAAGGGTTGCGGCTTCGCTGGCGATGTTGCAATAAAATGCCGTCAAAGTTATTGGTCAGGTAGGTGAGTTTTTCTTCGGCGTCTTTACGCTGACGAATTTCATTATTGAGTTTTTGTGTCCAATAAATGAATGTCATGGATAGCAAGGCGATCAGGCCAAATCCGGCAAACCCCCAGAAGATCAATTTGCTCAGTGCCACCCCGCTGTTCAATGTCACGGTGTGCCATTTGTTTTTGATGTCGTTCAGCTTGCTGGGTGAGGTGGCCGCCATGGCTTTGTTGAGAATATCGCGAAGCTGGGGGTTATTATGTGCGACAGCGATCCCGACCGGACGGCCCTGGCTATCGAGTTTTGAAATTTGTACGCGTAGCTTGCCTAAATAATCGCCCTGCAGCAGTTGCGAAGCGCTGGACAATGAAATCACCGCCATGTCGACCATACCGTCAAGGGTCGCCTGTAGCAGGGCTTCATTGCTGTTAAATAGCGTGACGGGATTAGACGGGTACAATTGCTTGAGCAGCACTTCCCCAAATCGCCCGCTCACTGCGCCGAGGTGCGAGCGACTGTCGACATAGTTTTTCTTTTGTGTGGCCGCACTGAGCATGACCCATTTTTCTTCACTGTAAGGCTGGGTACAGTTGAGTTGCATGAGGCGTTCTGGCGTGCAGGTAACGGCAGCGACAGCATCAATACGGCCACTGTTGAGTTGCTGCATGATGTCACTGAAGTTGTTGTTGCTGATTGGCACCAGATTAATGTCGAGCTGCTGGGCTAATAAGCTAAGTACATCGGCACTCATCCCCGCCATCTGCCCGTCGTTATCCGTGAATTGATACGGATAATCATGGGGGTGATAAGCAATGTTAAGGGTATTACGTTGGGCCAGCCAAGCATTTTCCTCTTCGGTGAGGTTCAGATAGCTTTGGTGTGACAGTAACGACTGTTGTCGGCTAGAGAGCCACGTATTGTAGATCCCCGTCATGTCATTTTGCGTTATTTGTCCCAGAGCTTGGTTGATACGGATGATCAGCGCACTTTGTTCTTTATGTGCTGCAATATAGAGGCGTTCATAAGGTACATCCGTCAGAATGTTTAATTGCAGTAAGTCATTATTGTCGTAGTGATTACGCATCTCGTTCAGGGCGATGGCGTTGCCGATATAGGCATCTGCCGTGCCGTGTTGTACGGCAGTAAGGGCTTGTTCGCTGGTGGGGAAAGCGACGATTTGACTGTGCTTCGCGGTCAGTTGCTGCAATTGTTCACCAATAGCAAAGCCGTGCTCAATGGCGATCAGTTTTTGGTTTAACTCATGAATACTGGTAATGGGCGGCGCATGGGTGATGGCAGCCATCGGAATGCTCAGCAGGGGCTGGCTAAAGGCCATTTGTTTACGGCGCTCATAGGTCGATGAGACCCCCACAAGCAGGTCGATTTCGTTTGCCTCAAAAGCGTTAAGCACATCCGCAAAGGTTGGATACACATGCGCTTCTGTAGTGAAATTTCCATTATTGGCGATTTCATGAACAATTGATGGCAGCAAGCCTGAAACATGGCCTTTTGCAGAAACGTAAGAAAACGGCGCCCAATCAAAGGCGGGGTAACCAATTTTGATGACGTTTTTTTTGACGGGCTCTGCCCAACTGGCGCTGCTGCTAATCAGAAATAGTAAGGCAAGGAGGATGCGAATCACGCCGTGATGCCTCCCTGGGCAGCAAGATCGGTAAAGCGGCTCAGCGCAGCGTGCGGGGGCGGTGAGTGTGGATAATAACGGATAAGTGGCGCATACAACATGAACGGCAAGGTTCCTACTGCAATCAAATAATGGATCGTCCTTGTCAGAGAGCAAAGTGATGTTGCGGCCATGGTGACACTCAATTCCTTTGAGTATTAGGGTATGGCTTTAATGAATTGTGAAGGATATTAGATAAGTAGTATGGAGATTGCAATATATCGCTTAGGTGTCAGAGCGGATATTTTTGAGAGTTTGATGGTGGGCGCGATTTAAAGAAAAAAGCGTTTCTTTTTCATTAAATTAACCACTTGATTTTCATCAATAAAAAAAACCGGCTAAAAGCCGGTTTTTTGTATTTGGGCGACATACTGCCGCCCAAGGGACAGAATACTAATTATAGAGATTCTGTGAAAGTACGTGCGATTACGTCTTTCTGCTGTTCAGCGGTTAGAGAGTTGAAACGCACTGCGTAACCCGATACACGGATTGTTAGCTGTGGGTAGTTCTCTGGGTGCTTAACGGCGTCTTCTAGCGTTTCACGGTTTAGAACGTTAACGTTCAGGTGTTGACCGCCTTCGATGCCAGCTTCGTGGTGGAAGTAACCATCCATTAGGCCTGCAAGGTTAGTACGCTGGTTGTCTTGCTCTTTACCTAGTGCGTTAGGCACGATAGAGAACGTGTAAGAAATACCATCTTTTGCATCAGCAAACGGTAGTTTACCTACAGATGTTAGAGACGCTACTGCGCCTTTCTCATCACGACCGTGCATTGGGTTTGCACCCGGTGCAAATGGTGCGCCAGCACGACGACCGTCAGGCGTGTTACCTGTCTTCTTACCGTACACAACGTTAGATGTGATAGTAAGAACAGACTGAGTAGGAACCGCGTTACGGTAAGTCTTAAGCTTACGGATTTTCTCCATGAACGTAGAAACAAGTTCACAAGCGATGTCATCAACGCGTGCGTCATTGTTACCGAACTTAGGATAGTCACCGTCGATTTCGAAGTCGATAGCGATACCGTCTTCGTCACGTACTGGTTTAACTGTTGCGTACTTGATAGCAGACAGTGAGTCAGCCGCAACAGATAGACCTGCGATACCACAAGCCATTGTACGGTAAACGTCACGATCCATCAGCGCCATCAAAGAAGCTTCGTAGCTGTACTTGTCGTGTGAGTAGTGGATAGCGTTCAGTGCGGTCACGTACTGTGTTGCCAACCAATCCATGAAGTTGTCTAGGCCAGCCCAAACTTTGTCGAAGTCTAGTACTTCGTCAGCCATAGGCGCTTGCTTAGGACCCACTTGAAGTTTTAGCTTCTCATCCACACCGCCGTTGATTACGTACAGTAGTGTTTTAGCAAGGTTTGCACGTGCGCCGAAGAACTGCATGTGCTTACCGATAACCTGTGGAGATACACAACAAGCGATAGCGTAGTCATCGTTGTCGAAATCTGGACGCATTAGGTCATCGTTTTCGTACTGGATAGATGAAGTATCGATAGATACTTTCGCACAGAAACGCTTGAAGCCAGAAGGAAGCTTCTCAGACCAAAGAACAGTGATGTTTGGCTCTGGAGAAGGGCCCATTGTGTAAAGCGTGTTCAAGAAGCGGAAGTTAGTACGGCTTACAAGAGTACGACCGTCACAACCCATACCACCCATTGATTCTGTTGCCCAGATTGGGTCACCAGAGAACAGCTCATCGTACTCAGGAGTACGTAGGAAGCGAACCATACGCAGCTTCATTACGAAGTGGTCGATCATTTCCTGTGCTTCAACTTCAGTGATCTTGCCTGCAGCAATATCACGCTCGATGTACACGTCTAGGAACGTAGAAGTACGGCCTAGAGACATTGCAGCACCGTTCTGAGACTTAACAGCCGCTAGGTAGCCGAAGTAAGTCCACTGGATTGCTTCTTGTGCGCTTGTTGCAGGTGCAGAAATGTCGTAACCGTATTTCTTAGCCATCTCTTTGATTTGGCCTAGAGCACGGTATTGCTCTTGAATTTCTTCACGCAATTGCATGGTCATTTGTAGATCTTCGCCAGATTCCAGTTTCGCTTGTAGCGAATGGAATTGCTTAGCTTTATCCTTCATTAGGAAATCTACACCGTACAGTGCAACACGGCGGTAGTCACCGATGATACGACCACGGCCGTATGCATCAGGAAGACCAGTCAGAACACCAGACTTACGGCAGTTCATGATATCAGGCGTGTAGATATCAAAAACACCTTGGTTGTGTGTCTTACGGTATTCTGAGTAAATCTTAGAAACCATTGGGTCTAGCTCGCGATCGTACGCTTTGCAAGAACCTTCGATCATGCGCACACCACCGTTAGGGATAAGTGCACGTTTTAGAGGCGCTTCAGTCTGAAGACCTACGATCTTTTCTAGATCTTTGTTGATGTAGCCTGCATCGTGAGCAGTAATGGTAGAGATAACAGAAGTATCGAAATCAACAGGCGCGTGCGTGCTGTTTTCCAGTTTGATACCTTCCATTACCTTGTCCCAAAGCGCAGCTGTTGCTGGAGTCGCTTCAGAGACTAGGAAAGATTCGTCACCTTCATAAGGAGTGTAGTTTTTCTGAATGAAGTCGCGAACGTTTACTTCGTTCTGCCATTCGCCAGCAGCGAAACCTTCCCAAGCTTTAGCAAATTGCTCTGCCATGACATACCTACCTTTTTAGTAGAAAAAATACGTACTGCGTTGACTGTTGAGCCAGCCCGCCCTAGGGCGACAGTACACTTCAAGTAACAATAATACGGATAACCAAATGTCCTGTCAGCAACTAGAACAGCAGATTATTCGTTTTAGTACGACTTATTTTGGCGAAAGGGCAGCGCTATGCACTGCCCTTACCGAATTATAGTAGTGCTGGAATGCCGTATTGGCCTTCGAACATACCAACTGCAAGCATTGCAATCACACAGATCACAAGTACACCTACAGGAATCACAATTTTATCCACGAAAGACAGACGCGCTGCGCGCTCTTTATCGCCGATCAAACCGTTGTTGTCTAATAGCATGGTCAGTGCCCATGCTAGTACTGGGTTCACAACCGCAGAGCCGAAGATACAGATACCCGCCGCTTGTGAGCCTTTCGCATCTTTAACCATCTGCATACCTGCTTCTAGTAGCGGTAGAGATACGCCTACTAGTAGTGCGATACGCATTACTGGTGGCCATACCGCAACGTCCATTGGGAAACCAAGGATAGCGATGATCATCACCAATAGACCTAGCAAGATAGAACCTGCAGGGATAGGGCGTTTAGCGATCGCCGCTGGGATCATGTACGTACCCCAAGACGATGTGATGTTACCACCACCGACTGCAGTACCGACCATTTGACGAACAGAACATACTGTCATGGTGTCATCAACATCCATCAGTACGTCATCCGCACCTTTTGGATAGTTTAGCTCTTGGAAAATACGGTGACCCAGGAAGTCAGGTGACCACATTGCCACAGCTAGGATGGCGAAAGGCAGTGACGCAATGAAGTGTTCTGCGTTTGGCAAGCCAAGCATCCAACCTTCTTCTGTGCTGCCCCACCAGTAAACTGGGTTTAGGTTTGGTAGACCGGTTTCGGTCACAAACTTGATATCAAAGCCTGCACCAAGCGCCAGCGCAATGATAAGGCCAGTCGCTGCACAAACAGGGATCGCCAACCAACGCTTGTTCACTTTTGCAAGGAATGCGTAAAGTGCAATCGTCACAGTCAGTACGATCAAGCCAACGTAGCCCATGCTACCTGCTTCAACGGTCGCTGACTGAAGGCCAACAGCCCACTCTTGGATTGACGTAATTTGGCTCATGGTGCCCGTCAAACCCAAGAAGATCAGCAAGCCACCGGCGGTGCCTTCTGAGGTCAGGTTAACCAGTTTTGAACCACCTTTTAGCAGGCTCAAAATAAGGCCAAATACGCCGATCAGTAGAGCCAATGCAAGAGGGTGCGCACCGGCAAGAGCGATCGTGCCGATAAGTGGGATCATTGGCCCGTGGTTGCCTGCTAGGTTAGCGCGAGGGTTGAATAAACCCGACGCCAGCACACAGAACAGCAACGCTGGAATTAACATTTCTACACGTGCAACTTCGATCGCGAACTCTTTTCCAAGATTAACGTGATCCCAAGCTGCAGTTAGGCCTTCGGCCCACGACATCATTACCGCAGAGTACATTGCGATAATACCAATAGTACCTGCTAGAGCAGGGACAAGATCTTCTAGTTCAAATCGGAAATCACGACCAGGAAGGTTAAGCTTCCAGCGACGTGGCTTCATGATTTTTAGCTCATGATCAAGATAGTCTGAACGACTAGCGAAGTCAGATGCAGGGCGATGTAGCTCCTGATAACTTCTTTCTTGTGATGACATAAGTGCCTCGTTCTACGTTAAAAAATAATTCTTATTGTTTTGGTGTTATTACGGACTCATAGCCTGAAAGTGCTCATTTCAGGTGCTGCGCTACGGGCATGTAATTAATTTTCACCAAATTTCACAGCAGTTTACCGTTTGTCTACAAGAATGGAATTGATCTCGATCACTGTCACTAAAATATTCTAAGAAGATAACCAAAAAAAATTGAGTGTAAAGAACAAATGTGATCAGGTGTGAAGTAATTTTAATAAGGAAAAATGTCAATTAGGGCATATATTTAGCGTGATTTTTCTTTTTAACCTTATGTTTTGAATGGGCTTTATGGATGACGGAGAAAGGGCGGGTTTGACGGGGCGTTGGTGATTTTATGAATAACTGTTTGTTGAAAAATTCATCACACAATTAAACTATTTTTGAGTTTTTTCTGAACAATTGAGTGTAAACAAAATACATCAAATGCCGTGTCAGCGAGGTGCTGACACGGCCATATTGATCAGATTACTGCGCAGCGTGGACGCGTTTTGCGGTTTGTAGCTTGTGGTAAGACGCCATTAGCTTCTGGTGAGCAGGGAATTGTGTCATACCCAAGTCACCCGCGGTCAGGCCGTAGAAACGCACGGTGCCTTCAATGGAACCCCATGCCGCTGCCACAGTCTCCGCGCCAAACATGCGTTCGAATACGGCTTTGTACTGGGCTGGATCGCGGTCATCATCCAATGCCAATTTCAGGCTGGTGACCAAGCAACGGAAGAAGCGCGCACGCTCTGCCGAGTACGTAGACACGTTGTAGTCCACACACCAACTTGCATGTTCAAGGGCCAATTCCAGATCGCCACCGGCCAACGCCAATAGGGCTTTTAGCTCGCCAATGCGCAAGGTTTGCCAAGCGTCGCCGGCTTGTGGGACTAAACCAATGATTTCGTACAGACGGTTAAAATCGTCAAAGCCTTCTTCTTCCAAAATGTGGAACATTTCGGCGTATTGCTCGGCATCCCATTCAACACTTGGGATGGCCAGCAAGGTTTCACGCAGTTCCATCGCCACGTTATTGTTGGCTTCAATCAGCTCTTCAACCGGGTAGATTTCAGACCAGCCCGGTACGATGATGCGACAGCAATCAACACCTAAGTGATCATAATCAGCGATGTACGCATCAGTGCCTTCGGCATGCAGTTGTGCCATCAGGTGGTTGAATTCTTCTTCTGATGTACCGCTGAAGTTCCAGTCAACGAACTCAAAGTCCGCTTCGCTCTTGAACATGTCCCATGATACTAAGCCTGATGAATCGATGAAGTGTGTTTCTAGATTGTGGTGATCGCTCACTTCTTCATCATCAAATGATGGCTCTGGGAAGACATCCAAATCTTTCAGGCCACGGCCTTGCAGCAGCTCGGTGACGGTACGCTCAAAAGCCACTTCAAAGCGCGGGTGCGCACCGAAAGACGCAAAGCTGGTGCTGTTTTCTGGGTTCAGAAGTACCACGCAGATCACGGGGTATTTACCGCCCAACGATGCGTCGTAGCACAGAATCGGGAAACCTTCGGCTTCAAGGGTGTCGATAGAGGCCTTGATGCCTGGGAAGCGGTTGATCACGTCAGCTGGGATTTCCGGCAGGCTGATGCGCTCGGCAATAATGCGGTTTTTGATCTTACGCTCAAACACTTCCGACAACCCTTGGGTGCGGGCTTCGGTTTTGTTGTTACCGGCTGACATGCCATTCGACACGTACAGGTTGCCAATGATGTTCATTGGAATGTACACCGTTTCGTTGTCGCTCTGGCGTTCAAACGGCAGGCAGCAGACCCCACGTTCCATGTTGCTGGATTGCAGGTCGACTAAATCGGTGCCCAGTAGCTCAAGGGTTGGATCATAAAACTGGGTTAAACGCTCATCCAAAATGCCTTCAGGTGGCAGGTTGTCTTCCAGATCAATCGGGAACCATTTTTCATTCGGGTAATGCACGAAATCGCCGTTTGCCACATCTTCGCCCAAGTAGTAGTCGGCGTAGAAGTAGTTGGTCGACAAACGTTCAAAATATTCACCCAGTGCCGATGCCAACGCCGCTTTTTTCGTTGCGCCTTTACCGTTGGTGAAGTTCATTGGTGCGTCAACGTCACGGATGTGTACTGACCAAACGTTAGGGACAGGGTTTAACCAAGAGGCTTCTTCAATGTTGAAACCCAAGTCTTTCAATTTGGTTTGGAAACGCTCGATAGACACTTCAAGCGCGGCGTCTTTACCGGGAATAAATGTTTGCATTATTGTTCTCGTTGGAAGATGTTGAGTGGCACGAAGTATACCCAATTGTTAACCAGAAACCTAAATGTGATCACCGTCAATGTGTTTCGTGATGTTGTGACAACAGTGGCTGGTCATTAATTATTTCTGCTATTATCGAACTATTCATCGTTAGCGATTCAGTGAGAGGAAAAACATGGATCTGGATGCGGTTGCCAAAGCCTTAAAAGAATTGGGTCACCCGACACGATTGGGCGTCTATAAGCACTTGGTAAAAGCGGGTCATGCGGGGTTGCCGGTTGGCAAGCTGCAGGAAGAATTGGGGATCCCAGGGTCAACCTTATCACACCATATTGCGGGCTTAGTCTCTGCCGGTTTGCTTAAACAAGAGCGAGAGGGACGTACTCTGTATTGTGTTCCGCAGTATGCGATGCTGGATGGCGTGATTGATTTCTTGCGTGACGAATGTTGCAGCGCGGCACCGTTATGTGAATCGGTGTGTGACGACAAGACTGAATGACCGGTGGGAGCGTGAATGCACCCCATCACTATCAGTTGAACGTATTGAATTTTACCGCATTGAGTTCAAAACCGTAGATTAAGAAAGGGCAGCCGTATGGCTGCCCTTTGTTGTTATTACAGCGGTTGTGCCGGTATTGAGGCCGGTTCGGTGGTCGAGCTTGCGGCTGAAACTGCTGCGACTTTTTTCGGTCGCAACGCTAAGACATGCAGCAGACGCTCCGGCACTTGTGGCCAGGCTAATGGGCTGGCGATAGGGTTCTTTTCGTTAAACCAGCCGTCAAAACGTGCGGTGTTGTATTGGTAAAATTGCACGGTGTTATACAGCGGTACGGTGATCTGCAGGCTCGCCGTGATCCGGTTAAGTTGACGAATAATGGCTAAGCGCTGATAGGCATTGGTCGCCAATGGAAATTGCGTGAGCAAATGATCGATTTGTGGGTCCTGATAAAAGTGCATCGCATAGCGCGGAAACTGTGGCGATTGGTAGTCACTGTTGAAGGCGGTATCGAAATACTTGAAAGGGGTCGATCCTTCTGGGTAGTTGGTCAGCGCAAGTTGGTAGCGGCCATCCGCTAAGCGTTGCACAAAGTCACTGAACTCACTCTCTTCCGGTTCGACGTGGATCCCGATGCGGCCAAGCATTTCACTGACCAGTAAAGCCGTGGTGTTGAAATCTGACCAGCCATAGGGGGTCAGCAAGGATAATGACAACGGCTCACCAGAGGGCAATTCGCGCCAGCCATCACCGTCATGATCCACAATGCCCAGTTTGTCCAAGCGGTTGGCCGCAAGGAGCGGATTAAACGTCATGAAGGGCAAGTATTTCTCGGTACTGATAGGGTCAACCCAGTTTTTAAATTGTGGACTGACCCCCGACGCATATTGTGACGGTTCCCCTTGCCCAAATGCCGCAATATCAATCAAGAGCTGGCGTTGAATTGACATGGAGATCGCTCGACGAAAATCCACTTGCTCAAAGATCGCCTGAATTTCTGGGTGGGTGGTTTTGAAATTGAACATCAAACTGATGTTACTAGCAGGTGGCAGCCAATACTTAAAGTTGGGTGAAAACGAGGCGTAACGGCGATCAATGTCGGGAATAAAACCGCCACTCCAATCAAATTCACCGTTCGCAATACCGCGAATGAATTCATCGTTATTAGACACTTTCGGGTAACGCAAACAGTCAATGTGGCGTTGGTCGGCTTGCCAGAATTGCGGATTGGCACATTGCAGATAGGCGTCGTCGTTAAGGTCGGCAATTTCGGTAAAGGGGCCGGTGCCAATCGGCGTAGCGTTGGTAAAATTGGCAATGTCTTTCACTTTTCCCCATTGGTGCTTAGGCACAATCGGCTGCAACACTAAGGTGTACGCGACCAAGGCATTGGGTTTTTTTAGCTTCATATAGACTTCATGCGGGCCGCGTTTTTCAATGCGTTCAAGCCATTGATTGATCGCATGGGCATCCAGTTCGGGGTGTTGCTGGATGAGTGAATAAGAGTAGATCACATCGTCAGCGGTAAACGGGGTGCCATCTGACCATTTCACGCCTTGGCGCAGGGTAAAACTGATCCCTTTTAAGTCTTTGTCCAAGCGGTAATGCACCGCTAAGCGGTATTCGGGCTTGTTATTTTGCAGGGTGTTGAAAATGATCAGGGGTTCAAACATGAATTGGTGCGTCGTAGGCATACTCAGTTTCGAGAACGGATTAAAGTTCGCGATGATCTGATCACGATGCTCCGGCACGATAGTGAGCGTCACGGGCTTTTTTGCC
The DNA here is from genome assembly GCF_059941365.1 of Photobacterium sp. 270122K. Taxonomy (NCBI): domain Bacteria; kingdom Pseudomonadati; phylum Pseudomonadota; class Gammaproteobacteria; order Vibrionales; family Vibrionaceae; genus Photobacterium; species Photobacterium sp. 270122K. The sequence continues at coordinate 246,732 of NZ_JBPOEN010000007.1, forward strand.
GCGTCATACGCCGCATGGCTAGCAATAGAAAAGAAAGCGGAGACAAGGATGACGGTGCCGCGAAGGCCGACAGTGAATTTTTTAAACAGTACGCTAATCATGGCTTATCCGGTTATCTCGATGCTAAGAGCATTTTATCCAAATAAGTGACTGAATGTATAGGCTTGAATGCAATGGTTTAAAGATACTGAGTGACTATTTATGCTGTTTATTTGAATTTAAATGGGTGTTAGTTTTTGTGTTACGCTTTCTGTGTCTTGTCATGTGTCTTTCAATCTGTCTTTCAATGCGATCGTCGGCAGCTGGGGGTGAAAATGAACAAAAGCGTAAAATGGGCGATAGCGTGGATCATCACCGTCTTCTTATTGCTTGGGGGGATCTTTTGGGTAGTGTCGGCAGAAGAAGAACCTCGTCAGACCGTGACATTTGCCGTCGAAGGCAGTTACCCCCCTTTCAGTTGGACGGAGCCGAATGGCCGCATCATGGGGTTTGATGTCGATATTGCCCGCGCTCTTTGCCGAGAAATGAAGGTGCGTTGTCAGATAGTCGCCCGAGAATGGCCTGCTTTGATCCCCGATCTGCTCGCTCACCGTTACGATGCGGTGATTGCCGCGATGTCGATGACCGATGTGCGGCGGCAGCAGGTGACATTTACCGATAAATACGCCCAAATCCCCAGCCGTTATGTGGCGCACCGCGATACCGTATTAACCTTTACACCAGTGGGGTTAACCGGGGTGTCACTCGGTGTGATCCGCGACACCAGCCAAGATCATTACCTGACGGCACAGTTTGGCGACGTGGCGCGTATTGTGCGTTCGGATACCATTGAAGGGCTGCATGCTGATTTGTTTACGGGCCGCGTGGCGGCAGTCTTGGCGGATGCCGCCGTCTTAGAAAGCGCAGTACTTAATACCCCGGGCGGAGGCGCGTACGCCTTTGTTGGGCCTGTGTTACGTGATCCGGCTTGGATCGGGGACGGTTTTGGTATTGCTCTGCGGCCGCAAGACGGGCCGTTACAACTGCGATTGAATGCAGCAATCACGGCGATCCGGGCGAAAGGGATCTATCAAATGTTGGCGGAACCGTACTTTAACTATGATGTGTACGGTTATTAGCAGGTGCGATGGGACTATTCTATGGAGCTATGGAGCTATGGAGCTATGGAGCTATAGAGCTATAGAGCTATAGAGCTATGGATGTATAAAAGAAGCGATTAGGACGATAAATCAATGACGTAAAAACGCCACGGCAGCCTTGCCGTGACGTTGAACATCACTGCGGTGTCAGTGCATTACACGGCCACATCGTCATACAGCGGGATGCCCGTAAGGGCTGCCACTTCATCGATATACTGGCGTACACGAGGCGGGAACTGAACGCCTTTGATCACCGTGTGGTTACGCAAAACAGGGAAGACATTGACATCGTCATAGCAGAGGCGGTTATGGCGCTCAGACGGCAACACCAGCCAATCTAACATGGCGTAAGACGCATTCAACCCCACTAAGTATTCATCCGTACGGGCAAAAGCCTGATCAAACGGCTGCTCAATCATGGCGGTTTTGTTGTTGATGAACCAGTCTTTTGCCGCTTGTGAGCCAAACTCTGGTAGCGAGATCATCATCCAGCGAGGGAATTGCAGGTTCCCGCTGAACGGGCGTGCCGCGTCTGCCCATGCGGCAATACGGACGTCTTGCTTGGCCGGTGTCAGTTGCGGTTGGCCGTCAAAGGCATCAAGGTAAGCGGCAATATCCAGACTTTCGGCCATGTAAGTGCCATCGTCTTTTTGCAAAATAGGCACAAGGTTTGCGCCTACTTTCTCAATGCGTGCCTCTACGTCATGATTTTGCAGGTACACCCATTCCACATCCATGTGTTTGTAGCTGGCAACCATCATTGCCTTGATACAAAAAGGGCAGTGGTCAAACACGAACAGTTTCATGATCTCTCCTTCATTGATGATTACCGAGCCGACTCTGCGACCCTGTCAGGTTATTGCGTTCTGTTATTGGTTATTCGAAGGTTGACCAGATCGGCGCGTGATCGGACGGTTTTTCGATGCCACGTAATGCGTAGTCGATCCCCGCGTCAATACAGCGCGCAGCCAATGACGGGGTCGCCAAGACCACATCAATGCGCAGCCCACGGTTGTCATCAAAGCCTTTTGAACGGTAATCAAACCATGAATATTGGTCGTCTACCGCTGGGTGAGATTGGCGGAACGTATCCACGAAGCCCCAGTTCAGCAAAGTCGCCAGCCATTCACGTTCAATCGGCTGGAATGAACATTTGCCGGTTTTCAGCCAGCGTTTAGCATTGGCCGGGCCAATCCCAATATCTAAATCCGTAGGGCTAATGTTGATGTCACCCATAATGATCAGTTCATCGTCTGGCGTATGGTGGGTATTCAGATACGTCATCAAATCGGCATAGAATCTTTCTTTGGCGGGGAATTTGGTTTCGTGGCTGACGTTATCCCCCTGTGGGAAGTAGCCATTGAGTACCGTGACATTTTTGCCGTTTTCTTGGGCAAAGGTCGCCATGATCATGCGGCGTTGTGCGTCTTCGTCATCGGTCGGAAACCCTTTACGTACCTCAATGGGCGTTTGTTTGCACAGCATGGCCACGCCGTAGTGGGCTTTTTGGCCGTGGAAATACACCTTGTAACCCATGGCTTCAACGTCGGCGAGCGGGAAGGCCTCATCGTGCACTTTGATCTCTTGTAGACCGATGATGTCAGGCTGGTGCTTGTCGATGATCGCTTGAAGTTGGTGAAGGCGAGCGCGTAATCCATTGATGTTGAAGGAAATGACTTTCATTATTTAATTCCAATATAGCGTCGGCAGCAAGGCCGGAGTCCGGAATGATCCCTCACGTGTCCATGAGGTGACAGGAATGGAAAAAATACTAACACACATTGTGAGCATGAAGTGAAACGTCGAGGGGAAAAGATCTCGTCTATGCTCAACGGTAATGTGTGAACCATCATGACAGAGGAGATAACGATGGGCATTCTTTCGTGGATCATTTTGGGGTTGCTGGCCGGTGCGCTGGCGAAGTGGTTGATGCCAGGCGATGATGGCGGCGGTTGGATTGCCACCATGGCACTGGGGATCGGGGGCGCATTTGTTGGCGGCTGGGTTGGCTCTTTCATTGGTCTGGGGGCGGCCACGGGGGTGAACATTGGTAGCCTCATTACTGCCACGTTAGGCGCCTTTATATTATTGTTTGTCTACAACAAGTTCATTCGTTAAATCAGCAGGGAAACTTGTTCAACTATTTTGACCAAGTTGGTTCAATTAGCCCTGCCGACATGCCGCATCTTCCTGCCTATACTGTTTTTCATTAACAGACATTCAGTGATGTAAAACATGAGGGCAGCAAGATGGGCAAATTAGTACAGGGTGTGTGGCATGATGTGTGGTATGACACGAAAAACAATGACGGGAAATTTGTTCGTGAAGATGCGGGTTTTCGTCATTGGTTAACGCCAGAAGGAGAGGCGGGGCCTGAGGGCCAGCAGGGCTTTCCTGCACAATCTGGCCGCTACCATCTGTATGTGTCGTTGGCGTGTCCGTGGGCGCATCGCACCTTGATTTTCCGTCAGCTGAAAGGGCTTGTTCCCCATATGGGTGTCACGGTGGTGAGCCCGGATATGCGCGATAAAGGCTGGGCATTCGATCAGCCAGAGCCACATTATGGCTTCGATTTTTTGCATCAGTTGTACACGAAAGCCAAACCGGATTACACCGGCCGCGTCACGGTGCCTGTGTTGTGGGATACGCACACACACACCATTGTGAGTAACGAATCTGCTGAGATCATCCGCATGTTTAATACCGCATTCAATGGGCTGACAGGCAATACAGCGGATTATTACCCGGCGAATTTGCAAGAGGAGATCGAACAGTGGAATGCGTTGATCTATCCGGCGATCAATAACGGCGTGTACCGTTGTGGTTTTGCCACGACGCAAGAGGCTTACGATCTTGCCTATGAGGCACTGTTTGCGGCGCTCGATACGGTGGATGCACACCTAGCCACGCATCGCTATCTGGCAGGCAACCAGATCACAGAAGCTGATTGGCGTCTGTTTACGACGCTAGTGCGGTTTGATGCGGTGTATGTCGGACATTTCAAATGCAATAAACAGCGTATCGCCGATTATCCCCATTTGCAGGCGTACCTCAAAGCGCTCTATCAACAACCGGGTATTGCACAAACCGTCGATATTCCCCACATCAAACGCCATTACTACGCCAGCCATACCACCATCAATCCAACGGGTATCGTGCCGTTAGGGCCCGCGTTGGATTTCACTTCTCCCCATGGGCGTGACGGCGAAATTGCGCTATGACATCGTCGGTATTGGGGGCGGTAAAAAGGCGGTAATACGCTTATTGCGATGTAAAACATGATCGGCTGAAGGCGTGCACGGTGGTCGCTGATGAGTAACCCTGTTCGATGGCCCGGTGTTGTGCCACGTTGGTGCATTGTTGGTGTGTACGTCGTCGGCTTCACGCCATTGCACAAGCAGGCGCTGTCGCCAGTCCGCCAGGTTATCTGGCAGGGGCATGGCGCTAATGGCTTGCAGGGCATGGCTGTCGCACGCGTGACCAAGGGCCAGTTGGCATTGTAAATACCCCAAATTGGCTTCGCTGCACAATGGATAATGTTGCAATAGGGTTTTATAGCGGCCAATGGCTTGATGCGGCGCCAGTGTTAGCAGGGTATGGGCATCATGCAATTGGCTTTCTAACGGCGAAATGGCTTGGATCAATACGGTATTTTGTTTCAGCGCCTGTAGGCGCTTAACGCTGTGATCATCAAATTGATCACGGCTGGCCAAGACTCGGCGACAGGCTGCGATCAATTGGGTTTCGCCCAAATGTAGCAATAACGGCAACGCATCGGCCAGCATCACGGAAGGTAAGCGTGATAGCTGGTTGAAATACCCCGATAACCCCATCATCACACGGCGTTTCGCTTTCAGTGCTTGCTGGTTCCCCAATTGTAAACGCGCCATCATTATATGCCCGTAACAGGTCAGGTAAGGACGCTGTGCCGGTAAGATCCGCAGCGACGCTTTATGATCAATCCCTTTTAAGGCCTGCTTGAGTTCACGGCGAAACGCCACCGACGAATGTGCAAAGTACGTGCGCTCAAAAATGGCAAAGTATTTGGCTAAGCTGACAATCCAGCCCACATCAATGATAGGTAAATGGTTAGCGAGCGTCCGGCCTGTTTTGAGTAGCAGTGCCGCATTATCGGTGTGCGCGGCAAGCGTTGCGACGGTTAACACGCGGTGTTGGATGCTAGGGGTAAAGGCCTGCGCTTCTTTTGCTATTTGTAACGCGCGGTGATATTGCCCGCTTTGCGTGAGGTAATCAGCCAAATCATCATATAACTCAAGCTGTAACGGCGTACGGGTAATCTGTGCTTCTATGCCTGTAATCGCTTGTTGGTGGTCGCCGCGGTGGTGATGACAATACGCGGTGAAGCGTTGCCACTGTGCACTTGGCGGGTGTGTTTTCCATTGTGTGAGTGAGGCGGAAAGCGCATCCCATTGCCCGGTTTGACGTAACAACGCCCAAAGGTGTTCGGCTAACTTTGGTTGATAACCGGTGCGAGATAAGGTTTGTTGGCATAGCGAGATGGCTGAGGAAATATCACCGCCAGCAATAGCATCGTGGATGGGTTGGCGTTGCATGACACTGTGCAAGGTGGTTGTCAGGGCTTTTTGTACCCGTTGCGTGGTAATGGGCTTGGTGAGAAAGCCATCTGGCGCCATGGTTAAACCGGTGAGGATCACTTCTGTGCTGCGATCGCCAGAAAGCATGATAATGCCACAATGTGTTGTGATGTGCTGACGCTTTTTCAGTAAGTGGAGCAGTTCCGGGCCGGTGATCGGGCCATCTAAATGGTAATCGACAAACAAAAGGTGATAGGCGTGTTTGCGGCATTGACTGATCGCTTGGCGGTGATCATGGGCGATGTCGACCGTTTTAACGCCGAGTGTGTGCAGGACGCTTTTGAGCATCATTGCGGCGCTGGGTTGATCATCAACGATGAGTATGTGAGCCGATAGCGGCAGTGCAGTGGGAGTCGACATATCCTTGTCCGAAACACAGAGTATTGATCTTAGTGTAGAAGGTGGACAGTAAAAGCGATAATGCGTAGGTAAGGAATGCGAGTAACAAGCGGCTTTTTTAGCGAGCATCCATGCTTTTGTGCTTAGGTTGGGATAGCCGGGCTTATTGTCACCCGCGCAGGCGTGACACTTTCGTGGATACCGCGTTCTACTTCGGTTGCGCTTCACGCATGGATGACAACATTTTTTTCCTGACCGCCTTTAAGTGCTCATCGTGTTTTTGACGGATAATAGCACGGACTCTTTTTTTATCTTGGCTCATGGTTTATTTCATTCGAATGTAGGTTTCGCAGGCATTACAGTAGTAAATGGCTCGGTAGAAGAAACGCTGAAATAGGCTGCGTTTTACTTTGATAAGCGCAGGATGGTGGCAAGTGGTGTTGTCGTGACTCATGGTATTGACCGTGTGATGTTGAGAAAAAAAAGAGAATCCGTCCTCTCAAAATGCACAGAAAAGATGCAGTAAATCAGCATGCCTTAAGGGCTATCAATCATGCTTTTCGTTGTTCACGCATAAACACGCGTACAAAGTATGGTGTTGATGGCATGGCAACGACGTCGTTATCTTAGTGCTTATCCCTAAAAGGAATGAAGTTATAGTCGGATTATAAAAAGCATGATGCATTTAGATGTGGGTGGTGATAAAGCGCTTTAAAATCAAAAATTTAACGTGTTATATAATTCGGTTGTCAGTGACTCATTAATTTATATCAGTGTGATAATAGCGTGATGGCCGCTCCCTCATGAGGCTAATGTAGAGGAGATCGCTCCTTGATGGGCTGATATTGGGAGTGGGTTGAATACCGCATTTTTAACGCGGGGCTATGGTGTCAGCGTCGGTATAGCGCTGGGAATCAAGGTCAGTGAAATGTAAAGAGTATTAGGGGTGTCTTCGATGCTGGTTGTTCGCTGCGACGAAGGCGAAGCGTCGAGCGGGGGCGAGGATGAAAGTGAGATGAAAAGCAGGATGAGATAAGATGGGCATGATGATGGCGTTGGCTTTGCGTTAAGAGCGGGATAGGGTAGAAAAAGGCAGAGAAAGCGAAAGAAGAGTATGAATAAGGAAGGAGATGAAAGCTGAGCAAGCAGTGTGTTCGCACTGGCATAAAAAATAGGCACAAAAAAAGCCAGTCGCTTGCGCAACTGGCTTGAATGATGGTGGAGGGAGAAGGATTCGAACCTTCGAAGGCAGAGCCGTCAGATTTACAGTCTGATCCCTTTGGCCACTCGGGAACCCCTCCACAGGGCGTTTATAGCCAGAAATGCCGAAGCACTTCTTTAGAATGATGGTGGAGGGAGAAGGATTCGAACCTTCGAAGGCAGAGCCGTCAGATTTACAGTCTGATCCCTTTGGCCACTCGGGAACCCCTCCACGGGGTATTGCATTGTTACAGCCAGAAACGCCGTAGCATTTCTTTAAAATGATGGTGGAGGGAGAAGGATTCGAACCTTCGAAGGCAGAGCCGTCAGATTTACAGTCTGATCCCTTTGGCCACTCGGGAACCCCTCCACGGGGTGTTGCATTGTTACAGCCAGAAACGCCGAAGCATTTCTTTAAAATGATGGTGGAGGGAGAAGGATTCGAACCTTCGAAGGCAGAGCCGTCAGATTTACAGTCTGATCCCTTTGGCCACTCGGGAACCCCTCCACGGGGTGTTGCATTGTTACAGCCAGAAACGCCGGAGCACTTCTTTAAAATGATGGTGGAGGGAGAAGGATTCGAACCTTCGAAGGCAGAGCCGTCAGATTTACAGTCTGATCCCTTTGGCCACTCGGGAACCCCTCCACGGGGTGTTGCTTTTTACGGCCGGAAACGCCGAAGCATTTCTTTAAAATGATGGTGGAGGGAGAAGGATTCGAACCTTCGAAGGCAGAGCCGTCAGATTTACAGTCTGATCCCTTTGGCCACTCGGGAACCCCTCCACGGGGTAATGCATTTTTTGGCAATTCATTATTGGATAATCACCAATAAGAGATAAATCAATCGGGCTAGTGACTGATTGTTGCCGGAAAGACGTACCATACACTAAGTAAGGAACAGCTTTCAAGAATAATGGTGGAGGGAGAAGGATTCGAACCTTCGAAGGCAGAGCCGTCAGATTTACAGTCTGATCCCTTTGGCCACTCGGGAACCCCTCCACGGAGTGCGGGGCGAATATTAGCAAACCATTGGGAACTGTAAACCTTTTTCATCATAAATCTGTGTTGTTTGCTGCTATTTTCATCATGTTGCCGATTGCGGTGGCGTTATGGCGGGGTAAGCCGCAGTTTAGAACAAGGTGTAAACGTATTATTGCTTTTCTTTACACTTCTTTACCGCGCGAAAGCCTAGCTTCCGCTATTATTCGCGCAGAATATTTTTGATGGGTTTGAGCATGAAAAAAGTCCTTGTTGCGGCATTAGTGACAGCAGCATTGTCTGGCGGCAGTTATTTCTACTTTCACGGTACCTCGGTGGCGGCAGAGCAACCGGCCGGGCCGGGCGCGGGACGTGCGATCCCAGTGACCACGGGGCAGGTTGCTTCTCATCCGGTGGCGCAGTCATTGTCGTTGGTCGGTAAATTGGCTGCGCAGCGTTCAGTGAATGTGGCGACCCAGGTTGCTGCCCGCGTCGATGCTATCGTGGTGGGCGTGAATACCACCGTGAAAAAGGGCGAGCTGTTAATTCAACTGGATGATGCGCGTGTGCAAGCGGCATATGCCGAAGCGCAAGCGTATTTGGCAGATGAAAAGCGCAAATTGGGTGAGTTTAAGCGTCTGTCTAATCGCGGCGCGATCACGCAAACAGAAATCGATGCGCAGCAAGCCAGTGTCAATATTGCTCAAGCCCGTTTAAAAGCAGCCAAAGCGGACTTGGATGATCACGCGATTCTGGCGCCGTTTGACGGCACCGTTGGCCTGATTGATTTCAGTGAAGGCCACATGCTCAGTGCCGGTAGCGAGCTGTTCTCTCTCGATGATCTCTCTTTAATGCGCTTGGATATTCAGGTACCTGAGCAATACCTCTCTTTCTTAGCCAAAGGCATGCGCGTTAACGCGACCAGTCAGGCATGGCCGGATCACGCGTTTAGCGGCACGATTCAAGCCGTGGACTCACGTGTTCAGACCGATTCCCTGAACATTCGTATCCGTGTGGCGTTTGATAATGCGGATGGCAAACTCAAGCCGGGCATGCTGATGGCAGCCAATATTGCCTTTACTCCCCAAGATGCAGCCGTGATCCCTGTGCAAGCACTGGAATATTCCGGCACCAAACGTTTTGTGTATCTGGTGGATGAAGCCGGTAAAGCCCATCGCACGGAAGTGACGCTGGGTGCCCGCGTGGAAGATGAAGTGGTGATTGAATCGGGTATTAAGATTGGCGATCGCATTGTGGTGCAAGGGTTAGTGAACATGCGCGACGGGGTGAAAGTGAATGACTTGATGGCGACAACGCCGGGAAAGCAGAAGAAGCAGGGAGATAAAGCCTGATGTGGTTGTCAGATGTCTCGGTTAAACGTCCGGTTGTCGCCATTGTTTTGAGCTTGCTGCTGTGTGTGTTTGGTGCGGTGTCATTCTCGAAACTGTCTGTGCGAGAAATGCCCGATGTCGAAAACCCGGTGGTCAGCGTATCGACCAGTTATAAAGGGGCATCCGCCTCGATCATGGAAAGCCGGATCACCACGGTGCTGGAAGATCAGCTGTCGGGGATCAGCGGGATCGAAAATATCACCTCCACCACCCGTAATGGTTCATCGCGGATCCAAATTGAATTTGAGATGGGCTGGGATCTGACCGAAGGGGTCAGTGATGTGCGTGATGCGGTGTCTCGTGCGCAACGTCGTCTACCGGACGAAGCCGATGATCCTGTGGTGTCGAAAGACAACGGTTCGGGTGAGCCGGCGGTATACGTCAACCTGACGTCGAGCACCATGGATCGCTCTCAGCTGACCGATTATGCCGAACGTGTGCTGATGGATCGCTTTAACTTGATCAATGGTGTCAGTTCTGTGGATCTCAGTGGTGCCTTGTACCGCGTGATGTACGTGAAGTTGCAGCCGGCACAAATGGCCGGTCGTGGCGTCACCAGTAACGACATTGTCAAAGCACTGAATGATGAGAACGTGGAGTTACCCGGCGGTGAAGTGCGTAACGACACCACCACCATGTCTGTGCGTACCGCGCGTCTTTACCGTACTGCGCAAGATTTTGAATACCTTGTGGTACGCACGGCTGAAGATGGCTCGCCTATCTATTTAAAAGATGTGGCCAAAGTGGCCATCGGCGCACAGAACGAAAATGCCACCTTCAAAAATAACGGCATTGCGAACTTAAGCTTGGGTATCGTCACCATGACCGATGCCAACCCGCTAAACGTGGCAGATGACGTGTACGCCGAAGTGGATCGGATGCAGCGCTTCTTGCCCGCGGGAACCGAGTTGTACGTGGATTATGATTCCACCGTGTTTATCGACCGTTCGATTCAGGAAGTTTATAGCACCTTGTTTGTCACCGGTTTGCTGGTGGTTCTGGTGTTATACATCTTCATCGGTCAGGCGCGCGCGACCTTGATCCCGGCCGTAACGGTTCCGGTGTCGTTGATCTCAGCCTTTATGGTGGCGTACTTCTTAGGGTTCTCGATCAACTTGTTGACCTTGATGGCCTTGATTCTGGCGATCGGCTTGGTGGTAGATGACGCCATCGTGGTGGTGGAAAACATCTATCACCATATCGAAAAAGGCGAACCGCCTCTGCTTGCAGCATATAAAGGTACCCGTGAAGTGGGCTTTGCCGTGGTGGCAACCACCGTCGTGTTGGTGATGGTGTTCCTGCCGATCTCCTTTATGGATGGCATGGTCGGGCCGCTGTTTACTGAATTCTCGGTGCTGCTCGCTGTGGCGGTGATCTTCTCCTCGATTGTGGCGTTGACGCTCAGTCCGGTACTGGGCAGTAAATTGCTCAAGGCGAACGTGAAGCCGAGTGCGTTCAATGTGTTCATTGATCGTCTATTTGGTAAGTTGGAACGAGGCTACCGTAAGGTAGTAACGGCTTCTGTACGCTACCGTTACGGGGCGCCAGTGATCATTCTCGGCTTTATTGGCTTGAGCGTGGTGATGATGAAAATGGTGCCCGCGCAGTTAGCCCCGCAAGAAGACCGTGGCGTGATCTTTGCGTTTGTAAAAGGCGCAGAAGGGACCAGTTATAACCGCATGGTGGGCAATATTGAAGAGGTAGAAAGCCGCTTGCTACCGATGGTCGGGCAAGGTGTACTGAAATCCGTGTCTATTCAGACGCCAGCGTTTGGTGGGCGAGCGGGGGATCAGACCGGCTTTGTGATTATGCAGTTGGAAAACTGGGAAGATCGCGACATGAGTGCGACCGATGCCCTCGGCATGGTGCGCAAAGCCCTGCAAGGGATCCCGGATATTCGCGTGTGGCCATTTATGCCGGGTTTCCGTGGTGGTTCGTCTGAGCCAGTACAGTTCCTGCTGAACGGTGCGGATTATGAAGAGCTGTTTAAGTGGGCGACGGAACTGAAAGTGCTGGCAGAAGAAAGCGGCATGATGGAAGGGGTGGACTTGGACTACGCCGAAACCACGCCAGAATTGGTGGTGTCGGTGAACCGCCCGCGTGCGGCAGAGCTGGGGATCCCTGTTTCTGATATCGCAGAAACGCTGGAAATCATGTTGGGTGGCCGCAGTGAAACCACGTTTGTCGATCGCGGAGAAGAGTACGATGTGTATCTGCGCGGTGATGAAAAGAACTTCAACAATGCCACCGATCTGAGCCAGATCTATGTGCGTACCAAAACCGGTCAGTTGATCACCTTAGAGTCGGTCGCGACGGTCGAAGAAGTGGCGTCAGCGCAGCGTCTGAGTCACAACCAGAAGCAGAAATCGATCACACTGAAAGCGAACCTAACAGCCGGTTACACTTTGGGTGAAGCTCTGGATTTCTTGGATAATGAAGCCATTGAGCGCCTGCCAAGTGATATCGTGATTGATTACGGCGGTGAATCGAAGGACTTCCGTGAAAACCAGAGCAGTATTCTGATGGTGTTCGGGTTGGCCTTATTGGTGGCCTACTTGGTACTGGCGGCGCAGTTTGAAAGCTTCATTAACCCGATGGTAGTGATGCTGACCGTGCCGATGGGGATTTTCGGCGGTTTAGTGGGCTTGCTGGTCATGGGACAAAGCCTCAATATTTTCAGTCAGATCGGCATGATCATGTTGATCGGTATGGTGACCAAGAACGGCATCCTGATTGTCGAGTTTGCCAACCAGTTGCGTGATAAAGGGGTCGAGTTTGAACAAGCGATCATTGATGCGTCAGAGCGTCGTTTGCGCCCGATTTTGATGACCGCGTTTACCACCTTGTTCGGGGCGGTGCCGTTGATTTTCTCAACGGGTGCGGGTTCAGAAAGCCGCATTGCGGTGGGTACCGTGGTGTTCTTCGGCATGGCCTTTGCGACCTTGGTCACCTTGATTGTGATCCCTGCGATGTACCGTTTGATGTCAGGTAACACGCAATCGCCAGGCTATGTGGCCGAGCAGTTGGAGCAAGCGTTGTTGGAGCATAACCCCGCTCACGAGGAGCAGGGTCAAGCGACACCGCGCTAATGCGGTGCGGGTAAGCGTGATAGATACGGTGAGTTCCCTTCACTCTTGATAATCGCCCGTTTTTGATAACAGCCTGCTTTGCCTTATGGGTGAAGCAGGTTTTTTTATGGTAAGCACCGAGAGCTTAGAATCTCGTAGCGAGTTTTCGAGTGTCTAGGGAAGGGGGAAGTGCAAGAAAAGCGGTTTTCTTTCCTAATAGGATCAGCTCTTGTTAGAATGGCGGCCACATAGCCAAGCTATAATACTTATCTAACCTTGATCGCGTTGCGAAACGCTTAGTGTAGAAGAACATCATGTCTCAGAATCAGCCTCAAGATACAGCCGGCCAAGCCGTGCGTTTGAACAAATTTATCAGTGATACAGGCTATTGCTCACGCCGTGAGGCGGACAAGCTTATTGATCAAGGAAGGGTGACCATCAATGGCACAGTGCCAGAGATGGGGGTGAAAGTTATGCCGGGTGACGACGTACTGGTTGACGACAAGCCACTGCGTACGAAAGAAGCGCCGATTTATATCGCGCTGAACAAGCCAACCGGGATCACCTGTACCACAGAGCGTCATATTGAAGATAACATCATTGACTTCATTGGCCACCGTAAGCGTATTTTCCCAATCGGTCGTTTGGATAAGCCGTCTGACGGTTTGATCTTCTTGACTAACGACGGTGACATCGTTAATAAAATTCTGCGCGCCGGCAACTCACACGAGAAAGAATATGTAGTGCGTGTCGATAAGCCGATTACGGACGAATTCATCGCCAAGATGGCTTCGGGTGTGGAAATTCTTGATACCGTGACGCTGCCATGTAAGGTCACCAAAGAAACCAACTACTCATTCCGTATCGTACTGACGCAAGGTCTGAACCGTCAGATCCGCCGTATGTGTGAAGCATTGGGTTACGACGTTTTCAAACTGCGCCGCGTGCGTATCATGAACATCAGTATTGATGGTTTGCCAAACGGCAAATGGCGTTACCTGACGGATGCTGAAATTGCTGAGATTCACAGCATGATTTCGGATTCCAGTAAGACAGAAGAAGCGTCACGTACAGATGCGCACGGACAGGATATCCAAAAAGCGACGGATGCGAAGCTGTACGACAGCCGTCAGCAAGCCTGTCGTGATGAAGACAAAATCAAATACAAAACCTACGACGGGAAAAGTGAGTTTAACCGTAAGCGTCAGCACAATGACCGTGACGGTAGCCGCTCTGATAACCGCCGCTCTGAGCCGCGCCGTAGTGAAAATCGCTATGCCGATAACCGCCGTTCTGACAGCCGTTCAGCGGATAATCGCGGTGCTGATAACCGTGGTCATGGCCGTTCAGAGCAGCGTAATGATACGCGTCAAGATCGTCGTCAGGACGCTCGTCACGATCAACGTCAAGATCAGCGTTCAAACACCCGCCCAGAGAACGGTCGTGGTAATGCAGTGCGTCCAGGCCGTGGTGTGCAACCTGGTCACCGTCGCCCATCTCGCGATGATGAAGCTGGCAGCCCGCGCAACGGTGGCTCAAGCAGCATCAAGAAATGGAAATCAAAGAAAGACGCTTAATAGACACATTGGTTGTGGAATCAGGCTTTTTTCAGTGAAAACAACGGGTACCTTCGGGTGCCCGTTTTTTTATTTTGCAGTTTTGCTGTAACGGAAGAGAATGCGGCGAGGCCGTACTGACGCCTTGTGAGGGGGAAGTGGTAATCACGACTTGCAATCGGTGCGTTGAATTAGCACTATGTACTCATTGATGAAAACAACAGCACACCGAAGGGTGATTGGTCGTTAACACGATGCGCCAAACGCGGTGAGCGATAAAAAAGACAGAGGAAGTAATGGCAGGCAATACAATAGGACAACTGTTTCGCGTGACCACGTTTGGCGAAAGTCACGGGCTCGCTTTGGGCTGTATCATTGATGGGTGCCCGCCAGGCCTTGCCTTGACGGAAGCCGACATGCAGCACGATCTCGATCGTCGCCGTCCGGGTACCTCAAAATACACGACACAACGCCGCGAACCGGATGAAGTAAAAATTCTGTCAGGGGTGTTTGAAGGACAAACCACTGGTACCTCCATTGGTCTGTTGATTGAAAATACCGATCAACGCTCAAAAGATTACTCCAACATTAAAGATGTGTTCCGTCCGGGGCATGCTGATTACACCTACCACCAAAAATACGGGGTACGTGACTACCGTGGTGGTGGCCGCTCGTCTGCCCGTGAAACCGCCATGCGTGTCGCGGCAGGTGCCGTGGCCAAAAAATACCTCAAGCAAGTACACGGCATTGAAGTGCGCGCGTATTTATCACAAATGGGTGATGTGACAATTGATACGGTCGACTGGGATCAAATCGAACAAAACGCCTTTTTCTGTCCCGATGCTGACAAAGTCGAGGCACTGGATGCCTTGATCCGCCAGCTAAAGAAAGACGGCGATTCCATTGGCGCGAAGCTGACGGTGGTGGCGCAAAATGTCCCTGTCGGGCTTGGTGAGCCAGTGTTTGATCGCTTAGATGCGGATATCGCCCACTCGTTAATGAGCATTAATGCCGTGAAAGGGGTCGAAATTGGGGATGGTTTTGATGTGATCGCGCAGCGTGGCAGTGAGCACCGTGATGCGATGACGCCAGACGGTTTCAAAACCAACCATGCGGGTGGCATTTTGGGGGGCATCTCTTCAGGGCAAGACATTGTGGCGCACATTGCTTTGAAACCGACCTCCAGTATTACTGTACCGGGTGAAACCATTACACGCCAAGGGGATACCACGGAAGTGATCACCAAAGGGCGTCATGATCCGTGTGTCGGGATCCGTGCGGTGCCGATTGCTGAAGCGATGTTGGCGATCACCTTGATGGATCATCTGCTGCGTCATCGTGGGCAAAATGCCGATGTGGTGACGGAAACGCCGAAGATCTAGAGTCTCGAAGATAAAGAGCGTCGAGATGCCAGAAAAATTGGCTGAAACAAAGATGTGCCTGCTCTTTTTTTGCGCGTGTTATACGGTTCTGGGGGGAAGCCGTATAGCGGCAAAGACGGTCAACACAAGGGGGAGGTGTGTTGACCGTCGTTTATGGCTTTACCCGAAGATGTTGCTTTGGCGCTTAGTGTTAGCCCTGGGACTTCGCACTGTCTTGCTTGGCTTCCACGTCATCAAAGTGGAACACCGGCAGACTCCAACTAAATTGTACGGCCGCGACACGAAGACTGAAGCCGACAACCAATGTTGCGATGGTCACGATGGTTTCATCAATGCCTAAGTAAAGCAGGCCGTAATACATCCCGCCCGCAATGAATGCCACAGAAGCGTAGAGTTCTTTGTGCAGTACCATCGGTGGACGACGAGTGATTAAATCACGCAGCAAACCACCAAATACGCCCGTCACCACGGCGGCAACAATACAGATCAACGGTGATAGCCCCATGTCCATCGCGACACGGCAACCAATAATGCTAAAGACAATCAAGCCGAGCGAATCGAGCAAGACAAAAACTTTGTGAAAACGTACAACCCAAGGGGCGACAAGGGTGGTAAACAGACCTGCAACGCAGGTGATCACCAAGTATTGTGGGTTAGCGACCCAGCCTAATGGGTAGTGGCCGAGCAGGATATCGCGAACGGTACCGCCGCCAATGGCCGTGGCGCTGGCGACCAGCATGACACCAAACCAGTCCATGTGACGTTTACCGGCGGCAAGTGCACCCGTCATGGCTTCCGCCGTGATCCCGATGATGTAAAGTGTGGTTAATAGCATGAATAAAATCGATGTTTAAAAGCGTATGCAAAGGATAAACGTATTCTAAGTCTCAGTTTTATCAGCGTCTAATGAATAGATTATGTGTATAGATGAAATAGATTCATGTCTTTAAAGGCGAGAAAACGGCTCTGAGACCCTATGGAACGTTGACGCTGTCGTGATGTGTGATGTGTGATGTTGTAGAAAGTGAGAGGGTGCGGGAATGGGAGTAAGCGATAAAGAAAAGGGGCAACCAACGTTGCCCCTTTGCAGGATATTATACAGTTTGATGGTATATCGCCCTTAGGGCCGAAGTACCATCGTACCGCTGTTGAAACCTTAGAAACGGTAGTTCGCCTGAACACCCACTAGCCATACGCTACCGGTAGTTTCACCGGTGATATTCGCCATGGTGTTGCCGCCCACTTCCAGATCTTCTGTCATTGGTGCATCTTTGGCGATGATGTAGGTAAAGCCTGCATCGAAGTTCAAGTTCTCAGAGTACTGGTAACCGGCACCCACACTTAGCCAGATGCGATCAGTTTCAGGGATCGTCTGGGTACGGTGCTCATCGCTTACCGCTGACATGTCGTATGCCACACCGGTACGCAATGCTAGCTTGCTGGTGTACTGGTAAGTCGTACCGACCGCGAAGCGGTAGTTGTCTTCCCAGTTTTCTTCTTTGATCAGGTCAGTGCCAGTACCGTAGCCAGGAATCTTCGCTTCCAGTTTGTCGAAGGTGCTCCAGTCGGTCCAGTTAACGCTGGCGTGCATTGCTAGCTTGTCAGTTAGCTGGTGGAAAGAGGCCAATTCAGCGGTGGCAGGTAGGGTTAATGCCATGCTGCCTGAGCGATTTTGGCCATAGATCACGCCAGACGCTTCGCCTTCTAGGTTCAGATCAACCGCTGAACGGTAGTTGAAGCCGATGCGGTTAGCGTCGTTGATCTGCCATGCGGCACCTAACTGCCAGCCCCACGCGGTGTCTTCACCTTCCATGTATTTCAGGTCTTTGCCTTCCATGGAATTGATCACGCCATCAAGGAACTTGTTGCCAGTGATTGTAGATGGCAGGTTACCCGGTACAGACGCACCAATGTGGCCTTCACCCATCACAAAACGGACACCGGCACCGACGCTGAATTGATCATTGATCTTGTAAGCGACGTTCGGGTTGATTTCAACAGAGAAAACGTTGGCTTGGTTGCCGAACATGGTACCGATGAAATCACCACCCAGTTCCGTTTCCATACCGTAGTTAGTTGCAAATGCTAGACCTAGCGCCCACTGCTCATTCAGACGATGTGAAAGATAGAAATTAGGAATGACAGCAGCATGCGCGATATCGCCCGCTTTTGTTGATGCTAGCGGTTTACCCATCACGCTCACATCACCTTCTACATCGATATTCGGATCAACATAGATAGCACCCACCGAAATCTGCGTACCTTCAAGGTAAGTCAGCATGGCAGGGTTGCGAAATTGTGCGCTGGCGTTGTCGGCCATGGCCGCTTCACCGGCAAATGCACGGCCAAGGCCGGTTGCAGAGTATTCTGCCAGCTGGAAACCCGCTGCCATTGTGTTGGCGCTAAAGCCCAGTGTAAGTGCCGCTGCTACAGAAAGCGTAATTTTATTCTTATTCATCAGTCTACAGTGTTCGCTGAAATTCAATAGCGCGGATCATACGCCTTAGAGTAATTGCTTTAAGTTGTTCTTTATGAAATTACTTAATTAAGTATTAAATGCTGGTTTATTTTATTTTTATGGTTTTATTAGTGGTAAAAAATAAACAATGAAATCTGGTCGGATGAGATTTCAGCGTACACGTGTCCAAGCGCAAACGTTTTTCAGCGACGCGTTGTTCACTGAAAGTGGGTGTTGAGAGGAAGGAGAGGGGGAAATGACAGGTCAATATTGCGTATAGCGTCGTAAAATTACGGAAATTTATGGCGATAATCGGCGAGATAACAAAAAGGGAGCCGAAGGCTCCCTTTTATAATACGAAACGATAGTGTTCGCTGAATTAGAATGAACGGCTGTACTGAATACCGTATAGCCATGCATTGGCACGGGTTGTCGCTTGGATACCAGAAATTGGAATTGGACCCGCTGTGGTATTTTCAGTCACGTCAACGTCTTTACCTACAAGGTAGGTGACACCAAAGTCGATGTTAGACTTGCTGTCTAGGTGGTAAGTGAAGCCGCCTGAGAACCATTGACGATCAGAGTCTGGTACAGAGATAGAGGTTTTCTGATCTTGCGCGCTGGTGTCGTACATGTAACCGGCACGTAGCGTCCAGTCGTTGTTCATGTAGTAGGTACCGCCCAGCGCATAGTGCCAACCGTCTTTCCAGTTGTAGGAGTTCAGCTCAGTGCCACCACTTGTTTCTAGCTTGTCAAAGGCGCTCCAACCGATCCACTGTACGCTATAGTGTACTGCGAACTGTTGGTTTAAACGGTGGTAACCAGAGAACTCGGCCATGTCAGGCAATGGCATAAGCAGTTTTTCGTTGCTGAGATCGCCACCACCAGTTTGGAAGTGGATATCACCTTCGGCTTCTAGCTCTGGGCTGTAGCGGTAAGACAAACCAAAGCGGTTATCTTCATTCAGTTCAAATACGGTACCCACGTTCCAACCCAGTGCAACACCGTCAGCATCGACATCCAGTAGAGGGCCTTTAACTTTCGTCATGGCACCAACCACATTTTCGATGGTCTTGTTTGAACGTTGTAACTTACCGGCACCGTAGATGATGTCTAGGCCGCCACCTACGCTCCATTGTTCATTGATGCGGTAGGCGGTGCTTAGCGCAAAGTTCACGCTTTTCACGTCCGTCAGGCCGCCATATTCGTTAGCTGCAAAGTTGTCGTCAAATTCAGTTTTCGTACCGAAGTTGGAGTACACGCCTGCACCCACGGTCCACTTTTCATTGATAGGGTGGATATAGTAGATATTCGGTACTAAAGCGGTATCACCAATTGACTGCTCGTCAAGGCTGGTCGGTTTAAACCCAGTAGAAAGGCCAGCATAGTTGGCATTTTTTACACTGATGTCGGTGCTAACGGCATTCAGACCCAGCGACAGGGCAGGCTTGTCAAACAAGGCCATTGCGGCGGCGTTACGTGACATCACTGACGCGTTATCTGCGATAACCGCATCACCG
This sequence comes from Photobacterium sp. 270122K, assembly GCF_059941365.1. Taxonomy (NCBI): domain Bacteria; kingdom Pseudomonadati; phylum Pseudomonadota; class Gammaproteobacteria; order Vibrionales; family Vibrionaceae; genus Photobacterium; species Photobacterium sp. 270122K. The sequence continues at coordinate 266,379 of NZ_JBPOEN010000007.1, forward strand.
GCGAACGCACGGCCAAGGCCAGTTGCAGATTGTGCATTCAATTGGAAACCGGCCGCCAGTGCTTGCTGTGACGCCAGGGTGATGGCTGCTGCTACCATCGATTGTGTAAACAGACGCTTCTTGTTCATTTTATAGTTATTCCTAATGGTATTTTTTTGTTTTCTTCTACGTTCGAGCGCAGATTGGGGCAGATTGTATGGGGGCACAACAACGCATCAAATCTGACCAGTTAGCCAGTTTATCTGTTTTTTCATTTAAACTATTGAATAAATTGAGTATTTAAAATTTGAGTGACTTGTCAGTGGGTTAATAAAGCAGCAGGTTCGACGTTTTTTAGGTCAAAAAGCAGAATTAAGCGGTGTTTTATGAATAAGAGAGTTAAAAGGATACCTTAAAGGTATCCTTTTGGGGGCTAGATCTCCCAATTGAGATCGGACTTCAAGCGTTCTGCGACAGGGGTAACATCTTGCCCTTTTTCCCCGACAACAATGAGATCCGCTTGTTGAATGGGCAGGACAATGCCTTGCATGCGCTCGTCATTGAATGTGGTGGGGGTGGATCCGGCCGGGTTCGGCACCACAAAGACGGTGACCTTGCCTTGTGATGTGCCCAACACCATGTGCAGTGCATTTTTGTCACCGAATCCGCAATGGTTCACATAATAAATGTGACCGGGTAGTTGATCGAACTTCGACCCGAAGGGGGTCATTTTCGCGTTAACTTGACGCAGTGAGACCGCTTCATCAATGTGATCGACGAACGGTGATTCTTGATAAACATGATCAAGCGCGATCTGCGCCAGAGCCGGCGTCGCGTTCAGTGACGGGGCGGTGGTATTGAATTGGCCCAAGAAGAGTCCAGCAAGAAAAGCAACGGAAGCAGCAAGCCCAATGAACGCAGGCATGCGATAGCGCTTCGTGGCAGGTTGGCTGGTTTGGTGGAATAAGATGCGGTCGGCAAGATCATCGGGTACATCGACTTTCATGGCCTGTTCAAGTTTGCTGTCGAGAGCCAGTAACTCGTCAGAGAATTTACGGTTGGCCAAAGAGGCGTTACGCGTATCAATCATCTCTGCACTGTTATCGTTAGGATCTGCCAATAGACGTCGGCGAAATTCTAAATCATCCATTTTGTTGGCCCCTCCGCTCGGATTGCTGTTCTAATTGCTCTTTTAATTGGTTTCTAGCACGAAATAGTCGTGTCATGACGGTATTGCGGTTTAAGCCCAGAATATCGGCAATTTCCTCACCACTGAACCCCGCCATAATTTGCAGGACTAACGGCTCTCGGTACTCCGGTGCTAACTTCATGATTTGTTGACGAAGCATCTGTTGTTCCAGTTCCGCTTCATTACCTTGATGCTGGGTATCGGCAATGGCGTAATCATCAATATCCACCAAATCGAGCTGCTTACGCTCGAAACGACGGGCATTTTCACGGCGAAGTATGGTGATCAGCCACGATTTCGCGGCATTATCATCCTGCAGGCTATCTAATGACCGCCATGCGCGTAAACAGGTTTCCTGCACCAAATCTTCAGCAATGTGCTGATCATGGCACAGCCAGTAGGCATAACGGTATAAATCCCGATGCCAGGCCCTGACAAGGGCTTCATATCGTCTTTGTTTATTCATGTCTACAGAGACCGAGGCATCTGGTTTTTTCTTACGAAAAAATTGCTTAATCATAAATTTGCCCATCAACAGGTCGAATCACATCGGTATTTTGTTTGTTTTCGGCGTGATCCAGACGATTCATCCAATAATCCGCATTAAAATTGATCTGGTTCAAATTGTGTTTGGCTGAGAAAGCTATAGTAGTCCCTGTCATCTGGTCGTCAGTTGAGGCGTTTGTACCGAGGATTAGGTATACACATCGCGGCTGAGGATCTGTTGAGCAAGATGACAACTTCCTTTTGAAGGCTGACTTTACTTTCTCCTATCAGGCTTGCCTGATTTACAATTGGCTTTAGGTTAATTGACTTATTCTATACATGGATTGCTTTCCGTGTAGATTCTGACCATACCCTTTCGGTATGGTTTTTTTTTATCTTAGCATTGTGTTGTTCACTTTTTATCCTTCTTTTTCTTTATCCCTTTCTCATTTTTTAAACTCTTTTTTTGATTGTGTTAACAATAGTGTTACACTTATTTGTGGTCTGACCTCTATCGGGAATACACCATACAATCAATAAGGAGTTGCGATGACACGTCTCCAGAATCTCACCACCTCACACGGTGAACGTATCGCCATTGTCAGCGGATTGCGCACCCCTTTTGCCCGTCAAGCCACGGCGTTTGCAGAGGTGTCGGCATTAGACATGGGGAAAATGGTGGTTAATGGCTTACTGCAACAAACGGATATCGATCCTAAGCTGATTGATCAACTTGTGTTTGGTCAGGTGATCCAAATGCCGGAAGCGCCGAATATCGCCCGTGAAATCGTACTCGGCACCGGTATGAATGTGGGCACGGATGCGTACAGTGTCACCCGTGCTTGCGCCACCAGCTTTCAGGCCACAGTGAACGTGGCAGAAAGCATTTTGGCCGGCACCATTGATATCGGCATTGCGGGCGGGGCGGATTCCTCCTCGGTGTTGCCGATTGGCGTGTCAAAACGTATGGCGGCCACGCTACTGGCCTTGAGCAAAACCAAAACCTTACGCCAGAGATTGGCGCTGCTACGTACCCTCAGTATGAACGATCTGATGCCCGTTCCTCCCGCGGTGGCCGAGTATTCAACCGGACTCAGTATGGGGCAAACGGCAGAGCAAATGGCGAAAACCCACGGCATCACCCGAGAAACACAAGATGCCTTTGCCCACCGTTCACACACGCTTGCCGCCCAAGCCTGGCAATCTGGCGTGCTGCAAGACGAAGTCATGACGGCTTTTCCCGCGCCTTATCGCCAGTGGATAGACAAAGACAATAACATTCGCGAAGACAGCACCTTAGCGGCTTATGCTGCGCTACGTCCGGCGTTTGACCGCCAACACGGCAGTGTGACCGCCGCCAATGCGACACCGCTTACCGATGGGGCGGCCGCTATTTTGTTGATGCGGGAAGGGCGGGCCAAAGCGCTCGGGCTCACGCCGTTGGGTTACCTTCGCTCTTATGCATTTTCTGCCATTGGCGTCGAGCAGGACATGCTGATGGGACCGTCCTATGCGACGCCGTTAGCACTGGATCGGGCGGGGGTGACCTTGTCGGATCTTACCTTGATTGATATGCATGAAGCGTTCGCCGCACAAACTTTGGCGAACGTGAAGATGTTTGCCTCTCGCCAGTTTGCGCAAGAAAACCTCGGCCGTAGTGAGGCCATCGGCGAGATAGACATGGACAAGTTCAATGTATTGGGCGGCTCGATTGCTTACGGCCATCCGTTTGCGGCAACGGGCGCGCGGATGATCACTCAAACGTTACGTGAACTGCAACGACGCGGCGGTGGGTTAGCACTCAATACCGCGTGTGCGGCTGGGGGCTTAGGGGCGGCAATGATTTTGGAGGCAGAATAATGGCAGAGTTAACTTCTTCAAGTGCGTCAAGCGCAGCAGATGTTTCGCAGGTGTCGCCGGACACCTCACCGCACACCTCAAATAGTGCCTTTTCATTGTCTTACACCGATGACGGCCTGGCGTGGCTGTGCATGGATGTGCCCAATGAAACCATGAATACCCTGCAGTCGGCCTTTTCCGAGCAGGTGAGCGCGGTATTGGCTGAACTGGAAGCACGCAGTGATATTCAGGGCATGGTGGTTTACTCCGGTAAGCCGGATAACTTCATTGCCGGGGCGGATATTCACATGTTAGCGGCCTGCGAAACCGCCGAGGAGGCGCAAGCGTTGGCAGAAAAAGGCCAGCAGTTGTTCGCCGCGCTCGAACAGTTACCGTTTCATACGGTGGCGGCGATCCATGGCCCTTGTTTGGGCGGCGGGTTAGAGCTGGCGTTGGCATGCCACAGTCGCGTGTGTACGGAGGATCCAATCACTCGCTTGGGCTTGCCCGAAGTGCAATTGGGTTTATTGCCCGGATCGGGCGGGACTCAGCGGTTACCGCGCTTGATTGGCGTCGCGGCGGCACTGGATATGATCCTGACCGGTAAAGCGTTACGCGCCAAGAAAGCTAAAAAGCTGGGCGTGGTGGATGACGTTGTGCCACACAGTATTTTGTTAGCGGTGGCTGCTCAGCGGGCGCTAACGCCTAAACCTAAACGCCATTTGTCGCTCTCGGCGCGTGCCATGGGGGGCAATGCGTTAGGGCGCTCACTGGTGTTTGAACAGGCGGCGAAAAAAACGCAGGAAAAAACCCGCGGTAATTACCCAGCCACAACGGCCATTCTGGACGTGGTGAAATTTGGCTTAGAGCACGGTGTTGAAAAAGGGTTCGCACACGAAGCCAAGCGCTTTGGTGAGCTAGTGATGAGCCCCGAATCGGCCGCTTTGCGCAGTATTTTCTTTGCCACCACGGCGATGAAAAAAGAGAGCGGCGCAGAAGCTGAACCCTTGCAGATGTCACGCATTGGTGTACTGGGCGGAGGCTTAATGGGCGGCGGGATCAGCCACGTCACGGCGGCCAAAGCTGGTTATCCGGTACAGATTAAAGATATCAGCAATGACGGTATTCTCAATGCCATGGGCTATCACTATGGCTTGTTAGAGAAGCAACGCAAACGCAAGCTATTACGTAAAACACAGGTGCAGCAGCAGATGCTCAGTGTGTCCGGTGGGATCACCTATCGGGGCTTTGAGCGACTGGATGTGGTGATTGAAGCGGTGTTTGAAGACTTAGCTCTGAAGCGCCAGATGGTGCAAGACGTGGAAGCGGAGGCCAAACCAGAGACCATTTTTGCCACCAATACCTCATCGTTACCGATCCACCAGATCGCAGAGGGCGCGGCCCGGCCTGAAAATGTCATCGGTTTGCACTATTTCAGTCCGGTAGAAAAAATGCCTCTGGTGGAAGTGATCCCGCATTCAGACACCTCGGCACGCACCATCGCCACGGTAGTGAAACTGGCCAAGCAGCAGGGCAAAACGCCGATTGTGGTGGGGGACAGCGCGGGGTTTTATGTGAACCGTATTCTGGCGCCGTACATGAATGAAGCGGCGCAGATTTTGTTGGCTGGTGAGCCGATAGACCATCTGGATCTGGCGTTGTTGGACTTTGGTTTTCCGGTAGGGCCGATCACCTTGCTCGATGAAGTCGGGATCGACATTGGGGCAAAAATCACGCCGATTCTAGTGCGTGAATTGGGGGATCGTTTTCAGGGGCCGGATGTGTTTGAAGTCTTGCTCAATGACGGGCGTAAAGGGCGCAAGAGTGGCAAAGGGTTTTATCGCTATAGCAAGCGTGATCAGCGCAAGAAGAAAACGGTCGATAGCAGTGTGTATGCATTGTTAGGGATCAGACCTGAACGCAAGACCGAGGGTGCGGTATTGGCAATGCGTTGTACCTTGATGATGCTCAATGAAGCGGCTCGCTGTCTCGATGAAGGGGTGATCCGCTCAGTGCGTGATGGGGATATCGGGGCGATTTTTGGTATCGGTTTTCCCCCGTTTTTAGGCGGGCCGTTCCGTTATATGGATCAGTTGGGGATCGCCAATGTGGTGGCGCAATTGTATCAACATGCGGATTTATATGGAGAACGCTTCTTGCCTTGCGATCGGCTGGTGGCGATGGCGCAAGCCGGGCTGACGTATTATCCCGATGCCCAGCCGAATGTGGTGGCGTTAACTGAGCCGGTAACGCCGACCCCGAGTTAATGGTGAGGAGAGAGATCCACCACTTTTAAGCGAAAACGGGGTTCAAAGTAACGGGGGCGAAGTAGGTGATAGGCCAGCATCGCCCCCAGCAAGGCAATGAAGACATTGATACTGGTAAGTAAGACCAATGGCGCGGTGATCAGAGCAATAAACAGCACGGCGTACAACATGATATCCATTTCATGATGGGCAATGGCACAGTGGCAATGCGGGCACTCAAAGAATTCTTCATAAGCGTTGAGCGCAGGCACGGTGATCGTTTGTTGGCAATGTGGACATACAGCAGGCATGGCTGACAACGCTCCTCTAACAGGTAAACAAAACAAACGTGGCCGAGTATCGGCGTAGTAGGTGTCCATACCTAAGAGGCGCCAGATCTGCTGTCAGAGCGGGTGCCGAGTGCAAGCTTGTGATATTACACAGGGTGCAATATCTTGTCGTGTTGCACAAAATAGTGACGGATATCATCCAGTATTTATATGTAAATTGCTAGGGCAAACTGTGAATGCGTGATGTGACAATGTGTCTGCTTGACGATGAATTATGATATTTTACGTGATCTAAGCCACTGTTTTGACGGTGAAGACGTGATTTTGACTGATTAGCGGCAGGAAGCGTTAATCGATGGGATTGACCGCCGCTAAAAACCCAGCAATGCTGGGTTTTTAGCTTTAACTGGTTGAATGACTAGCGGGCGTTACGCTGAAAATCATCAATGGATGCAATGGTTTCACCGATATCCAGCGGGGTAGCTTGGGTATGCGCTTGGCCTTGGCAATGCATCACAATGCGGTTTGATGTGCGCGGTTTGATCACTTCCACCACGAATTTCACCATGTCGACACGGCGTAAGGCGGTCAGGGCTTCAATCACTTTTTGACGCTGGCTAAAGGTCTCATCCTTGTTACCGATGCTGACCCAGAAACGCTGCGCACGTGCGCGTAAATTGGTATCAGGCTCGGCGATCTGGGCAATCAAGCCTTCTTTACTGGCTTGCCATTGAGCCTCATTCAGTTCCAGTAGCACCAAGGCAAACGCATTGGTGAAATCATCCATGGCGTCCAAAAGTTGCGTTGGTGCGGCAACCGGTGACTGAATATAGAGGATCAACCCCGGATGGCGATTGAGCGGCAAGTTCGCTGTGCCGACCATGTACCCCAACTGCTGGCGGGTGCGCAGCTCGTGGAAGAAGGTAGTCGACATCAGGTGATTGGCCAACGTGTAAATCGCAATTTTGCGTGGGGTGATTTCGCGCGATTGGTAATACATCAGCAAGGCTGAGTCTGCATGATCACAATGAATTTCATGACTCAAGGTGCCAGATTGATCCAAATGCACCAAGGGGCGCTGCGCTTCACCGTAGGTTTGGTTGGTGGCACGGAAGGCATCTTTCAGCATTTCGGCTAATGCCATCGCATCGGCTTCCAGCCAATTACCGTACACAAAGGTATCAATGTGCAGCTCAGCAAACATCGCTTCCACGAACGCCGGCAGTTCATCCACCTCAATGGATTCTAACGCTTCGATTAACACCGGATAAGGCGGGTTGTTCGGCTGCAATAACCCCGTCAGCTCATTAAACAGCTGTGAAATTGGCTTATCTTGCGCGGCATTACGCCAGCTGCGCAGCATTTGCGCCTTGATATTATTAAAGCGCTCAAGGTTAAATTCACGGTTAGCGAAGCGCTCTAGCAGCAGCTTTAATAGCAGCGGTTGCTTTTCACTGAAGCCGGACAGCTGCAGCGTCACGCCCCCTTGATGGGCATACAGGTTGTAAGACATGCCGGCAATTTCAGCCGGGTAGGCCGACTCATTGGTGGCTTCCAGCAGCATCTCGACACACAAGCGGGTCTTCACAATATTGCGTGGTGAACTGACCGCGTGCGGGCTATCGATGGCGACATACACAATGCCTTTTGGGACGCGAAATTCATGTTCTTGTTTGTGCCATAAGCGGAAGCCCGGTAAGTCTTGGATCAATCGTGGCGGCTGATCCGCATCGGCGGCTAGCGGGAGGGGATCCGGGTTGTCGCACAAATACAGGTTACGCTCAGGCAGGGTAAACGCCACTTCGGTGCCGGGGTGTTGCCATTGCGCTAACTGCTCGGCGGTAAAGGGCGTCACACCATACGGGGTGTGGTACCACTGGGCCACTCGGTCACACGGTTGATCGTGCGCGACTAACACTAAACGCATGTTATCCGGACGGAGACGATTGAGCAGATCCATGATCAACGGCTCGTCGTAGTCGGTCATCATGTAGTCACCGTAGATAATGTCGTCCGGTGCGTAGTGCAATAAGTTCATCACCAAGTAGCTGACCGTATCGAGCGGACGGCTTTTTTCTTGGTAGCGAAAGGCCATGTCGAGCACCGTGCGTTTTTCGTCAAAACGCCACTGTTCTAGCCCGTGTTCACGGATCAGATCAATGTACTGGAATACATGGGTCACGATGTCGTCCACATGTTCAACCCCTTTCGGTGTCAAGCTCAGGCTCACGGTGAACTCGCGGAAGTTACTGCCGCTGACACCGCCGCCCGCCGCCAGTGAGTTAATGAACCCCAGGTGTTTCAGGTGGGACATCAAGCTGCCTTGCCCTTCGTTACCCAACAAATGGGCAATGTATGACAGGGGCTTTTGGCGGTAATACGGGTCCATCGCAGGCAAGGCGAACGACAAGGTCAGCTTGCGCACTTCTTTGATCGGATCAATGGTAATGAACTGGCCGTTTTCTTTTTCTGTGACTAAGGGAACCGCGATCGGCGTCGGGGCCTTTTCACTGTTAGGAATGTCACGGAAAAAAGTGAAGGCATACGCTTCCAGCTCATCGAGCGATTGCGGACCCAGCAACACCAAACCCATTAAATTGGCCGAGTAATGCTGCTGATAAAAGGCGATCAACTCATCACGCACCGAGTGATCATCACGATCTTCTAAGGTGGTGAGATCCCCCACCGAGAACTTGGCGAACGGGTGCGCCTGATTGACGGTTTCTTTGTGTACTTGATACAAACGGCGGACATCATCTTTCAGTTTCAGTTTGTATTCTGAATCGACCGCATTGCGTTCTTTGTCCACCGCTTCTTCATTAAATAACGGCGCGGTAAAAAATTGGCCGAAACGATCTAACCCTTCGCTGAATGCGTGGGGGCTTACCTCAAAAAAATAGGTGGTGTTTTCGGTGCCTGTCCATGCATTGTTGCTGCCCCCACTTTGGTTGATGAAGGTCTGAAATTCACCGACTTTAGGGTATTTCTCTGTGCCGAGGAACAGCATATGTTCCAGAAAGTGTGCCATGCCTTGGCGATCTTGGGGATCGTGGAAATGGCCGACATTAACGGAAAGCGCCGCGGCTGAGCGCGGGGCGTCAGCATCGTGGACCAAGAGCACTTTTAGCGCATTGGCGAGCGTCACATAGCGGTACTGCTTGAGGTCGTTAGGACTTGTCTGCACAGGAAGGGCCTATTTTTAGCGGGAGAGTAACGTAATTATGACGTTCATTAACATAGCTGGCAAATGAAAGCGGGGGGAATATTCCATGAAACAAGCGGTTAGCGTGCAGCTTTCTACACAGATCCCACTGCGGTCACGGAAAAGTAACAGAGTGCGACGAAGCACTGTTTTCAGACAGGGGAACTTGCTAGCATAGCTTGTCCCCCCTCACTGCGTGATGTGCTGTTGTCACATCATTACAGCGCGATTGTGCTGCCGTTGTTGAGGGGTGTTTAGTTTAAGTTTGATCGAACCGGTCGTGCCGCGAGTATGCATTAATAAGGCGGACTATCAGAGTCGCAAACGTGATATTGGAAGAATTATGCGAATCTATATTATGCGCCATGGCGAAGCCCAGAACTTTGCAGCGAGTGATGCCGAGCGGCCGCTGACAGAACGGGGACAAACCGAGTCACAGCGCATGGCCATCCAGTTGGCGCATCAGCTACCTGATGGTCTCGACAGTGTGTGGGTGAGTCCGTATCTGCGTGCTCAGCAAACATGGGCTGCTATGGCGGCACACCTACCGACACCCAAGCAGCAAAAAACGGTGGAGGAGATCACCCCGTACGGTGATGCCGATGACGTGGCCACGTACCTTAAAGCTGTGATCGCAATAGAGCGTCCCGAGAGCGTGTTGCTGGTGTCCCACTTGCCGTTGGTCGGGTATTTAACCGCAGAGCTCGTACCGGGCTTGCAACCTCCGATGTTTATCACCTCGTCGATTGCCGCGATTGACTACCAGCCTGACACCGGCGAGTCAGCCCTGTTGTGGCATGCCAATCCGGAAGGTTAATCCCCCTGCTTCCCCATGCTTCGCGTTTCAGCGAGGCATGAGAAATCGCTAAGGTTTTACCGCAAGAGGTCGATAAGGCAATTATCGACCTCTTGTTTTAAGATGCAAAGACACTGCGATGAAAGCCAAGTTATCCCTTATTGTGGGCGCCGCGTTACTCGCGGGTTGTGCCCAACTGCCCCCAGCGCCGAGCATTAATGGCAACGGTGCCATCAAATGGGCCAATGGTATCAGCGAAGAAATGCACATTTCTGCCTCAGGCAGTACGCTGACCTTTGCCGCCCCACAGAGTTTATTCAATCCCGGTGGGATCACGATTTTCTCACGCATCGACAGCGCCCGAAACGGCAATTGCGAACACTACTACAGTGAGCAAGCGGTCAAAACGCGTATGCAGATCTGTGATAACGGGGAAGTGACGTTGATCGTGGAAGGGCAGGTGATCAACGTCGGCGCACTGGCGCGGTATATTTATTAAAGGGGCGAGTTTTTAGTTGGCGAGGGACGAGAAACGAGAAACGAGAAAGAGCAAAAGCTTGACCGTTTTTAGGTGGGGACGAAAATCACCCTCGACCCTCGACCCTCGACCCTCGACCCTCGACCCTCGACCCTCGCTTTAGCACTTATCGCTCTGGGATCTCAATCAGTACCAGTAGCGCACCGGCGCCGCCGAATTCGAGCGGGGCTTGGTGGAAGGCCATCACATCAGGATGCTGGGCCAGCCATAACGGCGCTTTCTGTTTCAGAATGTGCTTACCGATGCCGTGCATTACACAGCAACACGCCACACTTTCCTTGATGCACGCCGCGATCATCGCCGCCAGTTCACGCTTGGCTTCTTGTTGCGTCATCCCGTGCATGTCCAAATACATGTCAGGCACATACACCCCACGACGCAGCTTTTTCACCTCGTATTTCGACACGCCCGTACGCGCGTATTGTGTTGGGCCGTTTTCATTCAGGTGCGGCTCAAACTCATCTGAGAAGTAAAACTCATGATTATCGGCTACTTTTGATGAGAGTTTAGCCTTATCCTGCTTCGGCCCCTGTCGGCGAGGCGTGATTATGGTATCATGCGAGATCTTTTTTACGCCCTTAACCGCGTCCTGGAACATTGACCATTCGTCATCCAGGGTAAAATCTTTTTTGCTCATAGTGAAAAATTCCAACAACTTTATAGCGGTATTGTAGCGCCATCCGGAGGCTATTTTGGATAAGATTTTTGTCGACGAAGCTGTCAACGAACTTCATACATTGCAGGACATGCTACGTTGGACGGTTAGCCGTTTCAATGCTGCAGGTCTATTTTACGGTCACGGCACAGATAATGCGTGGGACGAAGCGGTGCAATTGGTATTGCCAACCCTTTATCTTCCGCTCGATGTGCCGTCTGACGTACGTGGCTCTCGCCTGACGAGCAGCGAGCGTCTGCGCATTGTTGAACGCGTGATCCGTCGTATCAATGAACGCACGCCAGTGGCTTACCTGACCAACAAAGCGTGGTTCTGTGGGATGGAATTCTTCGTGGATGAGCGTGTGCTGGTGCCACGTTCGCCGATCGGCGAATTGATCGATAATGACTTTGAACCGTTCTTGAAGGAACGTCCAACGCGCATTATGGACTTGTGTACTGGCTCTGGTTGTATCGGTATTGCCTGTGCGCACGCCTTCCCAGAAGCGGAAGTGGATCTGGTTGATATCTCTGTTGATGCATTGGCTGTTGCTGAGCAGAACATTCAAGATCACGGTCTTGAGCAGCAAGTGATCCCACTGCGTTCTGATTTGCTACGTGATGTACCAAAAGACAAATACGACCTGATCGTGACGAACCCACCGTACGTTGACCAAGAAGACATGGACAGCCTGCCTGACGAGTTCCGTCACGAGCCAGAGCTGGGCCTTGCGGCGGGCTTTGATGGCCTAGACTTGGTACGCCGTATTTTGGCAAACGCACCGGACTACTTGAAAGAAGACGGCGTGTTGATCTGTGAAGTGGGTAACTCGATGATCCACATGGAAGATCAGTACCCGCACATTCCATTCACGTGGATTGAGTTTGAAAACGGTGGCCACGGCGTGTTCATGATGACGCGTGAGCAGCTAGTGGATTGCCAAGACGAGTTCGCGGCATTCCGCGACTAATTCTTGCCCCGTTGTTCTTTTTCGCCCTCGTGACGCAGCAATAACGGCGCGATGACGGAAAGCGAAGAAATAAAAACCGAAGCCTAGGCTTCGGTTTTTTTATGGCTGTTGTTTTGCAAGTTGCTCGGCAATCTGTCCTTACAGGAAGATGTCTATTACAGGAAGATGCCTATCACGATCGTGTGGAACACAAAACCAACCAGCAAGGGTACAGCGGTCCGTTTCACCACCGCAAACGGCGACAGCTTGGCCCCACTGGATACGGCAATCACCACCCCGGAGACTGGCGACATGGCGCGACCCATGTGAGAGGCTTGCTGCATTGGCAAGATCATCGCGGTGGCATTGGCGCCCATGCTCGCGGCAATTTGCGGGATCAGTTCAACGAAGGCCAAGAACGGCGCGTTACCCGAGCCCATGATGATCGCGGCAGCCAATGTGACCACGGCAAACACGACGGCCATGGCAAACGGCGGTAAACCCACATGTTCAGCAAACATGATCAACTGATCAATGGCGCCGATGGTTTTGATACCGTGGGCAAACACCCCCGCCGCGACCAACAGGCCGACCACGGTGGTGAACGCCACGCCCATGCCTTGAAGGAAATGGTTAAAGCCGTCACAGACCTGTTTGAAGTCTTTTTTACGCAGATACTCCACGATCAAACACAGTGCGATACTGAACAGCACAATGGTCACGATATTCAGTTTGATACCAGAGACAAACAGGTTCGAGCTGGCCACCGCCAAAATGATCGGCAGCATCGGCAGCAGGGCATAGTAGGCCGGTACCGTGCTGTGCGTGTTGTTGGTTGTGCCCGAGTTTGCTGTCGGTAAGGTGCCATCTTGCTTATCGCAATGTCGCTGCCAAAAGATATGGGCAAAGCCAATCACTACCACGGTCGCAATCGCTGCCGGGCCTTGGTAATACAGCACGTATTCGACCACATCCATGTTCACCGCTTGCGAACCGCGAATGGCATCAATGGCAGTGGGGGTATACGCCACACCCAGCGAGGTGGCGATCACCCCTGCCGCAGAGGCCGCAGACAGCCCCAGACCCAGCATGATCGGGAACATGGTGCCCATGAGCAACACGGCCAAGCCGGTAGCCGATGGGATCGCCAGTTGGATCAAGCTCGCCAGTAAGTAAGAAAAGAACAAAAGGATATACGGTGAGCTCAGGCGGCGCAGAGGTTTCGTTACCACCTGCACCACGGCACCGCTCGCCCCAATATGATCCATGTATTGGGCAAAGCCCATCAGCGCCATGATCATCAAGCCCAGGCTCGCTGCTCGGCTACTGAGTAAATCACGCATCACCTCGAAGCTGTCGAGGGCCGCAATGCCCGTGCCTGAGAGGTTTTTCGGTAAAATGTTGCCGCCCATCAGTTGGGTAGCGGCCATTAGCACAAAACCCGCCACCAATAACACCAACTCGGCACGGTAGCCTTTCAGGATCAGTCTGGCCACCATGATGATAACCAGTAATGACAGTAAAATAGGGATCATGCGTTGTTCTCCGGCATAAACTGGGTACGTGTTTGTTCAATCACAGCCAGCACCACATCGCTGGCGGCTTGCAGGGATTTCACTGGCAGGTATTCATAGATAGAGTGGAAGTTATGCGCGCCGGTAAACAGGTTCGGACAAGGCAGGCCGTTTTGTGATAACACGGCACCGTCATAGCCCCCGCGCATCGGCAGGATATGCGGCTCGATACCGCACTGGCGATAAGCATTGATTGCAATATCCACCGGGAAGCGGGCGTCACCCAACAGGCTGTTTTCGACGTTGGCGTAGCTATCGGTCAGGGTGATAGACACACTGCCCGCGCCCCACAACACGTCGCAGTGATCGCTGAGTGTTTGCAGGAACTGCTTGCGGTGTTCATAGCCTGACTGGGTAAAGTCACGGATATCCATATTCAGCACCGTTTGGGCACTGTTTCCCTGCAATTGTTTGACCCAGTAATACCCTTCACGATTCTCGGTGTATTCCGGGGCTTCACCGGCCGGCAGCATGGCAATGAATTTGTGCGCCATTAAGAGTGAATTTTTCAACTTCCCTTTGGCTGACATCGGGTGGGCCGACTGGCCGTGGAAAGTAATAACAGCGTCACCGGCATTCCAGTTTTCACACACCATGTCGCCTATGGCACAGCAGTCAAGGGTGTAACCAAAATCAGCGCCAAAGCTGGCCACATCCAATAGCCCTGCGCCAACCAGTCCGACTTCTTCATCTGGCAGGAAGCCGACTTTGATCGTACCGTGCGGGATCTCTGGATGGGCTTGCAGGTGCGCCAGCGCGTGCATAATGGCGGCGATAGCGGCTTTGTCATCCGCGCCCAGTAAACTGGTGCCGTCCGTTACGATCAAATCGTCACCGATATAGTGGGCTAATTCAGGGAACTCCGATTCGCGCAAGAAAATGGCGTGTTCCGCGTTCAGGCACAGATCGCCCCCGTGGTAGGGCAGGATCTGCGCGTGCGTATCGGTGTCGCGTTCTGGGCTGGTATCCAAATGGCCAAAGAACGCTACCGTAGGCAGGGGCGCGTCGGTATTGCTCGGCAGAGTCGCGGTGACAATCGCGTGTTCATTCACCGCCACATCACAGAGTCCAAGGGCGATCAGCTCCTGCTCAAGGTGACGCGCGAGGGTCCATTGTCCTTGTGACGACGGCACCTGACCGGCGGCGGCCTGTTTGCGATCCGCGGTGGTATTGATTTGGGTATAACGTATAAAGCGATCAATGATATCCATATAACTGCGACCATAGAAAAAATTGCCGCGAGTATAGGAGGAAGCGCTGAAACAATGTGTGATTTGAGTGGGTTATTTAAACAATATTATCAATAGCAGTGTGAATTTGGCACGATTTATATCTTTCGGCGATGTGAAAAGAAAATAAGAGAAAGGGAAAAAGAAAAAAGAGAAAGCAGAAAAAGAAGATATGCCATAAGGCGAAAAACGCCTTGTACACAGAGCGATGAGTACAAGACGCGTTCATAGTGGCAAAATAGGTGGTGAGACAGGTCGCGACAGAAGCGAGAGTGCTCGCGCTTACGCTTGACCCGCTTGCTGTTTACGTACCAATTCCGCCATGATCACATCGCGGTTGGCGAGGTATTCATCCAAGCCGGCTTTGCGCAAATCACACGATGGGCAATCGCCACAGCCATCGCCAATCACACCGTTGTAGCAGGTCAATGTTTGCTCGCGCACCACATCCAACTTACCGCACTGATCCGCCAAGGCCCATGTTTCGGCTTTGTTCAGCCAC
Source organism: Photobacterium sp. 270122K (assembly GCF_059941365.1). Classification (NCBI taxonomy): domain Bacteria; kingdom Pseudomonadati; phylum Pseudomonadota; class Gammaproteobacteria; order Vibrionales; family Vibrionaceae; genus Photobacterium; species Photobacterium sp. 270122K. Next base: position 281,853 of record NZ_JBPOEN010000007.1, read on the forward strand.
ATCAAGGGGGTATCAATCTTCATGGCGCGATCCATGCCTAATACCAGTGATTCATTCAGCGACTTCACAAAGGCATCGCGGCAGTCTGGGTAGCCTGAGAAGTCGGTTTCACACACGCCCGTGATCACCGATTCGGCACCAATTTGGTACGCGTAAATGCCAGCAAGCGTCAGGAACAAAATGTTACGGCCCGGCACGAACGAGTTTGGCAGGCCATTTTCTTGTAATTCGTGAGAAACAGGAATGTTGTCGCGGGTCAGCGAGCTGATCGCCAATTCATTAAGCAAGCCGACATCCATCACTTTATGGGCCGTGACGCCCAATTGTTGGCACAGTGCTTCAGCCACTTCAATTTCCAGCTTATGACGCTGGCCGTAATCGAAGGTGATGCAGTGCACTTCATCAAACTGAGCAAGGGCTTGAATTAAACACGTGGTGGAGTCTTGGCCGCCACTAAAAACAACAACAGCTTTGCGCATGGGTAGTATTCCTTGAGAGTTATCGTACCGAAAAACAGTCGGTAGGGGATACCTTGTCTTTATCTGTAAAGATCAAGATAGACCAACAGCAGGTTCTCTATTGGCGCCGCCATGCTACCGCAGCTCCCGAGAAGAGAAAAGCCTTGTTGGTCTTACTCGTACAAAACACCCTGAGCCATTGTGTTTTGACCACGACAGTGTGCCAGAGTTTTAGGCTGACCACGTGCCAGTGCGTTCAAGGTGTTGTAATTGCGCCAGATAGCCAGTCATGTCCCCGATGTGCTCTGCCACCCATTGCGGATCAAAATAGGTGTCGAGATAACGCTCGCCACTGTCACACAGCAAGGTGACAATCGAGCCGGTTTCGCCCCGCGCTTTCATCTCGCAGGCCAGTTGCAGTGCGCCATACACATTGGTGCCGGTGGACGCGCCGGCTTTACGGCCTAATAAGGTTTCCAGCCAGTGCACGGTCGCCACGCTGGCCGCATCAGGAATGGTACGCATGGTATCCACCACGCCCGGAATAAAGCTCGGCTCGACACGCGGGCGACCAATGCCTTCAATGCGGCTGCCGGTGTCGCGGGTCAGATGAGGATCGCGGGTCTTGAAATAGTCATGGAATACCGAGTGTTCCGGATCCACCACACACAACTGGGTTGGGTGCATTTGATAGCGCAGGTAGCGACCAATGGTGGCCGAGGTGCCGCCCGTGCCCGGACTCATCACAATCCAGCGGGGGATCGGGTGCGGCTCCATTTTCATCTGCTCAAAAATGCTGTTGGCGATATTGTTGTTGCCGCGCCAGTCGGTTGCACGTTCGGCATAGGTGAACTGATCCATGTAATGGCCGTTCAGTTCACGGGCTAAGCGGCGGGATTCGGCGTAGATCTCGCTGGTGTTGTCCACAAAATGCGCCTGACCGCCATAAAAGGCAATCTGCTCAATTTTCTTGCGGGCCGTTTTACGCGGCACCACAGCAATAAACGGCAAGCCGAGCAAACGGGCAAAATAGGCTTCAGACACCGCCGTACTGCCAGAGGAGGATTCAATGATCGGGGTGTTTTCCCCAATCCAGCCGTTACACAGGGCATATAAAAACAGTGAACGTGCCAAGCGGTGTTTGAGGCTGCCGGTCGGGTGGGTGCTTTCATCTTTCAGGTAGATGTTGACACCGTCTAACGCAGGCAGATCCAGCTTGATCAGGTGCGTATCGGCAGAGCGTTGGTAATCCGCGTCAATTTTACGGATAGCGGTATGGATCCAATCAGCATTGTGGTGCATAGGGCCTCCTTGGGCAGCGGCATAGGCGATGACGATCGTGATAACGAGGGTGATGACATGAGCGAGCGTGATGCACGTCACCGTTCTCATCTGTTACGGGTTACTGTAAGTGTGAACGCGTAAAAAAACTTTATCTTCCTTCCTATCATTGGCGTAAAATGGAGAAAATATTTCTACCAAATATACCTTAAGAGCAACGCGATGGCCGATTTAGATAAAACTGACAGAACATTATTACGCATGCTGCAACAAGATGGCACCTTGGCGCTGGCAGAATTGGCTGATGCCGTCAACCTGACCACCACCCCGTGCTGGAAGCGCCTTAAGCGGTTGGAAGAAAACGGCATTTTGCGCCAGCGCGTGGCGTTGCTGGATCCGGTCAAACTGGGTTTATCCTTTACGGCGTTTGTGCAAATCAAAACCAGCAACCATTCTAAAGAGTGGTACCATACCTTTGTTGAAACGGTCGCCGAATTTCCGGAAGTGATGGAGTTCTACCGCATGGCGGGGGAATACGATTACATGATGAAAGTACAGGTGGCGGATATGTCAGCGTTTGATCAGTTCTACAAGAAGCTGGTTAACAGCATTGAAGGGCTGACCAATGTGACCTCCACCTTCGCCATGGAGCCGCTGAAATACACCACCGCCTTGCCGGTCTAGTCGACGGGATAAGCATTTGAGTGCTTTTTGACCAGTATTGATATTTTTCGTGATGGAAATAGGTGTCTTTCCCAAAGAAATGCCGTTACCGCATTACAACGCGGGCAGAATTTGTGAAAGTTTGCGGGCATTGAGCGCACCTCAACGAACGTAGACCCAAAGGGAGAACACCATGGAATTCCAGTTTTTGCGAAAAGACAAGGCCTACACCTACCTCGACATGCACGCCGCTTCGTTTGAAGAAGAAAAAGCCCAACTGCAAGATCAAGGCTGGGAACTGGCCGAGGTGATCGAAGCGGACAGTAAAAAAGACGCGATTGAGCAGTATAAATCCCGTTACACCAACTTTGCGGCGAAAGCGGCTGCGGTCGGTGCCGCCATCGGTTTTTTCGGTAGCTAATGGCCCGTTAAGCGCGTGAAATGGGCAGGCGAGAATACGCTTGCCCGTAAAAATTAGCAGTATCCTCTGAATATGCTTTTCTGCATTTAACTGATTGATTTATATCCAACCCTGTCCGCATAATGCTGATGGGCTGAATGTCGATTGATGCATGATCGATACCGGATCAGTGATAAACGCAGGGAGGGAGCATATGCAGGTTTTTTGGCAACTTCGGTGGTATTTCCGCCAGCAATGGCGTCGCTACGGCGGGGCGATTGGTATTCTTATTATTGTGGCCTTGTTTGAGTTGCTGCCGCCGCGTGCGATCGGTTGGATTGTGGATGGGGTGGTCAGTGGCGAGATGGCGACCTCTGAATTGCTGGGTTGGCTCGGCGGTTTGGCCGTGTTGTGGCTGGCTATTTATTTTCTTCGTATTATCTGGCGTTGCTGGCTGTTCGGCGCAGCCTTTGAGCTGGGCACCGTGCTGCGTAACCGCCTGTATAAACACTTTTCCTCACAGCCCCCTGTTTTCTTTGAACGTTATAAAACCGGCGATTTGATGGCGCGATCCACCAATGACGTGAACGCCGTGGTCATGACCGCTGGCGAAGGCGTATTAACCGCCGCTGATTCCCTGATCACCGGCCTCGCGGTGCTGTTCATTATGACCAGTACGATCAGCTGGGAACTCACATTATTGGCGTTACTGCCCATGCCGATCATGGCGATTGTGGTGTTCTTCTTAGGCCGACAATTACATGGCCGTTTTTCCGCCTCGCAAGCTGCGTTTTCCGATTTAACCGACAGTGCACAAGAGAGTTTGAACGGGGTACGGATGATCCGCGCCTTTGGCCTTGAGCAGCGCCAGCAGCAGGCTTTTTCTGACGTGGTGGATCAGGTCGGTGAGAAAAACATGGCCGTGGCGCAGGTGGATGCCAAGTTTGATCCGGTGATCCAAATCGCGATTGGGATGTCCTTTTTCCTCAGTATTGCCGGTGGCGGTTACATGGTGTCGGAAGGGCGATTGACCTTGGGCGATCTGACCGCGTTTACCCTCTATCAAGGCTTGATGATTTGGCCGATGCTGGCGTTGGCGTGGCTGTTCAATATTTTGGAACGCGGCTCAGCGGCGTGGAATCGTCTGCAACACATCTTCGATCAACAGCCGGATATCGTCAGCGGTGCGCAGCCCCTTTCGTTGCATCAGCAGCCGCTGCAGGTCGATATTGATCAATTCTGCTGGCCAAGCCAGTCACAGCCCGCGTTAAGCCATCTGCACTTTACCTTGGCCAGCGGCCAAATGCTGGGTATTGCCGGCCCGATCGGCAGCGGCAAATCAACCTTGTTAGCGCTACTACTGCGTCAGCAAGAACTGTTGGAAGGGCAGATCCGCTACGGGGAGGTGCCTTTACGAGAAGCCAATTTGGATCACTGGCGTAGCCGTTTTGCCGTGGTCAGCCAAACCCCGTTTCTGTTCTCCCGCTCTATTGCTGACAACATCGCCCTTGGTCGTCCTTCTGCGAGCTTGGCAGCGATCCGCGAAGCGGCAAAAGCAGCATGTATCGATAGCGATATTATGCAATTTCCGGACGGTTACGCCACCTTGGTCGGCGAGAAAGGGATCACCCTCTCTGGCGGGCAGAAACAGCGGATCGCCATTGCGCGCGCCTTGTTATTAGAGGCGGAAATTTTGGTGTTGGATGATGCCCTGTCAGCGGTAGACGGCAAAACGGAACACCTGATTTTGCAGAACTTACGGTCGCAAGCCGGGCGCACCGTGATCGTGATCGCCCACCGCCTGACGGCACTGGAAGCAGCCGATAACATTCTGGTCTTGCACCAAGGGCAGATCAGCGAGCAAGGCACGCACGTGCAGTTGCTGGAACACGACAGGTGGTATGCCGAAATGTACCGTTATCAGAAACTTGAACAAGCGATTGAGGGGGCATAATGGCTGTGAAACAAGAACGTGTGAACACCGCCGTACTGAAACGCCTATTGCGTTATGCCTTGGCCGATAAGCGCCAGTTGGCCATTGCGGTGGGCCTTCTGTTACTGGCCTCGCTGGCGGATGTATCGGGGCCGTGGTTGATCCAACATTTCATTGATCACCACATCGCGACTGATAATTACCCGATGTACGCGGTGGGGGTGTTAGCCGCAGCGTATGTCACCCTGATGATCCTCGCGGCGTGGTTGCGTTACCTGCAAGCCTTGCGGTTTTATGACTTGGCCATCGGCGTGGTGCAAACCGTGCGTAAACAGCTGTTTGGTAAAGTGATCAATCAGCCGTTATCGGCCTTTGACTATGTGCCCTCGGGGCAACTCATTTCCCGCATCACCAACGACACCGAATCGCTGAAAGATTTCTATGTGCAGGTGATTGGTACGGTGCTGAAAAATGTCACCCTGATTGTGGTGATGCTGGTGGTCATGAGCTTGTTGAGCTGGCGACTCACGCTGGTGGTGTTGTGCTTACTGCCAGTGGTACTGGGGGTGATGGTACTGTATCAGCGCAAGAGTGCCCCCGCGTACCGTAAAATGCGCGATTTATTAGCCGACATTAATGCCTCGATGAGTGAGTCGATTCAGGGCATGAGCTTGGTGCAGCTAATGCGGCAGGAAAAGGCGTTCTATCAGCAATTCTCCGCGCTGAATAACGAACACCTTCAGGCGCAGCGTAGCATGGTCACGCTTAACGGGTTTTTGCTGCGTCCCCTGATTGATTTATTGTCGGGCGTGGCGTTGCTGTCGTTGGTGGCCTTGTTTGGTGTCAGTGGCACCGAATTGATCGGGGTCGGGGTGCTGTATGCCTTCATCAGCTATTTGGGTCGCGTGACCGAGCCGTTGATTGAACTGACTCAGCAGTTGTCGCTGTTGCAACAAGCCTTGGTCGCCAGTGAGCGCATTTTCGGCTTCATTGATGCCCGTCAGCAAACCTATGGCGACGACACACAGCCGTTGGCGTCTGGGCAGTTGGCGTGCGAGCAGCTCAATTTTAGCTACGATGGCAAGCAAGCGGTGTTGCGTGATATTAGCGTGACCGTGCCGCACCGGGGCTTTTTGGCTTTGGTCGGCCATACTGGCAGCGGCAAGAGTACCTTGGCCTCATTGATGATGGGCTTTTATCCGCCGAGTGACGGGCAGATCACCTTGGATCAACGACCGCTCTCCAGCTTGTCGCATGATGTGTTGCGGGAAGGCATCGCCATGGTGCAGCAAGATCCGCACATACTCAGTGCATCCGTGCGCGATAACATCACGTTGGGTCGGGCGTTAATCCACGATGCCCGTATCGAGCAAGCAGAAGCCGAACAAGCGGATGCGCTGATTTGGGAAGCCTTGGAAAAAGTCGGGCTGGCCTCGCAGATACGGGCGTACACGCAAGGGCTCGACACCTTGCTCGGCAGCGGCGGGGCAAACCTGTCGGCCGGACAGAAACAGTTGTTAGCCTTGGCGCGGGTACTGGTGTGTAAACCGAAAATGCTGATTTTGGATGAAGCCACCGCCAACATTGATTCCGGTACCGAACAGCACATTCAGCGCGCGTTGCATGCGTTGCGTGAAGACATGAGCATTGTGGTGATTGCCCACCGCTTATCGACCATTACCGATGCCGATGAGATTTTGGTGCTGAGTCACGGGGAAGTGTTAGAGCGCGGTGCCCATCGTGCGTTGTTGGCGCAGCAAGGGCATTACTGGCAGATGTACCAGTTACAACAAGCCGGCGAGCATTTACAGCAGCTTGAAGCCGAAGGGCTGACAGAAACGGTGTCGGAAGCGTCTGTATCGACAATGCACGTATCGAAAATGCACGTTTCGGAATAGAGCGTTATTACGTCGAGTAAACAGCGTTATCGCGCTTGGATACACTTACCTTTCACCATAAAAAACGGCGCAAAAGCTTCAGGCTTTTGCGCCGTTTGTTTGATTGCGGATCAGAAAGTGGGTTAGTCGGCTTTCGGCTCGCTCTGCACTGCCGTGTTACGGATCAGGCCTTCCTGTGTGCTGGACGCGACCAACTCACCGTTCTGGTTATAGATCTCACCACGGACAAAGCCGCGTGCGCCACTGGCTGACGGGCTATCAATCGCATACAACAACCACTCATCCATGCGGAACGGACGGTGATACCACATCGCGTGGTCAATGGTCGCCACTTTCATTTTTGGCGTCAGCAAGCTTACCCCATGTGGCTGCATCGCGGTGGTCAAAAAGCCCCAGTCAGACGCATAGGCCAGTAGGTATTGGTGAATGCGCGGATCATCGGGCATCGCACCATTGGCTTTGATCCACAAGTACTGCTTGGCTTCCATCGGTTGTGGTGCAAGCGGGTTGATCGGATTCACCGGACGCACTTCAAACGGACGATCGCGGCTGAACGTGTCCGCCACCACTTTTGGCAGGTAATGGGCAATTTTTTTGACCAGATCCTGCTCAGAGGGCAGATGCTCGAACGACGGCACCTGTGGCATGGTTGATTGGTGATTGAAGCCTTCTTCCGCCACTTGGTAAGACGCCGTGAGGTAGAAGATCGGACGGCCAAACTGAATCGCTTTCACCCGACGGGTACTGAAACTCACGCCATCACGCAGGTTTTCCACATCATAGATAATCGGTTTAAGCGGATCGCCCCCACGCAGAAAATAACTGTGGAAAGAATGGAGTTGGCGTTCAGCGTCAACGGTTTCTTTTGCCGCCGATAACGACTGGCCCAATACCTGCCCCCCATAGACTTGTGGCAGGCCTAAATGCTCACTTTGGCCGCGGAACAATCCTTGTTCAAGCTGTTCAAGATGTAGCAGAGTGAGAAGTTCATTCAGTTCTTTGCTCATCGGGACTCCATAATTAATGTTATCATTGCGCCAAGGAAGGTATCGCTGATGCTTCTGTCGCGCAAGCACCGTTTTCGGTCAAGTGGCAGGCACCCAGACATTGGCCATTCAATACCTCAGCAGGCAATCGCCGTATCATTATCCAGTTTTATTTTTAGTTCAAGTGCTTACCATTCATGCTTATCACGCAGCGTAGGCCCCAACAGGAGACATCATGAAGAAGCTTTTCACTTTGATTTCGGCATTGGCCGCGGCATTGGCGATCTCGGCGTGTACAAACCTCACCCCGCAAGACGCGGGTGCAGAGCACGTTACAGGCACCGTGAGCTACCGTGAGCGCATCGCATTGCCTGATAATGCCCGTGTGACCGTAACATTGGCCGATGTGTCTAAAATGGATGTCGCCGCCGAAGTGATCAGCAGCCATGCGTTCCTGACCGAAGGCAAGCAAGTGCCGTTTGACTACCAGTTGCCGTTCATGCGTGATGAAATCAAACCGAACCACACCTATGCCGTGAGCGCACGCATTGAAGTGGACGGCAAACTGATTTTCACCACCGACACCGCGAACCGCGTGATCACCGATGAAGCGAAAACGCTGAAAAAAGATCTGCGTTTGGTGAAAGTACAATAAGGCGATAAGCCCCGTTGTATTCGGCTATAAGCCGTTCCAGCGATACTGAGCGAGCCGAATTTTTCCGGCCTCGCTCACCACAACGCCTTCGGCCAGCAGTTGCTGCCGTTGGCGTTGTAAGTCCTCTCCCTGCATGGAAATCTCCCCTTTGGCATTAATCACCCGATGCCACGGTAATGTCGAGCCTTCCGGCAATGTCGCCATTAAGCGGCCCACTTGGCGCGCATAGCCCGGAAACCCTGCAAACCTTGCAATATCCCCATACGTTGACACCTGACCAAATGGAATTTGGTGAACTTGGGTGTAGATTTGACTCGCGAAATCATCCATATTTATAACCTGAACAAAAATAGAGCGATAGTTGCATAATAAGGTAGCTGCATAATAATGCCTTGATTTTATTGCGCTATCAGATAACGCAAGGAGGTGCTGCTATGATGTATGCCGCGTTACTTTTTATGGCCAGTATTGGGTTGACCATTGTTGGGATCAGTGCGCTCGGACAAAGCCAGGGTGAACTGCCGGCGTTAGCGTTGGCGATCCCCGCATTATGGCTGCTGCCGCAGGGCGGGGTGTCCGCTTGGTTATTGCTGATCGGCTTAGGCGCGTTCGGCATCGTGTTGCCGGAGCAGTCCCTCGCGCTGTCTATCAGCCTGTTTATGATGATCCCCATCTTCTCTGTCAGCTTTGGCCCCAAAAGCCCGTGGCAACTGGGGGCGTTGTTGCTGTCTGTGGTGTTGGCGATGGATGTCGGCCTTATGGCGCTGCAAAGCGAAGGCAAGCTTGCCGGTACCCCAACCGCCACCATTGTACAGATTATTGCGGTGGGGGTGATATGGGTGGCGCTGCGCAGTTGGCGCAAGGTGGATGGCAATACGTGGTGGCCAGTGTGTTTGGTGGTGCCGCTGTGGGTGGGGGGCATGGAACATGCGGCGTTGGTCGCTTTGTGTATCACCGGTTTATTGGCCACGCTGCAAGAAATGCGCAATACCCAACTGAAAGAGTGGGTGCCACGCATGGGCTGGATTTTACCCGCCATCGGCTTTGCCACCATTGTGTTGATCCCGTGGTTTGAGGTACCGAACCCTGTGCTGGTGGCGTGGCTGCTGGTGTTAGGTGGCGCTTTGCTGGGGGAATACCTGCTTGAAGATCAGGAAGAAGAAGTCTAACCGCTGGCCTTGTTAATGCACGAGGGATGACAAATAGTGCGTTGAATTGGCAGTGAAAGTGGCGCATTTCGCGGTGCGGCAGGGAAGAGTGCACAATAAATCAGCACTTGATTACAACAAGGCATTACAGCCCTTGCAATCATCGCAGGTATAGCAGATAATCCTCCCCGTTCTCGCAAGAGACACAAAGAATCTATGGAGGCCCCCATTGGTCCTCCCGCAACACTAACCTGTGAACTCGGCCAGGCCCGGAAGGGAGCAACCGCAGCAGGTGACGTGTGTGCCGGGATGTGGCTGGTGGGGGCTTCCACCCATCTGGCGTTTGGTGAATACCTTTAAAATCAACACCTTGCGTTTATAAAGCACTGTTCACGTGTTATTTCATCCCACCATCCCACTAACACTATAGTGCAATATATCAGCGCAACACACCTTTGTTTTTCTATATTCCTCGTTACTGTGATTTTCGTACTTTCTTCGCTTCTACTACAGCTTTGACCCACCCGTCACACTTTATTCTTCTTCCATGAATAGATGATCATGTCGTCGCAACCCATCCCTGTTCGCCAACAATCTACCCGCAAAATCGTTCGATTATTTTTACGGTTATGCTGAAATGATGGTGGCGTTTATCTGGGTTATGGACAAAATGGATAGGAAAAAAGAAATGGGTTTTGTAGTCGTTAAAGAGGCCTTAACGGTGCTGACTGTGGTGGCTGGCTTGACTAGTTAATATACAATTGTGATTTAGAGATTTTATTCCTTCACATCCAGTTAATGCGAGTTTTCTCTACAATAAATTATCTGAAGGGCTAAAAGTTTGTCATGAAAACCAGTGGGTAAAGCGCAATATAAATAAAAATTAACCTTGGATCATATTCACAGTAGCGCGCTGGATAACTCAAAGTCATAAGTGGCAATGACGAAGTCTATGCGATGAACTTTAATATGTATATCAAGCTTATGGCACAATGGTTTAGGTAAGGTGGCAACAATTGATGCAAGCCATCATCTGTGGTAGTAAGCTCTGCGTTCAGTACGGCCAATCCGCAATTATATGTGGCTGATAGAATTGCGAGTGGTGAGATAAAGCGTTAAATGTGTTCATGCCCGCTAGTATTGCAGGCATGAAGGTTTAGGATATATTAACGTGAGTTGGTTAAAATGGACCTACTGTTTTTTCACAGAATACTTCTTAAATAACAGAAATTACCAATCTATTTGTATAGCATCTTGATATACCCATTTACCGTACAAATAATAATTAATCATCTTTTCTTTAGCTTTCTGCATTCTTGGTGATGAATCCTTCTTTTTTTCCATTTGGTCGAAGTACATCTTCGCCACTATTTTTCCTTCTGTAACATGACCAAAGTTATCTAAAAATTGAACATGCCCCTCAGAAAGTGCAATTATTGGATATCTGTCATAAACTCGAATATCTGATTTATCCAAGCGTGATAGAGTCTCTTTAGCCATATCAAAATATGCTTGTGCTACAGTTTCATCTTCTTCTTCGCATGACAAAATTATACGTTGTTGTGCCAGAGCATGTTCTACATGTGGCGAACTGTAGGCATCAAATGCTGTGCGCAGTTTTTCATATGCTTGCTTGTTTTTACCAAAACTACGCAATGCAAGTCCATATTGCATTAAAAAGAGACCATCAGCCTCAAATATCTTTTCGAAACGTTTATAAACAGAAAGAACTAATTTTTCATCATTGCTTAAAAGTTTCGTAACTGTCTTGGCATTTACCAAATGTTTGTAAACCTTAGCTTCTTGATTGCCAATATTAGGTACGATTGGAACGTTGTAAACGCTAAATGCTTCTATGTATGCAGTGATCACACTACACAATTGATCTTTAGATACACAACGCTCAAAAAGCCTATTTATGTAAACTCGATGTCTTGTTTGAATTGTTCCATTTTGATATTTTACAATGCCTTCCATTCGACTTGCTAACTCATAGACATTCGGCTCAACACCAAGGTTACTTAGTGCGCGAGTAAGAGTTGCCTCAGAAGGATTTACGCCTTGTGAGTTTGATAAGCCAGCGAGTAGTAATAAATATCTTTGAGATTCTGTTGTGATACTGAGATAATCTTTTTGTATTATCTCATCAAAGCCCTCACCGGAAGTTACTTCTAATAAACCAATCAACAGCTGTCGTTTAGCTTTTTTGATAAGCTCAATTCGACGATTTTTAGGCGTCATTTTTCCCAAGCGCGTCCAATTACCAAACTCTTTAAGCTTGGATAAAATTGGGTCAACATCACTATCATCAATTGTGTTTAGAGTTATTGAATGTGAAGTAAAGCTCTTTAAATGCTCTTCAACTCTAAACTTGTAAATACTTTGGTTCTCGGCACCAACAAAAATTATTTTACTGTAAGAACCTTGAGCAAGAATTTTGCCTATTTCCTCTGCATGATCACCTAAGCGCTCTACAAATACATAGTGTTTTTTTTGTTGTTTCCTATCTAAGTCGTCAACAAGAATTCGAAGATCGCCATTGTAACCTTCTAAAAAATAAACGTTATTATGGGTGTCTTCCGATAACTGCAAAGCAAGTTGTTTAAGCAAAGTAGATTTACCTGAACCGGCTGGACCTTCCACAGTATATAACTGACATAGCTCGTCATTTCTGAGTACATTGTAGAAGTCAAAGAATGCTTTTAACTTTGCCGGAACGGCATTCATTATGTCGTGCCAACTTGGTTTATATCCTTTGTAAAATGATTTAATCTGACTGTCTCTCTCGGGATCTTCTATGATACTTAATGTGGCACGAGTTACTGGCGTAACACCATCATAGATACTGTTATCAACTCCATGATCTGAAGAAACTAATGAAAGATGAGGTCTACAGTTCTTTAGCAGATCTATATTCGTTGGAATTACTTCAAATTCTTGTTTTAGCCATGAAACAAATTCGCTTAGAGTCGCTGGTAAGTGTTCAATATTTGCAGTTCTAAGACTTGCGGCTTCAATAGGACTCAACTCTGGAACAAGAATGTAGCTTCTTTGTTCAACGCTTTTTGTCTTACCTTTATACCTCTCGACTTGATGCTTAAATAAAGGTTCATTGAGTTTTGTACCGATAAATATAAATGTATATTTCAGATAATCTTGAGCTAACTCTTCATACCAAAGCGGAGGAGTTGCCGAGCCCGCAGCGTATTCTTGTTGAGAAAATACGAAACCATCTTTTATGCGATGAACGTCACCATTTAACTTGATAAAGTCTAGACGCTCAAAAAACTGATCTGGATCAGAAATTTTATCATGTCTTTGTCGTATATCGAATTTTCTAACACCTGACGAATACAAAGCTCGATCAAAGGTATCATCAATATTTAGAGTGTAGATTCGAACAAAAGGAAATTTTGCTAATTCAACTAAATCTGGTGAAGGGGTACAGTGCTTAAATTGTTGTTCAAAAATTTCGTCCGTGCGTTCCCCTAGGATATCCCTTGCTGCTGCGTAGACATCAGCAAGAGACTCATTGTTGTAAGGAAAACCACATTCTCCAGCCAGAATTTCTGCAAGTTGCCAACCAAGAGGGATGTCTTTGTTTAAAGAGTTCATTGAGCCTCTTGAAGCTCCTGCACCAAACAAAAGCACTAATCTTCCATTCAAAAGAGCTTTCTTAATATGTAGATTCACTAGATATCCTTTTTACACCATAAATCAACAGATATTATTCCGATGATATATCCCATATTGATGAAAAAGAACATTTTTTTGTAGTCATATCTAAACCACCGCCTTAGGCGGTGGAGATCATATAACCAAGACACCCTCTCATTTCTATTTTCTTACCCAGTGCTGAGGCTTCCTATTACAGTCCTGTATCAGGAAGCCTTCTGTGCCACCGCTATCTGTAAAATCATGCGCAATCTCTCCTTGAAATCACTCTTACCTCCCTCCGCTGACCGCTGTTTTTCGGCAAGACACGGTTTTTACATTACAGGTGTAAAGTAAACGCACCAGTTGCGCCGTTGGGCATTTACGCTAAGTCGTTGTTCGTAGTGTGAGCTGGATCTACTATTTGCCCGATAAATTGTAACGATATGTTTCTGCGTGAATCTCAAACGCCCGTGATAGCGGCGATACATCAAGTTGGTTTCTTATAATGAGTGAAAAAGCCGCACCGTCCCATTTTGTTCGTAATCTTTTCATGACTGTCATTGCCGCCGCGGTTCTTGCCACTGCGGGCTACGTCTATGTTGAGCATCAAAAAAACTACCCAAGCACCGATGATGCGTATGTCCACGCGAACATCATCTACATTGCGCCCCAAGTCAGCGGCAAAGTGCTCAGTGTGGACGTGTCCAATTATCAGGACGTGAACCAAGGGGACTTGCTGTACCAAATCGATCCTGCGCCCTTTCAAGCACAGTTAGATGAAGCGCGTGCTGCGTACGAAATGGCGATTCAAAGTAATGCCGCCAGCGATGATGCGATTCTTGCGGCCAGTGCGAATGTGAACAGCGCCGTTGCGGTACTGGCGGATGCGCAATCGACTTATCACCGCATTAATGCGCTGGTGAATAAGCAGTTATTGCCTGCCCAGCAACGCGATGATGCCAAAGCCAAATTGTCGAGCGCGGAAGAAAATGTGATTGCTGCGCGTGCCAACATGTCACAGCTGATCAAAGCGCAGGGCGCACAGGGCACAGCGGCACCGGAAGTGAAAAAAGCCGCGGCTGCGTTAAGCCAAGCGACCTTATCATTGTCTTATACCAACATCTTTGCGCCAGTGAGTGGTCACTTAGGTCGCCTGAGTGCGCATGCCGGTAGCATCGTTTCCCCTGGCCAAGCCTTGGTTCCGCTCATTGCAGACCATACCTTCTGGGTGCAAGCGAACTACAAAGAAACCCAACTTGAACGCATTACTACAGGCATGCCAGCGACCATTGCGTTGGATCTGTATCCTGATGTGCAATACCACGGCATGGTGAAATCCATTTCACCGGCGAGTGGGTCGTCTTTCTCACTCTTGCCACCTGAGAACGCGACGGGTAACTGGGTGAAAGTGCCACAACGTTTCCCGCTATTGATTCAACTGACCGATGAAACGGCGCATCCTGATTTTCCTCTGCGTGTTGGTGCGAGTGCGACGGTGACCATCGACACCGAGAGTGAGGCAGGTACGGTAACGAGCCAAAGTCCACAATCTAGCCAACAAGAGCTGTAATATGGCGGAGTTAGCGAAAGTGGACGCGTCCGACGAGGATGACGCCAACGTATTGAGTGAGGGCGCCCGCAAGTTAATCACGCTTGCGGTGATGCTGTCTGCCATCATGGTACTGCTCGATATGACCATCGCCAACGTTGCGCTACCGCACATGATGGGGGCGCTCGGGGTGACGTCAGATCAAGTCACCTGGGTGTTAACGTCGTATTCCATGGCCGAGGCGATATGCATTCCGCTGGCGAGTTTTTTGGCGCTGAAATTTGGCATTCGCAGCCTGTTATTGATCTCTGTTAGCGGCTTTGTCATTACGTCTGCGCTGTGTGGCCAAGCCGATGGCATTGCTGAAATGGTGACGTTTCGGATCATGCAAGGGGCGTTTGGTGCCTCGGTGATCCCGCTGTCTCAGTCGATCATGGTGCAGATCTATCCGGCCAGTCAGCGCGGTAAGGCGATGGCACTGTTTAGTGTCGGCGTACTGCTGGGCCCGATCTTGGGACCAACGCTCGGTGGTATCATCACGGAAAATATGGATTGGCGTTGGATCTTCTACGTCAATATGCCTATTGGCGCGATCTGTCTGGCGCTGTTGTATTTCTTCGTCAAACTGGATGGACGTGGCGAGAGTAAGCTCGATTGGCCGTTGGTGATCGCCATGAGTATCGGGATTGGCTTGCTGCAAATGGTGCTGGATAGGGGCAACGAGGAGTCGTGGTTTCAATCCAATGAGATCCTGTTAGCGGCCATCATCAGTGGCATTGCGATCCTGTTCTTTGTGGGGCGGTCGATCAAAACCAAAGGCGATATCGCGCCGGTCTGGCTGCTGCACGATCGCAACTTAGCGATGTCGAGTATCGTGATGGCAGGATTCTCGATGGGGATGTTTGGCATCACTCAGCTACAACCCATGATGCTGGAGCAGTTGCTCAATTATCCGGTTGAACTGACGGGGTTCATGATGGCACCGCGCGGGTTTACCTCGGCCATTGTGCTACTCGCGTTAGCCCGTTACATGGACCGAATTGATGCGCGCGTGTTGATCGTGATTGGTTTGTCGCTGAACGCTATCGGCACCTATTTGATGATGCAATACTCGCTCGACATCAATACCTATTGGGTGTTGATGCCAAGTATCATTCAAGGGGCGGGGATGGGGTTGGTGTTTGCACCGTTAAGCCAGTTGGCTTACGCCACATTAGCGCCGAAAGATACCATCGGCGGGGCGGTGATCTTCAATTTGTGCCGCACCATTGGGGGCTCGTTCGGTATTTCGATTGTGAATACCTACTTCTCTCGCACGCAACAACGCGAGTGGCATGAACTGGGCGGGGCAATTTCACCGACCAATCCGGTGTTGCAGCAAGCGGCGCACGCTCAAGGTACGACCATCACGGATCCGTCATTTTTAGCGCCGATCCAAAACTTACTGCATCAGCAATCGACCTTGACGGCCTTTGTGTATACCTTCGGCTTCTTGTTCTTCTCGTATTTGTGTTTAATACCGCTCCTGGCGTTGTTTAAACCCAAGCCAAAATTGAGTGCTTAAATCGAGTACGTAAGTCGAACGTCTAAACCTAGCATCAAAACTTAGCACAAAAAAACAAGCACCAAAACCGGCATTGAATCAAACCGTGGGGGCATCATGCCCCTGCGTTGTCTTTTCTTCTATCTCTTACTCTCTTAATCGAGACACCCATGTTTCTTTAGCCCTCCTCTTTAGCATGACACCCACACTTTTGTACTTTCTTGCCCTGTGTTCTAGGCTTCATTTTACATGGATGAATCAGGGAGATGGCAGCCATGCCAAGGGCAAGGAAAACACAAGTCAGTTTAACTGACACGCCGTACTATCACTGCGTATCGCGCTGTGTCAGACGGACCTTTCTGTGCGGCAAAGATCCGCTTACGGGGCAATGTTATGAACATCGCCGTGGCTGGATTGAACGCCGATTATTGTTTCTTGCTAAGGTGTTTGCGATTGATATCTGTGCCTATGCGGTGATGAGTAATCATACCCATGTGGTGTTGCATGTGGATGAAGAAAAAGCGAAAGGTTGGTCGCAGGAAGCGGTGATCACCCGCTGGCATCAGGTGTGCAAAGGCAATTATTTATCAAACACGTGGCTTGATGAAAACCAACGCAGTCATATGGATAAAGCGCAATTAAAGGCGGTAGCGCGTATTGCTGAAGAGTGGCGAAAACGGCTGCATGATATCAGTTGGTTTATGCGTTTGCTCAACGAACCCATTGCCCGTAAGGCCAATGAGGAAGACGGCTGCACGGGGCGTTTTTGGGAAGGGCGATTTAAATCTCAGGCCTTACTTGATGAAGCGGCATTAGCGGCTTGCATGGCGTATGTGGATCTCAATCCTGTTCGTGCGGGTATCGCGACAACGCCAGAAACCTCGGCCTATACCAGTATCAAAAAGCGCGCTAAAGCCGCGAAGTCCAGCTATCAGCCAACCTCGTTATTGCCATTTGTCGGGAATCCGCGCGTGAATATGCTCAAGGGCTTACCTTTTGTGTTCACGGACTATTTGTTGTTGGTCGATGAAACGGGCCGTGCAATGCGTGACGGTAAGAAGGGCTATATATCTGCCACTGCGCAGAATATTGTAGCCCGCCTTGGGCTGACAGAGGAGAACTGGCTGGAATTAACGAGTCAGTTAGAGCGAAACTTTTCCGGCGCGATAGGTAAAGAGCATTTGCTGCGCGCATACCATCAGCATATTGGTCAGCAGCGTACCCATGGCGTCAGTGCCAGCCGGCGGCTGTTACACGCGGCCTGATAAATCACAGACATTCTTTTATTGTCGACTAGCCATTGAGCTAGGTTTTGTCATGCCTGCAATTTGTCAAATAACAGCGTTTAGCACGGAAATACGGCGAAAAGCGTCCGAGAGTAGGATATGTGTGAGGGAAAGGGCGTAAATGAACAGATTCAGGTTGAACATAGTGGTGCAGTTAAACCTTTTTAATCATGGGTGTCACGATTAAAAGATGGCTGTCATAGTTAAATACCAATCCTGCAAACTAACTTTGCCCATTAATTTTGTCGATGTAGAGCGGGGACAAGGTTATGTTGGCAAGCGGGTCAGCATCGCGCGGTACCCGCCTATTTTATTCATGGAAAGAGAGAAGTGACATGATAAGACGAAACCCAAGCGGGCATCTGCCAGCGGTCTCTGAGACGGCGTTTATTGATCCAACGGCCATCATTTGTGGCAAGGTCATCATTGAAGATAATGTGTTTATTGGCCCGTATGCGGTGATCCGCGCTGATGAGGTGAATGAGCACGGTGACATGGAGGCCATTGTGATCAAGCGTGACACCAATATCCAAGATGGGGTGGTGATCCACTCTAAAGCGGGCATGGCGGTGACTATTGGTGAGCGCAGCTCGATCGCTCACCGTTCTATCATTCACGGTCCATGTGAAGTGAGTGATGATGTGTTTATCGGCTTTAACTCGGTGGTGTTCAACACCGTTATTGGCAAAGGGTGTGTGATCCGCCATAACTGCGTGGTGGATGGATTAGACTTACCCGAAGGGTTTCACGTGCCACCGATGACCAATATTGGTGCAGGGTTTGATCTCAACAGCATTTCTAAAGTGCCGCCTGAGTATTCGGCGTTCTCTGAATCGGTGGTCTCAGCCAACCATACCTTGGTGCAAGGTTATCGCCGTATTGCGAATGAGTTGTGAGACGCCGCTTGTTGTCAGAGGTTCGCCTGCGTCAGCTTGCGCACTAAGCGGGAAAATTCGTGAGACTCGTCTTCTGACAGGCTGGCAAAAAAATCATTCTGCAAGTTATCCATCGTCTGGCAGGCAAATTGCAGTGCGACTTCGCCGTCCGAGGTGAGTGTCAGTATCTTGAGGCGATGGTTGGTTTCACATTTTGATACCTGCACGAAGCCGCGTTTTTCGAGATTATCAACCATGCGTTTGGCCACGCTGCGCTCGGTCATGACCGCATCGGCCAATTCCTGCTGGCTCATAGGTTGAAACTCTTCTAAGGCCGCCAAGGCACTCGCCATCTCTAACGTCATCTGGTGTGGCTCTGCCAGCTCAACCGATGCACGGTTGCGGTACATGCGCTGCATCACACTGCACACATACATGGGGCTTTGATCTAACACGGAAATGGGCGAAATTTTCTGTTCTTTCATCTTGGCCTACCTAGGGTGAATATCGTTGCTTGAGTGGGTGACTGGAGTGGTACAAAAAGAAAGAGCGCTGAAAGTTGCAGCGCTCTTTTTCATGTTACCTAAAGGCCGTATAACGCAGCCTTACTCGGTGACAGGTGCCGACGCGACGGCTTTCGCTTGGGCGTTTTTCTTGTTATGACGGTCGAACAAACGTTCTACCACCACGAAGAAGACCGGCACGAAGAAGATACCCAGTAGGGTCGCACTCACCATGCCGCCCAGTACACCGGTGCCTACCGCGTTCTGACCCGCCGAGCCTACGCCCGAACTGATCGCCAGCGGCACAACACCCAGACCAAACGCCAGTGAGGTCATGATGATAGGACGCAGACGCACACGTACCGCATGCAGGGTCGCTTCAATCAAGCCCGCGCCTTTCTCGTAGTATTCTTTGGCGAATTCCACGATAAGGATGGCGTTCTTGGTCGCAAGACCGACCGTGGTCAACAGGCTTACCTGGAAGAACACGTCGTTATCCATGCCACGGCTCATGACCGCGAGAACCGCACCCAGTACGCCCAACGGTACCACAAGCACGACCGCCAATGGGACTGACCAGCTCTCGTACAAGGCGGCCAGAACCAAGAAGACCACCAAAATCGACAACGCATACAGCATCGGCGCTTGGTTACCAGACAGGCGTTCCTCGTAAGAAATACCGTTCCAGTTCACTGTAAAGCCGGCTGGCAGTTGCTTCACCATGGCTTCGATCTCGGCCATCGCTTCACCGGTACTCACGCCCGGTGCTGCACCACCTTGGATATTCATCGCAGGCATGCCGTTGAAACGCTGCAGTAGCGGTGAACCGTAGCTCCACTCACCCGTGGCGAAGGCAGAGAACGGCACCATTTCGCCTTGCGCGTTACGCACGTACCACGAATCGAAGTCTTCCGGTTGCATACGGTGTGCAGCATCACTTTGCATCAACACTTTTTTCACGCGGCCACGATCGATGTAATCGTTAATGTACGCGCCACCCCATGCCGAAGACAGGATCTGGTTAACATCATTAATGCTGACACCCAACGCACGCAGTTTGCTGTGGTCGATGTTCACTTGGTACATTGGCGCATCCGCCTGACCATTTGGACGCACACCCACCAGTTTCGGGTTTTGTGCTGCCATACCTAACATCTGGTATTGCGCAGCAACCAGTGCGTCATGACCCAAGCCTAGCGAATCTTGCAAGTAGAAGTCGAAACCTGCGGCGTTCCCCAATTCTTGAATCGCGGGTGGTGCAAACGCAAACACCATCGCTTCTTTAATGGTAGAGAAGTAACCCATCGCACGGCCTGTTAGCGACGCCGCGTCAGAGCCCGGTGCTTCACGCTCAGACCAATCTTTCAGACCGATGAACGCCATACCCATGTTTTGGCCTTGACCCGCAAAGCTAAAGCCTGCGACCGAGAACACGGATTCCACGTTGTCTTTTTCTTGCTCCAAGAAATAGGTGCGGACTTTATCCAGTGTCTTTTCAGTCTGCTCTTGGGTCGAGGTCGGTGGCAAGATGGCCATCGCGAACACGGTGCCTTGGTCTTCATCCGGTAGGAACGAAGTAGGCAGATTCATGAACAGCCAACCGGTACCGGCACTCATGGCGATAAAGAGCAGAAGCATACGGCCTGTACGCTTGAGCATTTTCGCCACGCCGGCTTCGTAGCCTGCGGTCATGTCATCGAACTTGCGGTTAAACCAACCAAAGAAGCCGGTTTTCTCGCCAAACTCGGCGTCGCTCTTTTTCAGCAAGGTCGCACACAGGGCAGGGGTCAGGATGATCGCCACCAAGACCGACAGCGTCATTGCCGCAACGATAGTGATAGAGAACTGACGGTAAATCACACCCGTAGAGCCCGACATGAACGCCATCGGTACGAATACCGCTGACAGCGTTAAGCCGACACCGATCAATGCACCCGTGATTTGGCCCATCGATTTCTTGGTCGCTTCTTTGGGCTCTAAACCGTCTTCGTGCATCACACGTTCAACGTTCTCGACCACCACGATGGCATCATCGACCAGCAAACCGATGGCCAGTACCATCGCAAACATGGTGAGGGTGTTAACGCTAAAGCCCGTCACGTATAGCACCGCGAATGTACCCAGCAAGACGACCGGTACCGCAATCGTTGGGATCAACGTGGCGCGGAAGTTCTGCAAGAACAGGTACATGATCATGAAGACCAGTAACACAGCTTCAAGCAGGGTTTTGACCACTTCGGTAATCGACGCTTCAACAAACGGCGTGGTTTCAAACGGGTAGGCGATCTTCACGCCGTCAGGGAAGGTTTCGCTGATCTGCGTCAGGCGCTCTTTCACCGCTTCGGCGGTTTCCAGTGCGTTCGCGCCGGTACCCAGAGAGATACCCAAGCCCGCAGCCGGGAAGCCGTTATACTGACCATTGATATCGTAGCTTTCTGCACCGCGTTCAACACGCGCCACGTCTCTCAGGTACACGTTCGACCCGTTCGCTTCCGATTTCAAAATGATGTCTTTGAACTCTGCCACGTTGGTTAAGCGACTAGCCGACGAAATTGTTGCGTTCAGCAACTGGCCTTTTTGCGCCGGTGCAGCCCCGAGTTGACCTGACGACACTTGTGCGTTCTGCTCACGAATGGCGTTCGCCACATCCAGAGCGGTCAGGTTGAACTGGGTCAGCTTGAACGGATCCAGCCAGACACGCATTGCGTACTGCGAACCAAACGCCTGCACCTGACCAACGCCACTGATACGGCTGATCGGATCCTGAATGTTGGTCACCACGAAATCACCGATGTCATTTTCGGTAAATTCTGGATTCTCCGAGTAAACCGCGACCACCATCAAGAACGAGCTATTCGCTTTGTTGACGATGATACCTTGGCTTTGTACTTCCATCGGCAGCGACGTCATCGCCAATTGCAGTTTGTTCTGTACCTGAACCTGTGCGATATCCGGATCCGCTTCGCTGTCAAATGTCAGGGTGATGGTGGCGTTACCAAACGCATCACTGCTTGAGTTGAGGTAGCGGAGGTAGTCCAGACCCGTCATGTTTTGCTCAATAACCTGCGTTACTGAGTCTTCGACGGTTTTCGCCGATGCACCCGGGTAACGGGCGTTAATCGAGATCGTGGTCGGTGAAATCGTTGGGTATTGCGATACCGGCAAGTTGAACAGGGACATGACGCCCGCCAACATGGTTAAGATCGCCAGTACCCAAGCAAACACCGGACGATCGATAAAAAATCGTGCCATGATTATGCCTGCTCACCTGGTTGAATCGCCACTGCGCTACCCGGACGTACCTTCTGTAGGCCAGTCGTGATCACTTGGTCACCGGCTTTCAGGCCATCGGTAATACGCCATTGGTTGTTGATCGCTTCTGCCGTGGTAACAGGGCGAACAGCCACTTTGCTGTCAGCGCCAACGGTCATGACCGTGGCTTTGCCTGTGGCATCACGGGTAATGATGTTTTGCGGGATCAGGATCGCTTGCGGATCCACACCGACCGTCACGGTTGCGCGTACGAACATGCCCGGTAGCAGTAAGCTGTCTGGGTTAGCAAACTCGGCACGTAGCGTGACGCTGCCGGTGCTTTCATCGACGTTAACTTCGGTAAACTTCAGCGCCCCTTTGTGGGCGTACGTAGACCCGTCTTCAAGGGTTAACACCACTTGTGCTGACTCGTCTTTTTGCAGGTGGCCTTGCGACATCGCGGCTTTTAAACGCAACAATTGTGCAGAGGATTGCACGATATCGACATTGATCGGATCAAGCTGTTGAATCGTCGTCAGCGTTGCGGCTTGGTTGGCGGTTACCAACGCACCGGCGGTCACGTTCGACTTGCTGATCACACCGCTGATCGGCGCTTCCACTTTAGCGTACGCTAAGTTGATCTTTGCGGTGTTGATCTTCGCTTTGGCCACAAGCACTTGTGCTTTGGCTTCTTTGTAAGCCGCTTCGGCGTTGTCGAGATCTTGCTGGCTGATCGACTTTTTCGAGATCAACGTACGGAAACGTTTCACGGTTGAACGGGTAGACTCTTCGGCCGCTTGCGCACGGATCAATTCCGCTTCTGCGCTCAGTAGCTCGGCTTGGATCGTTGAGTCATCAATTTGGTACAAGGATTGGCCTTTCTTGACGACGCCACCTTCAACAAAGTTACGCTCAGAAATAATGCCCGTCACCTGTGGACGCACTTCGGCTTCCATGTAAGCACGGCTACGGCCTGGTAGCTCAACCGTTAGCGTCTGACGAACCGGTTCAACGGTCATTACCGTCACTTCCTGCGTCGGAGCGGGACCACTTGGGGCTTGTCCCTGTTCGTTCTGCTCACAGCCGGCCAAAAAGAGGCTCGACGCAATCAAAAGAGATAGCGTGGTTCTACGTATCATGAAAAATCTCTCGTTCCTAACGAAAACAAAATGACCCAATAAAAGTCACCCATACTTAGACGTTATAATAATTGCAAAGAGTGTTGTACATGCAACACCCTTACACTTCTTTACAAAGCGAACGCTTTGCCCTGAGATTTTCACGCTTGACCTTCCACCTACTGGATACCTTATTGTGCTGGCAATCCAGATATAATGAGATACTTATAATGAAAAAAGTCAGCCTATCCCTTCTTATTGCTGTATTGGTGTCATCTTCTGCGGTTTTTGCGCATGACGCACAACACGGCAGCCAACACAGTGATCAGCATGCAGCGCACAGCAATGTCGCGGTGTCACAAGCGATGATGAATGATTCGATGGCGGCGATGCACGGCATGCATACGCTAAAACTGACAGGCATGCCGTCATACGACTTTGTGGCGGGCATGTTGCCTCACCATGAAGGGGCGATTGTGATGAGTGAGAAGATCTTGCCGTCGCTGACCGATCCGCAAATCAAGCAACTGGCAGAAAACATCATCAAAAGTCAGAAAGAAGAAGTGATCTTCATGAAACAGTGGTTGGCGGCGCACAACACCATCAACCCGAAAGACGTGGATATGAAGGCCTCTGAAGCCATGATGAGCCAGTCGATGGCGGTGATGCACGGCATGATGACCGTGAAGCTAACCGGTAACCCGGATGTGGATTTTGTGGCAGGGATGATCCCCCACCATGAAGCCGCGATTAAGATGGCCGACGTGGTGATGCCATACCTTAACGATCAGCAAATCAAAACGTATGCCGCGAGCATCATCAAAGCGCAGCAGCAGGAAGTGGCGTTTATGAAAGCGTGGTTGGCGAAGCAGGCCGCATAAGGCTAAGCGGTTCACACGCGCTTTCGTAAGCACGTAAGCAAGAACTTAAGCAAAGAACTTAAGCAAAGAACTTAAGCAAGAGCACCAAAGTCCGTTCCTGCACGCGATTATACCGCTGTGCAGGAACGGCTATCACCGCGTTATTTTGCTGTGGTATCGAGCCATGTCATTGCTATTTCACCGGCATGTAAAATGGCATCGATATCGGCGGTAGTCAGGTCTAAAGCGGGAATGCAGTCGCCAAGACACAAGGCCACTGACGCCATTTTTTCTGATAACACGTCAATATCTTCCGTTATCGCTTCACCTTCCTCGCGCTGTCGCAAGGCATTTTCTAAAAAACGCGCACTAAACCACGCGAGTCCGCCGTAATTCGATAACCCCATTGCGTGTGTTTGAGACTCTGCCTCATGAAAAAGAGGGGTATGGGTGAGCATGGTGATCTGTTTCGGACTGAATGCTTGCCCGGATCCCAAAACACGGTGATGTTGTTGGCAGTATTCAAGCGCAGGTTGCAGTTTATTATGATGATTAAATGGGAACATTGAATACACCCTTTATATTTCAGTGTTGTTATCTATATCAATGAGGTGAGTTCAGACGTTTATTCTTATTGGTCTGAAAGCATTAAAATTACAGTAATAGGAATGTATTGTGATTACAACATCCATTATCGCCGTTGTATCACCGTTTTTTGCATTGTTTGAATGCAAATATATAACTTGTGTCGCACACCTATAATGGGCTGTTTTTCTTTCTTTGAATAAAGATTCACGAGATATAGAAAAGGCCGCAAATAGCG
>NZ_JBPOEN010000008.1:0-273331 GCF_059941365.1 Photobacterium sp. 270122K
TCTCCTCATATTCAGCTCAAGGCTGCGTCCGATTCGATTTGGTCACTCAGTTTCATTGATAATTCTTTTGTTGACTATCATTTCACGAGTGCCCACACAGATTGCATGGTCAAATTGTTAAAGAACAATACTGACGGGTTAGCGACTTAAGTTGCCGTTCTCCGTGTCAGTGAGGCGGCATTATAAGGAGATTCATCAACGACGCAACCCCTTAAAATAAAAAAAACAACAAAAACAAACCAACCGAACAAAAAACAAACAAAACCACCATCATTAGGCCGCCACGCAACCAATAACACTTCCCTTGAGGGCGCGACTATCGATGAACATTACAGAAACGTCAGCTGTCAGTTCTATCCTCAGTCAAGATCTCGCCTGTCATTCTCATCTTCAAATAGCAACACACCGCCCAAGGGCGGTGTGTGAATGTGCGAAGGCGACATCAATTACTGACGCGCAACAATCTGCCCGTCTTCTGCCACAACAGTGATGGGTTTACCCGTGGTGATTTTGCCGGACAAGATATCTTGCGCCAGCGGGTTTTCAATGTATTGCTGAATGGCACGTTTTAATGGGCGCGCACCGTAGACCGGGTCAAAGCCCGCTTCAGCAATCAAATCCAACGCGCTTTCATCTAATGACAAGATATAGTCACGCTCACTGAGGCGTTTCACTAAGCGTGCGATCTGAATAGACGCAATATTTTTGATATTTTCCGCCCCTAATGGATGGAAGACAACGGTCTCATCCACACGGTTAATGAACTCTGGACGGAAGTGTTGTCCGACCGCTTCCATCACCATCTGTTTGATGCCGGCATAATCCAATGCACCGAAGTGTTCTTGAATTTTGTCTGAGCCTAAGTTCGAGGTCATGATCACCACGCTGTTGCGGAAATCAACCGTGCGACCTTGACCATCAGTAAGGCGCCCATCGTCCAAAACCTGTAGCAGAATATTGAACACATCCGGGTGCGCCTTCTCGACTTCATCCAACAAAATCACAGAATACGGACGACGACGTACGGCTTCCGTTAAGTAGCCCCCTTCTTCATAGCCGACATAGCCCGGAGGCGCCCCAACTAAACGGGCAACCGAGTGTTTCTCCATGAACTCGGACATATCAATCCGCACCATGGCATCATCACTGTCGAACATAAAGTTGGCCAGCGCTTTACACAATTCGGTTTTCCCGACACCGGTTGGGCCTAAGAAGAGGAAAGAGCCAATCGGGCGATTAGGATCCGCCAACCCTGCACGGCTACGTCGAATGGCATTGGCCACGGCTTCCACCGCTTCATTTTGACCAATCACACGCTGATGCAGGCCTGCTTCCATTTGCAGTAACTTATCACGCTCCCCTTCCAGCATCTTCGCAACCGGAATCCCAGTTTGGCGCGACAAGACTTCGGCGATTTCTGCATCCGTGACCTTGTTTTTCAACAAGCTCATTTCTTGCATCTCTGCTTGCGCGGCCAGATCCAATTGCTTTTCTAGCTCAGGAATACGGCCATACTGCAATTCAGACATACGGTTCAAATCCCCTGCACGGCGGGCGATTTCCATGTCTGTACGCGCTTGTTCAAGTTCAGTTTTGATATGCTGCGTTCCCGACAGGGCCGCTTTTTCTGCATTCCACACTTCTTCCAGCTCAGCGTACTCACGCTCTTTGGCATCCAAATCCACGCGCAGATCGGCCAAACGTTTCTGGCTGGCCTCATCGCTTTCTTTGACCAACGCTTGTTGCTCAATTTTCAGCTGAATGATACGACGCTCAAGACGGTCCAAGGACTCTGGCTTAGAGTCAATTTGCATGCGAATGCTCGACGCCGCTTCATCGATCAAATCAATGGCTTTATCAGGCAGTTGACGATCTGAGATATAACGGTGTGACAAACTGGCCGCAGCCACAATTGCCGGATCAGTAATTTCCACATGGTGGTGCAGCTCGTAGCGCTCTTTCAGGCCACGTAAAATCGCCACGGTGTCTTCAACGGTTGGCTCATCCACCAGCACTTTCTGGAAACGACGTTCAAGTGCTGCATCTTTTTCAATGTATTGGCGGTACTCATCTAACGTCGTTGCGCCGACACAGTGTAGTTCACCACGGGCAAGAGCCGGTTTGAGCATGTTACCGGCATCCATTGCACCTTCACCTTTACCGGCGCCCACCATGGTATGAAGTTCATCAATAAAGAGGATCACACTGCCCTCTTCTTGTGACAGCTCGTTCAAAACGGATTTCAAACGCTCTTCAAATTCACCTCGGTACTTTGCCCCGGCAATCAATGACCCCATGTCCAGTGACAGCACACGCTTATGGCGAAGGCCTTCCGGCACTTCCCCGTTGACGATACGCTGCGCCAACCCTTCAACAATTGCGGTTTTCCCCACGCCCGGTTCACCAATGATCACTGGGTTATTTTTGGTACGGCGTTGTAATACCTGAATCGTGCGACGAATTTCATCATCTCGCCCGATCACCGGATCCAATTTGCCCTGCTCGGCACGCTCGGTGAGATCGATGGTGAATTTTTCCAATGCCTGACGGTTTTGCTCGGCATTCGGATCATTCACATTCTGACCACCACGGACTTTTTCAATCGCTTTTTCGATTTTATCCGCCGTCATCCCTTTGGCTTTCAACAGTTGACCCAGCGGGCCTTTGTCATCGACGGCGGCAAGAATAAATAGCTCAGAGGAGATGAACTTATCGTTGCGTTTCTGTGCCAGCTTATCGCACATGTTCAGTAACATGCCCATGCCATGAGACAGTTGTACATCACCGCCAATCCCGCTCACCTTAGGCAAACGATCCAGCAATTCAGCGAGTCCCGATCGCAGCGATGCCATGTCAACATCCAACAAGGTCAGTAACGGTCGAATCGTACTGCCATCTTGGTTCAACAAGGCCACCATCAGGTGAGCCGGTTCGATATACTGATGATCACGCCCTAATGCTAGCGATTGCGCATCAGAGATCGCCATTTGAAATTTGCTCGTAAAACGGTCAAGACGCATACGTCCTCCTCTCTATTCTATCGATAGATATGGTGATCACCTTCTCGCTTTTCAATGCTCTGCCACTACAGATTATTCCTTTATATGCTTTTTCCCGATATTTAACCGCGTAAAACACGCGTTGAGAAGTCAAACGATTTGATTATAGAACGTGCATTGACAGGCATAATCCGCATGGCGTACTATTTAACCGTACGCCATTCTTTAACAAGGATCACCATCATGACAAAGCAACGCCAGATCACCCGAATCATGACTCTTGCCCTACTCATCATGCCCGCTACCGCTTTGGCGCAGCGCGATATCCAAGAACGACGTCAGGAAGCCCGCCAAGAAGCACGTATCGAACACCGCACGGAAGCGCGCATTGATGATCGCCACAATCACACCAGCCCAAACAATGTCATCGTGATTCAACAAGCGATGCTACGCACCGTGAGCTACAACGGGATCGTCTTGCTGCAAGATTCCGCGAACCAACGCTTCTACCGCGCAGACGGTAATGGCTACCGCCTGTATAACGTGCCCTATGGCGCATACGTTGTTGAACTGTCGCCCGCTAACCCGATTAATATCACCGTACTCAATTAAGTCCGCGATACTCGACGCGATCATTGTGTCTGACGTACGTATTCAGTCGAGAGAAGACAGACAGTGATACCGATCGCATCACACAAGCATGGATGACACATGGGCATAGACAGGATCCCTTGACGACGGAAGATAACCACCATCACCATACGGAAAGGGAAACACACCATGAAAGGAATGAATGGTTTACGGGCAATCGTCTTGGTCGGTTGTGGGCTAGTGTCACTTAACAGCTGGGCTGCTTGTAATGATGATGCGAATGCACAAGTGCATTTGGTGTATATCGAAGCGTTTGCGGAAGGAGCCAGTGCAGGCCAAATCGTGAAGCAGAAGGTGGATTACTTACGCAGTGTCATGTCGAACTCTGCGTTTGAATCGATTTCATCGATCCAATCTAATGTCTCGATGTATAAAGAATCAGAGGAAAGTAACAAGCTGATGATCACACTCAGTAGCCAATATAAAGGCGGCTTTGAGGCAATGACCCAGCTTGTTAATAGTAAGCATCATATCTCAATCGATATTAGCCAGTGCGACTAACGTATCTCAGCCATACCACGTAAGAAGATAAAAACGTAAAAAGGCAGAGGCGTTAACCGTGCGCTGCCGGCGCGTCAATCCAAATTAAACTGGCTTGACGCCCCGTCACACCGTCGCGGCGATAGGAATAAAACTGTGCGGGCGAGTGGTACGTGCAGTACTCTCCGCCATACACAGCAGACACACCGACCGATTGCAAACGCTGCGTGGCCAGCTGATACAAATCCGCTAGCCATTTATCTTCCGCCCCGTCCCCCGACACCACAAACGCCTGTGCTGCTTGGGGATCTTGCGTGATAAATTGCGCGCGTACTTCACCACCGACTTCAAACGCCGTCGGGCCAATGGCCGGCCCCAACCACGCCATGATTTCATCAGGCGCCGCGGAAAAGGCCGCGACTGCCGTTTCAATGATCCCATCGGCCAAACCACGCCAGCCCGCATGTACCGCAGCCACTTCCGTGCCCGCTTTATTACATAACAACACCGGCAAACAATCCGCCGTCATGATGGTACAGGCCATGCCCGGCACCTGCGTATAACTGCCATCCGCATCGGGCACACCCCCAAGGGTGTGCGGAAAGGTCAGCACCGTGGTGCCATGGATTTGGTTCAGCCACACCGGTGGTGTGGTAAGGGATAATACTTGCTGCAACGTGGCCCGGTTATCCGTGACCGCATTGATGTCGTCCCCAACGTGCATGCCCAGGTTAAACCCCTGATAAGGCGCGACACTGCAGCCACCCTCACGCGTGGTTGTTACGGCTTTCACCGAGGCCGGCGCAGGCCAGTTGGGAACAAGCAGCATATTAGTATTCATCCTCGCTATGCGCTTCTTTGTCATCACGCAGGATGTTCATCATTACCACCATGTCGACAGGTAACGCCGCGCGCCATTCCATCAACTCACCGGTGATTGGGTGCGAAAGACGCAACATGCGTGCGTGCAGGGCTTGACGATCAAACGCACGTAGCGCGTGGATCAACTCATCAGCGGCATCACGTGGCGGACGAGGACGGCCACCGTACGTTGCATCACCCAATAGCGGGTGGTTCAAGTACGCCATGTGCACACGGATCTGGTGGGTACGGCCTGTTTCAAGGCGTAGCACGATACGCGTATGCTCACGGAAATGCTCAGACACACGGTAGTGCGTGATCGCATCTTTACCCATTTCATTCACAGCCATGCAAGTACGCTTGGTCGAGTGACGGCCAATCGGCTTTTCTACCGTACCGCCACCGGTCATCTTACCGATCGCAATGGCTTCGTATTCACGGGTGATCTTACGTTTTTGCAATGCACGCACCAGACGCGTTTGCGCTTGGATTGTCTTCGCCACCACCATCAAACCGGTGGTGTCTTTATCAAGACGGTGCACAATACCCGCACGCGGCACTTCCGCCAGCTCAGGGCAATGGAACAACAGGGCATTTAGCACCGTACCGTCGGGTGTACCGGCACCTGGGTGGACAACAAAATCACGCGGTTTGTTGATCACCAAAATGTGCTCATCTTCGTAGACGATATCCAATGGGATGTCTTGCGCTTCCCAACGTTCTTCGTCTTCAATTTCAGCATTGATCAGTAGCTCTTCGCCACCCATCATTTTGATTCGGGGTTTGGTTATCACGTTTCCGTCTACTGCAACCATACCGTTAAGGATCCACTCTTTAATCCGAGAGCGAGAGTAATCTGGGAATAATTCAGCGACAACCTGATCAAGGCGCAAGCCTAACTGGCTATCTTTTACTGTATTTGTTAACTCTATCTGCTGTGCCATACCGAACTTTTTTAAAAAGCGTGGGACTAAACGTCAAACGCTGCGTAAAATAACCTAATAGTGTCATTGTATCTGTTAACGGGGCTAACCGTAATGGATCCACAGAAATAAAATTTTTATCAAGGAAGCAGACGCCACAATGAAACGCCTGACCCTCACAGCTCTTCTTGCCGTAACTCTCCTTTCAGGTTGTTCAACCACGGAAGAAGTGGTGCCGGATGTGCCACCTTCAGAACTTTACGCGACCGCCCAACAAGCGTTGCAAAACGGCAGCTGGACGACCGCCATCGAACGTCTTGAAACGCTCGATTCTCGTTATCCGTTCGGTGCTTACTCTGAACAAGTACAGCTTGATCTCATTTATGCCTATTACAAAAATGATGATCTGGCGCTGGGCGAAGCGACCATTGATCGCTTTAACCGTTTAAATCCGGCCCATGAAAAAGCAGATTGGGTGCTGTATATGCGTGGCCTGACCCGCATGGCACAAGATCGCAGCTTTATGCATGACTTGTTCAACATTGATCGCCACGATCGCGATCCTGAACCGGCGCGAAAAGCCTTTCATGACTTTAAACGCCTGCTAGAGCGTTACCCTAACAGTCGCTACACCGCCGATGCGCAAGCCCGTATGGTTTCTTTGAAAAACCGTCTGGCCGATTATGAACTCGCCACCACGGATTTCTATATCCGCCGGGGTGCCTGGGTTGCCGCGATCAACCGTGCACAGCTGATCCAAAATGAATTCGCTGACACACAAGCGGCACGCGAGTCTCTGGCAATGATGGCTATCGCCTATGAAAAACTGGGGCTGGAAACACCGCTTGAAAACACCCGTAAGCTGATGGCGTTGAATCCACAGTAAACGCCGCGGTGACAGAAACAAAAACAGCAGCCCTTGGGCTGCTGTTTTTTTATGTTCTTTTTCAAATCGGGCTAATGGTGTTCAATCGCGCGGTCGTATCATGGCGTTTTAACGCTTAACTCAAGTGGTCAAAAATAACTCAACCCCTTGTTATAAATCGAATAAAGCCCCTGAATAGCACCAGCCACCAGCGTTTGATATACCTCCATACTGCCCCAATTCATTCCACCTCGACAAGTACTTTCGTCAAACTTTTTTGCAACAAACAAATCACGATCACAGATTTTTTTGTGCTGATAACTTAAAAGCCCAAGCGTGACTTGGATCACATTATTGTTCGCTGATTTTAGTAATCTGAAGTTAACCCAACAAGGGGTAGCAAAAGAGGAAAGATAATTATGACATTAAACATCACTGGTAAGAATCTAGATATCACCCCTGCTATCCGTGAGCGTATTGAATTTAAATTCAAGAAGTTGGAGAAGTTTCAAGTACCCTTTATCAGCAAGCATGCCGTCATCAGCACTGAGCCAAACCGCCAATTCAAAGTAGAAATTTCTGCTGCTATTCCAGGAGGTCAGCTTGTCGCCTCAGCAGAACATGATGATATGTACGGCGCCATTACTGAAGTGTACCAAAAACTGGAACGTCAACTTAACAAACAAGCTCACAAACCGACAGCGCGTCGCGCCAGTCACAGTGATAAGCCAGACGTCGAAGAAGAAGCGATCGACGCAGCGGAAGAAGCCGAAGCATAATCACGACAAGAGGATTCCTCGGGGAGTGACCCACTCCCCTAACAGCCCCGCACTGCGGGGCTGTTTAGTTTCAGCTTGACAACATTCCATCAGCTGCATAATGTTGAGCCATATCTCACACAAAATAGACAATTTCATCAACATGTATCCACATCCCCTGTTTTTCTTTCACTTCTTTTTTATGTCACCGTAATGGGGGCTCATCGTTACGTCAGAATGAAGCGAAAGACGAACAGAGAGCCTCCCCAACACGGAGGCTTTTTTTGTGGGTAGCACACAGAGACAGACAGGGAGCAACAATGACAACACCGCACTATTCGCTGGATGAGATTCGGGAAAATGTGACTCGCATTGATAATGAGATTCTCAAACTGCTCGCCGAACGCCGCCAACTGAGCTTGGCCGTGGCCAAAAGCAAAATTCAAACCGCGAAACCGGTGCGAGATCAAGAACGCGAACACGCTTTGTTATTGCGTTTGATTGAGCGGGGCAAAACCGAGCAGCTCGATGCGCAGTATGTGACCCAGATCTTCCATACCATCATTGAAGATTCGGTCTTATACCAACAAGCGTACCTGCAAAAGCTCACCAACCCTGACAGCCTGCAACCCACCGCGCGCGTTTCCTTCCTCGGTGCCAAAGGGTCTTACTCCCATCTGGCCAGTCGCCATTATTTCAGTAAAAAACAAACCACCTTGGTTGAGCTCAGTTGCTCGACGTTCCGTGAAGTGCTGCATGTGGTTGAAAACGGCCATGCCGATTACGGGGTACTGCCGATTGAAAACACCAGTTCAGGCTCAATCAATGAAGTGTATGACTTATTGCAGCACACCAGCCTGTCGATTGTCGGGGAAATCACCCAGCCCATTGAACACTGCCTGCTGACCGCCGTCGATACCCAACTCACCGATATCGACACCTTGTATTCCCACCCGCAGCCACACCAACAATGCAGTGAGTTCTTGCATGCAATGGGGAACATTAAGCAGGAATACTGTTCGAGCACCGCAGAAGCGATGCAAACCGTGGCTGATCTACAACAGCCCAACGTAGCAGCCATCGGTAATGCCTCCAGCGGGGAGCTGTATGGTCTGACCGCCCTGAAAGGGAACATTGCCAACCAACAAGAAAACCATACCCGCTTTATTGTGGTGGCCCGTAAGCCCGTCAATGTGACCTCATTGATCCCGGCCAAAACGACCCTGATCATGTCCACCGCTCAAAAAGCGGGCTCCTTGGTCGAATGTCTGCTGGTCTTGCGTAACCTCGGCATCAATATGACCAAGCTGGAGTCCCGCCCTGTGATCGGCAACCCGTGGGAAGAAATGTTTTATGTCGACGTGGAAGAAAATCTGAAATCCAACGTGATGGAAGTGGCATTGGAAGAGCTGACCCAACTGACGCGCTTTATCAAAGTGCTGGGGTGCTACCCGAGCGAGAACGTCAAACCGACCGACGTTGAGATCTAATCCGCCGCTCTTTTTATCCCCTTTTTTTCGCCCCCCTTCCCCCGTCAAGCAACAGGCTTGGCGGGGTGTCGCGAACCGCTGAGCCATTGTATTTCAACGCATATCTACTACCCTAAGATCACAAAGTGACGAAGGAGGGTAAGGTATGAGTCAGGGAAACATCATCGGCATACTCACAGGTGGACTCATGGGATCCGATCCCTATCACCCTTCATCCTGGTCTGGCAGCTCCGCCTCCTTTTTCAATGAACTGCAGCGACAACAACGCCTAGCCTATGCGTTTGGGCCTGAACTGAGTCGTTGGTATTACTATCGCCGCTTTGCCGGTTGTATGCATTACAACAAAGAAGTGTGGAAACGTAAGCTCTACATGCGTAAAGCCTACCGCGATGATCTGACGGACAAAGCCCGCCAACTGGCGCACTTACACCAAATACAGCACGCCCAATCCGCCGCTCCCCTAGGCCATGCTGTCGTGCAACTCGGCGCCTACATGAATGCGCGTGAAATCTACGGCAACAAGATGCCGATTTTCAGCTACCAAGATGGCAATATTGCCGAGCGGCAGACCTCCAGCTTTACGCCAAAAGCCTTGCGTTCACAGAAAAAACTCTTTGCGGAAGCCATCGCGTATGAAAAGAAAGTCGCCCACGACATGGATTTGATTTTCACCACCAGCGAATACCTGCGCCAGTCCTTCATTGACCATTATGCGTTACCGCCTGAGCGGGTCGTTAATATCGATATGGGCACCAATATCGCTCCGTTTGACCACATCACCAGTCAAGGAAAAGACTACACCCGTAAAGAGATCCTCTTTATCGGTAAAAGCGACTTTTTGCGCAAAGGCACCGATATTGCCATTCATGCATTTGAACGCGTCCAGCAACAGTATCCCGACGCAATCCTGCATCTTGTTGGCCCAGATGTGAAACACCAACAGCGCTACCCCAACCCGAATATCCGCTTTCACGGTTTACTGTCAAAAGAGAACCCGCAACACCTGAAAACACTGGAGGCGCTCTTCCAGCAATGCTCCGTGTATATTCAGCCATCCCGCTATGAGCCATTTGGGATCGCTCCCATAGAAGCCATGATGCACGGCATTCCTGCGGTCGTCACCGGTGAATGGGCGTTGAAAGAAAGTGTGATTGATGGCGTGACCGGTCGGCATGCCAAGTTGGAGGATCATCATGATCTGGCGGATAAAATGATGCAGTTACTGCAAGACCCCACACTGCCGCAAATGGGCGCACAAGCCCAACAGTGGGCAAAAGGCAATTTTACCTGGGAAAAAACCGTGTCGACCCTGCTGCAGCATATTGATCAAACCGCTGGTAACGTCGATGAGCGTGAGGATGAGATGAAACAAGAAAAGGAGAAAGAAGGTGTGTCTCAATGAAAAGCCACTGGGGTGTCCGCACCCCAGTGAGCGTTGCATGCATCAACGTCATGCGCGGTGAGTAGAATCGTTCGCCTGTCTAAGCAATCCCTGGCTCTCGATTAAAAAATGCTGGGCATAATCCCCAAACCAATTTTCGACCCGACCAAACGCCTGTTTGAAGGTCTCTTTGTCTTGGTTATCCAGCATCTCAATCGCGTCACCAAAGCGCTGATGGAAACGTTTGATCATGTCAATGTTCTGCGGCGAAGACATGATAATGTCGGCATATAGCTGGGCATCCTGCGCAAACAAGCGCCCCACCATGGCCAGCTCCAATCGGTAGATCGGCGAGCTCAAAGACATCAACTGCTCAAGCTTGGGATCTTCTTCCGCCAAGTGCACCCCATAAGCAAACGAGGTGAAGTGACGCAGTGCCTGGATCAAGGTCATGCCTTGGTCATGTTCAATGGCACTGATCCGATTCAATGACGCGCCCCAAATCTGGAACTGCTCCAATAGCCATTGGTAGCTTTCTGGGTTGCGGCCATCACAGTAGGCCACCACCTGCTTGGCGAGGCTAGCAATGTCCGGCCCAAACATTGGGTGTAACCCGACAACCGGCCCGTTATGCACTTCCAACATGGCTTGTAACGGGCCGCTCTTCACAGAGGTCAAATCAGCCAGAATACAATCGTCCGGCAAGTTGCTCAGGCGACCGATGATCGCTTCGGTCTGGTTGATCGGCACTGACACCACCACCATTCCGGCATCCGCCAATATTTCATCCGCGTTATCCCAGTCTTGGCTGCCCAGCTTACGCACTTCATAGCCCGATAAACTAAACAGACGGCAGAACAGGCTGCCCAACTGGCCATAACCGCCCACGACCACAATCGGACGCAGTGTCGGATTCAGGCATTTAAAGCCGGAGTCATTTTCACTGGCGTACGACTCACGCATCGTACGGCGCAAAATATCTTCAATCAGATCCGGCGGCACGCCTTGCTGCTCGGCTTCCTGACGGCGTGAGGCCAGCATGGCAGCCTCACGATCCGGGGCATAAATCGGTAGGCCATGCTGACTTTTCACATGACCCACCTCTTCCACTAACGCCAAACGGCGCGCTAGCAGTGCCACCATTTGTTTATCGACATCATCAATCTGATCTCGCAATGTACTCAGTTCGGCAACCATTGATGGGCTCTCTGTCATCTATTTGCTGTAACGATTAATCCATTCGCTGCTGAAGGAAAGGACGCAGTTCCTGATAAGCATGGGCGAGGAGCGCTTGGGTGTTTTCCCAGCTAATGCACGCATCCGTGATGGATACCCCGTAATCCATCTCGGAGAACGGTAAATCTGCGCTTTGACTTCCTTCGTGAATATGGCTTTCCAGCATCAAGCCAATGATTGACTTGTTTCCCTCTCTGATTTGATGAAACACATCTTCCGCCACCAGCGGTTGGCGACGATAATCTTTGCGGGAATTTGCATGGCTACAGTCTACCATCAGCGATGGTGAAAGACCTGCTGCTTTCATCTCGTTCTCACATTCCGCGACCGATACCGAATCGTAATTGGTTTGTTTCCCGCCACGTAAAATCACATGGCCGTCAGGGTTGCCTTCGGTATTAAGCAACGCCACCTGCCCATCGCGGTTAATCCCCATGAAACGGTGGCCAGAAGCCGCCGCTTGCATAGCATTGATCGCGGTGCCTAAGCTGCCATCAGTACCATTTTTAAACCCCACCGGCATCGACAAGCCACTGGCCATTTCACGGTGCGTCTGGGATTCTGTGGTACGGGCACCAATCGCCGCCCAGCTAAACAAATCGCCCAAGTACTGCGGGCTGATCGGATCCAAGGCTTCTGTCGCCAGCGGGATCCCCATTTCGACCAAATCAATCAAGAGTTGGCGAGCAATGTGCAGGCCTTCTTCCACTTCAAATGAGCCATCCAGATGCGGATCATTGATCAGCCCTTTCCAGCCCACTGTCGTACGCGGCTTCTCAAAGTACACCCGCATCACAATGTATAACTGATCACCCAGTTCTTCAGACAAGGCTTTTAATTTCACGGCATAGTCCTTTGCCGCTTCAATATCATGAATAGAGCACGGCCCACACACCACCAATAAGCGGTGATCGCGCTTATGGATAATGTCTGCAATGGTTTGACGAGACTGATGGACAAACTGCAAGCCCGCATCGCTAACAGGGAGCTTGTCACGCAACTGCTGCGGGGTGATTAATACCGATTCATTTTCGATATGGACATTATTGAGCTGGTCTTTTTGCATATGGGCTTCCCTGTAAATCAATAAATACAAAACCGTGAACGAAGAACAGGATCTCCCTGTTGAGGGTAAAACCATAACAAGGATGTCACGTTCATTGCAAGGCAGTGTAAACAAAAAACACCAATCGTAAACCAAGGTTTACATCAAATGTGTTTTGGCGATAATTGAGAAAGCCAGTTACCATAGTGCGATTCCCTCTAAGCCGAAATCACGTCAATGGAACTGATCTTTTCGTTACTGCAACAACTGAGTGTCTACTTAGTACTGGCCTATCTGCTGAGTAAAACCCCTTTATTCATGCCGCTCACCTCGGTGTCGGGGCGCCTTTCTCAGCGTTTTGCCTGCTACATTTTGTTTTCTCTCTTTTGTATTTTAGGCACGTATTTCGGACTTAACATTGAAGATGCCATCGCAAACACCCGTGCCATTGGCGCCGTGATGGGCGGTTTGCTCGGTGGACCGGTAGTCGGTTTTGCCGTGGGCCTGACCGGCGGTCTGCACCGCTACAGCCTCGGCGGCTTTACCGATGTGGCTTGTGCGATATCGACCACCGCCGAAGGATTGATTGGCGGCCTGATGCACAGCTATTACCTGCGCCGTGGCCAAGTGGATCAAATTTTCAAACCCTCTGTCGTGCTGGGTATTACCTTGGTCGCTGAAATTGTTCAGATGGGGATCATTTTGCTGGTCGCCGATCCGTTCAGTCAGGCGCTGCAACTGGTCAGCGCGATTGCCCTGCCGATGGTGATTGCCAATTCCATTGGTGCCGCGCTGTTCATGAGCATCATTCAAGACCGAAAGACCATCTATGAAAAATACTCAGCCGCCTTCTCCAGCCGTGCCCTGAAAATCGCCCAGCGCTCCGTGGGGATCCTCAGCCAAGGCTTTGATGAGGTGACCACCAAGAAAATCGCCCAGATTGTCTACGAGGAAACAGGCGTTGGTGCCGTTGCCATTACCGATCGGGAAAAAATTCTGGCCTTCATTGGGATTGGCGATGATCACCACCTACCCGGAACCCCCATTTCGTCCACTTGTACCCATCGCGCCATTGACGGTTGTGAATTGATCTACGCCGACGGTTACGAGATGCCTTATCAGTGCTCACTGCATGATAAATGCAAACTGGGCTCGGCCTTGGTGATCCCGTTAGTGGGCGGTAACAACGAGGTGCTGGGCACCATCAAACTGTATGAACCCAAACGCAAATTGTTTTCAACCGTTAACCTCACACTGGGAGAAGGGATCGCCAAACTGCTGTCGAACCAGATCCTAACGGGCCGTTATATTCAACAGCAAAACCTGCTGACGCAGGCCGAACTCCGCCTGTTGCAAGCGCAAGTGAACCCGCATTTTTTGTTCAATGCCCTCAACACCATTAATGCGGTGATCCGCCGTGATCCGGATAAAGCCCGTCAGCTTATCCAGCACTTATCGCAGTTTTTCCGCCGTAACCTCAAGCAAAACATTGAGACGGTCACCCTGCAAGAAGAGCTGCAACATGTGAATGCGTATTTAGAGATCGAGCTGGCGCGCTTCTCTGATCGGCTCAGTGTTGTGATGAATGTCAGCCCTGAGCTGCTCAATCACCCTTTGCCGACATTTACCTTACAGCCCTTGGTAGAAAATGCGATTAAACACGGTACTTCCACCCTGCTGGAAGAGGGTAAAATCACCATCAATGGCTATATCCGTCACCACGACATGATCCTCGAAGTAGAGGATAATGCCGGCAATTACAGTGACGATAACGCCGATGCTGGTCTTCCTCTCAAGCAGGAAAAAGGCCTTGGCATGATGATTGTTGATAAGCGCCTCAAAAACCGGTTTGGTAAACACTACGGCCTAACCATGAGTGCGCAATCTCAGGTCTGGACACGCGCGACGATTTGCATGCCGCTTGCGCATCCATCCTATTCCCCCCCACACAAGGAGAACACGCTGCATGATTAACGCCCTCGTCATTGATGATGAACGATACGCCCGTGAAGAGTTAATGGATCTGCTGCAAGAAAGCGGGAAAGTGAACGTGATCGGCGCGTGCAGCAATGCCATTGAGGCACTGAAAAAAATCAACACACTCAAGCCTGATGCCATTTTTCTCGATATCCAGATGCCACAAATCACCGGTATTGAGCTACTGAGTATGCTCGACCCTGACACCATGCCCAAAGTGGTATTTGTCACCGCGTATGATGATTACGCGCTACAGGCGTTTGAAGACAATGCGTTTGACTACTTGCTCAAACCGGTTGAGCCGATGCGGTTAGAAAAAACCCTGAAACGGTTGGATCGTGAATGCCAACCGGTCGACTATGCGCCGCTGGTCAGAGATATGCTGGAGCTGATCCCGTGCAGTGGCCATAACCGGATCATCTTGTTGAGCCCGGCAGAAATAGAAACCGCCTATTCGGATCTCTCTGGGGTGCATGTGGTCAGCAAAACCAGCAAAGCCACGACCCAGTTAACCCTGAAAACGCTGGAAGAGAAAACCCCGCTCATTCGTTGTCATCGGCAATATTTGATCCACCCTCACGCCATACGCGAGATCAAACTACTGGAAAACGGCTTGGCCGAAATCACCACTCTACATCATCATCAGGTGCCCGTGAGCCGCCGTTACCTCAAAGAATTAAAAGACCGCTTTGGCCTGAACTAAAGCGCGCATATCACTGCCCTCGTGCTTGATGCGAGGGCAATATATACCTAGATCACAATTCTCGATAAATCTTCGCAAACGATACCGCACGGAAAAAGCAGAGCCATTGTTCGGAAAAACCATTCAATAGGTATATCGACCACTCGCATCGCTATATAACCGCTCACCCCCTTAGCGGATGAATAATGCTCTTAAATCATTAAGATGGTAGTTATCAAAAGAAGCATTGCGCAGGTTGCCAAGGTGTCTGGCAAGGAACGCAAATTCAACCCACTCCAAAGGAAAGAAGAGAGATAAGCATATGGCTTGGTTTCTAATGTGTGTCGCCGCACTGGTTGGCGGATACTTCATCTACGGTGCCTTCGTCGAGAAAGTCTTCGGGATCAATGAGAATCGTAAAACCCCTGCCTACACCAAACAAGATGGCGTCGACTATGTGCCGATGTCGAACAAGAAAGTGTACCTGGTTCAGCTACTGAATATTGCCGGCGTAGGTCCTATCTTCGGCCCTATCATGGGTGCGCTATACGGCCCTGCGGCCATGCTGTGGATTGTACTGGGCTGTGTGTTTGCCGGCGCGGTACACGACTATTTCTCAGGCATGCTGTCTATCCGCAACGGCGGGGCGTCAGTACCTACTATTACCGGTCGCTACTTGGGCAACGGTGCAAAACATTTTATGAATATTTTTGCTATCGTACTGTTGCTGCTTGTGGGCGTGGTATTTGTTTCTGCCCCTGCTGGCATGATCACCAACCTCGTTAACGAGCAAACTGACATTGGCTTGTCGATGACCACCATGGTTGTGATCATTTTTGCTTACTACATTCTGGCGACCATTGTACCTGTCGATAAAATTATCGGCCGCTTCTACCCGTTCTTTGGTGCCCTGCTTATCTTCATGTCGGTTGGCCTGATCACCGCAATGGCGTTCTCTAGCGAGCATTCGCTGCTAGCGGGCTACGAAATGAGCCAGATGTTCACCAACATGAACCCGAACGACCTGCCACTATGGCCAGCGCTGTTCATTACCATTGCTTGTGGTGCGATTTCAGGCTTCCACGCGACCCAGTCTCCATTGATGGCACGTTGTATGGAAAATGAAAAGAACGGCCGCTTCGTGTTTTACGGCGCGATGATCGGTGAAGGTGTGATTGCCCTAATTTGGTGTGCGGTTGCCCTGTCTTTCTTCGGCTCGGTTGAAGGTCTGAATGAAGCCGTCGCTAACGGCGGTCCAGGCAACGTGGTATACACCGCCTCTATGGGTCTACTGGGTGTATTCGGCGGTATCATTGCCTTCTTGGGTGTGGTTATCCTGCCTATCACCTCAGGTGACACGGCATTCCGTTCAAGCCGTCTGATCTTGGCTGAATACTTCAACATGGAGCAGAAAACCCTACGTAACCGTCTGCTAATGGCTGTACCGCTATTCGTTGTCGGTGGCATCCTGACTCAGGTGGACTTCGCGATTATCTGGCGTTACTTCGGCTTTGCGAACCAGGCGACTGCGGTAATGATGCTGTGGACCGCATCAGCTTACCTGCTGCGTCACAACAAGCTACACTGGATCACCACTGTGCCGGCTATCTTCATGACCACGGTATGTATTACCTTCATTCTGAACAACAGCCAGCTAGGCTTCGGTCTGCCAATGACGCTTTCAACAATTGTAGGTCTTGTCAGCGCCTTCGCAGTTACCGGTCTTGTTATCAAGCGCTCTAAGGGCAAAGGTGAAACAGACCTAGCTGATGAAGAAAGCGGCGAGCTAGATACGGCGAAGTAATCAGCATCGTGATACGCGAGACGCATTAAACAAAAACCAGCCTGCGGGCTGGTTTTTTGTTTCTTGGGGAAAGCAGGGGCGAGTAAAAGCGGGACGAGGAACGAGTAGAAGCGGGAAAAGCGGAGCGAGTCGCAAGATAACAGCCCAACGTAATCCTGTGGTCCTGTGGTCCTGTGGTCCTGTGGTCCTGTGGTCGCCTTATATGGACTCCTAGAGAAAATCAACAAACAGCATGAAAGCAGGAATTGATACGCGCTTATATACGGGCTACTTTGAGGAGCGACCTCGCCCTACTATGTATTAGCACCAACAAGCTTATTCTGGGGCGGTATAACTTACCATGAACCACAACGAGCTTTTGTTGGTCGGTCTGACCTGTTTCATCGTAATTTGTTGATTACTCATATTCATAAAGCCAAACAAACAGGCTTATATTCTGAGTCATGTTTTAGTAGTGCGTACGCGGTACGCACTGTTTTTGACTAACGCTATAGCTGCAATTTTCTTACCTCGACGCTCGATTAAGGATTTCAGCCAAGCTTCTTTTTGAGTTCGTGGTTGGATATGAACCACCTTACACATACGGCAAGCGCACCTTGAAAAAGGATACTGGAGTCGCTTGTCTGCATTACGTTTAGAGATCCGCCTAAGCGCTCTTTCTCACCCGAACTATACTGCTTGGGGGGTTAAACCGATACTGGCTGCTGCATCTTTGCCATTAACAAAATTTTCGCCTTTACCCAAGCGGATAGCTAATCCAAGCGCCCCAATTGGGCCGACGCCCTCTAACGCCATCAACTTTTTGACAAGGAGCATGAAAGCTGCTACCAAAGCTTCCAATTGCACATTTAAACTATCTACATACTCAAGCTGCACTAATAATCTTTGCCAGGCCTGAAATAATGTCTCTCTGAAACTATGAGGTAAGCCGTTCTCGGCATCTTCTAAAATCAAAGGTAGGCTACGTTTTTAACGCTGATAGACCTTGAGGAAAAATGATACCGAACTCACTGAGTAACCCCTTAGTTGGTTACTTAATTCAACTTGTTGAGCAATCGCTAACTCACCGCACTCGAGATATAGATTGTAGGCCTTGCTCCTCTTCAGATAACACCCTCACACTATGAATGTGTAATTGCGTAGCCGCTACGGCTATTGCAAGCGCATCATTTCGATCTTTTTCTGCTTATGTTGGAATGGCTTAACAGCCCTGCACTCATCATCTTTACTGAATGCCCGGCCGACTTTGCAAGTCTTGACCAATAATGCGCGCTGGCGCACGCTTCCATTGCGACCAGCGAAGGCTTTTCTTTCCATATCAATTCAATGAGCTTTTGTCTGGACAACTTTCGGTTGTATAGCACGTTGCCTAACGGGCCAACTTTGCAAACTTGAAAAACATTTTTTGCCAAATCGATGGCAAGCACATTATGGTTACTCATGTATGGGCTCCTCTTTGGCTAATTCTTGCTTGAATTAATACCGTACTCCCCTTGGTGGGAAGGAGTCCATACATCTGTGGTCCTGTGGTCCTTGGTCTGTGCCTGTCCTGGGTCCTGTGGTC
The DNA here is from genome assembly GCF_059941365.1 of Photobacterium sp. 270122K. NCBI lineage: Bacteria > Pseudomonadati > Pseudomonadota > Gammaproteobacteria > Vibrionales > Vibrionaceae > Photobacterium > Photobacterium sp. 270122K. The sequence goes on from NZ_JBPOEN010000008.1 coordinate 18,717, forward strand.
CTGTGGTCCTGTGGTCCTGTGGTCCTGTGGTCCTGTGGTCCTGTGGTCCTGTGGTCCTGTGGTCCTGTGGTCCTGTGGTCCTGTGGTCCTGTGGTCTGTGGTCCTGTGGTCCTGTGGTCCTGTGGTCCTGTGGTCCTGGTCCTGTGGTCCTGTGGTCCTGTGGTCCTGTGGTCCTGTGGTCCTGTGGTCCTGTGGTCCTGTGGTCCTGTGGTCCTGTGGTCCTGTGTGGTCCTGCAAGCAGGATTTCAGATCCCTTTATGAATGCAAGCACTTCCGCTCCTGCTTTTTCCATAGGGCCTTAGGGCCATAGGTCCGCTTTTGTTCTTCCGCTTTGACTCGTTCCTCGTCCCGCTTTTACTCGCCCCTGCTCTTCCCAAATTCCACACAAAAAAAAGCCCACCTTACGGTGGGCTTTTTTATTAAACGTCTTACGCGAAGTAAATTACTTCTTAGTAAGCTTCTCTTTGATTCGAGCTGCTTTACCAGAACGATCACGTAGGTAGTACAACTTGGCACGACGTACTGCACCACGACGTTTAACAGTAATGCTGTCAACTACTGGAGAGTGAGTTTGGAACGCACGCTCAACGCCTTCACCGTTAGAGATCTTACGAACAGTGAATGCAGAATGTAGACCACGGTTACGCTTAGCGATAACTACGCCTTCAAAAGCCTGAAGACGTGAACGATCACCTTCTTTAACTTTAACCTGAACGACAACAGTGTCACCTGGTGCGAAAGTAGGTAGGTCTTGTTTTAGTTGCTCGTCTTCGAGCTGCTTAATGATGTTACTCATTGGTATATACCCTAGAATAAACTGATACTAAATTAATTAATTGCTTGCTTTATATTCACGGATAAATTCCGTGAGCAAGAATTCCTGATCGTCAGTCAGAGCTAGGTTTTCCAGGAGCTCTGGTCTTCTCAGCCAGGTACGGCCCAACGATTGTTTCAATCGCCAGCGGCTTATGTCCTTGTGATTTCCCGACAACAAGACCTTAGGCACTTCTTGTCCGTCCAACACTTCAGGACGTGTGTAATGAGGGCAATCTAACCAACCATTTGCAAAAGAATCTTCTTCTGCTGACGCAAAGTCTCCCAGTACACCCGGTACAAACCGGACGACTGCATCCACTAGCGTCATGGCAGGCAGTTCACCACCCGTCAGCACAAAATCTCCGATAGACCATTCTTCGTCTACCTCTTGTTGGATAATGCGCTCATCTACCCCTTCGTAGCGGCCACAGATGAGGATCAGATTCTCATTCTGCGCAAGCTCCTCAACACCCGCTTGATCAAGCTTACGGCCCTGAGGTGAAAGATAAATGACTTTAGCCTGACCTTCTACAGACTGTTTGGCAGCATGAATAGCGTCGCGCAAAGGCTGCACCATCATTAGCATGCCAGGTCCGCCACCATAAGGTCGATCATCAACCGTACGGTGTTTGTCGTGGGTAAAATCACGAGGATTCCACGTTTCCACAGACAAAAGGCCTTTTTTTACCGCCTGGCCTGTCACCCCAAAATTGGTAATGGCGTTAAACATGTCAGGAAACAGGCTAATTATGCCTACCTTCATTTTTTCACCTTACCGGGGATTAAAATCCAGGATCCCAGTCAACTTCGATCCGCTGAGCAGTGCGATCAATCGACTTGATGACCTGCTCATCGAGGAACGGGATTAGACGTTCCTTCTGGCCAAAAGCATCTTTCAGATTGGCTTTTACTACCAACACATCGTTTGACCCTGTTTCCAGGATGTCAGTAACTTTACCGAGGTCGTAACCTTCAGTTGTCACTACTGTCATGCCAAACAACTCACGCCAGTAGAATTCATCTTCTGACAATGATGGCAGTTGGTTAGCCAATACAGAGACTTCTGCGTTAGTTAAGACTTGAACATCCTCGCGGACGTCAAAACCCTCAATCTTCGCAACTAATCCCTGACCATGGCGTTTCCACGACTCAACCTTAAGCTCTCTCCACTCACCCTTAACTTTTACAAACCAAGGATGGTAAGAGAAAATGCTTTCAGCCTCTTCGGTGTAAGAAAAAACTTTGAGCCAGCCCTTGATACCATAAGTGGCACCCAGTTTCCCGACAACAATGCGGTCTTGTGTACTCATTGCTTCTCTGCTACCTGTCATGCCAATTAAGCCGCTTTAGCAGCGTCTTTGATTAGCTTAGCTGCGCGGTCAGACACAGTTGCGCCTTGACCTACCCAGTGGTTTACACGGTCTAGGTCTAGACGTAGACGCTCTTCCTGACCCTTAGCTAGCGGGTTGAAGAAGCCAATTTTTTCGATGTTACGACCGTCGCGAGCTGCGCGAGAGTCAGCAACAACGATTTGATAAAATGGACGCTTTTTAGCGCCGTGACGTGCCAAACGAATGGTTACCATATCGTCCTCTTTGCATTACTGTAAATAAAATTGACCCCGCCATGAATCATAACGGGGTCCGTGCCAAATTAAGCTCGGGAATTTTACTCTTAAAACTGACGAATGCAACCGCTTTAGCTATTTTTTCACCAGTAAAAAACATTCCTGTCCCCAAACCCAATAGATTCAAGGGTTCATGCCGCTTAGCGACCGAACATACCGCCGCCCGGCATCATGCCTTTCATGTTGCGCATCATGTTTTTCATGCCGCCCTTCTGCATTTTCTTCATCATTTTCTGCATCTGGGTGAACTGCTTCAACAGGCGGTTAACGTCTTGCACCTGGGTACCTGAACCCATGGCAATACGCTTTTTACGTGACCCTTTAATGATCTCAGGACGCTCACGCTCTCCTGGGGTCATTGAGTTAATGATCGCTTCCATCTGCATAAACATTTTGTCGTCGACTTTATCTTTTACATCGTCCGGCAATTGCGACATGCCTGGCAGCTTATCCAGCATACCCATCATGCCGCCCATGCTTTTCATTTGCTGCAGCTGGCCGCGGAAGTCTTCAAGATCAAAGCCTTTCTTCTCTTTGAATTTCTTCGCGAGTTGTTCTGCTTTCTCTTTATCAACGTTACGCTCAAGATCTTCGATCAGGGACAGTACGTCACCCATACCCAGAATACGTGAGGCAACACGATCAGGGTGGAACGGTTCCAGTGCGTCGGTTTTCTCACCCACACCCAAGAACTTGATTGGCTTGCCGGTAATGTGACGCACAGACAGCGCCGCACCACCACGGGCATCACCATCCACCTTGGTTAGGATCACACCGGTCAACGGCAGCGCATCCCCAAAGGCTTTCGCGGTATTCGCCGCATCCTGACCCGTCATGGCATCAACCACGAACAGGGTTTCAACTGGGTTCAATACCTGATGGACGTCTTTGATCTCGTCCATCATCTCGCCGTCGACATGCAAGCGACCGGCGGTATCGACAATCAGGACATCATAAAACTTCAGCTTCGCTTCAGCGTGTGCAGCTGTCACGATGTCGACCGGCTTTTGATCGGCCGATGATGGGAAGAAATCAATGCCAATGTCGCCAGCAAGGGTCTCTAGCTGTTTGATCGCCGCCGGGCGATAAACGTCCGCCGACACCACCATGACTTTCTTCTTCTGGCGCTCTTTCAGCAATTTACCCAGTTTACCGACACTGGTGGTTTTACCCGCACCTTGCAGACCCGCCATCAGGATCACCGCCGGTGGCTGGCTCGCCAGATTCAAATCTTCGTTCGAGTCACCCATGACCGCTTCAAGCTCTGCTTGAACAATCTTGATAAACTCCTGACCCGGTGTCAGGCTTTTAGAAACTTCGGTCCCTACTGCGCGCTCTTTTACGCGCTTGACGAAATCACGAACAACTGGAAGCGCAACATCAGCTTCAAGTAACGCCATGCGAACTTCACGCAGCGTATCTTTGATGTTGTCGTCGGTCAGTCGGCCACGGCCACTGACATTCTTAAGCGTTCGCGATAAACGCTCCGTTAAATTTTCGAACATGTGCTACTCGCTCGTTACGCATCTAAAATCGGTAAGATCTGGCTAGTATAACGCAATCTTCCCTTCGCTTTCATGCCTTCACAGCCACTTTCGCTGTGATATCGCCTTATAAAACGGCCTTCGTATCACGGTGAAACGGCTTTGCCGTGGCAGCCGGACGGCTGGCAAGGTATACTTGCGAACTCTTACCATCTTAAATAGTTAAGTTTACTATGGATATGTTGATAGCCTTACTGGCTACGTGCCTTTACGTTTCTGCCCTCGGGCTTGTGGTGCCGGGTTTAACCAATAGCAATGGAATCAAAACGCGGCCGGTCTTTTTGTGTGCCTTGGCGGCCATCGCCTTACATATCCTACTGCTCAAAAATCTGATCTTAGGGGGCATCGGCCAAAACCTCAGCATGCTGAATGTCGCGTCCCTGATCAGTGTCTTGATTGCGATCATCACCACCGGCGCCATGCTCAAAATGCGGGTCTGGTTTTTATTGCCCGTGGTGTACAGCTTTGCCGCGATCAACCTGCTCGCCGCCACCTTCTTGCCGGGTGCCTTCATTACCCATTTAGAAACCCACCCTGCGGTGTTGCTGCACATTTCACTGGCGCTGTTTTCCTATTCCACCTTAATGGTCGCCACCTTATATGCCATTCAACTGGCATGGCTCGATCACAAGCTAAAGAATAAAAAGCGTTTGGCAATAAACCCGAACATCCCTCCTTTAATGATGGTGGAACGTCAGCTTTTCAAGATCATCTTAGTCGGAAACAGCTTACTCACGGTCACGTTGATCTCTGGCTATGTTTTTATTGAAGACTGGCTCATCCAAGGAAAAACCCATAAAGCCGTGCTGTCGTTGATGGCCTGGGCGGTTTATAGCGTGTTGCTGTGGGGACACTATCAAAAAGGCTGGCGCGGTCGCCGCGTGGTCTGGTTCAGCTTGGTGGGGGCCTTTTTATTGACCCTCGCTTACTTTGGCAGCCGATTTGTTAAGGAAATCATTATCGGTGCTTAAGCCTAAGGCGAAAACATTTGCATCAGCGGGGAAATTACCCGCCATGCATTGACACCCAGAGTATCTGGGTACACAGTACATGTAACAGAAACGTTAAGGATAGAGTTTTTTGGACGATATATCCACGGGAGCCTTATTCTCCCTTCTGGTATTACTTCTCGTCATTTCCGGATACTTCTCCGGTTCTGAAACGGGCATGATGGCCCTCAACCGCTATAAATTGCGGCACCTTGCTAACCAAGGACACCGGGGCGCGAAACGGGTGGAAAAACTCCTCTCTCGGCCTGACCGCTTGATCGGTCTGATCCTCATCGGTAACAACCTTGTCAATATTCTCGCCTCTGCCATCGCCACCATCCTCGGCATGCGCCTGTACGGTGACATGGGGGTCGCTATTGCCACCGGTGCCCTCACCTTAGTGGTACTGGTGTTTGCCGAAGTCACCCCAAAAACATTAGCGGCGCTGTACCCAGAACGGGTGTCTTATACCAGCAGCGTAGTGCTGCAAATTCTCATGAAACTGCTCTATCCCCTCGTGGTCTTTGTGAACGCCATCACCAACGGTTTTCTGCGGTTGGTTGGGTTGCGCGTCAATCATCACGGGGATGCCGATCTCAGCTCTGACGAACTGCGTACCGTGGTTAATGAAGCCGGTGGATTGATCCCACGCCGTCACCAAGACATGTTGCTGTCGATTTTGGATTTGGAAAATGTCACGGTGGAAGATTTGATGGTGCCGCGCAACGAAATCGCCGCCATCAACGTAAATGACGACTGGAAGTCCATTGTCCGTCAGCTCAGCCATTCTGCCCATGGGCGGATTGTGTTGTATCGTGACAGCATTGATGAAGTAGTCGGCATGCTGCGGGTACGTGAAGCCTACCGCATGATGATGGACAAGAATGATTTCAGTAAAGAGAACCTGCTGCGCGCGGCCGATAAAGTCTACTTTATTCCAGAAAGTACCCCACTCAATATCCAGCTACTGAAATTTCAGCGTAACAAGCAGCGTATCGGTTTGATTGTGGATGAATACGGCGACATTCAAGGATTGATCACGTTAGAAGATATTCTGGAAGAAATCGTGGGAGAGTTTACCACCTCCATCAGCCCGACCTTGGCTGAAGAGATCTCGCCACAAGCCGATGGCAGCCTGATCATCGAAGGAAGCGCCAATATCCGGGACTTGAACAAGAGCCTGAACTGGGCACTGCCGACCGATGGGCCTCGCACCCTGAATGGCCTGATCTTGGAACACCTTGAAGATATCCCTGATAGCTTGCTGAGCATTGAAGTGGCGGGCCACCAGATGGAAATTATCGAGGTGGCCGATAACATGATCAAATCCGTGCGTATTTTGCCAAACCAACTAAAGAAAACCGGTTAACGGCGTCTTCAATAGCGCGCCCCAATTCGCCTTGGGCACCCGCACCCTGCGTTTATACAAAGCATAAAAAGCCGGCATTTCACGCCGGCTTTGTTTTGTCTGTCACTCAGGGCGCCCCCGTGTATGTTACACATGCTTTTTCACACGGGCTTTTTCACACAAGCTATTTCACATTCAGGGTTTGCAGCAACTCAGCGGGTAACGCCAAGTCGTCGTTTTGATTCACGCTGATCCCTTGGTCAAGAATGGCCTGTGCGATGGCTTGGGCTTCTTGCAACGAGTGCATACTGTACGTCCCACATTGGTATTCGTTCAGTTCAGGGATTTGATCTTGCGAGGCCACCTTGAGCACATCTTCCATCGCGGCCAACCAGCCGTCCGCCACTTGCTGCTCCGTCGGCGTGCCAATTAAGCTCATGTAGAAACCGGTACGACAGCCCATTGGGGAAATGTCGATGATCTCAACCTGATCGGAATTGACATGATCGCGCATGAAGCCGGCGTACAGGTGCTCGAGGGTATGGATCCCGCGCTCACTCAGGATATCCGCATTGGGGCGGCAAAAGCGCAGGTCAAATACAGTGATGGTGTCCCCTTTAGGGGTTTGCATCGTCTTGGCTACGCGCACAGCGGGCGCATGCATACGGGTGTGGTCGACGGTAAAACTGTCTAATAGCGGCATTGCTTCCTTACTCCTTGGCCTGCTCATGCACCGGTCGCGCATCCCACGTGACCGATACTGTCATGAGTGTTGTTGTTCCTCAACCTTATACCAAGGTGCACAAACACGGCAAGTTTCGCCCGGTTTACGCACCGTTGTCTGATGTGGCCATCTTAAAATGGCCACCAGCTGCGGTTATCTTCCAGCTCCTTGCGGCATTGCTTGAGCTGCCAACCGTAATCTTTGGCTTGTTGTTCGACGCGACGGGAAATTTTCAGTAACTGGGGTTTCCCTTTGTATGTGCCGCGCTGATAGCCACCGCGTCCATCGTGATACGCCAGATACTGGTTATACGCATCCCATTTAGAGATCCCCAGCTGCCGTTGGGTTTCTGCGGTGTACCAACCCACAAACATCATCGCATCGGCGAAATCGGTACGCGAACCACCATTGCCGGTCGCTTTTTGGTAATCTTCCCACGCAGGATCCTGCGCTTGGGCATAGCCATAAGCACTACTCACGCGCCCCCATGGAATAAAACCCAGCACATATTTTTTCGGTGGGCGGGCATCGTGGCGAAAACTGCTTTCTTGTTTGATAAACGCCATGGCGACCTGCATCGGAGTGCCCCATTCGTCCTGCATATCTACCGACGCTTCGTACCAATCCGGGTATTCACGGTAGATCTCACACAAGTTCGATTGTTGTTTCGGCGGTGCAGTCGCACAGCCAGACAGGGCAACGGCTGCGAGGAAGAGAAAAAGCAAGCGGGAAAAAAATTGCGGATTTTTTGCAACCATGGAACCAATCACCATCCTTGCGGTCATAAAGAAGGACAGGCTGCTAAACAGCAGCCTCTCATCCCTGCGAAATTTCTTCTGGGCAGCACGGTCGCTGCCCATTTTTTTGTCTATCGAATATCCGCAAAGTAATCATCAAGAAACGCATCAAACGACAGCGTATCAGCCTGTTCAATCTGCTGCTGCTTCACTAATGATTCTTTTGCTTCTTGTTCAAACTGTGCCACCGAGTAAAAACGGAACGGTGACGTCGCGAGCGTGTCTGCATGGGCTTGCGCCAACCCTTTACCCACCGCACCAATACCTTGCTGGTCAAGGATCTCTGTCAGCAATTGTGCTGATAACGTCAGTGACGGATCATCGATCCACGTTTGCAAACGGGCAATGGTCTGCTGGTAAGCGTCATTGCCTGCCGCGGCATCCATCACTTGTGCCACTTCCAGCAACTCAGTGAAGACACTTGAGCCCCACTGTTGCAACGTCAAACGTTCGCCGTTACAGCCAATGGTCAACTCAAGCTCAGGGTTACGCCCATCAAGCACGACACGGTTCCAGTTATGGCGCCAACACGCCAGCTCTGCATCGTCCATATCCGCCGACGGTGACAACACGGCCCACGTCAGGAACACATCCAAAAATCGCACCTGATCCGCCGTGATCCCTACCGGGCTAAACGGGTTCACATCCAATGAGCGCACTTCAATGTATTCCACACCGCCACGGCTTAACGCCTCAGACGGTTTTTCACCACGCCCGGTGACACGTTTAGGACGAATAGGCGCGTACAGTTCATTCTCTATTTGTAGCACATTGGCATTTAGCTGACGGTACTCGCCGTCTTCTTTCACACCGATTTCAGCAAAGGTGTCTGATGGCGTACGGATCGCACGGCGTACCCCATCAAGGTATTGATCCAAGCTGTTAAAGCCGATCTTCAGGGCGCTTTGCTCATGGTTGGTGTAACCCAGATCGCTCAAACGTAAAGCGGTGGCATTCGACAAGAAATGCGTGCCCTTGCCCACTTGCTTAAACGGCAAATCCGTCCCACTTTCTTCGAGGAACGATCCGCACAATGCCGGTGAAGCACCAAACAAATACGGGATCAGCCAACCGAAACGGTAGTAGTTTCGGATCAACGCGAAGTACGCATCCGAGACAGAAGCCTGACGCGATTCAGGAGATTGCTCACCAAACAGTTGATCCCAGAAGGTATCCGGGAATGAGAAATTGAAGTGAACCCCAGAAATCACCTGCATCACACTGCCGTAGCGGTGCTTCAGGCCTTCACGGTACAGGGTTTTCATGCGACCGGTGTTTGAGGTGCCGTACTGTGCCAGCACGATATCGTCTTCGCAGCCAACAAAACACGGCATCGACATCGGCCAAAGCTGTTCACCGTGTAGTTGGGAATAGGTGAATTGATGAATATCATTGAGCTGTGACAGCAAGTCATCCACAGTGTGGGAGACAGGCGTAATAAACTCTAGCAGCGACTCAGCAAAATCTGTCGTGATCCATTTATTCGTCAGTGCCGAACCTAAGCCGACAGGATGCGGTGCTGTCGATAACTGCCCATTTTGCGTCATACGCAGTGCTTCACGCTCAAGACCACGACCAAGCTGGGTCAGTGCGTCAGGATTTGCAGCGATCTGCTGCAATCTTTGTGAAAAGTTCATCACGGTGATACTCAATCATTAACAACTCAGTGACGTAGAGTAATCATTATTGTTAATGAATGCCACGATTATTACGTCGAAACACTTTTACCCAGCAGAAACAATCACCGCCAAAAAGTGCGGAAAAAAGAAAGCCGGCACTAGGCCGGCTTAATCACTGTGTTGAATATACTTTTTCCGCGTTTTTTCCCTTATTGGATCGGCTGTAAATCCCGCACAGGCAGTCCCATCGCCGTAAACTGAGGCGTCAGACTTTTTGCATCCCCGACCACAATGATCTGGTAATCCGCCGGATTAAACCATTTTGCCGCCAACGCATCGATCCGATCTTTACTGATCGACGCAGCGATGGCATTACGGGTTTCAACAAAGTTCTCCGGCAAATCGTACATTAAGATCTGCCCCAACAATTTGGCTTTCTTGCTTGGCGTTTCGTAGTTTAAAGCATCCTTCTGCCCGACCGCTAAACGCATAAAGGCTAACTCTTTCTCCGTCACGCCTTCCGTCGCCATCGCGTTCAATTCCGCCAAGAACTCCTTCACGGATGGCACACTGGCATCCGCCCTGACTTGGGCATAGTACGCCGATACACCCACTTCTTTACCGCCACTCTGATAACCGCCTGCACCGTAGGTGTAGCCTTTATCTTCACGCAAATTCAGGTTAATGCGGCTGTTAAAGTTACCGCCCAAGTTAAAGTTCGCCAGTTGGGTTTCATACAATTCACCCGTCGCATCATACGGCAGGCCCTGACGCACCAAGCGGATCACCGTTTGAGGCGCGCCCGGCTTGTCCACCATCCACACGGTCTGCTTGGGTAAGGTCGGTAACGTCGGTGTCTGGTAAGTGGGCGCAGGCATACCTTGCCAGGTTGCCAATGCGGACAAACGCGGTGTCAATGCGGCTTGATCGATATCGCCAATCACCACCATATCCGCCCCGTTCGGGGTGTAATAACGGTGGTAGAAGGCCTTCACATCGTCCAAGGTGATCGACGCTAACGTGGCTTTGGTCCCTTCCGGTGGCAAGCTGAATGAGGTACCGCTGAACAACACTTCGCGGGTAGCCTGACTGGCCAACCATGCCGGGTTTTGATGTTCATAGATGATCCCTTCCAGTGCCTGCTTTTTCAGACGATCAAAGTCCGCCTGATGGAACCCCGGCTGGAACAGTTGCTCTTCCAAAATCGCCAAGGTTTCTGGCAGGTTTTTAGTCAATGCGGTCAGTGAAATGACCGTACCGTACTGCCCCGCACTGAAGCTGACCGTACTGCCTAAGGTATCAAGGCGGGAGGATAACGCTTCTGCACTCGTGGTTTTCGTTGCTTCCCCCATCATGCTTGCGGTCAATTGCGCCAAGCCGGCTTTACCCGCAGGTTCAAAACGGCGGCCTGCCGGTACCACTAACTGCAACTCAATGGTCGGGGTTTCTTGATACTGGGTGCCCAGCACGCTAATGCCGTTGGCCAACTCAAACTGGTACAGCGCTGGCATCACCGCTTCAACCGGTGAAGAAGGCTGTGGCATCACGGAACGATCAAAGTTATCAACCGGCTCACGTAATTGCTGTGCAATTTCCGCTTCTGACAATTTGGTATACGCCGGAATCACACGCTCTGCAGGGGTAAAGTTTGGCGTGGCAGCTTGCATCGCTGTTTTTCCCTTCGGTATCACACTCAAGCTCACACTTGGGTGACCATTCAGGTACTGCGCATAAGCCTGCTCTATGCTTTGTGGTGTAACCGCACGTAAGTTCCCCAGCTCGGTGCTGAGATAACCCGGATCATTAAAGAAGGTTTCATACGCCGCCAATTGTGACACTTTGCCACTGACACTTTGCAAGCCAAAAATCGCACTGGCTTCCACCATGCCTTTGAGTTCATTGACCGATTGCGTACTCACACCTTGCTGTTCCAAATCGCCCAGCACACCGGTCACTTTACTGCGCAGGGAGCGTAAATCCCCTTTATCGCCACTTTCACCGATCGCATAAACGTACATAGTACAGGCCAGTTCCGCACAATCATGGAAGGCGCCGGCATCGACCACATCACCGGTTTTCACCAAGTTTTGGTACATCAGGCTATTCTTACCGCCCCCGATCACTCGGGCCAGCATGTCGAGTGATGCTTCGTCTTTCGCCCCGTTATAGGAAGTCGGCCATGCCATCAGTAGCATCGGCTGCTGAACGTTATCTTCCAGCGTCAGGTACAAATCGTGATCCAAGGTCACCGGTTGCTTTGCGGCTTTTTCCACTTCCGGTCCACGCGGGATCGAACCGAAGTATTTGTTTACCCACGCCAGTGTTTCCGCTGGATTAATGTCACCACCGATGGTCAGCGTGGCATTGTTCGGACCGTACCAGCGTAAGAAGAAGGCTTTCAGATCGTTCACATCCACGCGATCCAAATCCGCCACATACCCGATCGGCTGCCAAGAATACGGGTGGGTACGCGGGAATAAGGCTTCGCCCATACGCTCATACATCAAACCATAAGGTCGGTTTTCATAACGTTGAGCGCGCTCATTTTTCACAGTGGAACGCTGTATTTCAAATTTCTTCTGCGACACAGCACCCAGCAAAAAGCCCATGCGATCGGCTTCTAGCCACAACATTTTTTCCAGCTGATTGGCCGGAACCGTTTCAAAGTAATTCGTACGGTCACGGTTAGTGGTCCCGTTCATGGTCCCACCGGCTTCGGTGATCAAACGGAAGTGTTCTTGATCACCCACATGCTCGGAGCCCTGAAACATCATGTGTTCAAAGAAGTGAGCAAAGCCTGACTTCCCTAACTGCTCACGGGCCGAGCCGACGTGGTAGGTCACATCCACATGCACCAAAGGATCGGAGTGATCTTCGTGCAGCACCACGGTTAAGCCGTTGGCGAGGGTGTATTTCGAATACGGGATCACCGGCGTGTCCAATGATGCCCCTGCTTTCACCTGTTCGACCAAGGTTACCCCTTCCGGTAACGAGGACGATAGGCCCTGTTGCGACTGAAACTGGCTACAACCTGCCAATGAGATCAGCGCCATCCCCACTATCCACTTTTGCACAAATGCCTTCCTTATAGTAAACCCTGAACCAGCATCGCCAACACCGCATAACGGGCCGCTTTACCGAGCAAAATCAATAGCATGCTCAGCCAGTGATGCATGCGCAGCCACCCTGCCGCTAGACACAACGGATCACCAATGATCGGTAACCAACTGAAAAGCAGCGACCAGTAGCCGTATTTTTTTAGCCATAATAATGCTTTATGACCGTGTTTTTCGTGAGAAGTTTTATTGGGTAACCAGCGACCTATCCAATAGTTGGTCATGCCCCCCAAGGTATTCCCTAGCGTAGCAATGGCCACGACTAACCAAACAGGGTGATCCCCAACGGACAGTGCCGCCACCAAGCTGGCTTCTGAGCCCCCTGGCAATAACGTCGCACTCAATACCCCGGTGCTAAACAGCACCCACAGTGCGGCATCCCCTTGAAATAACTCTAGCATTGTTCTGGTTTTCTCTACGCGGCTTTCCCGCATTCCGATCGGTAAACCGTGGGGTAACACACGCCACCCCACTATTGAAAGGGCACTACAATAACGTATTTGACTGAAAAAAAAACGGGTAGCACGATGGCTACCCGTTTCAATATGTATCCAATGATGACGAAGCGGGATTAGCCGCCCACCAATGCCAGCAGAATACCGGCTGCGACCGCAGACCCCAGTACCCCAGCCACGTTCGGGCCCATGGCATGCATCAATAGGAAGTTTTGCGGGTTGGCATCCAAGCCCACTTTGTTCACCACACGCGCTGCCATTGGTACCGCAGAAACACCCGCCGCACCGATCAATGGGTTAATGTCTTCTTTGCTGTAGCGGTTGAGCAATTTCGCCATTAACACGCCACCGCCCGTACCGACACTGAACGCCACGGCACCCAGTACCAAGATCCCCAGCGTTTCCATCTGTAGGAACTGATCGGCGGCCAGTTTCGAGCCGACCCCCAGACCCAACATGATGGTCACGATGTTAATCAATTCGTTCTGTACCGTGTTAGACAGACGATCTACCACGCCTGATTCACGCATTAAGTTACCCAGACAGAACATCCCAACCAGCGGCGTCGCCGTTGGCAAGAACAAGATCGTCATCAGTAACACCGCCAATGGGAACAAGATTTTCTCTGTCTTGCTCACATCACGCAGCTGCTTCATCTGGATCTTACGCTCTTCCGGTGTGGTGAGCGCTTTCATGATTGGCGGCTGAATGATCGGCACCAATGCCATGTAGCTGTAAGCGGCAACGGCAATGGCCCCAAGCAAATCCGGCGACAGCTTACTGGCGAGGAAAATCGCCGTTGGGCCATCCGCGCCCCCGATAATCGCAATCGAGGATGCATCCGCTAAGGTAAATTCCATCCCTGGGATCACGTTGAGGAAAATCGCCCCGAACAAGGTAAAGAAGATACCAAATTGCGCGGCCGCCCCCAGCAACAGAGTCTTCGGGTTCGCGATTAACGCCCCGAAGTCCGTCATGGCGCCGACCCCCATGAAGATCAATAAGGGAAAAATACCCGTCTCGATCCCAACATAGTAGATGTAGTACAGCAGCCCGCCCGGATCCGTGAAACCCGCATTGGGAATGTTTGCCAAAATGGCACCGAACCCCATCGGTAACAGCAACAGCGGTTCAAAGCCTTTTTTGATTGCTAAGAACAATAAGCCGGCACCCACCAACATCATAATGATTTGGCCGAGCTCAAAGTGCGCAATCCCGGTTTCATTCCAGAGTGTTAATAAACCTTCCATGGATCCCTCTTACGTCAAGCTCAAAATCGGTGAGCCTACAGTGACAGAGTCCCCTTCTTTCACCAGCAGATCTTGTACGATACCGCTACGCGCCGCACGGATCTCGGTTTCCATCTTCATCGCTTCAAGGATAACCAATACATCTCCTTCAGAGACTTGATGACCCGGCTGCACATTAATTTTGAAGATATTACCCGCCAACGGTGCAGGGATCGCTTCAGCGCTACTGGCCACGGGTGCCGGCGCAGCGGCCACAGGGGCAGAGGCTGCCGCAACGGAAGCAAGTTCGCCTTCCGGCCCGACTTCCACGTTGTACACTTGGCCATTCACTTTCACGCTGTAGGCTTCAATCCCGCCCGCTTTCGCCACAGGAGCGGCGGCTGCCGATACCGGCGCTTTCACGTTTGGCTCGGTGCCTGGTGCCGGTTCAAAGGCGGCGGCATTGTCACGGTTTTTCAGGAAGTTAAGCCCTACCTGAGGGAACAGCGCATACGTCAATACGTCATCCACTTGCGCATCGGCCAAACGGATGTTGTCTGCCTTGGCCTTCGCCAACAGCTCATCGGTCAGGGTATGCAATTCGGCTTTCAACAAATCAGCCGGACGACATGTTACCGGAGACGCACCGTCTAGCACGCGCGCTTGCAGCTCTGCATTCACAGGGGCCGGTGCCGCACCGTATTCACCTTTAAGGATACCGGCGGTTTCTTTACTGATGCTCTTGTAACGCTCGCCAGTCAGCACGTTAATCACGGCTTGTGTGCCGACAATCTGTGAGGTTGGCGTCACCAATGGAATGAAGCCCAGATCTTCACGTACGCGTGGAATTTCTTCCAACACTTCATCAAAACGATCTGACGCGCCTTGCTCTTTCAACTGGCTTTCCATATTTGTCAGCATGCCGCCCGGTACTTGCGCCGTTAAAATACGTGCATCAACCCCTTTCAGGCTGCCTTCAAACTTGGCGTACTTCTTACGTACCTGACGGAAGTAAGTGGCGATCGGCTCCAGTTTCTGCAGATCCAACTGCGTATCACGCGCGGTACCTTGCAGCATTGCAATCACGGTTTCCGTCGGGGTATGACCATAGGTTTGGCTCATAGAAGAAATGGATGTATCGAGAATATCAATCCCTGCTTCGACGGCTTTCACGGCCGTTGCCGCAGAAAGACCGGTCGTGGCATGGCAATGCAGCGCCAATGGTACATCACACGAGGCTTTAATCCGCGTGATCAGCTCTTCCGCTTCATACGGCTTAAGCAAACCGGCCATGTCTTTGATACACAAAGAGTGACAGCCTAAGTCTTCAAGGCGCTTGGCCAAATCCACCCAAGTGTCTGCATTGTGAACAGGGCTGGTCGTGTACGACAGCGTTCCCTGAGCATGCGCACCCACGTCGACCGTGGCTTTTACGGCTTTTTCAAAGTTGCGCACATCGTTCATCGCATCAAAGATACGGAACACATCCATCCCGTTATGATGGGCACGCTCAACAAATTTTTCGACCACGTCATCCGCGTAGTGACGGTAGCCGAGGAGATTCTGCCCGCGCAGTAACATTTGCATCGGGGTTTTCGGCATGGCTTGCTTTAGCAAACGCAGGCGTTCCCACGGATCTTCACCCAGGTAACGGATACAGGCATCAAATGTTGCGCCCCCCCAGGTCTCAAGAGACCAATAACCAATATCGTCCAACTGCGCCGCAATGGGCAGCATATCGTCAATACGTAGGCGAGTCGCAAAGAGAGACTGATGGGCATCACGTAACACAACGTCAGTGATCGCTAAAGGCTTGGACATGCTCACAAACTCCTTGTAGAAATAACATCCTAAAAATCACAAAAAAATCAATGACGGGGAAAATCCCCCACCGATTTAGGCATTTTGCCGACGGTATTGATGTACAGCAGCAGAGATCGCCGCAACGATTTCAGGCTGAACGCCATTGTGATTCACGGCGGTTGAGGATGGCTTGTTGGCCACTGGGGCTGGCGGTGCATCTTTCGGTGCAAACTTTGCCAACAACGTAACGAGATAGATCAGGATACTGAGAAACAGAAAGACCACGACCATACCGGTGACCATGATAGTTGCTGCTTCCCACAACAAAGGGCCTAAATCTGCCATAATGCTTCCTTTCATTTATTTTTGTGACTGGCGCGTTAACAATTATCATGACACGTAAAATTATGTCAATATGATTAACAACAACGCAAATAGTGCCGACAATTTAACCTATTTTTGCGTATTTGGTAGTACTTTTACGAAATAAGCGGAAAAATCCGGACAGAGCACACGATTCATTGCTTGTTACACGCGAGCCCCTCTCACTCATACCGACCTAAAACCAGAGATACTGGGCGTTGCCAGCGATCATGTTCCGCTTACGTAAACGGAATGCGGAGAGTTGATGTGACTAAAATAAAGCAGAAAGCTGGGATGTTATGAGGTGAGTATCACAGTCGGTTAATTATGCAGCGCTCAATCGGCCATAATTCGATCTTGTCGACAAAATGACCAATCTATCATCTTAGCGGGAAAAGCTTTGAGGAAGCGATGTGAGGCGAAATTGCAGGCATAAAAAAAGCCCAGCCGAAGCTGAGCTTTTTAAATGATGGTGCGCGCGGGAGGATTCGAACCTCCGACCGCCTGGTTCGTAGCCAGGTACTCTATCCAGCTGAGCTACGCGCGCACTAAATCGGTGTAACAGCAATAAGCATTGAGGCTTATCACTTTAAATAATGGTGCGCGCGGGAGGATTCGAACCTCCGACCGCCTGGTTCGTAGCCAGGTACTCTATCCAGCTGAGCTACGCGCGCACTAAATCGGTGTAACAGCAATAAGCATTGAGGCTTATCACTTTAAATAATGGTGCGCGCGGGAGGATTCGAACCTCCGACCGCCTGGTTCGTAGCCAGGTACTCTATCCAGCTGAGCTACGCGCGCACTAAATCGGTGTAACAGTAACAAGCATTGAGGCTTATCACTTTAAATAATGGTGCGCGCGGGAGGATTCGAACCTCCGACCGCCTGGTTCGTAGCCAGGTACTCTATCCAGCTGAGCTACGCGCGCACTAAATCGGTGTAACAGCAACAAGCATTGAGGCTTATCACTTTAAATAATGGTGCGCGCGGGAGGATTCGAACCTCCGACCGCCTGGTTCGTAGCCAGGTACTCTATCCAGCTGAGCTACGCGCGCACTAAATCGGTGTAACAGCAACAAGCATTGAGGCTTATCACTTTAAATAATGGTGCGCGCGGGAGGATTCGAACCTCCGACCGCCTGGTTCGTAGCCAGGTACTCTATCCAGCTGAGCTACGCGCGCACTAAATCGGTGTAACAGTAACAAGCATTGAGGCTTATCACTTTAAATAATGGTGCGCGCGGGAGGATTCGAACCTCCGACCGCCTGGTTCGTAGCCAGGTACTCTATCCAGCTGAGCTACGCGCGCACTAAATCGGTGTAACAGTAACAAGCATTGAGGCTCATCACTTTAAATAATGGTGCGCGCGGGAGGATTCGAACCTCCGACCGCCTGGTTCGTAGCCAGGTACTCTATCCAGCTGAGCTACGCGCGCACTAAATCGGTGTAACAGTAACAAGCATTGAGGCTCATCACTTTAAATAATGGTGCGCGCGGGAGGATTCGAACCTCCGACCGCCTGGTTCGTAGCCAGGTACTCTATCCAGCTGAGCTACGCGCGCACTGATGTGTTGCTATGTTCTCTTGGAAAACATCAAATTGTTTTGTTAGGAAAACACCTAACGGCCAATGCGTTTCCGTATTGGCTTCAGTAACAATCCATTGATACCTAAGAGAAGTGGTGCGCGCGGGAGGATTCGAACCTCCGACCGCCTGGTTCGTAGCCAGGTACTCTATCCAGCTGAGCTACGCGCGCACTGTGTGTTGCTGTGTCTTCCTGCTAGGAAAGACAGTTTGCATTAACAAGATTATTTCACATCATGTGACAGATCTTATCAAGCAAATAATGGCGGTGAAGGAGGGATTCGAACCCTCGATACGGTATTAAGCCGTATACTCCCTTAGCAGGGGAGCGCCTTCAGCCTCTCGGCCACCTCACCGCAAATTAGATGGTGCGCGCGGGAGGATTCGAACCTCCGACCGCCTGGTTCGTAGCCAGGTACTCTATCCAGCTGAGCTACGCGCGCACTAATTCGGTGTTGCAACAACAAGCTAAGTTATAGCTCATCGCTTTAAATGATGGTGCGCGCGGGAGGATTCGAACCTCCGACCGCCTGGTTCGTAGCCAGGTACTCTATCCAGCTGAGCTACGCGCGCACTGTTTGTTTCCGTATTCTTTTTGCTAAGAAAGAATGGCGGTGAAGGAGGGATTCGAACCCTCGATACGGTATTAAGCCGTATACTCCCTTAGCAGGGGAGCGCCTTCAGCCTCTCGGCCACCTCACCGTAAATCTGATGGTGCGCGCGGGAGGATTCGAACCTCCGACCGCCTGGTTCGTAGCCAGGTACTCTATCCAGCTGAGCTACGCGCGCACTATTTTGTTTCCGCTTATCCTCTCGAAGAAAGGATGGCGGTGAAGGAGGGATTCGAACCCTCGATACGGTATTAAGCCGTATACTCCCTTAGCAGGGGAGCGCCTTCAGCCTCTCGGCCACCTCACCGTCTTGCGGGGGCCCATATTACTGACAGGCAAAAATAAGTCAAACATTTTATTGTGAAAAAATGACACTTACGACACGGATGCGCACTTAATGGCCAATACGGCAATTTACCAAGCATAACAACCGAGTATTCCGTCACTTTCCCTTATTTTTACGACAGCAAACCGGACAATTAAAAAAGGCCAGCCCATTGGCTGACCTTCTTCAAATTAGTAGTTACCAGAACCCTGGGAACCCGTTTCTTTTTCTGCTTGAATGCGCATGTAGATTTCTTCGCGGTGCACAGAAACTTCTTTAGGTGCATTTACACCGATACGGACTTGGTTACCTTTCACACCAAGTACAGTAACAGTTACTTCATCACCGATCATTAGCGTTTCGCCTACGCGGCGTGTCAAAATTAGCATTCGTGTGCTCCTTGAGTAATCTCAGCTTTATAAGAGTTAACGTTGGCGTATCCAACAATTTTTACATTTCGTAAAAGCTCACTGATCAAGAAACAGCGAGAATTGTTCGATTATCCAGACTTTCGGCGTCAACCACAAACTTTTTGTGGATGCCATCAACCGCTAACTGCTGATCCACACTATTAATCAAGATAGATAAACAGCGTTTGGATTGTTTTTGTTGATAAATTGTCAGCCCCATCTCTGCCATCATGGCCTGCAATGCGTCACGCAACGGACTAACGTGTTCGCCCACCAATGACAAGGTAGATACCCCTGCCACCGTGATCGTCGGGACATGCATCCCCCACTTCAGTCGCGCCAGCTCATCATTGGCCACCACAACAAGTGTGGCATCACTGTCATCAGCATAGCACCATGCATCCAAGCCTAACAGCGTCAGCCGCTCTCTGACCGCGTGAAACGGGGCATCGATACGGACTAATAACTGCTGGCTCATCACGGCGACACCGACGGCCGTCTGTGACGATGAGACAGAAAAGTCGACAAGTGTGCCCTCTCCTTCTTCGAAGGACGACAACACACGTAAAGGAACCTGATGCGATTGAGCATATTCAACCGACTGTAATTGTAGCACTTTTGCACCAAAACGTGCCATTGTCGTCATATCATCGAAATGAATCGACGACAAACGGCGAGCGGTCGTCACTAACCGAGGGTCCGTGGTATACACCCCGTCGACATCGGTAAAGATCTGACACTCGTCCGCGCGCAACGCACTCGCAATCGCGACTGCGGTAGTGTCTGAGCCGCCGCGCCCCAAGGTCGTGATGTTGTTACCGCTATCACGCCCTTGAAAGCCAGCCACAACAACAATGTGGCCAGCGTTCAACAGAGGCGTCAGGTTATCAGTGTCTACCTGCATGATGCTGGCATTATTAAATGCATTATCCGTTCGGATGGTGACTTGATCCGCCGTCATTGACGTCGCACGGAAACCGCGCTTGTTCAATGCCATCGCCAATAACGCGATCGTGACCTGTTCCCCTGTTGATAACAGGACGTCCAGCTCACGCTGATCAGGAACGTCATCCACCTGTTTAGCCAAACCCAATAAACGGTTTGTTTCGCCCGCCATTGCGGACACGACCACGACAATTTGATGACCTTGCTGGCGCGCTTGAATCACGCGCTCAGCAACCGCTTCAATGCGTTCGATATCCCCTACCGATGTGCCACCAAATTTCTGCACCAATAGTGCCACTGCACCTCTCCACTCTTACAGTTTGTCAGCCAACCAAGGAGCAACCGATTCTAGTGCAGCTGGCAATGCCGCTGCATCGGTACCACCCGCTTGTGCCATATCAGGACGACCACCGCCCTTACCGCCAACTTGTAGCGCCACAAGATTAACCAGATCACCAGCTTTTACTTTGCCGATCAGATCTTTGGTTACGCCCGCGATAAGACCCACTTTGCCTTCGCTGACGTTACCCAGTACAACCACACCGCTACCCATCTGGTTCTTCAGTTCGTCAACCATGCCACGTAGGGCTTTGTTGTCCGCACCGTCCAGTTTCGCGATCAAGACTTTCACGCCGTTGATCTCTTGCGCCTGGTTGATCAGATCAGCACTTTCTTGTGCCGCTAGCTTGTCTTTTAGCTGCTGGATTTCTTTTTCCAACTGCTTGCTGTGTGCAACCAGTGCGCTCACTTTTGTTGCCACAGACGCCGCGTCAGATTTCACTAGGCTTGCTGTTTCTGCCAGTAGTGCTTCTTGTGCGTGCAGGGCTGCGATTGCCGCTTCGCCCGTTACCGCTTCGATACGACGTACGCCTGCCGCGATACCGCCTTCAGAAACGATCTTAAACAGACCGATGTCACCGGTGTTCGCCGCATGGATACCACCACACAGTTCTACCGAGAAATCACCCATGCTCAGTACGCGTACTTCGTCATCGTATTTTTCGCCAAACAGCGCCATAGCGCCTTTTTCTTTGGCTGATTCGATGTCCATGATGTCCGTGCTGATCGCGTGGTTACGGCGGATTTGCTCGTTCACGACACGCTCAACTTCACGCAGTTCTTCTGGCTTCACCGCTTCTAGGTGAGAGAAGTCAAAACGCAGGCCATCGGCTTTTACCAATGAACCTTTCTGTGCCACGTGCTCACCCAATAGGTTGCGCAGTGCAGCATGCATCAGGTGTGTTGCTGAGTGGTTTAGGCTCACCGCGGCACGACGTGCAGCATCTACCGTTGCCATCAACTTGTCACCCACGCTCAAGCTGCCTTCAGACACCTGACCTTTGTGACCAATGGCCGCGCCGAATTTCTGGGTATCTGCAACATTGAACTGTACACCTTGTGCGTTTAGCACACCGGTATCACCACACTGACCGCCTGACTCGGCGTAGAATGGGGTGTTGTCCAGAACAACCAGCACGTCTTCACCGGCATTAACGCCGTCAACTTGCTCGCCATCACGGTACAGGGCAACCACCGTTGCTTCACCGGTCGTCGCGTTGTAGCCACAGAATGCGGTTTCTGCATCGACTTTGATTGCGTTGTTGTAGTCCACACCGAACTGACCCGCTTCACGTGCACGCTGACGCTGTGATTCCATTGCATCGTTGAAGCCTTCTTCATCGATAGAGAAACCACGCTCACGCGCTACATCGTTGGTCAAATCAGCAGGGAAACCGTATGTGTCGTACAGTTTGAATACCGTTTCGCCGTCAAGCATGTTGCCGTCTAGGTTATCTAGCGCTTCAGCCAGAATATCCATGCCGCGATCAAGCGTACGACCGAAGTTTTCTTCTTCGATTTTCAGTACTTTCTCAACCAATTCTTGCTGTTTTTTCAGCTCTGCGCCTGCGCTGCCCATCACGTCAGCCAGTGGACCCACCAACTTGTAGAAGTAAGAGCCTTTCGCACCCAGCTTGTTACCATGACGTACGGCACGACGAATAATACGACGTAACACGTAACCACGGCCTTCGTTTGACGGCATCACGCCATCGGCGATCAAGAACGCACATGAACGGATGTGGTCAGCCACAACGCGTAGTGACTGGTTGCTAAGATCGTCAAACCCGATCACCGCCGCCGCTTCTTTGATCAAGCGCTGGAAGATGTCGATTTCGTAGTTTGAGTGCACACCCTGCATGATCGCAGAGATACGCTCGATACCCATACCGGTATCTACTGATGGCTTAGGTAGCGGTTCCATAGTGCCGTCTGCGTGACGGTTGAACTGCATAAATACGTTGTTCCAGATCTCGATGAAACGGTCGCCGTCTTCATCAGGAGAGCCCGGAGGACCACCGGCAATGTGTGCGCCATGGTCGTAGAAAATTTCAGTACATGGACCACATGGACCCGTATCACCCATCTGCCAGAAGTTGTCAGACTCAAACGCCTTACCGCCTTCTTTATCACCGATACGGATGATACGTTCAGCCGGAATGCCAACCGCTTTGTTCCAAATGTCGAAAGCTTCGTCATCGGTTTGGTAAACCGTGACAAGCAAACGATCTTTTGGCAGCTGAAGCACCTCAGTCAGGAATTCCCAAGCAAATGAGATGGCATCTTCTTTGAAGTAATCACCAAAGCTGAAGTTACCCAGCATTTCAAAGAAAGTGTGGTGACGCGCGGTGAAACCCACGTTTTCCAAATCGTTGTGCTTACCGCCAGCACGTACACAACGCTGTGCGGTTGTCGCACGCGTGTAGGCACGCTTTTCAAGGCCTAGGAAGCAATCTTTAAATTGGTTCATCCCTGCGTTAGTAAATAGCAAGGTTGGATCGTTGTGTGGCACTAACGATGAACTCTCTACGATTTGGTGTCCTTTGCTTTCAAAGAACTTGAGGAACGCGTTACGTACCTCATCAGTGCTCATGTACATTGGCAATTCCTGAATAATGCTTTTCTGTAAACTGAATAGTCGAATTTGGTGATTTTCCCATCACCTATTGCTTCCTCCCGCCCAAGGTAGGACGCACGGGGAAGACAGTGATTGAACTAACATAAATTCTTTGAAGGTTATTGTAAAACAACGGCAGGCAATACGGGAAACGTTATGTTGAGAAATGGGGCAATTTCAGCTCACGGATTGTGCAGCACATCGCTACAAGGGGCGGACGTATTGCCTTGGCGAAAACCCCAAAGGCCACCATTTAGCATGGCAACGAACGCCTTAACGGCGTTGAGCATAAATAACACATACAAAAAAGCCCTGCTTAGCAGGGCTCTTGGGAAGGCGAGAAATTAGAACTCTTCGTCTTCGGCATCCATTTCTTTCAGGCTTGGCTCGCTACCCGCCGCCGCATCATGCTCAGGGTTATTCAGCAGCAAATCACGCAGTGACTTTTCAATTTCTGCTGCGATAGCCGGGTTTTCAGCAAGGTATTTACAAGAGTTTGCTTTACCTTGGCCGATCTTATCGCCTTTGTAGCTGTACCATGCGCCCGCTTTTTCAATGAACTTGTGCTTCACACCCAAGTCAATCAGCTCGCCATTACGGTTAAAGCCCAAGCCGTACAAAATTTGGGTTTCCGCTTGTTTAAACGGTGCCGCAATCTTGTTTTTCACCACTTTGATGCGCGTTTCGTTACCCACCACTTCGTCGCCTTCTTTCACCGCACCCGTACGACGAATATCAAGACGTACAGAGGCGTAGAACTTCAGCGCATTACCACCTGTGGTGGTTTCTGGGTTACCAAACATCACACCGATCTTCATACGGATCTGGTTGATGAAGATACACATACAGTTTGACTGCTTCAGGTTACCGGTCAATTTACGCATTGCCTGCGACAACATACGTGCCTGCAGACCCATGTGTGAATCACCCATTTCACCTTCGATTTCTGCCTTCGGTGTTAGCGCGGCAACGGAGTCAACCACCAGAATATCCACGGCGCCAGAACGCGCTAGGGCGTCAGCGATTTCCAATGCTTGTTCGCCGGTATCTGGCTGAGAAACCAATAGCTGGTCAATATCTACGCCCAATTTTTTCGCGTAGATTGGGTCAAGGGCGTGCTCAGCATCAATGAAGGCACAGGTTTTGCCTTGACGCTGTGCAGCGGCAATCACTTCTAGCGTTAGTGTGGTTTTACCTGATGATTCCGGACCGTAAATTTCAACGATACGGCCCATTGGCAGGCCACCCGCACCCAAGGCGATATCCAACGATAACGAACCAGTAGACACGGTCTCAACATCCATTGTGCGGTTATCGCCCAACTTCATGATCGAGCCTTTACCGAATTGTTTTTCAATTTGACCTAATGCGGCGGCAAGTGCCTTCTGCTTATTGTCGTCCATTCGACTCTCCCAAGGATGCTGAATTAATGCTTAGATTAAGTACTGATAATGATGACTAGTATACTGTCTATTCATACAGTGTCTAGCACTGGATAAAACTTTTTTCTTCGGACATCGTTTGTTGTTGATCACTCTCACGCTTTTGCGACGGTATCCACACGCTGGATCACCCCGTTCAACGCGGCTTCAATCGCCTGCTGACGCACGGCGTGGCGATCACCGTGAAAGTGGTAACAGCGCGCACACAGCCAGCCCGTATGATCCGCCCACGCGAGCCACACCGTCCCCACCGGTTTGGCCTCACTGCCGCCCCCTGGCCCCGCAATGCCACTGACAGCGACACTGATATGGGCTAACGAATGCGCCAAAGCCCCACGCGCCATCTCATGCACCACCGCTTCACTGACCGCCCCATGTTCATTGAGAGTATGCGCGGCAACGCCGAGCATGTCCTGCTTCGCGTCATTGCTATAGGTAATAAAGGCCCGGTCAAACCATGCCGAGCTGCCGGCCACCTCGGTGATCGCACTCGCGATCCCGCCACCGGTACACGATTCCGCCGTGGCTGCTACCCATTGCTGGCGAGCCAATCGCTGGCCAAGTTGCACTGCAAGTTCCATCGCTGTCTTCCTGTTATTCATCACCGATGACACACCCATCGACGGCATGTGTCCTTATGGGCTTATACCTTACTCTGCACCGCTTCAAGGAGCAACGGAGACGCAAGGACACGCCCATGGCGATCACCGTCAACATGCCCTTTATTCTGCGATCAAAAATCCTTCTCGGCTCTTTGCCCCACGCAGCGATTCACGTATCCTAAGCGGTCAGAAATTTCCCCGGACATGGCGGCGCGCCAGCGACCCGACCGGCACTACGAGCAGGCAAAATCGTGACCATAAAAGGCATAGAAAAGCACACACCTATGATGCAGCAGTTTTTACGGATCAAGGCCGAAAACCCTGATATCCTGCTGTTTTACCGCATGGGTGACTTCTACGAATTATTCTTTGATGACGCCAAACGCGCTTCCCAACTTCTCGATATCTCGTTGACCAAACGCGGTGCCTCTAACGGTGAGCCTATCCCGATGGCAGGCGTGCCGTATCACTCTATCGAAGGCTACCTGGCGAAATTGGTACAACAAGGGGTATCGGCGGCAATCTGTGAGCAAATTGGCGATCCCGCGACAAGCAAAGGGCCGGTAGAGCGTAAAGTGGTGCGCATTATTACCCCAGGCACCGTCAGCGATGAAGCCCTGCTCAATGAACGTCACGATAACCTGATCGCTGCGATCTACCAGCACGGCAATGCCTTCGGCTATGCCACGTTGGATATCACCTCTGGCCGCTTCATGCTCACCGAGCCAGAAACGGAAGAAGCGATGCAGGCAGAACTGCAACGCACCAGCCCGGCGGAACTGCTGTACCCGGAAGATTTTGCCCTGCCCGGCCTGCTGCAACACATCAAAGGCAGCCGCCGTCGTCCGGTGTGGGAATTTGATCTCGACACCGCACGTCAACAATTGACAATGCAATTTGGTACCCGCGATTTAGTCGGCTTCGGGGTTGAAAACGCGGAACGTGGCCTGTGTGCTGCCGGTTGTTTGCTGCAGTACGTGAAAGACACCCAGCGTACAGCTCTGCCGCATATTCGCGCCATTACCCAAGACACCAAAGATCACGCCGTCATTTTGGATGCCGCCACCCGTCGTAATTTGGAACTAACGCAAAACCTGTCCGGCGGCTTTGACAACACCTTGGCCTCGGTACTGGATCACACTGCGACCCCAATGGGTAGCCGCTTACTGAAACGCTGGCTGCATCAGCCTATTCGCGATCAAAAACAGCTTAACGGCCGTTTAGATGCCATCAGTGCCTTTAAAGATACGGGCCTGTTTTTGGATCTGGCTGGCGTATTACGCCACATGGGCGATCTGGAACGTATTCTTGCTCGTCTTGCGCTGCGTTCTGCCCGCCCACGCGATTTAGCCCGTATGCGTACCGCCCTGCAACACTTACCGGAAGTCAGCGAACTACTGAGCGACATCAGCCAACCGCGCATTGGTCAGCTCGCTCAAGCAGCGGCACCGATGGACGATCTGTGTGAACTACTGGAACGTGCCATCATGGAAAACCCGCCTGTGGTGATCCGTGACGGTGGCGTGTTGGCTACGGGGTATAACGCGGAGTTGGATGAATGGCGCGACTTGGCTGACGGGGCGACCAAGTTCCTTGATGAACTGGAAGCGAGTGAGCGTGAGCGCCACGACATCGACAGCCTGAAAGTGGGCTTCAACCAAGTACACGGTTTCTTCATTCAGGTCAGCCGCGGCCAAAGCCATTTAGTGCCAAGCCACTATGTGCGTCGTCAAACGCTGAAAAATGCGGAACGTTACATCATTCCGGAATTGAAAGCACACGAAGACAAAGTGCTGAACTCTAAATCTAAGGCCTTGGCTTTAGAGAAGAAACTGTGGGATGAGCTGTTTGACCTGCTGTTACCGCACCTTGAGCAGCTACAAAATGCCGCCAGTGCGCTGTCAGAATTGGATGTATTGGCGAACTTGGCTGAGCGTGCCGATACCCTTAACTACTGCCGTCCAGAGTTGGTGGAACAACCGGGTATTACGATCAGTGCCGGTCGTCACCCCGTGGTTGAGCAAGTATTGAGTGAGCCGTTTATCGCTAACCCGATTTCGCTGCATCAAGATCGTCGTATGCTGATCATCACCGGTCCAAACATGGGTGGTAAATCGACCTACATGCGTCAAACGGCGTTGATCGCGCTGCTGGCGCACGTCGGTTCCTTTGTACCGGCTGAAGCGGTGAAGATCGGCCCATTAGATCGCATTTTCACCCGTATCGGTGCATCGGATGATCTGGCCTCTGGCCGCTCGACCTTCATGGTCGAGATGACCGAAACCGCTAACATCCTGCACAACGCGACAAAGCACAGCTTGGTGTTGATGGATGAAATTGGTCGTGGCACCAGTACGTATGACGGTCTGTCACTGGCGTGGGCCAGTGCCGAATGGCTGGCAGAGAAAATCGCCGCCATGACGTTATTTGCCACACACTATTTCGAGTTGACTGAACTGCCATCGTTGATTGACGGTCTTGCCAATGTTCACTTGGATGCGGTTGAGCACGGCGACGAGATCGCCTTCATGCACGCGGTACAAGAAGGCGCAGCCAGCAAGTCTTACGGCTTGGCGGTCGCCAGCCTGGCGGGTGTACCTAAACCTGTGATCAAGCGTGCCAAATTCAAACTGCAGCAGTTGGAAGCCAGTGGCCACCAGCAAGCCGTTGCACCACAAGCCGGCACGCTCAGCACCACAGCCGTGCCACGGGTTGAGAACCAACTGAGTTTGATCCCGGAGCCTAGCGAAGTGGAAGAAGCACTGGCCAAAGTCAATCCCGATGAAATGACCCCACGTCAGGCATTGGATGAGCTGTATCGCCTGAAAGCGTTGTTGTAATACCGGCGCAAATTCACGCCCAAAACAAAAAAGGTTGATGCGAGGCATCAACCTTTTTTATCTCATTTCACCCAGAAAAGGCATAACTGCAAAAAGGAAGGGGGGATCAGAGCTGCTCTTGATTGAACAAGGATTCGATACTCAACCCTTGATGGGTCAGCATGTCACGCAGACGACGCAAGCCTTCTACCTGAATTTGACGCACCCGCTCACGGGTCAGGCCAATCTCACGCCCCACATCTTCCAACGTCGAAGCTTCATAGCCGAGTAAACCAAACCGGCGAGCCAGCACTTCGCGCTGTTTCGGGTTCAATTCTTTCAGCCAATGCACAATCGACAGTTTGATGTCATCGTCTTGGGTTGAGGTTTCAGGGCCTCCGCTTTTTTCATCAGGAATGATATCCAGCAGGGCTTTTTCGGAATCGCCACCAATAGGGTTATCCACCGAGCCGACACGCTCATTCAGGCGCAGCATACGGTTTACGTCATCAACGGACTTATCCAGTTTGAAAGCGATGTCTTCAGCGGTGGGTTCATGATCGAGTTTTTGTGCCAGCTCACGGGCGGTGCGCAGATACACATTGAGCTCTTTAACGACATGGATAGGTAAACGGATGGTGCGGGTTTGATTCATGATGGCCCGTTCAATGGTTTGACGGATCCACCAAGTGGCATAAGTAGAGAAACGGAAACCACGCTCAGGGTCGAACTTTTCCACCGCGCGGATCAGGCCAAGATTACCCTCTTCCACTAAGTCCAGTAATGCCAAACCGCGATTACTGTAACGGCGGGATATTTTCACCACCAAACGTAGATTACTCTCAATCATACGTTTACGGGCCACTTCATCCCCCCGCAGTGCACGGCGGGCGTACAGCACTTCTTCTTCGGCGGTGAGTAATGGGGAAAAACCGATTTCCCCCAAATACAGCTGCGTCGCATCTAAGGCTTTTTGCGGTGTGCCAAATTGAGACATATCGACATCATCATCAAGGGTCTCTGTACTTTCCGCTTTGGCCTCGGTGCTCCCCGCGTCAATCTCCATTTCCTGTTCTACATCGAAATCATCAATCTCTGTAGCAGTATTGCTTCTACTCATAGCGCCTCCCAGATGGCGAGTTAGCAAGACATTACAACTTTACTCTGTCATGTTCTCTATCGCGGTAAGTACCGCATCGGATCAACAGATTTACCCTTGTACCGGATTTCAAAATGGAGCCGCACATTGTTGGTGCCTGAGCTACCCATTGTGGCGATTTTCTGCCCCACCTTAACCCGCTGCTGCTCCTTGACATACATCTGATCGTTATGGGCATAAGCACTGAGGAAATCCTCGCTATGCTTAATAATGACCAGATTGCCATAACCTCGTAGCGCATTACCGGCATAAACCACAACACCGTCGGCGGATGCCTCGATGGCTTGACCGCGCTGCCCCGCAATATCCAGACCTTTGTTGCCGTTCTCTGCATTAGAGAAACGCGCAATGACCCGTCCTTTGGTTGGCCACGTCCATTTATCTACCTTGGTGTTGCTTGGTTTGGGTGTTGGTTTAGGTTTTGGCTGATTTGTAACAACTTTGTTACTTTCAGCTTTTTGAGAGTACTCTTTTGTGGGAGCTGGATCAATATTTTTATTGCTGTTTTTTTGCACAGTTGCAGGTTTGGTCGCGGCAACCGCAACCGGCTTCTGGGGAGCCGGTTTTGTCACAGGCGGCACGACCGCTTTACTGGCGGTTTGAGACGCAGGGGGCACGGTCGGTTTTGCGACCGGCGTGATCACCGGTTTAGCCTTATCTGCCGTCTGCGTCGAAGGGGATGTGATTGGCACCGTTTTACCGTATTGTGGCGCTTGGTATTTCGGCTTCCACAATTGCAACTTCTGCCCGGGGAAAATGGTGTACGGCTTCGCCAAGCGGTTATAAGCCACCAAGTCATTCACATCTTTGTCAGTGATATAAGAAATGAAATACAAGGTGTCACCTTTTTGTACTTCATAGTAGCTGCCCCGGTAGCTGCCACGCTCCAGGCTATGATAGTCCTTCCCCAAACTGGTTACAGGGGCAGGCGTATGATTGCTACAGCCAGATAGCCACAAGCTGACAGCCAATACTGTCCACTTTACGGTCGGTTTAATCACTGACACTGACGCGCTCATCCTCATTAATACAGCAGTTCCCCTGCTACCAACGGTACAAAACGTACCGGCTCAACATCGCTGGCGCGATACCGATCACCGTCACGTACAATCAATTTTAACACTTGTGTTGCTTCGCCTACGGGCACAATCAAGCGGCCACCTTCGGCCAACTGCGCCAACAAGGCCATCGGAATATCAGCAGCAGCCGCGGTTACAATAATGGCATCAAACGGCCCTTTGCTCGCCCACCCCTGCCAACCATCGCCATGCTTAGTCGACACGTTGTGCAGCGCCAGTTGATTTAAACGCCGTTTCGCCCGCCATTGCAATGCTTTAATGCGCTCGACCGAATACACGTGATCCACCAGCTGTGCCAGCACGGCAGTCTGGTACCCCGAGCCAGTGCCGATTTCCAAAATACGTGACTGTGGCGACAACGCCATCAGCTCTGTCATTCTAGCCACAATGTACGGCTGTGAAATGGTCTGTCCATTCCCGATTGGCAGCGCATTATTTTCATAGGCTTTGTGCGACAAGGCTTCATCAATAAACACCTCGCGTGGCACGGCGCCTATCGCTCGAAGTACCTTGTCATCGCGGATCCCTTGCTGAGATAGATACTGCAGTAGGGCGTGCCGCTCATCCACATAGCGCATCCTTACTTTATCTCCTGATCGTTAACCCACTGCTGTAATGCACCCAGTGCATCGTGTGCGGTGAGATCCACCTGCAACGGTGTCAAAGACACACAACCGTGTTCAATCGCATAAAAATCGGTGCCCGGGCCGGCGTCCTGACACGGTCCCGGCGGGCCCAGCCAGTACAACTCTTTCCCGCGAGGGTCGACGGCTTTCACCATATTTTCTGCACGGTGGCGCGCCCCCAAACGTGTCACCTGCCAAGGCCCCAGTTCTGCCAGTGGCAGATCCGGCACATTGATATTCAGGATCCGATTTTCAGGTAACGGGTGGGTATCCATTTTCATCAATACCTGCTTCACCACTTGGGCGGCGGTCTCAAAATGGGTATTCCCCACCAGCGACACGGCAATGGCCGGCACACCCAAAAAATGACCTTCTGTGGCGGCAGCAACGGTACCGGAATACAGCACATCATCACCCAGGTTTGCACCGTGGTTGATCCCAGCCACGACCAAGTCTGGTCGTTCATCCAACCATTCATTGAGGGCAAAGTGCACGCAATCGGTCGGTGTACCTTCCACGGAAATGCGGCGCTCCCCTTCATGGCGAATGCGCAGCGGGTTATCCAGACTCAGTGAATTTGACGCCCCCGACCGATTTCGGTCAGGGGCAATCACCGTCACGTCACCAAGATCAGATAAGACACGTGCTAAGGTGTTTATACCCTCAGCAAAAATGCCATCATCGTTACTGATCAGTATCCGCATCGTGTCCATAAACCTTTTGTTCTGTCGCCAGCTCACTCATCAGCTCACGCACCACGGCGGTGGCAAAACAACCTGCCGGAAGGGCAAAGGAAACCGTCATTTGATCACCGTTCTGTTGCCATGCCATTTGTTCAGGTTTAAGCAACAGCGTACGGCGTTCATGGCGCATACGGTTATCACGGATCAGCTTCAACAAAGCCGGCTCTTGCTCAACAATCGCCATTTCGAACGCTTGTGCATCGCCCGTTGTCGGCAAGGCATTATCACCCATCATCGGGGCAGTAATCGCCAAACGACCGGCGTCCACATCGTGTTGGATGCTGTCGGTCACCGTTGCCACTAACATGCCACGCGGATCAGCGTCTGATTGCAGCCAATCACCCGCCATCAGCGTGTTCACCGTGTTCTGCTCAATACGGGCTGACAGCACTTGGTTAAACAACCATGAACGTGCTGCTGACAAGTAGAAGCTGCGCTTACTCTTATCACGCACGCGGAATTCATCGTTACCCCACGCGCGGGCTTTTGTGACGTTGTTGCCGCCATGGCCGAAACGCTGCTCACCGAAATAGTTTGGCACACCGTGTTCACGCACCTGCTCCAAACGTGCGATCAACGCCTCTGGCTGATCCAGATCGCTTAACGTCAACTGGAACCAGTTACCCACCAAATCACCGGGGCGCAATTTTTTATCATGACGCGCCGTTTCCAGCACTTCAATCCCCGGGTGCTCTGCCACAAAGGCGCTTAGATCCGGATCCGGCTTACCCGGCAAATGGACACTCAGCCATTGCTCGGTGATCGCATGGCGATCTTTCAGGCCCGCCCAGCTCACATCGCGAGATTTTACCTCACACGCTTTGGCTAACTCATTCACAACATACTTGGTGTTTTCGCCAGTCTTACGGATTTTCACCATAAAATGTTCGCCAGTACCGGCAAAATCAAAACCCAAGTTTTCCTTAACAATAAAATCTTCAGGCTCAGCTTTAATTCGGCCCTGACAGCTTGGTTTTCCGTATAACCAGCTGAAATTGTCCATAACAGTAGACATATATACACCATTAACTAGCGGCACATGTGTGCCAATCAGTAGACCCAATAATGGGGCCTACCCTTGAATTATTGTTGGCAGATCAATACGACCGCTTCACAGGCAATGCCTTCTTTGCGGCCGGTAAACCCTAAACGTTCTGACGTTGTCGCTTTCACATTCACATTGCCGATCTCGGTTTCTAAATCTGCGGCAATGGCCTGACACATCGCGGTGATGTATGGCGCCATTTTCGGCGCTTGCGCGATGATGGTGACATCCACGTTACCTAAGCGGTAACCTTTCGCCTTTACCTTACTATAGACATCACGCAGCAATGCACGGCTGTCTGCGCCTGCCCATTCTGCATCCGTATCAGGAAAGTGACGGCCAATGTCGCCCGCGCCAATTGCGCCGAGCAGGGCATCACACACCGCGTGTAAGGCCACATCGCCATCGGAATGGGCAATCAAACCTTGTCCATAAGGGATCGCAACGCCGCCAATAATTACCGGCCCTTCACCACCAAATTTATGTACATCAAAGCCGTGTCCAATTCGCATCATTCCGCTTCCCTCATCATGGTTTCTAAATAAAATGCCGCCAACGCAAGATCTTCCGGTTGCGTCACCTTGAGATTATCGGCACGCCCTTTCACGAGTTGAGGCGGTTGCTGCGCATGCTCCATCGCGGAGGCTTCATCAGTGATCACCGCACCGTCAGCCAATGCCTGTTCCAGCGCATGCTTGAGCATGCCGGCGCGGAACATCTGTGGCGTGAGGGCATGCCATAAATCGGTACGATCCACCGTGGTGGCAATGCCCCCGATGCCATTGCCTCGCTTCATGGTGTCACGCACGGGTGCCGCCAAAATCGCCCCAAACGGGGAAGCCTGCGCCCCTTGGATCAGGTCATCCACATCACTCAGGTGTAAACACGGTCGGGCCGCATCGTGTACCAGTACCCAGGTGTTCGGATCGTCAATCGCCGCTAAACCCGCAAACACGGAATCCGCACGTTCAGCCCCGCCATTCACGCGGATCACGCGAGGGTCGGTAGCCAGTGGCAACTGCGGGAAATACGGGTCGTGTTCACTCACGGCGATGATCACTTGTGCGATCGAAGGGTGTTGCAACAAACGGGCAACGGTATGTTCCAATATCGTCTTGCCGGCGATCTGTAAGTACTGTTTAGGGCGGTCAGCCGCCATACGGCTCCCAACCCCTGCAGCAGGCACCACTGCAATCATTTTTTCACGTAGGATCATCAGACTATTCCCCGACAATACGAAAGAAGGTTTCGTCAGGGCGGATCATGCCAAGCTCATTGCGAGCCCGCTCTTCTATCGCTTCCTGTCCGCGGTTCAGATCGTTGATTTCAAAATACATCTGCTGGTTACGCTGCACTAGCTGCGCATTGGCTTCTTGCTGAACGGCGACATTATCTTTCACCGCCAAGTAATCAAGCATGCCGTTTTTGCCTAACCAGAAATCATATTGCAGCCAACTCAACACTGCCAGTAGCAGCAAGGTAAGCATTCGCATTCCATTCTCCAGACAATGATCAGTGATATTAACAGATCACACTGCCTGATAATGCTGATAATGCCATCAATAAATACCACGTCTATCCTCATCAGACAGCCGACTAAACCGATAATAATCCCATAAAGCGCAGTTTGACACTAGCGTAGAAGCCACAACCGGTGACCATTCGGCCATAAAAAAACCGCCCCTTAGAGGCGGTTTTTATTAAAGCGTGTAGGGTGTCCCTACAGGCAGGCTAATAATTAAGCCTGACCTTTCACTTCTTTAAGACCGTTGAAAGGCGCTTTAGCACCTAGAGCTTCTTCGATACGGATAAGTTGGTTGTACTTAGCAACACGGTCAGAACGGCTCATAGAACCTGTTTTGATCTGGCCTGCAGCAGTACCTACCGCTAGATCAGCGATAGTTGCATCTTCAGTTTCGCCTGAACGGTGAGAGATTACAGCTGTGTAACCTGCGTCTTTAGCCATCTTGATTGCAGCTAGAGTCTCAGTTAGAGAACCGATTTGGTTGAACTTGATAAGGATTGAGTTAGTGATGCCTTTCTCGATACCTTCAGCAAGAATCTTAGTGTTAGTAACGAATAGATCGTCACCTACTAGCTGAATCTTGTCGCCTAGAAGTTCAGTCTGGTGTTTGAAACCAGTCCAATCTGACTCGTCAAGACCGTCTTCGATAGAAACGATTGGGAATTGCTCAACTAGACCAGCAAGGTAGTGGTTGAACTCTTCTGAAGTGAAGGTTTTGCCTTCGCCTTTCATGTTGTAGATGCCAGCTGCTTTGTCGTAGAACTCAGAAGCTGCACAGTCCATAGCAAGAGTGATGTCTTTGCCTAGCTCGTAGCCAGCAGCTGCAACAGCTTCTGCGATTACTTCTAGTGCTTCAGCGTTAGACTTAAGGTTAGGCGCGAAACCACCTTCATCACCAACAGCTGTGTTGTAGCCTTTAGACTTAAGTACTTTAGCTAGGTTGTGGAATACTTCCGCACCCATGCGTACAGCTTCTTTCAGCGTTGCAGCGCCAACTGGCTGAATCATGAACTCTTGAATGTCAACGTTGTTGTCTGCGTGCTCGCCACCGTTGATGATGTTCATCATTGGTAGAGGCATAGAGAATACGCCCGCAGTGCCGTTTAGTTCAGCGATGTGCTCGTATAGAGGCATGCCTTTAGCAGCAGCTGCTGCTTTAGCGTTTGCTAGAGATACCGCTAGGATTGCGTTTGCACCGAAGTTAGATTTGTTTTCAGTGCCGTCTAGTTCGATCATCACTGCATCGATTGCAGCTTGGTCTTTAGCGTCTTTGCCGATTAGAGCTTCAGCGATTGGGCCGTTTACAGCTTCAATAGCTTTAAGTACGCCTTTACCTAGGAAACGAGATTTGTCACCGTCACGTAGCTCAAGAGCTTCGCGAGAACCAGTAGATGCGCCTGATGGAGCTGCAGCCATACCGACGAAACCGCCTTCTAGGTGTACTTCAGCTTCAACAGTTGGGTTACCACGTGAATCGATGATTTCACGACCTAGAACTTTAACGATCTTAGACATTGATGTTTCCTCTTGCTTTATCTTGAAATTAAAAGCTAAAAAAATAGCTGCAGCTAACACTGCGCTACAGCTATCCGTAATCCTTACTTTTTAAGCTCACCGCGCTGGTTATCACCAGCCGCTTTCACGAAGCCCGCAAACAATGGGTGACCATCGCGAGGTGTTGAGGTGAACTCAGGGTGGAACTGAGCAGCCACGAACCATGGGTGGTTCGGGATCTCGATGATTTCCACCAATTTCTTGTCTGCAGAAAGACCAGAAATTTTCAGACCTGCCTTCTCTAGTTTAGGAAGTAGGTTGTTGTTTACTTCGTAACGGTGACGGTGACGCTCGTGAATAGTCGGGTTACCGTATAGTTCACGTGCTTTTGAACCGTCTTGTAGATGACATAGCTGTGAACCTAGACGCATTGTACCGCCAAGATCCGATTTTTCGCTACGCTCTTCAACGTTACCTTCGCTATCAACCCATTCAGTGATTAGGCCAACAACTGGGAATTTCGTTTCAGGGTTAAACTCAGTAGAGTGCGCCCCTTCAAAGCCTGCAACATTACGAGCGAACTCGATCAGTGCAACCTGCATACCCAAACAGATACCTAGGTATGGGATTTTGTTTTCACGTGCATATTGTGCAGTCAGGATTTTACCTTCTACACCACGGTTACCGAAGCCACCTGGTACCAAGATCGCATCAAGGCCTTCCAGCACTTCTGTGCCTTTTGACTCAACATCTTGAGAATCGATGTACTTGATTTGCACTGACAGACGGTTTTTCAGGCCTGCGTGCTTCAATGCTTCGTTAACTGATTTGTATGCGTCTGGTAGTTCGATATATTTACCGACCATACCAATCACAACTTCCGCCGTTGGGTTCGCTTCTTCGTAGATCACTTGTTCCCACTCGTTCAGGTCTGCTTCTGGTGCAGTAATACCGAAACGCTGACAAACAAGATCATCAAGACCCTGTGCTTTAATTAGCTGTGGGATCTTGTAGATAGAATCTACGTCTTTCATCGAAATAACAGCTTTTTCTTGTACGTTACAGAAAAGCGCAATCTTCGCACGTTCGTTTGCTGGGATCATGCGATCGCTACGGCAGATCAGCACGTCAGGCTGAATACCGATAGACAGAAGCTCTTTTACTGAGTGTTGGGTTGGCTTGGTTTTTACTTCGCCGGCTGCGGCAAGGTAAGGAACCAGCGTCAGGTGCATGAACATGGTACGATCACGCCCTTTCTGAACAGCTAGCTGACGGATAGCTTCCATAAATGGTAGCGATTCGATATCACCGACAGTACCGCCAACTTCAACGATAGCCACATCGTGGCCTTTAGCGCCCGCAATCACACGATCTTTGATTTCGTTTGTGATGTGAGGGATCACCTGAATAGTGGCACCAAGATAGTCACCGCGACGTTCTTTACGAAGCACTTCTTCGTAAACACGACCTGCAGTGAAGTTGTTACGCTTGGTCATCTTGGTACGGATGAAACGCTCGTAGTGACCTAAGTCAAGGTCGGTCTCTGCACCGTCTTCCGTTACGAATACTTCACCATGCTGAATCGGGCTCATTGTGCCAGGGTCAACGTTGATGTAAGGGTCTAGTTTCATCATGGTCACGTTTAGACCACGTGCTTCTAGAATAGCCGCTAGAGATGCAGCAGCAATACCTTTACCTAGTGAGGATACGACCCCGCCCGTAACAAAAATGTAATTCGTCGTCATGTTTTACCTGGAAGATTGGTATAGAGGATATAAGTGTATCTGGACGGGAAATTAGTATACCAGACACCCCTTATTGCCACAACGTGAAAACTATCACAGCAGACTGAGTTTTTTTTTGTCTCAAATCAAATCTCCTTCTCAGGACGACTATCAATAGACTCATTAATAGCCAGCCAAAGGTAAACCGTGTTTCGTCTAACCTTTTGACTCGCTGCGTTTTACCGCATCCCAGATCTGATCTAACTCCGCCAGCGAGCAGTCTTCAAGACGCTTCCCTTGTTCTAGCACATTTTTTTCAACCTGGCGAAAGCGACGCTCAAATTTCTGGTTGGCACGCTGCAAGGCGATCTCCGGTTTCACGGCCACATGGCGGCTGAAGTTCGCGACAGCAAACA
This sequence comes from Photobacterium sp. 270122K, assembly GCF_059941365.1. Lineage (NCBI taxonomy): Bacteria > Pseudomonadati > Pseudomonadota > Gammaproteobacteria > Vibrionales > Vibrionaceae > Photobacterium > Photobacterium sp. 270122K. The sequence continues at coordinate 56,653 of NZ_JBPOEN010000008.1, forward strand.
GGAGATCTCCCATCTCTTCTTCGATTCTCTCCTGCTTCGGTGACGCTTGGATGACTTCTTCCATCACTTCTTCAATTTCTTCGTGCACCTTATCCACCACCGGCCCCAATGTGTCCCAGTCAAAGCCATGCTTAGCACAACGTTTTTGAATTTTATCCGCACGTGTCAGTGCCGGCAGCGCGCGGGGAATATTGGCCAGCACACTGTTGTCCTCGCCTTTTTGGGCGCGCTCTTTGGCTTTTTCGGCCTCCCAATTGGCGTTTATGTCTGCGTCACTCGCAAACGCCTTATCGCCAAACACGTGCGGATGGCGACGGGTCAGCTTTTCATTGAGCCCTTCGACCACATCGTTAAAGTCAAACAGCCCTTGCTCTTTGCCCATCTGGCTGTAAAAAATCACCTGGAACAATAAATCCCCCAGCTCCTCACGCACGTCATCCCAGTTTTGCTGCTCAATGGCATCCGCCACTTCATAGGCTTCTTCAATGGTGTGCGGCACAATGGAGGCGAAAGTTTGTTTTTGATCCCACGGGCAACCCGTTTGCGGATCACGCAGTGTCGCCATGATCGCCACCAAGCGTTCTATCGGTGTCTGTGATGTCTCTGTCATTGTTCGTTTTCCTTCTCACTCTCGATGCGAACTGTTGCTTCAACAATATAGCGGTAAAAAAAACGGGCAGCATCTGGGCTCCCCGTTTCTGGTTTGAGTTTCTGGTTTTTAGTTCCGAGTCTCGAGTTTCTAAGTTCTAGTTCCTAAATTCTAGTTTCTAGGCTCTACATCTAGATACTCGTCCCTAGATACTCGTCCCTAAATACTCAGCTCTCACTGATCAGTGAAGACGCTTGGCTTCGGCCACGTCTTTCACTTGCTCAATGCGCTTAAGCACTCGGCCCAGCACATCGAGATCCGTCAATTCCAAATCAAAGTCCAAAATGGAAAGCTGCTTTTTAAAGTCCACCCGGCTCTTCATACCCGCGACCTTGGCTTTTTCATTGGCAAAGGTATTGGTCAGCTCTTTTATCAACCCGCTTCGCTCTGATGCGGTGACGCGCACGGTGATATTGTAGTTCCCCACAAATCCCCCGCCCCACACGGTATCAATGATCCGCTCGGCCGCCACATGGCGTAACTCTTCCAATTGCTCACAATCGCTACGGTGCACAGAAATCCCGCGGCCTTGCGTCACAAAGCCTTGGATCTCATCACCTGGGATCGGCTGACAACAACGCGCCAAATGTGTCATGAGGTTATCCACCCCTTCCACCACCACCGCATCACGCTGTGGTTTTTTGGCTGACGACATTTTGCTGTTCGCTTCCGCCAACTTCTCCAGCAACTGCTGATCTTCTTCTTCCGCGGTCGGCTTGTTAACCAAGGCATTGATATGGTTAATGACTTGGTTGATACGCAAATCACCACTGCCGACCCCGGCAAAGAGTTCATCCGTCGAGTTTACGTTAAAACGCTTCAGCGCATAGGCTTCGGCATCTTTCAACGTGGCACCGATTTTGTGCAGCTCGTGCTCCAAAATCTCACGGCCTGCCGCAATGTTTTTGTCGCGATCTTGTTTACGGAACCACGCATGCACCTTCGCACGCGCTCGGCTTGAGGTCACAAAGCCTAAGTTCGGGTTCAGCCAGTCACGGGATGGATTCGGCTCTTTCTGGGTGATGATTTCAACCTGATCGCCCATCTGCAAGTGGTACGTGAACGGCACAATGCGCCCTTCCACCTTGGCCCCGATACAACGGTGCCCCACTTCCGAGTGAATGTGATAAGCAAAATCCAACGGCGTGGCATTTAGTGGCAAATCCACCACGTCCCCTTTCGGGGTAAAGGCATACACGCGATCATCAAACACTTGGCTACGCAGTTCGTCGAGCATTTCACCCGAATCCGACATTTCTTCTTGCCATGCCAGTAGCTTACGCAGCCAATTGATTTTCTCATCGTACGACGATTTTGCGCCACCCGATGACGACCCGCTTTCTTTGTATTTCCAGTGTGCGGCGACACCCAGTTCCGACTCTTCGTGCATTTGCTTGGTACGGATCTGAATCTCAATGGTTTTGCCTTCCGGCCCCAACACCACGGTGTGGATAGACTGATAGCCATTGGGTTTCGGGTTCGCGACGTAGTCATCAAACTCTTTAGGCAAGTGGCGGTATTTGGTATGTACCACCCCTAACGCGGCGTAACAGTCTTGCAGCGCATCAGCGATAATGCGCACAGCACGCACATCAAACAGCTCGTCAAACGCCAAGCTCTTTTTCTGCATTTTACGCCAGATGCTGTAAATATGTTTTGGTCGACCTTGTACTTCGGCTTTGATGTGGCATGCCTTCATCGAGTCCGCTAAGTCTGTAACAAAGTGTTCGATGTAATGTTCGCGGTCGATACGGCGCTCAGACAGCTGCTTCGCGATCTGCTTATAGGTGTCTGGGTGACGATAACGGAAGGCGTAATCTTCAATTTCCCACTTCAGCTGACCAATCCCGAGACGGTTCGCCAACGGGGCATAGATATTGGCACACTCTTTCGCGGCGGCACGGCGCACGGCATCCGGCTCATCTTTCACTTCACGCAGGTTACAAATGCGCTCCGCCAGCTTGATCACCACGCAGCGGAAGTCATCCACCATCGACAGTAGCATGCGACGAATATTATCGACCTGCGCTGACTGCTCCGCCCCTTCTTTGGTGGCATTGAGCTGGCCGATGGCCGCCATCTGGCTGACGCCGACCACCATCTGTGTGATGGTTTGGCCGTAGTCCTCTTGCAACTGCTCAGGGGCATACACCCCCGCTTCCACCAAGGGGAACAGCAGTGCCGCAACCAAGGTATCTCGGTCCATGCTTAGCGTTACTAAGATCTCGACCATTTCGCGGCCGCGCCATAGCAACAAGGGTGCCGTCTCTTCCTTCGCCGTCAAATCGAGACATCGCTGGTAGGTCTGCGTTAATCGGTTGGCGACCTTGCCATCCTGCTGCAGACTGTCAATCCAAGACGAAAGCTCGAATGTATCATTTTCCTTTAAATGCGCACCGCGAACTGCGACCATTTCTCTATCCTGTTTCTCTGTGTAGATGAATCAAGGGCGGTAACAATGAAGACACGATCAACGACGTGACTTCACGAATAACGCCATGGACTCCAAATGCCCGGTATGCGGGAACATGTCCATCATACCCAGCTTTGCCAACTGATAACCGTGTGCCAGTAACACCTGACTGTCCCGTGCAAGGGTGGCCGGGTTACACGACACATACACCACCCGCTCTGGGTGTAATTTCACGACATGTTCCATCACGCCTGCTGCACCAGCACGCGCTGGGTCCAACAGGATTTTATTGAATTTTTCCTGTGCCCACGGCATGGCGGTCACATCATCGTCAAGGTTCGCTTGGTAGAACGCCGCATTGTGTAATTGGTTATTAGCAGCATTCTCTGATGCACGATGCACCATCTCATCGATACCTTCAACACCTACCAGTGCATTTGCCTGTTTTGCCAGCGGCAGGCTGAAGTTGCCTAAACCACAAAACAGATCCAACACACGATCTTGCGGGGTGATCGCTAACCAATCCATCGCCTGCGCCACCATGTTTTCATTCACCTCACGGTTCACCTGAATAAAATCTTTCGGTGAAAACGATAAGGTTAACCCATCCAACACGTAGTGTGGGTGAGCGTCTGACAGGCTCTCCACCGTCTCTGCGGTTGGGGCGAGGTATAACATTACCTGATGTTCGTCAGCGAACTGCTTGAGCACCGTCATGTCTTGGTCAGAAAACGGCTGTAAGTGGCGGATCAGTACCACGCGCCCATTATCCGCTTCAACCAACTCAACGTGGCCTAAGTGTTTTTTACCTTGTAGCGACAACAGCGTCTCACGCAATACCGGCAACAACGCATTCAGCGAGTCAGCCAGTACCGGACACTGCTCGACGTTTACAATGTCTTTGCTTTGTTTTTTACGGAATCCCATCACCAGCCCTTTGCCCATCGGCATCACGCTAAAGCGCGCACAACGGCGGTAGCCCCATGGTTGGCTAACAATCGGTGCGACTTGGTCAACATGACCGGCATTGGCGAATTTCCCCATCAACTCACTCAGGGATTGCTGCTTGGCAGCAATTTGTCCGTCGTGCGACAGGTGTTGCAAGTTACAGCCCCCACACTCGGCGTATAGCGGACACTGCGGTGCAATGCGGGATTCGCTGCTGGTCAGGCGCTTGATCAATTTGGCGCGGGCGTACTGTTTTTTCTCTTCCGTGAGCTGCACCACCACGTGTTCACCCGGCAAAGCGCCGTCAACAAAGACGGATTTGCGATCAACGTGACCAATACCGGCACCAAGGTGATCCAATCGGCTAATAGTGATTTCTTTGTGCTTGGTGTCGGTGACTTTTCGTTTCTGAGGCTTAAAAAAGCGTGCCATAGTTTTGGACTCACGGAGCAGTTAGTACAAACTGAGTGATAATATCGACAGTTTGGGATTAGTGGATTGTCGAATAGCCCTAGTTTCATTAAGCTAACGACCACAGATGGGCGACAATTCTCCCACAGAATCGCATTCTTGTAATTAAGAGAACCATGACCAAATATGGACTTCGTGCCAGGGTCTTCACCCTGACATTAGCACCGACACTGATTATCGGCCTCCTCCTCAGCGCTTTTTTTACGATGAGCCGTTATCGCGATCTGGAACATCAGCTCCTTTCGACCGGTGCCAGCATCATCGAGCCCTTGGCCATTTCGACGGAATATGGCATGGCGGACCAAAACCGGGAAGCCGTGCGTCGCTTGATCAGCTATGCCCATCGTAAGCATTCGCAAATCATCCGCAGTATCGCGGTGTTCAACACCCACAATGAATTGTTTGTGACCTCGAATTTCCACCGTAATTTCGAGGCACTGATGTATCCCGATGATCAGCCTATCCCGTTATTACTGGAAACGCGGCTCAGCGAAAATTCATTGATCCTGCGGGCGCCGATCCTCAAAGAAGGCCAGTTTAGCAATCCGTCGTTCCCGGGCTATCAAGCGCAGGCCCTCGGCTATATTGCGCTGGAGCTCGATCTCAGTGCGTTGCGTTTGCAGCAATATCAGGAAGTGTTTACCGCTCTAATGGTACTGCTGCTTGGCCTGACCCTGTCATCGCTGTTTGCCTACCGGTTGATGAAAGATGTCACCCGCCCAATTTCGCACATGGTCAGTGTGGTCGACAGAATTCGCAGGGGCCACTTGGATATCCGTATCGAGGGCCACCTGCTTGGTGAGTTAGACACCCTGAAAAACGGGATCAATGCGATGGCCATTTCACTGTCGGAATACCACATCGAAATGCAACAAAGCATCGATCAGGCCACCTCGGATCTGCGTGAAACGCTCGAACAGTTGGAAATTCAAAACGTCGAATTAGACATTGCCAAGAAACGTGCGCAGGAAGCGGCGCGCGTGAAATCGGAATTCTTGGCCAATATGTCCCACGAATTGCGAACACCACTAAATGGTGTGATTGGCTTTACCCGTCAGATGCTCAAAACCCGCTTGAGCAGCAGCCAGCAGGATTACCTGCAAACCATTGAAAAATCAGCTAACAACCTACTAACTATCATTAACGACATCCTCGACTTCTCGAAGCTGGAAGCCGGTAAGCTGTTGCTGGAAAATATTCCGTTTGATTTCACCGACTCGCTTGATGAAGTGATGAAATTGCTGGCGCCAAGTGCCCATGAAAAAGGGCTGGAATTAACGCTGAAAATTGACCAACGCATTCCAACGGGCATGATTGGCGATCCTCTGCGTATCCAGCAGGTGCTGACCAACCTGATCGGTAATGCGGTGAAATTTACCGAGCGCGGTAACATTGATGTCTCGGTAGAGCTGAAAACCGATCGCAATGAAAGTATTGAACTGCAATTTATGGTGCGTGATACCGGGATCGGGATCTCTGAGCGTCAACAGGCACAGTTATTCCAAGCCTTCAGTCAAGCCGATGCCAGTATCTCTCGCCGTTATGGCGGTACGGGACTGGGGCTGGTGATCACCCAGAAACTGGTGTCACAGATGGGCGGCGAGATCAGCCTCACCAGCCGTCTGCACCAAGGCTCAACCTTCTGGTTCAGCTTATACCTGAACAAAACCGATCTGCCGGTATCGCAGCCGATGGATACGCACTCACTGCAGCACAAGAAACTGCTGTTGATTGAACCGAACATGCAGGCGGCCTCTGTGCTGCAACAACGTATGATCCACGCCGGCTTGCAGGTCACCTACCGCTCGACCCTGCCGGAAGACGCGGAGCATCATGACTTTACCCTACTCAATCTGGCGCCGGGCGAGCAGCCGCCACTCGCCGCCTTGCTCAATACCGTCTTTAAAGCAGAACAGCTCAGTGACAAAGTGATCGTCAGTCTGCCGACCACGGAATTGGCGCTGTCTGATCGCTTGCTCAATGCCGGTGTGTCCGCCTGCTTACCGAAGCCTTTAGGCCACCGTAAACTGCTGGAAACGCTGATCAGTGAGCCGGAGGCACTCCATGAACCGGAACCGCTGCCAGAGCCCTTGCAGGCCCCGACGGTGCAGCCTTTAACGGTCATGGCCGTCGATGACAACCCGGCTAACTTGAAGTTGATCTCTGCCCTGCTCAGCGAGCGCGTGGAAACCGTGATCACCGCGACCGGTGGGCGCAAAGCGGTCGAATACGCCCAGCAGAAACAATTTGATTTGGTGTTCATGGATATTCAGATGCCTGAAATGGACGGGGTCACCGCCTGTCAGGCCATTCATGAAACCCACTTAAACCACAGCACGCCAGTGATTGCCGTGACCGCCCATGCCATGGCCGGTGAACGCGAACGCTTGATTAAAGCGGGGATGGATGACTACCTGACCAAGCCGATTGAAGAGCACATCTTGCAGCAGATTTTGGCCAAGTGGACGGATCCCAACAAAGTGACGGCTGCACTACCAGACTCGACCACGATCGAACAGGCACACCCCGAGCCCACAGCGGAACACCATAACGTCAGTTGGGACTGGAATTTGGCTTTGAAACAAGCCGCAGGCAAAGAAGATCTGGCCAAAGACATGCTACAAATGCTGCTCGATTTCATGCCGGAAGTGGAAATGCTGGTCAATGAAGCGCTGGATGGCAAAGCCATTGAGCTCTGGCCGCCGATCCACAAACTGCATGGCAGCTGTGCGTACAGCGGTGTGCCGCGCCTGAAAAACTTGTGTTACACCATTGAAACCGCGCTGAAAGCGGGTGCCAGCATGGACGAGATCGAGCCTGAGTTATTTGAATTGATTGATGAAATGGAGAATGTGGTCAAGGCCTCGAAAGCCTATAAGAGTTGAGCACTGTAACCGTTTCTCCGTCACTGTCCTAACAATAAAAACGGCGAGCCAAGGCTCGCCGTTTTTTTATCTGTTTCTCGGTTAGGTGCTTAGGTCGACCAAGTGCTTAGACCCCTAGGCGGTCAGGATTCGAGGATCACCGTCGCCACGGCGTATTTCTTTTCATCAGCAATGGTCAGGTGGACATGATTCACGCCCCGCTGTGTCGCAAGTTCCGCGGCTTTACCCGACAGGTGCAACACCGGTTTGCCGAAATCATCATTACTGACCGTAAAATCCTGAAAGCTCACGCCACACGCAATGCCGGTACCGAGGGCTTTGGCCCCCGCTTCTTTCACCGCAAACCGTTTGGCCAGATAACGTTCTTTCCGTTTCAGCGAATGGAAGATCACCAACTCTGACGGCGACAACACCCGCTCAGCAAACGCATCACCACTGCGCGCATACACGTTCGTGACACGCTCAATATCCGCAATGTCTGTCCCTAAACCGAGAATCGCCATTAACGACGGGCGCTCTGCATTTCGGCTTTCATGTCCGCCACGGCTTTTTGCAAGCCATCAAACACCGCACGTCCCATGATCGAGTGACCAATGTTCAACTCATACAACTCTGGCAACGCCGCAATCGGCTTCACGTTGTGGTACGTCAAACCGTGGCCCGCATTCACTTTAATGCCTTTATCGTGTGCATAACTGGCCGCGGCAGCGATTTTCTTCAGCTCTGCTTGTTGCTCGGCTTCGGTTTCTGCATCTGCATAGTGACCGGTGTGCAGCTCAATAAACGGCGCACCACATGCCAGTGCCGCATCAATTTGACCGCGATCCGCATCAATGAACAACGACACTTTAATGCCTGCCGCGCTCAAGGTCTCTGTGGCCGCTTTCACTTTATCCAATTGACCGACGACATCCAGCCCGCCTTCGGTGGTCAACTCTTCACGTTTTTCCGGTACCAGACACACAAACTCAGGTTGCGTCGCCAGCGCGATCTGCACCATTTCATCCGTCACGGCCATTTCCAGGTTCATGCGCGTTTGAATGGTTTCACGCAAAATGCGCACATCACGATCGGTAATGTGGCGACGATCTTCACGTAAATGAATGGTGATCCCATCGGCACCGGCGCGCTCAGCAACTTCTGCGGCGTGCACAGGGTCCGGATAACGGGTGCCGCGTGCGTTACGTAGTGTGGCAATATGATCGATATTGACGCCGAGTAAGATGTTGTTCATTTTCCGGTACTCCTTCCTCTAGGGATAAACAATTCCCTGCTTTTTAATGGTTTACTGCCAAGGTACGGCTTTAATGCTATCCGTGTAAAGCGCTTCGCAGCACGCAGCTGTTCAGGGGTTTCAAACCGTCTGGCATCAATCGCCTTGAGCTGTTCGCCGGAAAAGGTGAGGTGTCCCACCTTCATTGAGGCGATAAATCCCCGTTGCTCACGGTAGTTGTAAGTCATGGTGTCATCCACTGGCAAGCCGCTGCCTGCACAGTGAAGAAAGTCGATACCGTAGCCTAAATGGTACAGTAATGCGAGTTCAAAACGGCGCAATGCCGGCTCTGGGTTATCCGCTTGCGCCAGCTCACGCAGCACATTCAGATAATCGAGAAACAGCACAGGATAAGGGGTATTGGTTTCCAGCACACGCGCCACTAATTCATTCACATACAGGGCGGAGTACAGGATATAGCTGCGCATCGGCAGACCGATACTGATGGGTTCAGCATGGGTCAACACGGGCATGGTGCCGCGACCGGACCATTTCATAAAGAGAGGGGTGAAAGGCTGAAGAGCGCCTTTAAGATTGGAGCGCTTACGGCGCGCTCCTTTCGATAGCAGTGTGATACGGCCTGAGTCCTCGCTAAAGACGTCGAGGATCAGGCTCGTCTCACTGTAGGGACGAGTATGGAGGACGAAACAGCGCTGAAGCCCTTCCATAACCGTGCCTTATAGATCGTCGATATAGCCCAAGCTACGCAAGGCGCGTTCATCGTCAGCCCAACCGGACTTCACTTTTACCCAAAGCTCTAGGTAAACTTTACGCTCGAACAAACGTTCCATATCAAGGCGGGCTTCACGGCCAATCACTTTGATTTTCTCGCCGGCTTTACCGATCACCATTTTCTTCTGGCCAGTACGCTCAACCAAAATCAAACCGTTAATGTCAAAGCCATCGGTATCTGGGTTGTAATCGAAACGTTCGATTTCAACCGTCACCGAATACGGCAACTCTTCACCGGTGAAACGCATCAGCTTTTCACGGATGATTTCAGACGCCATAAAACGCTGTGAACGGTCTGTCACGTACTCTTCAGGGAAGTAGTACTGACCTTCCGGTAGGTGTGCGCGAACAATATTTTCAACGGTATCAACGTTGGTCCCTTTCTTTGCAGAAATCGGCACAACATCAACAAATTCCATCTTACGCGCCAACTCTTCCAAATGCGGGAACAGTTCATGCTTGTCTTTCACATTGTCGACTTTGTTGATCAACAACACGGTCGGCAAGCCGCTTTTCGCTAGCTTGTTCAATACCATTTCGTCATCGGCAGTCCACATGGTGCCGTCAACAAGGAACAAGACCAATTCGACATCTGTGATAGAACTGCTGGCCGCTCGGTTCATCAAACGGTTAATCGCACGCTTTTCTTCAATGTGCAAACCCGGGGTGTCGATATAAACCGCTTGGTAACCGTCACGGGTATCAACACCCATGATGCGGTGGCGGGTAGTCTGTGGCTTACGCGAGGTAATTGACAGCTTCTGACCAACCAAACGGTTGAGGAGGGTTGACTTACCGACATTCGGACGGCCAACGATGGCAATGAAGCCACAATGTTGCTTATCTGTCATGATTCCAACTGCTTAAGTGCAATTTCTGCTGCTGCCTGCTCTGCCTTGCGCCGACTGCCGCCTTTACCAATAACAGGCTGATCCAAGCCCGCCACTTCACACTGCACGGTAAACTCTTGGTTGTGCGCTTCGCCATGTACCTTGGTCACAGTGTACGCAGGTAAGGGTAGACGACGTCCCTGCAGGCATTCCTGCAGACGAGTTTTCGGGTCTTTCTGGTTGATCCCTGGTTGAATCGTTTCAAGACGCGACTGGTACCATTTCAAGACAATGGTACGAACAGATTCGGTACCGCTGTCGAGGTAAATCGCGCCAATGATCGCTTCTACGCAGTCCGCCAGAATAGAATCACGACGGAAACCGCCACTTTTCAATTCGCCAGGACCCAGTAACAGGTGATCACCCAGTTCAAATTCACGGCCCAACTCGGCCAGTGTTTTGCCGCGTACCAAGGTGGCACGCATGCGGCTCATATCGCCTTCATCAACCGATGGAAAGCGATGATACAAGTCATCAGCAATCACGAAGCTCAAAATAGAATCGCCCAGAAACTCAAGGCGTTCATTGTGTGTTCCGTTAGCACTGCGGTGTGTCAGTGCTAGGGTCAACAAGGCTGAATCATTAAATGTATACCCCAGCTTACGCTGAAGTCTATTTGCAGGAGTGGTCATTTTTTCCCGATCAGTTTATGCCACCGATGCGATTGAAACGCACACCGGTAGGAATCCAAGATGGAAGTGCACTATCAGCACCTCGTTCAAACTCAAAGCTGATCCAGATCCCGACCGCTTTACCCACTAAGTTGGCTTTTGGCACAAATCCCCAGTAACGGCTATCTGCGCTGTTGTCGCGGTTATCACCCATAACGAAATACTGCCCTTCCGGCACAACCCACTCATTCACACCAGGACGAGGCTGGTATGCCAGCGTGTTATCACGCTTAAGTGGATGCACCAAAATTTGGTGTTCGTGCTCACCCAATTTTTCATTGAATTGCACAAGTCGGGTCATCCCCTGGCTAAAGTCGCTATCAGTCATATTGGTCAGTGGGACTGGTGTACACTCTGCGCTGCCTTTCGGGGCAATACACAGTTGTTTGTGTGCGCTGTAACGCACTGTGTCACCAGGTAAACCTACCACACGTTTGATGTAGTCAATATTTGGCTGAGGCGGGTATTTAAACACCACCACATCGCCACGTTCCGCTTCACCGGTTTCCACCAACTGATGACGGAAAACAGGGTCTTTCAGACCGTACGCGAATTTTTCAACCAAGATGAAATCACCGACCAATAGCGTCGGCATCATCGAACCGGATGGGATCTGGAACGGCTCATAAATAAATGAGCGAAATACCATAATCAGCGCGATCACCGGAAACATCGAGCTAGCAGATTCTACCCAGCTCGGTTGCGGTGCAACGGCTTGTAGGGTTTGAGCATCCACCTGATCGCCAGCATTTGCCGCCGCCGCTTGAATCTTCAATTGGCGTTTCGGCGCCCAAATAAACTTATCTAAAGCCCAAATGATCCCTGTTACCAGCGTCGCCAGCACAAGAATTAGCGAAAAAGTATTTGCCATGTTTATCCCTACTTAATTAACTATCAGGCAAAACGGTCGGCAATGCCAAATCCCGTTCGCTCGATAAAACAATGCAGCAAGACCAGCTTGCTGCATTGCCATTATTATCTATATTACTGAGGACAAGAGTAGCAACTCTGGTCTTTCATTGTCTACGGATAACAATAGGTTAAATCTATTACTTATCTTTGCCCACATGCAGAATCGCAAGGAACGCTTCCTGAGGCAGTTCAACGTTACCGATCTGCTTCATACGTTTCTTACCGTCTTTCTGCTTCTGCAACAGCTTCTTCTTACGGCTGATATCGCCACCGTAACATTTTGCGATTACGTTCTTACGCAACTGTTTTACGGTTGAGCGGGCAATGACATTGGTACCGATCGCAGCTTGAATCGCGATGTCGAACATCTGGCGAGGAATGAATTCTTTCATTTTCTCTACCACGTCACGACCGCGCTGCTGTGAGTTATCTTTGTGCGTGATGATCGCAAGCGCATCAACACGATCACCGTTAAGCAGAATATCAACACGAACCATGTTGGATTCTTCATAACGCTGGAAGTTGTAGTCCAGTGATGCATAACCACGTGACGTTGATTTCAGACGGTCAAAGAAGTCCAAAACCACTTCAGACATAGGAATGTCATATGTCAGAGCAACTTGATTGCCGTGATACACCATGTCTACCTGCATACCGCGCTTTTCAATACACAGGGTAATTACGTTACCCAGGTATTCACTTGGTACAAGGATATTACAACGTGCGATCGGCTCACCCATGATGGCAATGTCGTTCACCGCAGGCAGTTTTGCCGGGCTATCAACATAAATCAAGGTACCGTCAGTCTTTGTCACTTCGTACACAACCGTCGGTGCCGTCGTGATCAGGTCGATGTTGTATTCACGCTCAAGACGTTCTTGAATGATTTCCATGTGCAGCATGCCAAGGAAGCCACAACGGAAACCAAAGCCCAGCGCTGAAGAGCTTTCTGGCTCATAGAACAACGACGCATCGTTCAAGCTAAGTTTGCCCAGTGCATCACGGAAGTTCTCGTAATCGTCTGACGATACTGGGAACAAACCCGCGTAAACCTGAGGTTTTACTTTCTTAAAGCCAGGTAGTGAGGTTTCACAGCCATTTTTGGCATACGTCAAGGTATCACCGACAGGGGCGCCGAGGATATCTTTGATACCACACACCACCCAGCCCACTTCACCGGTACGCAGCACGTCTTTGTCGATCTGCTTCGGTGTGAAGATACCCAAACGATCAATGCCCCAGACTTGGCCTGTGCTCATTACCTTGATCTTGTCGTTTTTCTTCATGATGCCGTTTTTAATACGCACCAAAGAAACAACGCCAAGATAGTTATCGAACCAAGAGTCAATGATCAACGCTTGCAATGGCGCGTCAGGATCACCTTCTGGTGCCGGAATGGCAGATACGATGTTTTCAAGTACATCATCAACACCCAAGCCGGTCTTTGCAGAACAGCGTGTCGCTTCAATCGCGTCGATGCCAACAATGTCTTCAATTTCTTCGGCTACACGCTCTGGTTCAGCCGCTGGAAGGTCGATTTTATTCAAAATCGGCACCACTTCCAGGTCCATTTCCATCGCGGTATAGCAGTTTGCTAATGTTTGGGCTTCTACACCTTGACCCGCATCTACCACCAGCAGCGCCCCTTCACAAGCGGCCAGTGAACGAGAAACTTCGTATGAGAAGTCTACGTGTCCAGGGGTGTCGATAAAGTTAAGCTGATAAGTTTCACCATCTTTAGCCGTGTAGTCGAGCGTCACGCTCTGGGCTTTGATAGTGATACCGCGTTCGCGCTCAAGGTCCATGGAATCAAGAACCTGCGCAGCCATTTCACGATCGGAAAGGCCGCCACAGACTTGGATTAGACGGTCGGATAAGGTCGACTTACCATGGTCGATATGTGCAATAATCGAAAAGTTACGAATGTGCTTCATGAATTGGCGTGACTAACTCGTGATAAAAAATGAATGGGATCTACAGATCAAGTTCACGGATTCTACCGAATTTCCCCGCTACTCGCTATCTTTCGATGCGGCATTTATTGCCAATCCTGCCGAAACAGGCTGACCAAGGACACGGATCAAGCTCGGTTGATAGGCAGAATCCCCTTCTAATCGTGCAGCATAATGCTTCGCAACCCCCACGCCGAGTGCGGCGCAACTTAATGCGGTGAGGATCACACCGAGTTCACTGCCGCCGGCCATGCCTACAAACCACCACTGACCGAGAGCAGCACCTACCACTAAGCATAGCAAAGGCAACACGTAGACTAACAAGGCTGAGTGAATCATGCTTCGCTCAGACAAGCCGATCTCAACCACATCCCCGACATTGACGGGTTGCAGCGTCGGGATGGTGATCTGGTGCTGGCGGCCAGGCAACGCTTTATTGACGATGCCACTGCCGCAGCTGTGTTGTGAGGCACAGCTGCCGCAACTGGTTTGTTGCTGACAACTGACCACGATGTGATCAGCGTGGCAAGCCACCACCGTGGCCAATGAATGCATCATTGTGGCTGACTCCCGGCAGCAGGAAACTCCACCGACTCGGCAACACGACGGGCGGTCGCGGGCGGAATATCCCCCACCACCGTCACTTCTTTGCCTTTGAGCATGTAGCTGTGCAAGGTACGACGCCCCTGACGCACTAACTGCTCACGCACGGTAAAATTATCAGCGGCAGAGACATAAATCGAGAAACTGAACAGGCCGTCACTGTACATTTTGCTCTCTACCGGTCGTTCGGTCATCATCAAGCGATGGCGATTTCGCGAAATCGATTCAAACCCTTGTGGCAACCATTTTACTTTCCAGTCCAGCTCCGCTTGGGGTTTAGGCGGCAACTGCACCACCGCTGGCAACTCAACGTTTTCAAGGCTTTTCAGCACATCCCCGACTTTCGGGTTAATCACGTAAGAAACGGCACGGTATTGTTCTAGCGGCTCACCATCACGATCCAGCAAGTCGGCCCGCATCACCAGTTTGCTGCGGGTATCAATCCACAATAAATAGGAATAACGGGCGCCGTCTTTGGGGGCGATACGCACTACATCACACGCAACGCCCGCCTCGCGCGACCGGCCCATGGCAATGAAATCGTAATAGTCGGCTAATTCGCTGATGTCTGTTTTCATGATCGGCGGCAACGGCGCCACCATCTTGTTACTGTCGATAGTGAACGGGTCAAGCCCCGGTTCAAAATAACTGACTTCATTGCCTCGCTGGATCACTTCGCGCGGTGGCCCACTGAGGTACACCAAATGAGCATAGGTTTCCCCGTTTTCCAACGCATGGCGATAACGCAGCGGTTCAATGCTGTTTTTCTTGATTAGGATGTACGACAACTCATAACTGAGTGCACGGCTGGCCTCATCCATTTGATGCAACAAAGCCTCGGCAGAAGGTGTCACATCTTCCGCAGAGGCTTGCAGTGGCATCGCAAGGCTGACCAGTGTCATCACACCGACCAGAATCTTCTTCATTTTTCCGCCATCAATTAGTTCGCTTCCAACATCGAGCGGTCAATGGAACCGTCTTCAGCGTTTAAGCGCAGCTGTAGTTCGTAGTCCTGCAACATCGCATTAATGCGACGGCGCTGCTCCATTACCTGCGCTTCCGTTGGCCCCGCATGACGATGATTGGCTTGCACCGAATCTCGCGTGAGGCTAACGGGCTCAGCAGTGCCAGCAAAAGGGATAGTTTCCAATACTGGGAGTTGCTCGCTGTTTGCTAAGCCGTCGGCACCAATGTCATTGCCGTTGTATTGCTGTACACCGACAATCACGGCCAATGACACGCTGGCGGCTACCGCCACCTGACCCAGTTGGGTTAACCAACTCGGGAGTGTCCACTTTGCCTGTTGTGGTGTCGGCTGAGATTCTGTTGGCACCGTCTGTGTTTCACGCACATCCGCAAGGTGCACCACTGGCGCGACCTCTTGCGGTGCCATACCGGTATGAGCCGGCTCATCGTCCAGCGCCAGTGCTACCTTGGCCGCAATATCCCAATCCATTGTTTGCGGTGCTTCCCCGCGCATGACATCCCCGATTAAAGAGAAGCTCTGCCAGGTTTCTTGACTGCTGTTATCAACAGCCAATGCATTTACAATGCTCTGATCCAGCTCTTCGCCATCTAACAATGCCGAAATTTTTTCTTTATCAGCCATCTTTTTTCACCGTTTGGCCCAACACTATCGCTGCATGAGAGGACGAATGCGTTTTTCAACCGCCTCTCGTGCACGGAAAATACGAGATCTCACCGTACCCACCGGACAATCCATGACTTCAGCAATCTCTTCATAACTTAAGCCTTCCAGCTCGCGCAACGTGATCGCTGTTTTAAGATCATCCGGTAATCCTTCAATGGTACTAAAGACAACCCGCTTCAATTCTTCTGACAACATTTGGTTCTCAGGGTTCGATATTTCTTTTAGCGCATTACCATTTTCATAATATTCCGCCTCTTCAGCATCCACATCGGACGCAGGCGGACGCCGCCCCTGAGCGACTAGGTAATTCTTCGCGGTATTCACCGCAATACGATAGAGCCATGTATAAAAGGCACTTTCACCACGAAACGTCGGTAACGCGCGATAGGCCTTAATGAATGCCTCTTGGGCAACATCCGGCACATCGCCAGAATTGCTGACATACCTTGCCACCAAATTACAGACTTTATTCTGGTACTTCACGACCAGTAAATTAAAGGCCTGCTTGTCGCCACGCTGTACCCGCTCAATGAGTACTTGGTCAGTTTGCTGCTCGCTCATCCGAGCGTGTACTCCTATGTCTATGACACCCGTATTTCTTATGCGTCCTGGCTAAAAAAGATTGTGAGCCATCAACGGAACCGATCGCATCGCCACTATGCGACCCAAACTGATCTGCCGTGCCCAACCAAAACAATATGATAAAAATATATGAGCGTGAGCACTATCTCTGACTCGGCAGAACCGACAAAGTTCCCGATAAAAAAATAACTTCTCAGAAATAGTGCGCGATTTTTCGGCGCCAATACCGCAGTATTAACATTCGCTTTGCTTTCCGCCACCGGCGTACTGAGCGCGGTCTGATACGAAAGAGAAACACCTTAGACTGTGCTTCGTCGCGCATTATAGCGTTTCATGAGAGCAATTTGTGAACCCGCCGTCAAAAATGAACAAATGACAGGGAATTTGGTAACATAACGGCATGACCACAGGGATATGAGATCATGATGAACGAAAACCGAGAGCATCAATGTGATGTACTAGTCATCGGGAGTGGTGCCGCAGGACTGTCACTGGCATTACGCCTTGCCCCCAAGGGGAAAGTGATTGTTTTAAGTAAAGGACCACGCAGCGAAGGGGCGACGTATTATGCCCAAGGCGGCATTGCCGCTGTGTTTGACGAAGGCGACAGTGTCGATTCCCATGTGGAAGACACCCAGATCGCCGGCGCCCATTTATGCGACGAGCAAGTGGTGCGCTTTATTGCCGAAAATGCCAAGCATTGCGTTCAATGGCTGATCGATGGCGGGGTCCCCTTTGATCGGGAAGAATGTGACAGTGACGACGCCCCCCGCTACCACCTCACCCGTGAGGGCGGCCACAGTCATCGCCGCATCCTCCACGCCGCCGATGCCACTGGCATGGCGGTACAAAATAGCCTGCAAGACAATGTCCACCAACACCCCAATATCACCGTCCTTGAACGTCACAACGCCCTCGATTTAATCACCGGCCAAAAGCTGGGACTGACCGACCAACCTAACCGCATCCTCGGTGCTTATATCTGGAACCGCAACCGCGAAGCGGTAGAAACTGTGCGCGCCAAGTTTGTTGTGCTGGCCACCGGCGGTGCGTCGAAAGTGTATCAGTACACGTCAAACCCCGATGTTTCGTCCGGCGATGGGATTGCCATGGCCTGGCGTGCCGGTTGCCGCGTCGCGAACCTCGAATTTAATCAGTTTCACCCCACCTGTTTATTCCACCCGGATGCCCGCAACTTCCTGCTGACCGAAGCCCTGCGTGGCGAAGGCGCCTACCTGCGCCGTCCGGATGGATCACGCTTTATGACGGATTTCGATGCGCGAGGCGAACTGGCCCCCCGTGATGTCGTCGCCCGTGCCATCGACTATGAAATGAAGCGCCTCGGGGCGGACTGCATGTACTTGGATATCAGCCACAAGCCGGCCGATTTTGTCATGAAGCATTTCCCGATGATCCACGAGAAACTGCTGACGTACGGCATCGATATCACCAAAGAGCCCATCCCGATTGTCCCAGCCGCCCACTACACCTGTGGCGGGGTCATGGTTGATCAGCAAGGACGCACGGATCTGGACGGCTTATATGCCATTGGAGAAGTGAGCTACACCGGTTTACACGGCGCAAACCGCATGGCTTCCAACTCGCTGTTAGAGTGCGTGGTGTACGCTTGGGCGGCGGCAGAAAGCATTGCCACACACATGGACAGTGTTAGCCTGCCAGATAGCTTGCCAGGATGGGATGAGAGTCAGGTTAGCTGCTCAGATGAAGAGGTGGTGATCCAACACAACTGGCACGAACTGCGCCTGTTTATGTGGGACTACGTGGGCATTGTCCGTTCCACCAAACGCTTAGAGCGGGCGATGCGGCGTATTCAATTGCTGCAAGACGAAATCAATGAATACTACAGCCACTTTCGCGTCTCAAATAATTTGCTTGAGCTGCGTAATTTATTGCAAGTGGCAGAACTGATGGTGCGTTGTGCATTGGAACGCAAAGAGAGCTTGGGCTTGCATTATACCTTGGACTATCCAGAGTCTTCGGCGGAACCTCGCCCGACCATCCTGACACCGGATCACCCCTGCTAATCGTACTTTTGTCTTGTGGCTTCGGTCTCGAGACTGCTGTCTTGTGGCTGACGTCACGAGACAGCTTTTCCAGCTTTTCTTTCCCCGCTCACTCACTCGGCCGATAATCCGCGATCCCATTCGGGTAGCGCGCAAATAACGTAATTTGATGATACGCCGATACCGTACAACTGTCCGGTGCGACTGCGACCCACACGGTTCGGGGGTTGGCTGGACGCGACGTCGACAACGGAGAATAAACGGGCGACGGAGCATGGCGTAATTGAAACACCACCAGCCACGGTGTGCGTAAGGTAAGGCGTTTGAGAGTCCACGACGTATTTTGCCACTGCACCTGACCGTCACAGCGGATCACCAGTCGCCCTTGCTGGCGGACGTGGTGCCACGCCCATTGCTCCCCTTCATGCCACAACCCCCACACACCGAGAACAAGCAGCGACAGCGGCAACGCATGCACAAACACCGTGAGCAGTAACAGAAACAGCGCACTGGCATAACCGACCACCAGTGCGTAAAAGAGGAAGCGAGAAGGGATCAGCGCAATATCAGCGAAGTTTGCTGTTGTTGTGGGCAACAATTTTATCGACCATGGCCGCGTGAGCCAGGTTGTCGCTGCGACCGTGTTGCATCATCCACTTAAACAAATCCGGATCATCGCAGGTTAACAGTGAAATAAAGTCTTGTTGTTCTTCAACAGGCAATGCCTCAAAACACTCTTCGAAGAACGGCATGATAATCACATCCAATTCCAACATACCACGGCGGCATGCCCATTTAACCCGTGCTTTATCTTCTGCACTCAACATTGTTACAACCTCAATCATCTTGCTCAGGGCGACAGGGCTGACGTGATATGCCATGCCCATGCGGGTGCCCCATCATGGAATATGCCACTCATACTAGCAGCCCCCTTTGGGCGCGACTATGCGCCAGCGCAAGCAAACCCCCAAGTTGAGATCTGCGATCACTTTTGTCCCCTCTCACCGCCCTGACAGTATCTGAGCGTTTACCTCAGGTATAGGTGCTGACAAACGGAAAAAGTCGCTTTAACATAGTCCTATCAGGGACGTTACTTGGCCGTTTACGTGCACAAGCATGCGCGAGTCAACATACCCCCTCCCATTCACCCCTTTTTGTCGTGGGGCACCATGAGGGATCGGCAACACGCCACCCGCTCACGATACGACTATGTTGGAAATACTATGAGCACTTGGTCTGAAAACTTCACGTTCCCGCCTCTCGCCCTGACATCAGAGGCAGATTTGCCGGCGCTGGCCTTGGTGGATTTAACGCACTGGGCACTGATCACGCTGATCGGCAATGACAAAAAATCGTACCTGCAAGGTCAGGTGACCTGTGATGTCGTGAGCCTTGCCGCTGATCAGTCCACGCTGGGCGGTCACTGCGACGCCAAAGGCAAACTGCGCACCCTCTTCCGTCTGTTCCACCACAACGACGGTTACGGCTTCTTCCAGCGCCGCAGTGTCATGGACACGCAATTGCCGGAACTGAAGAAGTACGCCATTTTCTCGCAAGTGGATATCAATGCCAGCGATGACATCCTGCTTGGTTTGGTCGGTCACGACGCCACGGCACGCGTGGATGCCCTGTTCGGCGGCGAAGGCGATGTGCGTGCCATTGACGGCGGCAGCGTGGTAAACATTGACGAACAACGCTGGCTGATCGCCGTGACGGCTGAACGCGCTAACGCCATTGCGGCACAGTTAGCGGATGCGGCGACCTTCAGCGATGATACCCTGTGGGATCGTTGTGATGTGGCAGCGGCGGTACCGCGCATTGACGCGGCCACCGAACTCGAATTTATTCCACAAGCCCTCAACCTACAGGCACTGGATGGGATCAGCTTTAAGAAAGGCTGCTACACCGGCCAAGAAACCGTCGCCCGTGCAAAATACCGTGGCATCAACAAACGTGCCATGTACCTGCTGAGCGGCCCGGCTGACACCTGCCCACAAGCGGGCGATGCCCTAGAACGCAGCGTTGGTGAAAACTGGCGTAAAGGCGGCACCATTATCGCCGGTTACCGTTTCAGTGATGGCACCGCCATTGCCTTGGTCTGCCTACCTAACGATTTGGATGCCGACACCCAATTCCGCCTTGCCGGTCACGAGGCGCTTTGGCAGCAACAGGTTTTACCGTACTCACTCGAAGAAGCGTAAGCCCGTATGCAAACATCCGTTACCCGTTATTTAGAGGAAGAAGGCGTGGAATATCGCCTGCTTCCTCACCGTCAGCCAGCCAAAACGGTTGAGGAAGCCGCCCGTGAACGCGGGGTCGATCCGCAACAGATGGTGAAATCGATTCTGCTGCGCGACATGAGTGGCTTTCATGTGTTGGCCTGTGTACCGGGCCCGGCACAAGTGGATCCCACCAAAGTCCGCACCATGTTTGGTTGTCGCCGCATGACCTGTGTGGCGGCCAGTGAGGTGGAAAAAGTCACGGGGCTCGTTATCGGCACCGTTGCGCCGATCGGCCTGAAACAGCCGTTGCCGATCATTTTTGATCACAGCATTACCGCGCACTCGCACGTCAATATCAGTAGCGGTGATCGCATGGCCGGTATCGAGTTGGCCACCGACGACTTACTGGTGTTGTGTGATCCAATGTTGGCAGATATCTGCCGCACGTCGTAACGAAGCAGGAGGCTTCATGAACACCATCAACTGGCGCGGCGTCGATCTGAATTTGCTGATCGCGTTTTCGGCCTTAATGGAAACCCGCAGTGTGACCAAAGCGGCCGCCAAACTGTCAATGGGACAATCGGCCATGAGCCATAATCTGTCCCGCCTACGCGCCCTGATCGACGATCCGCTGTTTGAACGTCATGGCCATCAGATGATTGCCACGGATAAAGCCTTGGAGTTGGCGCCAGTGGTGGAGCACATTTTGCAGTTGGTCACGTCAGAGATCTTGCAGCCGGGAGATTTCTCGCCCGCGCATTATCAGGGGATCTTCCGTATTGGCCTGACCGACTACGCCGAATTGCTGTTCGCTCCCGCGTTGTTTGATGCGATCCGCGAGCAAGCCCCGCACAGCCAGTTAAGCTTTTGCAATGTCGATAGGAATAACTATCAGCATGCCGCGGAAGCGCAGCAAATCGACCTGATCATCGGCTCGATGAAAGATCTGCCCCGGGAATTTGAGAGCCAGTATCTCTACACCGAAGATCACGTGTGCTTGTTTGACAGTCAGGCGACCGGCTTATCGACGCCGATAGATCTCGCGCGCTACATTCAAACACCGCAAGCCTTGGTCACCCCTGACGGCAAGCTGGCCAGCAATGTCGATAACCAATTGCAACAGCAAGGTTTTCAGCGCCACATTGCTGTCGGCTCCAGCAGCTTTTTGACCATTCGCCACCTGCTGACAGGCCGCAACTTGTTGTGTGTGGTCTCGACCTTAATGGCGCAATTGGATGTCTTCCAAGACACCCTGACCCAGTGCCGACCCCCTGTTGAGATCCCGGATTTTGATATCAATATGCTGTGGTTACGCCGCAACGCTAACCACCCGCGTCAAGAATGGCTGCGCCAGTGCGTACATCAGACCATCACGGCGAGAGTGAGTGAACTGCGTCAGCTCAACTAAAATCCCTCCGTGTTGTCGCGCTAACCTGATGCGTTAGCCATAAAAAAACGGTGTCACGTTCTACGCGACACCGTTTTTCTTTGGGATTCAGCCCACGCTTACCGCGCATGCGCAATCCCATTATTTATCCGCAGAAGGCTCGCTCTGCCCAGGCTCTTGGATCTGATACAACTTGTGCTCGTCACACGGCTCTTTGCAATTGCATTCTTTATCCACGCCCACATTGGCCAAGCCACCACAACTGCCTTGAATCGAACGCTTCTTCAGTAGACCGATGGCCATGCCGCCGATCACCAATAAAAATACCACCACCGTTAAGATGTAGGTCATAGTTTCAATCCTCCAATTTTCGTCAGCCCTTTCAGCACAGAAGCGCCCAGCGTACGGGTGCCGATCTTCGCCACAGGCGCTGGCGCAGCCTTCTTGGTGCCGCATCCACAGCCGCATCCGCCTTTTTCCCGCTTACACGGACGGCCTTGCTCAGCCGCGGTTAACGCTTCACGGGTGACCGTGCCATTGAGCACATCCGTCAGCGCACTGCGTGACGGTACACGGAAAATGACAAAGCCGGCATTGAGCAGCCTTGCCAGAGAGCGTTGCCCTACATTGCCCAGAATGAGGGTCGACACCCCTTGCTCTGCCAACTGGCGTTGGATCAGCTTTTTATGCTTACATCCCACCGCTTTACTGCCGCTGTTTTCAATGTCAGCGAGCCAACGCCCTTGTTCATCATAGACCTTAAACGTCGCCGCTTTGCCGAAGTGGCCCGCCACTTCTTGTCTTGGTGTCACTGCAATTGCCAATGCCATTTTTTATTCCTTTTCACGATCACTTGTTAGCGGCGAGGCCAGCTCTAACGCCATGCCTCCCACCAGCGCTTTAGCCACTTTATGCCGCGCACTGGCCACAATATTACCCAACGTTTGACGAGAAACGCCAAGCACCAAGGCCGCCGCTTGTTGATTGAGCCCATTCGCGTCAACCAACTTCAGCGCCTCAAGTTCATCCGCCGCCAGCGGGATAGCCGTCAGTTCTGACATCGGCACCCCATTGGGTTTAAAACACTGATAAGCGGGGCGGCAACTGATCCGGCGGGCTATTTTCGGTCTAGGCATCCTCTTTTACTCTCGTCATCGCGTTCATCACAATTGCACCTATTATTGGCATATGCCAATAACTCACTTTGATCTTGCGCAGTGATCGTGCAAAAACACCCACATCAAAGCAAAATAATGCTTAACAGCTTTGTAGCCAATCGGTGACACACCCGATAAACGATCCCCCCCGTAATAAGCACGTACATCTCTACTTTGTTGCCTTTCACCACCATTTCATCGCTGATAGGTAAAAAGTCCGTATTTTCACCGTTAAACCTCCCGAACAAAGCGCATGGATCCCCTGACCGCTCCTATCTGGTGTGTTAACACAAGGAGAATTCACTGCCGTGGCACTTACTGACAAAAGAAACACAATAATAAGATAGTTTTAACATTTTCATTATGCTGAAGGCATCACAGAAGCGGGCAAAAAGTTGATTTACACTTCTCACCGTCAAAAACAGAGGGAAAGGTTGGCTAATTATGCGCATGTTCAAACGCTACGTGCCTAAAATGATCGCAAAGCACGTCAGTCGTTTATTCAGTGGTCGGATCTATATTGATGGCCGTGGAGGTTATGAATTTAACAATGGATTGTTAATGGTACCCATTAAGGCTGAGCACCGTCACTACCAAACCGTGAATGAGATCAATCAAGAAATCAGACGCATGAAAGACAGCGCCTGCTAACCGTTTCAGCGTGTTCGCAAGAAAAAAGCCCATCGTTGGGCTTTTTTTATCCGTTAATCGTCATCATCGGCGATCACATCAAGATAACTGTCCGCATCCAGCAAATCCCCGTCTTCACCGTCATCATCCACTTTGATTTGGAATAACCAGCCGTCACCGTATGGATCGCTATTCACTAACTCTGGCGACCCTTCTAGCTCTTCGTTTACCGCCACCACAAACCCGGTTAAGGGCGCATAAATGTCTGACGCGGCTTTCACCGATTCAGCCACCGCACAGTCTTCACCGGCTTCTGTGGCACTGTCTAGTTCCGGTAAATCCACAAACACCATATCACCCAATAAGGATTGGGCATGATCGGTAATGCCGATGGTGTACACACCCTCCCCTTCAGGGCGCACCCATTCGTGCGTGTGGGTATATTTCAATTCAGAAGGGATATAGCTCATCGTAAACGTCCTTATGAAAATAACCTGCTCGACACCGAAAAAAGCATCAGGCAGCACGGGTTTCGTCATCATGAAAGAGAGCGACATCGTGGGATACGCCGCCCCTCGTTTTTCCTGATATTTACTGTAGGAGAAAAATTCCCGCTCCGGATCGATTTTTTCAAACTTGCGATAAAGCGCTATTTATTCATAGTATTAACTGAAGAAATCGGCATTCATCAGGCATAAAAAAACCGCCCAACAGGCGGTTTAAAATCAGCAGTGCGTATCACTCAGTAACGGGCCAAATCCGGCAACTCACCGCTCAGTCCCAATGCGCGACGCATAAACTCGTCTTTCAGTCCCGGCGCCTTATCGGCCAGCAACATACCCAAATCACGCACCAGCTTTTTCGCCGGGTGCGCGCCAGCAAACAAGTCTTTGAACCCTTGCATCGCCGCAATCATCTTGGCCGCCTCGGCTTTACGCCAGCGCTCATACGGACGCAAGTTCGCCAGCTTGCCGATGTCTTGATCCTGTTGCCACAAGCGTTTCACTTCTTGTGCCAAGGCCGCGGCATCTAACAAGCCAAGGTTTACCCCCTGACCCGCTAAAGGGTGAATGGTGTGTGCCGCATCCCCCACTAACGCCACGCGATCACGAACGAAACTGCGGGCATAACGCATCTTCAATGGCACAGCTCGACGCTCACCTTCCACCTGACATAAGCCCAAGTGATTATCGAACGCGCTCGTCAAACGCTTGTTGAATTCGCGGTCTGACATGGCACATAACGCGTCCGCTTCTAGCGGCGGCATTGACCACACAATCGAGCACAGGTCTGCCTCAGGCAAAGGTAAAAATGCCAACGGCCCTTCCGGACGGAAGATCTGACGCGCGGTATTCTGGTGCAGCTCGGCGCAGCGAATGTTCGCCACAATCGCACTGTGGCCGTAGTCCCAATGGGTCAACGGAATATCCAGTTTGTCACGCAGCCATGAATGCGCGCCATCCGCGCCCACCACCAGCTTGGCAGTCAGGTGTTTACCGGACGCCAGCGTCAACCAGGCTTCGCTTTCACCAAACACGATATTCTCGCAACGCTCAGGGGCCAACAAGGTGACGTTATCCTGTTGCGATACCTTGTCCCACAAGGCCAATTGGATCACACGGTTTTCAACAATGTGCCCCAAATTCGGCTGGGCTAAACGCGCGGCATCAAAGGCGATCTTGGCAAAGCTGTCTTGTTCCCACACCTGCATTTTGTCATACGGGGCACTGCGGCGGGCTTCAATGCCCTGCCATGCGCCCACGCGGCGCAAAATACGTTCACTGGCACGGCTTAAGGCAGAAACACGCAGATCGGGCAATTCCGCCAAGGTCGGATCCGGTTGGTGACCTTCAATCACGGCAATCCGCAACTCGGTTTCCGCCAACGCGGCCGCCAAGGCCAAGCCCACCATTCCACCGCCAATAATCGCGATATCAACACTTTGCATCATGGTTATCTTTCTACCTGTCCCATCGCTCGCCGTACCAGCGGAGCTTTCAATACATCAAAGGTGTTCATGGCCATCAGACCAAGATTACGCCCCGCCACCAGCGGCATCAGATCGTTAGCAAACACACTCACCAGCCCCGCCGTCATGCCAATCGTGGCATCACGATCCGGTGTTCGACGCTGGCGATAACGGCTCAGTACCGCCGTGCTACCGGCATCGCCAGTTTTCGCCACGCCAGCGACAATTTCTTCCGCCAGTGTCATCACATCACGCAAACCCAGATTAAAACCTTGTCCGGCAATCGGATGCAGGGTTTGTGCGGCATTGCCCACCACCGCCACACGGTGTGACGTCACACGCTGGGCTTGACGCAGTAACAACGGATACGCACTGCGGGCACCGGTTTTGATCAGTTGCCCTAAGCGCCAACCAAAGGCCGACTGCAGGTGTGCCAAGAACTCATCATCACTCCAGTCCATCACGGTATCACGCGCATCCGGACGGACACACCACACCAGTGAACTGCGCCCTTCCGACATCGGCAGCAAGGCCACCGGGCCGTGCGGCGTAAACCGTTCAAACGCACGGCCACGGTGCGGCTCGGCGGTCGTCACATTGGCAATCACCGCCACTTGTTCAAAATCGTATTCACTGCGACCAATGCCGACCATGTTGCAACAGGCCGACACCGCACCATCGGCGGTCACCAACAGCTTACCGCTCAGCGAGGCACCGGTGTCTAACGTCAACGTCACCGCTGTTTGACTGCGCGCAATGGCACAAATCGTGGCGGGACAATACATATCGACCGCGTGGGTGTCGGCCAACATCTGATGAAAAATGCGACCGGCATCCGCCAATTCAATCACATACCCCAACGCATCCACCGCAAGTGCATGAGCGTCCATCGTCACACGCCCTGCATGGCCGCGATCCGAGACATGGATATGGTCAATCGCCGTCGCCACCGCAGACAATGGCGCCCAGCATCCAAGATGATCCAAGGCATGCGCGGATCCCAATGACAGCGCAATGCTGCGCGCATCATAGCCCGGATGCTGATCCTGCTGCGGCGCGACCGCTTCAACGACCGCAATGCGCAACTGCCCGCCGCTCAAACGGTCTAACGCAATTGCCAACGTGGCACCTGCCATCGCCCCACCGGCAATGACGACATCGTACTGCTTCACATTTCGCCTCTTCGTGATGACCGTGATGGATTAATGCAAGGTTGGCTGATCGTCAGACGGGGCACTAAGCGCATCGTCTTCATCAACGTCACCGCGCTGGCTCAAGCCCACCAAACACACCAACACGCACTCCGGCACGTACGCCACGATGTTATCAAACAGCATCGCTTGCTCGTCCATTTCTTCGTCTTCATCAATGCCAAGCTGGGCGATTTCTTCCAACGCCGCGACCGCTTCTGTCACATCGTCAGAAAGGGTTTGTTTGTCCATGCCCATCAGGCCCAGACCCGAAATAAAATTGGTCACCCATTCACTCAAGGCTTCCGCACGCACCATCAAGTCCGCGTCGTCTGCCGGTAGCAGAAGGGAAACATGGAAATCCACGTCGGCCAATTCTGCCGCCGTCGAGGTAAACAGGGTTTGTGTCACCTGTGTCAGCTCACCGGACACCGCAGTAAACACAGAACGCACCACACTTTTGGCGCCGTCTGTCATCACTTCGCCCTGATTGGCGTAATCGCAGATCGGGGTGAGCCATTGTTCGCCGTCGACGGCCAGTCCGCCACAGATCATGCCGCTCAACAAACCGTGCAATTCTGACGGTGTTACAGCAAGGCCCTGCTCTTTCAAGCGTGGCTCAAGGATTTCGTAAGCTGGCAATTTCACTTCGCTCATGGCGTTCACCTTTTTCTCGTGGGTGTCTATAGGGGTATCTATGGTAGAGTATGCTACCACTTAACCGAAAGCAGCGTCACTTGGCAATTCCGGCCGCAGGGCCACGTTTACCTCAATCTGGTTAATATCTGATTAGTCAGACACTATTGAGCATAAAGCGTGATATGCTTGCTTGCATGTTGGTAGGGCTTTTTCTATATTGAGCCACTAAACGCGTATCGCAAGCGGAATGCTATATTGAGCAATCTGACACGGAGCAGATTAAAAAGCTATGAGTAATCAGGCAGTAGAAATTCAGATTTTTGGCCGCACCCTTAAAGTGAATTGCCCAACCGGTCAGGAAGAGGCATTGCGTGCGGCTGCCGCTGATTTTGACCAGCGCCTGAAGGATCTCTCTGAACGTACGAAGATCACCAACCCAGAGCAACTTTTGATCTTCACCGGTCTCAATATCTGCAACGAGCTTCACAGCGAGCGCCAAGAACAACAACGTAGTGCTGAAAAGATGTCCAATAGAATCAACCAGATGGAAGATTTATTGGAGAAAGCATTGCAATATCAGCCTGAGCGTTGATAATGAATTGACCCTGGGGTGTTCGTCAGCGGATTAACGTCCCCGAGCCGATAAGCAAATACCCAGGATCAGCTTTGATTAGCTATTGAGCATGCTCGGCCCGTACCGAGAAGCCTACGGTTAATGTTGCTGGTCCACCTTGAACATCTGGTTCAAGGGCCTAAATTCGCAACGGCACCCTGGGGCATCCCTTTGCAGCGACGAACGGAATTCGTCCGCTTACTGAAACGACACCTTGTCAGTCAGAACGTCATTGGATGACCCATGAAACCTGCCCCACACGCACGCGCTTCACACACCTCCGTTCGACAAATATTACGCCAACAGATCCGCCAACAACGTCGCGCGCTCAATGCAAATGAACAAACACAAGCCGCACACGATCTCTTGGCCCGATTTCGCCAATCCCCACAACTTGCTCAAGCACAACACATCGCGCTCTATCTGGCCTATGACGGCGAAATTGATACCCAGCCCCTGATCCATTGGCTGTGGCAGCAAGGGCGTGATGTCTATTTGCCGGTTCTGCACCCGTTCAGCCCGGGGCATTTGTTGTTTTTACACTACACCCCGACCACCCCCATGCACACCAACCGCTATGGCATTGCCGAGCCCAAACTGGATGTCCGGGCGGTGAAACCTGTTATGGCGCTCGACGTCATTTGCACTCCCCTGGTGGCCTTTGATCAACACGGACAGCGTTTAGGCATGGGCGGCGGCTATTACGACCGCACCTTAACGCAGTGGCACCAAAGCCGTCAGGGGCCGCGTCCGATTGGCCTTGCCCACGACTGTCAGCACGTTGCCTCTCTGCCGGTTGAAGCGTGGGATGTTCCCTTGCCTGATATTCTCACCCCGTCTCGCCATTTTCATTGGTAGTCCCTGCGATTTTGTCGTGATAAGACCCTGGCCTTAAAACAGCGCTTAAAACCGTTATTCAAACGGGGCTAACGGCTGTTATGTGAGTATTTATCCGCCGTCTTTCTGCGCTTTCTCCGACGCTCTGCCCCCTCTTGACGCAATCGTTTGGTTTTTTATCACCACAGCGCCAACATTAAACCTATGTTATTAATAGAATTATCTTTTCTCCCTGCCTCTAGCACAAAAAACATTCCCGCTTAGGGACTGACGACACGCACGGCTTTGGCTATAATCAGCGCTCTGCGCTATGTATGTCATCATCAGGAGAAAAGCATGACACAAGATGAAATGAAAAAAGCTGCCGGCTGGGCTGCACTTGAGTACGTCAAAAAAGGCAGCATTGTGGGTGTGGGCACTGGCTCAACCGTGAATCACTTCATCGATGCTTTGGAAACCCGTAAAAAAGAAATTAGAGGGGCGGTATCGAGCTCTGTGGCTTCAACAGAACGCCTGGAAAAAATCGGCATTCCTGTGTTTGATGCTAACGAAGTGGCGAGCCTTGATGTGTATGTTGACGGCGCTGATGAAATCAACGGCGAATACGACATGATCAAAGGCGGCGGTGCAGCCCTGACCCGTGAAAAAATTGTCGCGGCTATCGCCGACAAATTTATCTGCATCGTCGATGACACCAAGCAAGTTGACGTCCTAGGCCAATTCCCACTGCCTGTGGAAGTGATCCCAATGGCGCGCTCTTTCATTGGCCGTGAGTTGGTGAAGTTGGGTGGCGATCCGGTCTACCGTGAAGGCTGCATCACCGATAACGGCAACATCATTCTGGATGTGCACAACATGGCGATCACCGACGCGAAAGATCTGGAAGACAAAATCAATGCCCTTCCAGGCGTGGTTACTGTCGGTCTTTTTGCTCACCGTGGTGCAGATGTGCTGCTCATGGGCACCCCGGAAGGCGTGAAAAAATTTGAAAAATAACCGTTTAGCGTAGATTCCTCTTTCTCTATGAAGGAATAGCGCTGAATACGTTACTTTCTTACGAAACGGCATCATTTATGCCGTTTTTTTTATTCAGTTCTGTAATATTTTTACCCATTCTGGTTATTTTTTGGTAGTTTAAGCAATAGCATGTAAGCAACCTATAACGTGACGAGAATAGGCACCTCCGGATTCGGTGAGCGCATTAGCACACCCAAATCAGCGAAGCATTTCCTTCCCGCTTCCCCTTCCCCAGAGACCAATATCGCCACGTTATGCCTCACGTATTAAGGATGGATATCAATGGCACACTTTTCACTGGATAAAGAAAAAATAAAGATCTTGCTACTCGAAGGCGTACACCCTTCGGCGATCGAGGTGCTACAACAAGCGGGCTACAGCAACATTGAGTACCACAAAGGCTCGCTCTCCGGTGAGGAGCTTCAAGACGCCATTGCCGACGCCCATTTCGTCGGGATCCGTTCGCGCACCCAATTAACGGAAGAGGTGTTCAGCGCGGCGAAAAAACTGATCGCGGTCGGCTGCTTCTGTATTGGTACCAACCAAGTCGATCTGACCGCTGCGGCAAAACGCGGTATTCCCGTTTTTAACGCCCCCTTCTCAAATACCCGCAGTGTGGCAGAATTGGTCCTTGGTGAAATATTGCTATTGATGCGCGGGATCCCAGAGAAAAATGCCAAAGCCCACCGTGGCGAGTGGATCAAATCCGCCGATCAATCCTATGAAGCCCGTGGTAAGCGTCTCGGTATTATCGGTTACGGCCACATCGGTACGCAGTTGGGGATCCTCGCTGAAAACCTGGGCATGAAAGTCTATTACTACGATATCGAAAACAAGTTGTCGCTCGGTAATGCCACGCAAGTCATGACCATGAGCGAGCTGCTCAACAAGTGTGATGTGATCAGTCTGCACGTACCGGAAACAGCGGGAACGCAAGATATGATGGGCGCAGAAGAATTTGCCCGCATGAAACCGGGAGCCATCTTTATCAATGCAGCCCGTGGTACCGTGGTCGATATTGACGCGCTGTGTAGTGCCTTGGAAAGCAATCACCTTGCCGGTGCAGCCATTGATGTCTTCCCGATCGAGCCTGAAACCAACAAAGACCCGTTTGAAAGCCCACTGATGAAGTTTGACAACGTGTTGCTGACACCGCACATCGGCGGCTCAACGCAAGAAGCCCAAGCCAACATCGGGGTGGAAGTGGCAGGCAAGATGGCCAAATATTCTGACAACGGTTCAACCCTGTCAGCCGTTGGCTTCCCAGAAGTGTCTTTGCCTGAACACCGTGATTGTTCACGTCTGCTGCACATCCACGAAAACCGTCCGGGTATTTTGAATCAGATCACCACCATCTTTGCCTCGGAAGGCATCAACATTGCCGCCCAATACCTGCAAACGGGGGCTGAAGTGGGTTACGTCGTGATTGACGTCGAAACCGAGCGTTCAGAAGAGGCATTGACGAAGCTCAAAGCCATCGACGGCACCATTCGCGCCCGTATTCTGCACTAAACGGTTCGAGGTTCGAGGTTCGAGGTTCGAGGTTCAGTAATATTATGAAAATGGGACACGGCAACGTGTCCCATTTTTTTCATCCGTGCTTTATCTGGCTTTTCCTGCTTTTCCTTTAGACGCGCCCCTCGTCCCTGCTCTTTTGCTTAATCTTCCAGCTTAAACGTCACTGCCACTTGGTCACGAATGGTGATCTGGGCATCTTGGTAGGTCATGGCCGCTTCATTCGGGCTGTCCATCGCCATACGCATCATGATCGGGCGTGGCTGATTAGACTGATACGAAATATTCCATACCCCATCCAACTTCTCACCAAAGCCTTTCGCTAGCGATTCCGCTTTATTGATGGCATCTTGAATCGCGGCCTGACGCGCTTGCTCTTGGAACGTTTTCTCATCACGCACTTTCAGCTCAATAACATTGATGCGGTTAATACCATCCCCTAAGGCATGATCCAAATAGGTATTGAGGTTATCCAGTTGATTCACCGTGACCGTGATCGTACGGCTGGCACGGTAGCCTTTCAGCTGTGGCGCATTGTTTTTCGGGTAGGTGTATTGTGGCTGCAAACTGATATTGGCACTTTGGATCTGATTGCGCTCTAAGCCCTGCGCCAGTAAGCGCTCAACAAATGCCGTCACGGCTTGGTCCGCCGCCTGCTTGGCGGCTTGTGCGGTCGGCTTCACTTCTTCCACCGCGACAGAGAACACGGCCATATCCGGTTGTACTGTGATCTCACCGCTGCCGGTCGTTTCCAAATGCGGGACTGAAATATTCGCTGATGCCACGCCGCTTGTGCCTAATAAACCGAGCCCGAGCATCACTGCCAAAAGGTGTTTTTTCATCGAAATTGTCCGTCTTTATTTTAGGATATGTACCTTCGACAACAACATAGGGCAAAAGATTCCATTGATTTCATCTTTTTTGTACATTGTTTTATTATGTAAAAAAAAATGGAGCCAAACGGCTCCATTTTTTAAATCAATTCAGCAACAAAGGCTTAGCCTTCAAGCTTGTTAAGATGCACATCCATTTGTGGGAATGGGATCTCAATACCTTCTTCATCAAGACCTTCTTTGATCGCTTGTAGCAAATCAAAGTACACGCCCCAATAATCTTCCGTGTTCACCCACGGGCGAACCACAAAGTTCACAGAAGAGTCAGCCAATGCCACAACACCCACTGTCGCTTCAATGTCTTTCAGCACGCGCGGCTCAGCAGCAACAACGCGCTCTAGTACGGCTTTGGTTTTCTTCAGATCCGCTTTGTAAGACACGCCAATCACAAAGTCGATACGACGGGTCGCATGACGCGAGTAGTTCGTGATTGGACCACCAATGACACCTGAGTTAGGCACAACAACCATTTTGTTGTCAGTAGTTTTCAAAATAGTAGAGAACACCTGAATCGCTTCAACTAGGCCTGATACGCCGCCCACTTCCACAAAGTCACCTGACTTAAATGGACGGAACGCAACAATCAAGACACCCGCAGCAAAGTTAGACAGTGAGCCTTGCAATGCCAGACCAATCGCTAAACCGGCGGCACCGATCACAGCAACCACAGACGCAGTTTGTACGCCCACACGGCCCAATGCCGCGATCAAGACAATCACAAACAACAGGTAACGAACCAGCGAGTGCAAGAACTCGACGACGGCTTCGTCCATTTCTTTTTTGCGCAGTACTTTTGCTACGCCGTTGGCGATGCCTTTGGTGATCATATTACCGATAAACAGGATCAACAGGGCAGAAATGATGTTCACACCATACTGCACCAATAAATCGTGGTTATCCGCAACCCAGTTACCAGCATGCAATACGCCGTTGGTCAAATCATTATCGGTAATGGTGTCCACTACTTTGTCAGTTACATCAGTTACCGTTGAAGCAACGCTCTCACTCATATTTATCTCATCCTGCTTGTGGCATGACCCACCCGCCTGTTAAAGCGAAGTTGCGGTCATACGCGTCGATAAAGAATATTTACTATTTATGCAATCATCACTATATCAGCGATCAGTGCGGTATGGCCAAAAACGATGGCCATTTTATGCGCAGGATAATAACCCTACTGCCACTGAACACCAATAAAAAAGTAGATTCAAATCACACTTCACATTGTTCAGATATAAAAAAGCCCGCGAGTGCGGGCTTTTCTGAATTTCGTTTAAAACGAAATTATAGTACGTCGATTGCGTTTAGGTCAGCGAATGCTTTCTCTAGACGAGTAACCATTGACGCCTGGCCAGCACGTAGCCATACGCGTGGATCGTAGTACTTCTTGTTTGGCGCAGATTCGCCTGTTGGGTTACCGATTTGACCTTGTAGGTAATCACGGTTTTCAGCTTCGTAAGTACGAACGCCATCCCAGTTAGCCCACTGAGTATCAGTATCGATGTTCATTTTGATAACACCGTAAGAGATAGACTCTTTGATTTCTGCTTCAGAAGAACCAGAACCACCGTGGAATACGAAGTTTAGTGCGTTTGGTGCAATACCAAACTTCTCAGCACAGTATGCTTGAGAATCACGTAGAATCGTTGGAGTCAGTACAACGTTACCTGCTTGGTAAACACCGTGTACGTTACCGAAAGATGCTGCGATAGTGAAACGAGGGCTGATAGCAATCAGTTTCTCGTATGCGTAAGCAACGTCTTCAGGAGAAGTGTATAGCTCAGACGCGTCCATATCAGAGTTGTCTACGCCGTCTTCTTCACCACCAGTACAACCTAGTTCGAATTCTAGTGTCATACCCATCTTTTCCATGCGAGCAAGGTACTTAGCACAGATTTCGATGTTCTCTTCTAGTGACTCTTCAGATAGGTCGATCATGTGAGAAGAGAATAGAGGCTTGCCAGTTTCAGCGAAGAATGCTTCACCCGCGTCTAGTAGACCGTCGATCCAAGGAAGTAGTTTCTTAGCCGCGTGGTCAGTGTGAAGAATAACAGGTACACCGTAAGCTTCAGCAACAGCGTGTACGTATTTAGCACCAGCAACAGCACCAAGGATTTGTGCACCTTGACCTTCTAGTTTCACGCCTTTACCAGCGAAGAAACCTGCACCGCCGTTAGAGAACTGAACAACAACTGGTGCTTTTACTTTAGACGCTGCTTCAAGAACACCGTTGATTGAGTCAGTGTTAACAACGTTAACAGCTGGAAGTGCAAAGTTGTTCTCTTTTGCTACTTCAAATACTTTCTGTACGTCATCGCCAGAAATTACACCAGGTTTTACGAAATCGAAGATCTTAGACATAACAATAGTCCTATTTACCTTGTTGTCTTGTGAATTTAAAATCTTTGCAAACGTTTGCGACTGGCCAGTATTCTATTAAAACCTGCTCCAATGCACAAACGTTAAAGTACGGGAGCTTCATGCTCCCGCCTTATTTATTACGCTTTTGCACGCTCTTCTAGCATTGCAACCGCTGGAAGTACTTTACCTTCTACGAACTCAAGGAATGCACCGCCGCCTGTTGAAATGTAAGAAACATCCGCTTTGATACCGAACTTGTCGATAGCCGCTAGTGTGTCACCACCGCCCGCTACAGAGAAACCTGCAGATTTCGCGATAGCTTCAGAAATACCTTGTGTACCCGCTTCGAAGTTCTTGAACTCGAAT
Organism: Photobacterium sp. 270122K; assembly: GCF_059941365.1. Taxonomy (NCBI): domain Bacteria; kingdom Pseudomonadati; phylum Pseudomonadota; class Gammaproteobacteria; order Vibrionales; family Vibrionaceae; genus Photobacterium; species Photobacterium sp. 270122K. Next base: position 92,105 of record NZ_JBPOEN010000008.1, read on the forward strand.
ACGCCAACAGGGCCGTTCCAAAGAATTGTTTTTGCGTTAGCAATGATGTCAGCAAGTACCGCTGTTGAATCTGGACCTAGGTCGAAGATCATGTCGTCATCTTGAACGTCTGCAACGTTCTTGATTTCAGCTTCTGCGTTTTCATCGAATGCTTTTGCACATGCAACGTCAGTTGCAACTGGAATCGCACACTCTTTCATTAGCTTCTGTGCCGTTTCAACCAGATCAGCTTCGTATAGAGACTTACCTACGTTGTGGCCTTCTGCTGCGATGAAGGTGTTTGCGATACCGCCACCAACAACTAGCTGGTCAGCGATTTTAGACAGAGACTCAAGTACAGTCAGCTTAGTCGATACTTTAGAACCACCCACGATAGCAACCAATGGACGCTCTGGGTTGCTCATTGCTTTACCTAGTGCTTCTAGTTCAGCCGCTAGCAATGGGCCAGCACATGCTACAGGTGCGTGCATGCCTACGCCGTGCGTAGACGCTTGTGCACGGTGAGCCGTACCGAATGCATCCATCACGAATACGTCACACAGTGCTGCGTATTTCTTAGATAGTTCTTCTTCGTTCTTCTTCTCGCCTTTGTTAAAGCGAACGTTTTCAAGCACAACAAGCTCACCGGCGTTTAGCTCTAGGCCGTCTAGGTAATCTTTCGCCAATGTCACGTCGCAATCTAGTGCGTCGTTTAGGTAGTTAACCACAGGAGCTAGAGAGAACTCTTCCGCGTACTCGCCTTCAGTCGGACGACCTAGGTGAGAAGTAACCATTACTTTTGCACCAGCTTCTAGGCAAAGCTTGATGGTTGGTAGTGATGCAAGGATACGTGCATCTGAAGTCACTTTACCGTCTTTTACTGGTACGTTCAGGTCAGCACGGATAAATACGCGTTTACCTGCTAGATCCAGGTCAGTCATCTTGATTACAGACATGGTTTGTCCTCTCAACATTAATTAAATTAAAAAATCAAAGTTTTGCTAGCTCAGCGTCACTGCCAAGCCCTACGAATTCTTATTGCTCGCTGCTCACCGACGGAATGTGCCCGGTTGCATGCATGGCTAACGCGGTATCGAGCATCCGGTTAGCAAATCCCCACTCGTTATCACACCACACCAACAGCTTGATCAAATGCTGGTTACTCACGCGGGTTTGGGTGCCATCAACAATCGCACTGTGGGGATCGTGATTGAAGTCAGTCGACACCAAGGGGGCTTCGGTGTAATCCACTATGCCATCTAATGTACAACGAGACGCCTCGGCCAGTGATTGATTTACGTCATTAACTTTCACATTTGTTTTTATTGTGACACTTAAATCCATCGCTGTAACATTTATTGTCGGAACACGCACAGAGATCGCTTCAAATTTGTCAGAAAATTTCGGGAATATACGTCCGATCCCGAGATGAAGTTTGGTATCAACCGGAATAATAGACTGACTGGCGGCGCGTGTACGACGGAGATCGGTATGGTAGGCATCAATCACTTGCTGATCATTCATCGCGGAGTGAATAGTCGTGATGGTGCCGGACTCGATCCCGAAGTGTTCATCCAGCACTTGGATGATAGGAACGATGCAGTTAGTGGTACAAGAACCGTTGGACACAATCTTGTGTTCCGGTTTCAGTGAAGTGTGATTCACACCGTAGATGATGGTGTGATCAATGTCATTGGCAGCAGGATGGGAGAACAACACTTTTTTTGCGCCCGCAGCAATGTGGGCATCGCCGTCGGCGCGGGAGCCGAATACACCAGTACAATCGAGCACGATATCTATATTGAGATCTTGCCAAGGAAGCAGGTGGATGTCGCTTTGATGCAAGATACGGATACTGTCTTGCTCACCGTTTTGATGGGCAATAAACAAGTGCTCCTGGTCATGGCTGACAGGCTTGCAAAATCGGCCATGGCTGGTGTCATATTGCAGGAGGTGAGCCATCGCTTCCGGCTCAGCCAACTCATTGACTGCCACTACCTTAATCTGTTCAGACTTTCCGCTTTCGTACAGCGCTCTTAACACGCTGCGGCCGATGCGGCCAAATCCATTAATTGCGACGTTTAGTGTCATATCCGTGCTACAAAATTAATAAGCCGGACTAGTGTATACCAAGCGATACGTAGAATCACCATAATTGTGAGCAGGGTCACCACCCCACTTTACGACCTTTATAATCAACAGCTTAATCGCATTTTTTCGCTTTTTGCAGACAAACGAAAGAGAAATACAGCCGTGACCAATGTCTCATTTTATATAAAAAAAGCCTCCGCTTGGGAGGCTTTTTTTGCTTAGCGAAATAAATCACCTTATCGGGCATCACACCCGATAGCGGTTATTTATGACTGACTATTACGCCAATAGGCTCTGTGCGGTTTCTACCACGTTATCCACGGTAAAGCCGAACATCTCGAACAGTTGATCCGCAGGTGCAGACTCACCGAACGTGGTCATGCCGATGATGCGACCGTCAAAGCCCACATACTTGTACCAGAAGTCAGCAATGCCCGCTTCGATAGCAATACGTGCGGTTACATCTGATGGCAATACCGCTTCACGGTAAGCCGCATCTTGCTTGTCGAACGCATCGGTTGCAGGCATAGACACCACGCGTACCGCTTTGCCTTCTGCAGTTAACTGCTCTGCCGCTTTCACGGCCAGTTCAACTTCAGAACCGGTTGCAATCAAGATCAGCTCAGGCTTACCTGCGCAATCTTTCAGGATGTAACCACCGCGAGCGATGTTCGCCACTTGCTCCGCATTACGCGGTTGCTGTGCCAGGTTTTGACGCGAGAAGATCAACGCAGATGGGCCATCTTTACGCTCAATCGCCAGTTTCCACGCGACGGCTGATTCCACCTGATCACATGGACGCCATGTGCTCATGTTCGGTGTCAGACGCAGTGATGCGATTTGCTCAACCGGTTGGTGCGTTGGGCCGTCTTCGCCCAGACCGATAGAGTCATGGGTGTACACTTGGATGTTCTGAATTTTCATCAGCGCAGCCATACGCATGGCATTACGTGCGTATTCCATGAACATCAGGAAGGTCGCACCGTAAGGCACAAAGCCACCGTGCAGGGCGATACCGTTCATGATCGCCGTCATGCCGAACTCACGCACACCGTAGTGGATGTAGTTACCTGAGAAATCGTCTGCTGTCAGTGATTTAGAGCCAGACCACATGGTCAGGTTAGACGGTGCAAGGTCTGCCGAGCCGCCCAAGAATTCAGGTAGCATCGCACCGAACGCTTCCAGTGCGTTTTGTGACGCTTTACGAGACGCAATGTTCGCAGGGTTCGCTTGCAGATCAGCAATGATAGCGGATGCTTTTTCTTCCCACTCAGCAGGCAGTTCACCGTTCATACGGCGCTTAAGCTCAGCCGCTTCAGCAGGGTAAGCCGCTGCGTAAGCTGCGAATTTCTCGTTCCATGCGGCTTCTTTTTCAGCGCCCGCAGCTGTTGCATCCCACTCTGCAGCAATATCTGCAGGGATTTCAAACGGACCGTGTTCCCAACCAAGGAATTCACGTGCCGCTGCAATTTCTTCTGCGCCCAGTGGTGCACCGTGACAGTCGTGAGAGCCTGCTTTATTTGGAGAGCCAAAACCGATAATGGTCTTGGTACAGATCAGCGTCGGACGACCTGTTTCTGCTTTTGCTGCTTCAATCGCTGCATTGATTGCGTCAGCATCGTGACCGTCAACCGCAGGGATCACGTGCCAGCCGTACGCTTCAAAACGTTTAGGGGTATCGTCAGAGAACCAACCTTCTACGTGACCATCGATAGAGATACCGTTGTCATCCCAGAATGCGATCAGCTTGCCCAGACCTAGCGTACCCGCCAGTGAACACGCTTCGTGCGAGATCCCTTCCATTAGACAGCCGTCGCCCATGAACACGTACGTGTTGTGGTTAACGATGTCGTGGCCTTCTTTGTTGAACTGTGCAGCCAACGCTTTTTCAGCCATTGCCATACCCACGGCATTGGTGATGCCCTGGCCTAGCGGACCGGTTGTGGTTTCAACACCCGGTGCGTAACCGTATTCAGGGTGACCCGGTGTTTTTGAATGTAGCTGGCGGAAATTTTTCAGATCATCAATCGACAGCGCATAGCCTGTCAGGTGAAGCAGAGAATAAATCAGCATCGAGCCATGGCCGTTTGATAGCACAAAACGGTCGCGATCAGCCCACTCAGGGTTCTGTGGGTTGTGGTTCATGTGGCCACGCCACAATACTTCAGCAATATCAGCCATACCCATTGGTGCACCTGGGTGACCTGAGTTTGCTTGTTGGACACCGTCCATGCTGAGGGCGCGAATGGCATTAGCGAGTGCTTTACGAGAAGACATGTCTGCTCCAGAAATTCCTAGACTATTTAGATTCGGTTTGATCTCGGTCTTCATGACCCAGATAACCAGAGTTCGGCGGGCGGGTATTGTCGCAAACACTGCCCTATATCTGCAAACGATTTCCTTCCTAAAATGAGTGTTATATCAAAGCGCTGATCGCAGACTTCGCTCAACTGACTGTAATAAAAGCCCGCCAAGGTAATCGTTTGCTTGCCAGATTCCGTATTTCCGTAACATTCGTACGGTTGATTTTATACGGTGAGCAGGTATTATAGACGTCTAGACGGAGGTAGCTCTATACATACAAACGTATACACGGATATATAGTGTGTGTTTTCTTCTCGATATTGGGTATAGAGCCCATCATTTCAACAAACATTACTTGTGGGAGCGCTCATGGCGAAGCACCTGTTTACTTCTGAATCAGTATCAGAAGGTCATCCAGACAAAATTGCAGACCAAATTTCAGATGCAGTATTGGATGCGATCTTAGAACAAGATCCTAAAGCACGTGTGGCGTGTGAGACTTACGTAAAAACCGGCATGGTAATGGTTGGCGGTGAAATCACCACGTCAGCGTGGGTTGATATCGAAGAAATCACCCGTCAAACCGTGCGTGAAATTGGTTACGTCAACTCTCAAATGGGTTTTGATGCCGACTCTTGTGCCGTACTGAGTGCAATCGGTAAGCAGTCACCAGACATCAACCAAGGTGTTGACCGTGAAGATCCACGTGAACTGGGCGCCGGCGACCAAGGTATCATGTTTGGTTACGCGACCAACGAAACTGACGTGCTGATGCCAGCACCGATCACGTACGCACACCGTCTGGTTGAACGTCAGGCAAAAGTGCGCAAGAACGGCGCACTGCCATGGTTGCGTCCAGATGCAAAATCTCAGGTAACCTTCCAGTACGACCAAGGCAAGATCGTCGGTATCGATGCCGTGGTACTGTCAACGCAACACTGTGACAGCATTGACCTGCCAGTACTGCAAGAAGCCGTCATGGAAGAAATCATCAAGCCAGTACTGCCTTCAGAATGGCTGAACAAAGACACCAAATACTTCATCAACCCAACCGGTCGTTTCGTTATCGGTGGCCCAATGGGCGACTGTGGCCTGACAGGTCGTAAGATCATCGTTGATACCTACGGCGGCGCAGCGCGTCACGGTGGTGGTGCATTCTCTGGTAAAGATCCATCAAAAGTAGACCGTTCAGCAGCATACGCAGCACGTTACGTAGCGAAAAACATCGTTGCAGCGGGCATGGCAGATCGCTGTGAAATCCAACTGTCTTACGCCATCGGTGTTGCAGATCCAACGTCTATCATGATCGAAACGTTCGGTACTGAAAAAGTATCACACGACATCATCGTAGAAGCGGTACGTCAGCACTTCGACCTACGCCCATACGGCCTGATCGAAATGCTTGACCTGTTGAAGCCTATGTACAAGAAGACAGCGGCTTACGGTCACTTCGGTCGTGAAGAATTCCCTTGGGAAGCGACTGACAAAGCTGACATCCTGCGTGACTTCGCTAACCTAAAGTAAGCGATAGTCCATCAGTAAGATGACACGAAAAAAGGAAGCCTCGGCTTCCTTTTTGTGTTTTTAAGGGACGAGGAAAAGCGTTTTAAGGGACGAGTATCGAGTCTAAAGGCACGAGAAAGAGCGGTCCTGTGGTCCTGTGGTCCTGTGGTCCTGTGGTCCTGTGGTCCTGTGGTCCTGTGGTCCTGTGGTCCTGTGGTCCTGTGGTCCTGCAAGCAGGATTTCAGATCCCCTTATGGATGCAAGCACTTCCGCTCCTGCTTTTTCCATAGGACCTTAGTGCCATAGGTCCGCTTTTGCTTTTGCTTTTCCGCTCTGACTCGAAACTCGTCCCTCGGCGCGCAGCATGACTAGTCCCTGCTCTTCTGCTTTTATTCGTCCCTTTAAACTCGCCCCTTCTCTCCCCCTGCTAAATTTTTTATACTTCCCCTTTCCACCAGCACAGTGCCTGACCATGTCCCCACTCCACGACCAAGTGACCGCCCGTGTCGCGCAATGTATAAAAGTTGCCAATCAGCGACTGAACAAGCGTATGCCGATGCCCGTAGTCAGCTTTACACAGCGGGGAAAAATTGCCGGCACCGCCCATTTACAACGTTGGGAAGTGCGCTTTAATCCAGTGCTGCTGGCGGAGAACCCTGATGCCTTTCTCAATGAAGTGGTGCCTCATGAAGTTGCGCACCTTGTGGTGTTCAAACGCTTCGGCCGCGTGCGTCCCCATGGCCGGGAATGGCAGGTCGTGATGCAGGAAATCTTTGGCGTCCCCCCGCGTACTACCCATCGCATGGATGTCAGTTCCGTACAAGGCACAACCTACCTCTATCGCTGTCAGTGCCAAGAGCACTCACTCACGGTACGCCGTCATAACAAGGTGCAACGTGGCGAAACCCAATATCGCTGCCGTCGTTGCGCACAACCGCTTGAGTTTATACCGGCGTAAAGCCTGTTATCCCCGCCGTACTCCCTCTTCCCACGCTTCTTGTTTCTCTTATTCCTTTCATTCTTCTCATCTTGCTTCGTTCACGGCTGAATCCATGTAAATAACAAAAAACACAGTGTGACCCCCTTCTAAAACCCCTGTTCAGTGATAGGCTTATCAGTATCATTCACTGTTCAAGGACTGCCATGCGACACCTCATGCCCACTACACCTCGCCACGCTTGCTACGGATTGGCACTGACCCTACTGCTGCCTTTTGCCACCACGGCGCACGCGGCTGAATCCACGGTGGTAAAAAAATCCACCAGCGGGATCTGCCATGACAGCAGCAGCGCGTCTTATCAACGCACCAAGAATTTCACCGCCTACGACAGCCTTTCAGCCTGCCTTGACAGTGGCGGTCGTCTGCCAAAAGGCGCACAAACGAAAAAGCCGACAACCACCGCCAATAGCACCACTTACCAACGCCACTATTTCGGTCACGGCTGGAGCGATAACGATAAAGACTGCCAAAATGCCCGCATGGAAACCCTGATCGCCCAATCGGTGGGCCAAGTGCGGTTCAAAGATGACAAACAGTGCCACGTGGTTTCAGGCCGTTGGAACAGCGCCTATTCCGGCAAAACCATTTATCAAGCGTCTGATATCGATATTGATCATATCGTGCCGCTCAAATGGGCATGGGAACACGGCGCCAACACATGGACGACCCACCAACGTAAAACCTTTGCCAACGATCCGAAAAATCTGGTCAGCGTGGAAGCGTCGCTCAATCGCCAGAAAGGCGCCAAAGGGTTAGATGAATGGCTGCCACCGAAAAACCAATGCCAGTACATTCCGCGTTTTCTCGGGGTGGTGAAAAGCTACAAGCTGACGCTGACCCCGCGTGAAACCACGCAATACCAAGCCTTGCTTGCGCGTTGTAAAAACACCGCGAAATAATCGCCCTCAAGCGTGTAAGCGGGTCAGTGTGCGACCGCTTACACCCTCATCCGTCCCTCTGCCGCCCCTCAGCCAACGGTAACATTGTGATCCCTGTTCGACTGGGGTATATAATACGGCCAGAATAAACCCAACAGGTTACAAGATAGCCATGAGAATCCCACGTATTTACCACCCTGAAGCCCTACCGTCTTCAGGCACCGTGCTGCTGAGCGATGATGCAGCAAACCATGTTGGCCGTGTGATGCGTATGCAAGCCGGACAAGAGGTTTTACTGTTTGATGGCAGCAATGCCGAATTCCCTGCCGTGATCACGCAAGCCAGTAAAAAGAGTGTGGAAGTCGAGATCCAAGCCCGTCATGAGAACAGCAGCGAATCGCCGCTGGATATTCACCTCGGTCAGGTGATTTCTCGTGGTGATAAAATGGAGTTCACCATCCAGAAATCCGTGGAACTGGGTGTAAACACCATTACGCCTTTGATTTCAGAACGTTGTGGCGTAAAACTCAATGCCGAGCGTTTCGACAAAAAAATGCAACAATGGCAGAAAATCGCCATTGCCGCGTGTGAACAATGTGGCCGTAACGTCGTACCTGAAATTCGCCCGGTCATGAAATTGGAAGACTGGTGCGCAGAAACGTACGATGGTTTAAAACTGAACCTGCACCCACGCGCAAAATACTCCATCAACACCCTGCCTACGCCAGTCACCAACGTACGTTTGCTGATCGGCCCGGAAGGCGGTTTAACGGCCGAAGAAATCAGCATGACAGAACAATACCAGTTCGATGAAGTGCTGCTTGGCCCACGCGTGCTACGCACAGAAACCGCGGCAATGACCGCAATCACGGCGTTGCAGGTGCGTTTCGGCGATCTTGGCTAATGCCCAACGGGAAGACTAACGAGGAAAAAAGAATGATCAAACTGGGTATCGTGATGGATCCCATTGAATCCATCAATATCAAAAAAGATTCCAGCTTTGCCATGATGATGGAAGCCCAACGTCGCGGTTGGGAAATCCACTACATGGAAATGAATGACCTATCACTCGAGCAAGGTAAAGCCGTTGCCCGTACCCGAGTGGTCAGCTTGAAAGAAGACCCAACGGGTTGGTTTGAATTCACCAGCGAGCAGGAAATTGCCCTGTCGGATCTCGATGCGGTACTGATGCGTAAAGATCCCCCGTTCGACACCGAGTACATCTACGCGACGTACATCCTTGAGCGTGCTGAACTGGAAGGTGCACTGATCGTCAATAAGCCACAGAGCCTGCGTGACTGTAACGAAAAACTGTTCACCGCCTGGTTCCCTGAGCTCACACCAATCACCATGGTGACGCGCCGCGCCGATAAGATCAAAGCGTTCCACCAAGAACATGGCGACATCATCCTGAAGCCCCTTGACGGCATGGGCGGCTCGTCGATTTTCCGTGTAATGAAAAACGATCCGAACGTCTCTGTGATCATCGAAACCCTGACCGCTATGGGCCAGAACTACTGCATGGCGCAAACCTTTGTGCCAGACATCAGCAACGGTGATAAGCGTATTTTGGTCGTCGACGGCGAACCGATGCCATACTGCCTAGCCCGTATTCCGGCTAAAGGCGAAACCCGCGGTAACTTGGCGGCCGGTGGCCGTGGTGAAGCGCGTCCGATCAGCGAGACTGACCGTAAGATCGCAGAAGCAGTAGGCCCAACACTGAAAGAAAAAGGCCTGATCTTTGTGGGTCTTGACGTAATCGGTGACAAGCTGACCGAAATCAACGTCACCAGCCCAACCTGTATCCGTGAAATTGAAGCCGCGTTTGATATCTCTATCACCGGCAAACTGATGGATGCGATTGAGCGTCGTATCAACAAGGCGTAAGCACCCGCTCACCCCGCCTTGATACGCATAATCCGCAACCGGCCTCGGTTGCGGATCCTCACCAGAAAACACGCCCAAGATACCAATTCTGCCGATTAGTCGGCATACTGTTAGAAAGCAGACAGGTAGCAGGTAGTCCCATGAATTTGACCAATCACTTTCTGGTTGCGATGCCCAGCATGCAAGATCCCAACTTCAAAGGCAGTGTCGTCTACATCTGTGAACACAACGATGAAGGCGCGATGGGCATTGTTATCAACCTACCGATTGATATTTCGGTCGGCAGCATGCTCGATCAAATTGAGATTGAACGCGAACAACCGATCACCAATCCTGACAGCCTAGAACAACCGGTCTTCAATGGCGGGCCTGTCTCGGCCGATCGCGGCTTCGTGCTGCATAATCAAACGGGGCGTTTTAGTTCCAGCATCACGCTCACAGAGCAAGTCGCGGTCACGACCTCTAAAGATATTTTGTCCCTGCTGGGCACCCATGAGGCACCGGATCACTTTCTGGTGGCACTGGGGTATGCCGGTTGGGATGCCGGGCAACTTGAGCAAGAGCTCACGGAAAATACCTGGCTGACCACCGAAGCGGATCCGGACGTGGTGTTCAGCACACCGATACATGAACGCTGGGCGAAAGCCATTGCACAACTCGGCATTAATGCCACCCACCTTTCGATTGATAAAGGACACGCATGAGTCAAGCACGTAGCGTCTTAGCCTTTGACTATGGCACCACAAGCATCGGTGTCGCTATCGGCCAAGAGCTGACTGGCACCGCCAGCCCTTTAGCGGCGCTAAAAGCCAAAGATGGCACCCCGAACTGGGATGACATTGGAAAAATCCTGAAAGAATGGCAACCCGATTTAGTCGTGGTTGGCCTGCCGCTGGATATGCACGGCGGTGAGCTGGAAGCCATCACCCCGCGCGCGAAAAAATTTGCTAACCGCCTGCATGGCCGTTTTGGCTGTCAGGTCGAGCTGCATGACGAACGCCTGAGCACCGCAGAAGCCCGCTCTTCCCTGTTTGATCGCGGTGGCTACCGTAACCTGAGCAAAGGCAACATCGACTCCCAGTCTGCCGTTGTGATCCTCGAAAGCTGGTTCGAGCAGCAGTACGGCTAAGCGGTTCGAGGTTCGAGGTTCGAGGTTCGAGGTTCGAGCAAAAACGTAAAATTCCCAAAGCGAACGTCAATAGCGTTCGCTTTTTTGTATTCGCCTTTCCTCGAAGCAAAGCGTGACCCGTCCCGCTTTTACTCGTACCTTTATTGCCATAGGGCCTTAGGGCCGCTCTTCACCGCTTTCCCCTTCAGACTCGCCCCGCTCTTACTCGAAACGAGGAACTAGGATCTCACCCCTGCCCTCCCCGTACACCTTTTTCAACGATCAACACCCTTACGCTGACCGCCCTCTGCGGCTACTCAAACGATCCTCGCGGATCCTTGACTGCACAAGGTGCGATCAGCTTGTACAGCTTTTGGACACCTTAAACTCAAAAGCTCTATAACCTGATCACGTTGGAGGGCATCTCCACTAAGCCCTATAAAAACAACACCTTCTGTAGCACATTGTTTTATAAGCAATAAAAAAGCGTTAGGTCGGTGACGATCCTAACGCTTTTCGATCATGGGGGGTCAATAACGGTTTAGCGCGGGTATTAACCCATATCAACCGTCACACCGTTCAAGGTGCTTTGGAAGATCTTATCTTTACTGCCCACTTTGATCATCAGACGCAAGTCATTCGCAGAATCCGCATGGTGCAAGGCATCCTGCTCGGTGATCTTGCCTGTGCGGAACAACTCATACAGGGACTGATCAAACGTCATCATCCCCGCTTCGGTGGATTTTGCCATGGTGTCTTTGATTTCATGCAACTCACCACGGCGGATCAAATCCGCCACACGCGGGGTATTGAGCAACACTTCAAATGCCCCGTGACGCCCCATCCCGTGTGCATCCGGGATCAACTGCTGCGCCAAAATACATTTCAGGTTCAGGGACAAATCAAACAAAAACTGATCGCGGCGTTCTTTCGGCACTAAGTGCAAAATACGCTCCAACGCCTGGTTGGCGTTGTTCGCGTGCAAGGTCGCCATACACAAGTGACCGGTTTCGGCAAAGTTCATCGCGTACTCCATGGTTTCAGGGGTACGGATCTCACCGATCAGAATCATATCCGGTGCCTGACGCAGGGAATTTTTCAACGCTACTTCGTAACTTTCGGTATCCAACCCGACTTCACGCTGGGTCACGATACATTGATTATGCTTGTGCACAAATTCGATGGGATCTTCCACTGTCAGGATATGACCGCTACGGTTACTGTTACGGTAACCGGTCATGGCCGCCAACGAGGTGGATTTACCCGAACCCGTCGCCCCGACCACCAGCACCAAGCCACGCTTGGCCAGCGCCATCTTCTGCATATCCATCGGCAGGTTCAGCGAAAAGATATCCGGAATTTTCGTTTCAATACGACGGATCACCATTCCCGGCAATTCACGCTGCCAAAAAGCACTCACACGAAATCGGTTTTCACCCCGTACTAGAGCAAAGTTCGCCTCTTTCGTGATCTCAAACTCAGTGCGCAGGCTGTTGTCCATTGCATAATCAAACATCATATCGACCGTATCAAGGGTCAGGGTTTCACCGATAGGATGCAAGCTACCATCGACGCGCAGCAGACACGGTGCATCTACAGTAATGTAGAGATCCGAGGCTTTACTGCTCACCATTTCATTGAGCGCTTCTTGTAACGTCATGGGGATTCCTTAAATCGGGTTAAAACTGGACAAAGCTACTGTCGACTACACGGCGCCCTTCTTCGGCTTCGACCAGTCCTTGTGCCACCAACATTTTCACACTCTGCTCCATGGTCTGCATGCCCATCGACGAGCCGGTTTGGATCATGGAATACATCTGTGCCACTTTGTCTTCACGGATCAAGTTACGGATCGCCGGCGTGGCCATCATCACTTCGTGTGCCGCAATACGGCCTCCCGTGACACGCTTAAGCAGCGTCTGTGACACCACCGCACGTAACGATTCTGACAGCATTGAACGCACCATCGGCTTATCGCTGCCCGGGAAAACGTCAATGATACGGTCAACGGTTTTGGCGGCCGAGCTGGTGTGCAAGGTGCCCAATACCAAGTGACCGGTTTCTGCGGCGGTTAGCGCGAGACTAATGGTTTCCTGATCACGCAATTCCCCCACCAGAATGACATCGGGATCTTCACGCAACGCAGAACGCAGGGCGTTCTGGAAACTATGCGTATCACGGTGTACTTCACGCTGGTTAATCAAGCAACGCTTACCGGTATGAACAAATTCCACCGGATCTTCGATGGTCAAAATATGGCGATTAAAATTATCGTTGATGTAGTCCACCAATGCCGCAATGGTGGTGGATTTACCGGAGCCTGTCGCCCCTGTCACCAGTACTAAACCACGCTGACACTGTGCAATCTGGTAAAAAATATCGGGCACTTGCAGCGATTCCAATGTCGGAATATCGACCGGAATAGTACGGAACACCGCCGCACTGCCGCGCCCCTGACGAAAGGCGTTCACACGGAAACGGCCCACATCCGGTAACTCAAAAGAGAAATCCACTTCCAGCTTTTCTTCAAACTCACGACGCTGAGCATCGTTCATGATGTCAAACACCAAACGGTGTACTTCACCATGGTCTAACGCGGGCAAGCTGAGCTTACGTACATCACCATCCACCCGGATCATCGGAGGCACACCCGCAGAAAGGTGCAGATCGGAAGCATTATGCTTTACACTAAAGTCCAGTAGTTCGGTGATATCCATCAATTTTCCCCAAAGAATCAATTATGAACAGTATCAAGCAAAACATAGTGCAGGTCATCTCTCAGATTGACACTGCAACAGAAAAATGCGGTCGAAATGCAGGTTCCGTGCAACTTTTGGCTGTAACCAAAACAAAACCCATTGCAGCTATCGAAGACGCCATTACTGCCGGCCATTATGCCTTCGGTGAAAACTATGTTCAGGAGGGGGTGGAGAAAATCCAATATTTCGCACAAAAATCTTACCCTGAACCGCTGTGCTGGCACTTCATTGGCCCAATTCAGTCCAATAAAACCCGTCCGATCGCAGAGCACTTTGATTGGGTGCATTCCATTGACCGCGCCAAAATCGCGCACCGATTAAGTGAGCAGCGTCCCGCTCATCTGCCGCCACTCAATGTATTATTGCAAGTGAACACCAGCGGTGAAGACAGCAAAGCCGGTTTGAACTTTGCGGAAGTGGCCGCCTTGGCCGATGACGTGGCCAGCATGCCGAATTTGGTGCTGCGCGGCCTGATGTCGATCCCAGAGCAAGCCGATGACTACGACAGCCAGTTCGCGGCGTTCAGCAGCCTGCGTGATGCCATGACGGCGCTGCAAGCCAAACACCCACAACTCGATACCCTGTCAATGGGCATGAGTGGCGATCTAGATGCCGCCGTGGCTGCAGGCAGTACCATTGTGCGCATTGGTACCGCCATTTTTGGCGCCCGTGATTACACGACAAAAAAGTAACAGAACGTTGCAATACAACGTATAAATAATGCCACAACGTATAATCAGCCAAGGAAGGGCTGTGTCCTCCCTTTTGGCCTCTCGACATGATTGTAAGGATTTAACATGGAACAACGTACGATTGCCTTTATCGGTGCCGGTAACATGGCCCGATCTATCATCGCCGGTTTGATCGCCAGCGGGTATGCGCCCGATTTGATCACCGCGACCGCGCCGAGCCCTGCCCGCCGTGAGCCACTGGCGCGTGATTACGGGATCCACACCACCGACAATAATCTGCATGCCGCCTCTCAGGCCGATGTGATTGTGCTGGCGGTGAAACCGCAATTAATGGCAGAGGTCTGTCAGCCGCTGCAAATTCTCGACTTCTCCGGCAAGCTGGTGATTTCGATTGCCGCCGGCATCAATGCCAACCGTCTTAATGAAATGCTGGCGACCAAGCTTAACCTTGTTCGCGTAATGCCCAACACCCCGTCATTGATCGGCAAAGGCATGAGCGGCCTGTACGCGGGGGCGGATTTGAACGTCAACGATCGCCAGTTTGCGGAAGACTTAATGCATGCTGTCGGTGAAGTGTGCTGGGTGGAGCAAGAGTCTGGCATTAACGGCGTGATCGCGGCGGCAGGCAGTGCGCCGGCGTATTTCTTCCTGTTTATGGAAGCGATGCAGGCAGAAGCTGTGGCACAAGGCTTTAGCCCAGAGCAAGCCCGCCTACTGGTACAACAATCGGCATTGGGTGCCGCTGAAATGGTCAAAGCCAATCCAGACATTGCGCTGGATACCCTGCGTGAACAAGTCACCTCAAAAGGCGGCACCACGGCAGAAGCGATCCGCACCTTTAACGATCGTCAACTTGGTGATACCGTAGCCCAAGCGATGCGCGCGGCGGTTGCCCGAGCTCAAGAAATGGAAACATTATTTTAAGGTTAGTTTATGAATGCAATGGGTTTTCTTGTTAACACGCTCTTTGACCTCTACATCATGGTGGTGCTATTGCGCATCTGGCTGCAGTGGGCAAGAGCCGATTTTTACAATCCGTTCTCTCAATTTATCGTCAAAGCAACCCAACCCGTGGTTGGCCCGCTACGCCGTCTGATCCCATCAATTGGTTCATTGGATGTGGCCACCCTGCTGTTTGCTTACCTGCTCAGCATCGGTAAATTTGTGATCCTGACCTTGGTGGTCGGCGGGGGCTTAATGTTCTCACCGGATCTTCTATGGATTGGTGCGCTGTCTTTATTGAAAGCCGCGGGTGGCTTGCTGTTCTGGGTACTGCTATTGCGTGCGATCCTAAGCTGGGTCAGCCAGGGCCGCAGCCCAATGGAATACGTGATGCATCAGTTAACAGAACCAATGACCGCGCCAATTCGCCGTATTATCCCAGCCATGGGTGGCTTGGATCTGAGCGTGTTGGTGTTGTTCATCGGCCTGCAGTTTGCCAACTTCCTGATTGGTGACATGGTTGGCCAGATCTGGTTCCAACTATGACCGTGAGCGCCGTGAGCAAGGACGGGGACGATTTGGTTATTCGGCTGTATATTCAGCCTAAAGCCAGCCGTGACCAGCTCGTGGGGCTCCATGGTGAGGAATTGAAAGTTGCCATCACCGCACCGCCGGTGGATGGCAAAGCGAACGCCCACTTAACCAAGTACCTCGCGAAGCAATTTCGCGTGGCCAAAGGCCATGTGGTGATCGAAAAAGGCGAACTGGGACGACATAAACAAGTGCGCATTGAAGCGCCCAAAGTGATCCCGGATACCGTCGCAGCACTGTTGGCGTAACCCGCCATCCCGTGCCACCTTTCAGCCCGTCCCTCTCGTCTCAAACTCGAGGGACGGGCTGATTGCTATACTAATGGAACCCTACCCACCCGCTGTTTAGGGCGAGCCCCCAGCGCGGTGCGTATCACAAGGACTCGACGCCATGATCCGATACATCCGCCGACTGATGTTTTTGTCTGCCAGCTTGTTGCTGACCCTGCCCGCCTATGCCGAACAATTTGCAAAAATCGCTGCATTGGAAGTGCACTATTCCAGTTTCCCCTCCACGTTTCTTACCCCAGACATTGCCCAGCAATACAACATTCAACGCAGCCGCTACAACGGCGTGGTCAATATTACCGTGATTGACACCGCCCAAACTGGCAAGCCCGCGGTGGCTGCGGTTATCTCCGGCAAAGCCAAGAACCTGATAGGCCAAGAGAAAAAACTGTCATTCCGTGAGATCCGCGAAGGCAACGCAATTTATTACATCGCCGAAATCAAACACGCCAACGAAGAACGGTTTACCTTTACCATTGATGTGTCGCAGCAAGGCACCAATGGCTCGCTCGACTTCCAACAAACCTTCTACGTCGACTAAACCGCCTTGGCCAACAGAGCCTGAGTGCTATCCGGCCTTCTGCCCCAGCCTGTGCCCTTTTATTTTCGCCGTAGTAAGATAAGATAGCGCCCACTCACGCCCCACCGCAGGGGCGTGCTCCCACTGACTATCGATGTTTCGAGGAACCACAATGAGCAAATTAGTACTGGCCACGGGTAATCAAGGCAAAGTGAAAGAGATGGCAAGCCTGCTGGCTGACTTTGGCTTTGATGTGGTCGCCCAGAGTGATTACAACGTTTCCTCGGTCGCCGAAACCGGCACCACCTTCATTGAAAATGCCATCATTAAAGCCCGTCATGCCGCCAAAGAAACCGGCTTACCGGCCATTGCCGATGACTCTGGCTTAGAGGTGGATTTCCTCAAGGGTGCCCCGGGTATTTACTCTGCGCGCTATGCCGGTGAAGACGCGTCTGATCAAGCGAATATCGACAAACTGCTTGAGGCCATGCAAGGCGTGCCCGCCGACCAACGTACTGCGCGTTTCCATTGTGTGTTGGTGATGATGCGCCACGAAAATGATCCGACGCCATTGGTCTGCCACGGCACGTGGGAAGGCAGCATTACCGAACACGAACACGGCAATAATGGCTTTGGTTATGATCCGATTTTCTGGGTACCGGAAGATCAGTGTGCCTCTGCCGAGCTTGAACCAACGCGTAAGAAGCAACTGTCTCACCGTGGTCAGGCATTGGCGCAGTTGTTTGCCGCCCTGAAGGATCAATAAGCCATGCTCGTGCCACCACCACTCAGCCTGTATATTCACATTCCTTGGTGTGTGCAGAAATGTCCGTACTGTGACTTTAACTCGCACGCCCTGAAAACCGCGATCCCAGAGCTCGATTACATCGATGCCTTGATTGAGGATCTCGATATCGATCTCGCGGCTTATAACCTGAACGACAGCCAACGTCCGCTGCACAGTATTTTCATCGGCGGCGGCACACCTAGCCTGATCTCGCCGGAAGAAATTGGCCGTTTATTGCAAGCGGTTCAGCAGCGCATTCCGTTCTGTGATGACATTGAAATCACCATGGAAGCCAACCCAGGCACGGTCGAAGCCGGTCGCTTTGACGCGTATCGTGCCGCAGGCGTGAACCGTATTTCCATCGGCATTCAAAGTTTCCAGGATGAGAAACTGACTCGCTTAGGCCGTATTCACGGCGGCGAAGAAGCCATCAAGGCCGCTCAACTGGCCACGAATGCAGGCTTAAACAGCTTCAATATCGATTTGATGCATGGCCTGCCGGATCAAAGCGTGGACGATGCGCTGTCGGATCTAAAACAGGCGATCGCGCTGAACCCGCCACACCTGTCGTGGTATCAGTTGACGATTGAGCCGAACACTCTGTTCTACTCCAAACCGCCGACATTGCCGGATGATGATGATCTGTGGGACATTTTCGAACAAGGCCACCAGCTGTTGGCAGAGGCAGGCTATGTGCAGTATGAGATCTCGGGCTACAGCAAGCCGAGCAAACAATGCCGTCATAACCTCAACTACTGGCGTTTTGGTGACTACTTGGGCATTGGTTGTGGCGCACACGGTAAGATCAGTTTTGCCGATGGCACTATCACCCGTACCGTGAAAGTGAAGCATCCCCGCGGCTACCTCAATGCGGCTAAACCGTACTTGGATCAGGAAACTCAAGTGGCGGACAGTGAGCGCCCGTTTGAGTTCTTCATGAACCGCTTCCGTTTGCTCGAAGCCTGCCCGAAACAAGATTATCCGGCTCGAACTGGCTTACCGTTAAGCACGATTGCCGAGCCCATTGAATGGGCATTAGCACAAGGCTATCTCGTGGATAACGGCGAAGAATGGCAGATCACCGAACACGGTAAGCTGTTCCTCAATGATCTCCTCGCGGCGTTTGTCGAAGACGACGAAGAAGATACTGACGCTGACGCGTAAAAACACAAAGAGCAGCCCATGGGCTGCTCTCTTTTTTGTTACGCGTACAGGTTTATGACATGCACTGGCGTTACTCGGTAATGCTCACCGTCTGCCAACGTTTTAACGCCGGGATCAACGATTGGATTTCATGCTCTTTCGCTTGGCGCGCAGCCACACGCTGGCACAATTCTTCATTGATCAATTGCGAACGGGACAAGGTATAGGGCAAGTCATCACGCATGAAGGCGTGGTAGTCCGCCAAAGCCCCCATTTGATCCGCATTAAGCTTCACTTTATGAATGCCGAAATACAGCTGCCCACTGGATTTAACCAAAAAGGTTTTATCACGCATATCCAAGGTTAAAACATCATCTTGCAAGCTGATCCCATTGTGCCATTCCAACTGACACACCGGGGATGGCACGGCAGGAGAGGATGACACTGCGGATTCCGCTTGCGCCGATACCGGCTGTGCCTGCACGCTGGGGGTCGCAATTGTCGTGGCCGCGATGATCCACACCGCACCACACACGGCGCGAGATAGCGCCCCACTCATTTTGCACGTTATATCATGACCGTTAGGCCACCACGCGCACCCACGGGGAGTGCCCTTCTTTTCATGCTGCTGCGGATCATCGTGCATCGACTCATACGGCATAGTCTTCTCCCTTTCACCGAGAGCAGCCATGCCAGCGCAGCTGTCTCGTTAAAAAATCGAACGTCCAATACGCTCAGCGAGTAACTCCAGAGCCGCCGTCCCCGCCAGTGAATTGCCTGACGGATCCAACTCGGGTGACCACACCGCAATGGTCATTTCCCCCGGTACAATGGCGACAATACCGCCACCGACTCCAGACTTACCTGGCATCCCCACACGGTAAGCAAATTCCCCGGCACCGTCATACAGGCCACAGGTCGCGAGTAATGCATTCATTTGCTTACACTGAGTTTGGGTGATAATTGTTTTTTTTGCGCCCAAAGGAAGCCCTTTGTTTGCTAAGTAGCTGAATGTACGCGCCAAATCCACACAACTCATTTTGAGTGCACAATAGCTAAAGTAATTACTGAGCACCGGCATCACTTCGTTATCGAAGTTACCGAACGAGCGCATCAGGTAGGCAATCGACGCATTACGATCGCTGTGCTGCATCTCTGACGCCGCCACCGCTTTGTCGTACACAATGTGCGGATTGCAGGCCAATTCACGCACTAACTCCAGCATACGGTACTGCGGCGCCGACAAGCGGCTGTGCAGCAGATCCGACACCACCAGCGCACCGGCATTGATGAATGGATTACGGGGAATGCCGTTTTCCAGCTCCAGCTGGATCATCGAGTTAAACGCATGGCCCGACGGCTCTTTGCCAACCCGTTGCCAGATCTCTTCGGGTTCATACAGGCTCATCGCCAACGTTAAGCTCAATGCCTTGGAGATCGACTGAATCGAGAAGCCTTCTTCACAGTCGCCGGCTTGAATGATCTCGCCGTCGTTATAACACACCGCGACACCCAGCTTGTGCGCCGGTACTTCCGCTAACGCGGGAATATAGTCTGCCACCTTCCCCTGACCAAGCAGGGGTCTGACTTCATCTAGAATCTCATTAAGCAACTGTACGGTTGGCTTCATTACACGTTCTCCAAGGGTAAAAAAGCCAACACTAAGGTTGGCTTTCTTGTTTAACACAGTGGCCGTATTCGACGTTCACGCGGTGCCTATGGCACGCTCGACGTTCGAATCGGCAGGGGCATGATTTATTCAGTACGTGCGTACTTCATGTCCCATACGCCATGGCCTAAACGGTGGCCACGCGCTTCAAATTTCGTTAGCGGACGATCTTCCGGACGTGCGATGTAGTCGCCGTCAGTCGCCGTGTTCGCGTAACCCGGTGCCGCATTCATCACTTCTACCATGTGCTCTGCGTAGTTTTCCCAGTCAGTCGCCATGTGGAAGATACCGCCGATTTTTAGCTTCTTACGTAGCATTTCCGCGAATTCTGGCTGCACGATACGACGCTTGTGGTGACGTGCTTTGTGCCATGGATCAGGGAAGAACAACTGGACGCAATCAAGACTGCCATCTGGGATCATGTGTGCAAACACTTCTACGCCATCGTGACACATTACGCGTAGATTTGTCAGGCCCGCTTCTTCTGCTGCCATCAGGCAAGCACCCACGCCAGGGCTGTGTACTTCAATACCGATGAAGTTTTTCTCTGGGGCATTTTTTGCCATTTCAACCAAAGAGGCACCCATGCCGAAGCCGATTTCCAGTACCACTGGCGCTTCACGGTTGTACACCTCTTTCCAGTCCAGCATCTGCTGAGCGAAGTCGATACCCATTGTCGGCCAATTTTTTTCCATCGCCAATTCTTGGCCTTTGGTTAAACGGCCTTCACGACGAACAAAGCTACGAATTTTACGTACCAGTTTGCCGTCTTCGGTAAATTCAGTCAGGGTCACTTCACCTGACTTCTTTAAAACTTCGCTCATGCTTACTATCCAAACAAAAAAGAAACGGAACGGCATTATCCAAAGTTACAGATTAAGTGCAAGTCTATCGTTTGCGAGTCGTCCCAGTTTATGGTGCAATCAACAGCCCAATATGCACCCTATCATCATGGCACGCATTCATTGCGGTCAGTAACGAGAACCAAGCCTGTGACGAACACCTTCTCTGATGCCATTTTAGCGTGGTATGACAAATTTGGCCGGAAAACCCTGCCTTGGCAGCAAGAAAAGACCCCGTATAAAGTCTGGTTGTCGGAAATTATGCTGCAGCAAACCCAAGTGGCGACCGTGATCCCGTACTTTGAACGCTTCATGGCCCGCTTCCCGACCGTGGCGGATTTAGCCGCCGCCGAACAAGATGAAGTGTTGCACCTGTGGACCGGTTTAGGCTACTACGCCCGCGCCCGTAACCTGCATAAAGCCGCCAAGTACATTGTCGACCACCACCACGGCCAGTTCCCGATCGATATTGAACAGGTCATGGCGCTGCCGGGCATCGGCCGCTCAACCGCGGGGGCCGTCTTGTCGCTGTCGCTCAAACAACCGCATTCCATTCTCGATGGCAACGTGAAACGCACCCTCGCCCGCTGTTACGCCGTCGAAGGGTGGCCGGGCAAAAAACCGGTAGAAAATGCCTTGTGGGCGATTGCTGACGCCAATACGCCAACCGAGGGCGTTGAACGCTACAACCAAGCCATGATGGACATGGGCGCGATGATTTGTACCCGCAGCAAGCCCAAGTGTGAATTGTGCCCTGTCGCGACCATTTGCCAAGCGAAAGCCAGCGGTCGTCAGGCGGATTTCCCGGGTAAGAAACCAAAGAAAACCCTGCCAGAGAAAAACACCTGGTTTGCGATTTTCCAGCGCGGGGAAGAAGTGTGGTTAGAGCAGCGCCCGCAAAGCGGGATCTGGGGCGGCCTGTGGTGTTTCCCGCAACACGACACCGCGACTTTAGACACCCTGATTGATACGCGACTCGGCAGTGTGCCCAACCAACTGACCGAGCAATGCATTGTGGCGCAGGAGCAACTGACTGCCTTTCGCCACACGTTCAGCCATTACCATTTGGACATCGTGCCGATCCACTTCACCCTCAGCGATGAGAGCGATATTGTTTCACCACTGACCGATGAACAAGGCGAGCTTCGCACAGGCCAATGGTACAGCTTAACGGCACCAGCCAAAATTGGCTTAGCCGCTCCGGTACAGAAGATCCTTGATAGTCTGGCCTATCACCTCACTAACGCGTCATAACACGCTCAGCACACTCAGTAAAACAATGCGGGGAATAGTCGCCTTCACTGGCTATTCCCTCTTGAGATAAAAGCCGTTATTATCGCGCCGATTATCATCCCCTTGCTGCTGAGACGCATATATATGTCTAAATTTTCTCTCTTTTTCGCTCCTCTACTGGCTTTATGTTCTTTTTTTGCCTCCGCAACGCAAACGATTGCTATCGTCGGTGCCATGGATGTGGAAGTGAACAACCTGATCCCGGAAATTGAACAACACAAAGCGGTACAGATCGGCCAACATACGTTTCATACCGGTACCCTACGCGGCCACCCAGTTGTCGTGACCCGTTCTGGCGTCGGCAAAGTGAATGCGGCGATCACCACCACGCTGTTGATCCGTGAATTTAAAGCCGACCAATTCATTTTCACCGGTATCGCCGGTGCAGCGGCGCCTGAACTCAGCCCGACCGATGTGGTGATCTCGAATGCCCTTGTCCAACACGATGTGGATCTGACCGTCTTTGGCAGCCAACTGGGCCTAATGGACGGTTTTGAGGATCGTCTCTTTCACGCTGATCCGCGTTTGGTAAAACTGGCTCAGCAAGCGGCTGAAAAAGTGGTCGGTAACGATCATGCGTTCACCGGCATCATTGCGACTGGCGATCAGTTTATTGCTAACAAACAACGCGTGGCAGAGATCCGCAACGAATTCAATGCTATGGCAGTAGAAATGGAAGGTGCCGCGGTGGCACAGGTGGCCTTCATGTTCAACAAACCGTTTGTGGTGATCCGCACCATTTCTGACAAAGCAGACGGTTCAGCCCACATGGATTACCCGAAACTCAAGCAAGCCACAGCCGATAACTCGATTGCGATCACGCTGGCGATGTTAGCGCAGCTGTAACACGCCACGCTCTAGCCGCTTTTCTCGGTCTCTGGTATAACTACAGCATGATAATTTCCCCGCCACGTATGCCGGGGACCACAGTGAAAGGAACGCCTCATGAGCCGTACTGTTTTTTGTGCCCGCTTGAAGAAAGAAGCGGATGGTCTGGACTTCCAACTTTACCCGGGTGAGCTAGGCAAGCGTATTTTTGACAACATCTCAAAAGAAGCGTGGTCAGAATGGCAAGGTAAGCAAACCATGCTGATCAACGAAAAGAAACTGAACATGATGGATCCAGAGCACCGTAAGCTGCTGGAAACAGAGATGGTGAAGTTTCTGTTTGAAGGTCAGGACGTGATCATTGACGGCTACACACCGCCAAGCCAATAAGGCCAGCGACTAAGCCCATCACGTTTTCATGGTGATGTGACGCTTTTTTCTCGCCTGACAGCGCAAAGATATTGATAATGATCTCATTGACGATCTCGTGAATGGGATCTTTTTTTTGCCTGTTTGAACCTTATGACATTACGATCCCTGCTGATTGCTTCTCTTTCTTTGCTGACATTAAGTGGCTGTAGTCGCGAATTTGTCGAATCGGTCTACACTGTCGATTACAACACCACCAATCGCTTTGCCTATAACTTAGCCCCACAACCCGGCCAGCTCACCAAAGATTCAGCAGCCTTAGACCAACTGATGCACAGTTTCAGTGGCCAAGTAGAACGCTATTGGGGGGAAGACGATGCCTTGGTGGCCAGTAAACGTCAGTATGTCAAATACACCGATGGCTATCAGAGTCGCGCCCATGTGGATTTTGAACGCGGCATGGTCATCGTCGAAACGGTCGCAAAAACCGAACCCACTCAACACCTTAAAGCGGCCATCACCACCACCTTATTGACCCCGGAAAACCCTGCGGGGGTTGACCTGTATTCCGACTCTGCCATCGAATTGGGCGACAAACCGTTTTTGTACGGGCAGATCCTCGATAGCGAAAAACAGCCCATTGAATGGTCATGGCGGGCCAATCGTTTTGCCGATCACCTGATCACCACCCAACTGAAAAAACGCGCCGAGCGTTACCATCAGGTCTACTACGTGGAGATCCCCATGGTGGCGGATCACGCCGACCAGCGCAGTTATAAATACGCCCACTTGGTGCAGGATGCCTCACGTCGCTACGGGATCAGCGAAGATCTGATCTACGCCATCATCAAAACAGAGAGCAGTTTCAACCCTTATGCGGTCAGCCATGCCAATGCTTACGGCTTGATGCAGGTTGTACCCGCCACCGCAGGGGTAGACGTATTTAAGCTGGTCAAAAAACGCAGCGGCGAGCCAAGCCCGATGTACTTGTTTGATCCCGCCAATAACATCGACACCGGCACGGCATACTTTTATCTGCTGCGCCATCGCTACCTGAAAGCGGTTAAAGATCCCCTGTCACTGCATTACAGCATGATTTCCGCCTATAACGGCGGCACCGGCGGCGTGCTCAATACGTTCCACAGTAACCGCGCACAGGCAATGAACAGTTTGAACAAGTTACAACCCAATCAAGTCTATTGGGCACTGACTCATCGCCACCCCAAAGCCGAAGCACGCCGTTATTTGCAAAAAGTCACGGCTTATCAAAAAGCCTTTAATCAAGGTAAGTTATAACCGCCCTACCATGCTGGCGGTGCAGAAACACTCAACCAAACACACAACCGAACAAAAACCAAGCACACGAACAATCAGGGATGATTTTTCTGAAAAAAAGGTTGACGATAAACCGGAAAACCAGTTTAATAGCGCTCCGTTGCCTCGATAGCTCAGTCGGTAGAGCAGAGGATTGAAAATCCTCGTGTCGGTGGTTCGATTCCGCCTCGAGGCACCACTTCTTCTCTTTTGAAGAAAACGGTGCAAGCAACGAAAATATAATTCCCCTTTAGTTCAGTCGGTAGAACGGCGGACTGTTAATCCGTATGTCGCAAGTTCAAGTCTTGCAAGGGGAGCCAAATTCAGTGTTGAGTCTTAGGACTTGAGACTAAAAAAAGATTTAGTGTGCCGACTTAGCTCAGTAGGTAGAGCAACTGACTTGTAATCAGTAGGTCACCAGTTCGACTCCGGTAGTCGGCACCATTTCTTAGCAAGATCTGCGTAAGCAGTTTTGCAAAAGTTAACACTTCGGTGTGACTTTTGCCTCGATAGCTCAGTCGGTAGAGCAGAGGATTGAAAATCCTCGTGTCGGTGGTTCGATTCCGCCTCGAGGCACCATACAATTCCCCCTTAGTTCAGTCGGTAGAACGGCGGACTGTTAATCCGTATGTCGCAAGTTCAAGTCTTGCAGGGGGAGCCAAACAACGTATCAAATCGAAAGATTTGGCACTAAAAAGATTCGTGTGCCGACTTAGCTCAGTAGGTAGAGCAACTGACTTGTAATCAGTAGGTCACCAGTTCGACTCCGGTAGTCGGCACCATTCTTTAGCAAGACCTGCGTAAGCAGTTTTGCAAAAGTTAACACTTCGGTGTGACTTTTGCCTCGATAGCTCAGTCGGTAGAGCAGAGGATTGAAAATCCTCGTGTCGGTGGTTCGATTCCGCCTCGAGGCACCATACAATTCCCCTTTAGTTCAGTCGGTAGAACGGCGGACTGTTAATCCGTATGTCGCAAGTTCAAGTCTTGCAAGGGGAGCCAAATTAAACCTCAGTCGAAAGACTGAGGTTTTTTTTCGTCTGCTGAACATCACCACACTCACCTCCCCCTCGTCTTCTTCTTTCTTTTCTCTTTCCCGCCACTCGCCACTGATCTCACTTTGTGCCGCAAGTGTCACAATACATGCTTTATGGTTATGATTTGTTTTACAAAAATACATTGAGCGATTATAAATGTCGCCCTCATTTGCCACCTCGATATCATTACCCATGAAATTGAAACACCAAGCGTATCTTCTCTCCGCCATGATCCTGCTTGCCTTATGCATCAGCAGTGTATCTGGCCTATGGTCAGCGCGTGTCGCCAGCAGCGAAGACAACAAAGCCCGTGTGACCGAACTGTTTAACAGTGCCTACAGCATCTTGTCTGAAGTAGAGAAAATGGCAATTGAAGGCCAACTCGATGAAACACAAGCGAAAGCCCTGGCCACCCGCTTACTGCGCAATAACCTGTACAAAGACAACGAGTATGTCTACGTTGTCGACAGCAATATGACGTTTGTTGCCGCACCGCTTGATCCACAATTGCACGGTACCAGTTTCAATGACTTTAAAGACGCTGATGGCAACAGCATTGGTCAGCTGATCCAACGCGTACTGGCAAACAGCCGCAATCAACTGGTGGAATACACCTGGCACCAAGCCCTGCCCGATGGCACGATTGAAAAGAAACTGTCGATTGCCAAGAAAACCCCGCATTGGGGCTGGGTGGTCGGTACCGGCATTGGCTTTAATGAGGTCAATGCCCGTTTCTGGTCAAATGCCCAATGGCAGCTGCTATTGTGCCTGTTTGCCGCTGGACTGATTTTGTGCGTCCTCACGCTGGCGATTAAACGCATGGTGAATCTATTGGGTGGTGAGCCAGATGATGTTCGCGCTGCCGTACAGTCGGTTGCCAACGGCGAGATTCGCACCGCCTTCCCATACTCGGCGCCCGACGGCAGCATTTATTTCGCCGTACAACAGATGAACCACTCACTGGCGCAGTTACTGGGACAGTTAGATCTTTCCATGCGCGCACTGCGTGAAGAATTAGCTTTAGTCAGTGATCGGGCGATCACACTGGCCGCACTGAGTGAAACCCAGCAGCAATCAACCGAGATGATTGCGACCGCGATGACCGAGATGGCCTCCTCAACCGGTCATGTCGCCAGCTCAGCCAAAGACACCGCACAGAGCACCTTGGAAGCCGATCAACAAAGTCAGCATACGCAACAGTTGATCCAATCCACCGTGGTCAATATTGAAGGGCTGGCCACCGATCTCAATACCGCCGGCCAAGCCGTGTCACACCTTGATCATGACATCAACAGCATTGCCAAAGTGCTGAATGTGATTGGCGATATTGCCGAGCAAACCAACCTGCTGGCACTTAATGCCGCGATAGAAGCCGCGCGCGCCGGTGAGCAAGGCCGCGGGTTTGCCGTGGTTGCCGATGAGGTACGCAGTTTGGCGGGTCGCACGCAGAACAGCACCAAAGAAATTCGCGACATGATCAAGAACCTGCAGCAGTCATCACATCATGCACTTAACGCCATGGAGACCTGTGCCAACACCAGCATGAGTACTGTTGAACAATCGCGTCAGGCCTCCGATGCGTTAAGCCAAATTGTGATGGCGTTGGAATCCATCACCGGCATGAGCCACCAGATCGCGTCAGCCGCCGATCAACAACAGCAAGTAGGCGATGACATTGCAGAGCGCATCAATCTGATTGATGACAGTGGCCGCCAGCTCAGCCACGTGATCACGGACAGTCATGCCAGCACCGAAGCCTTAAGCAAGCTTTCACAAGCGCTTGAGCATTCTATCAGCCAATTTACTATCCTCTCTGCATCACGCCGCTGATCCTCACTATCATCACAGGGGTTCATGTGCCACATTCGGCACATGAACCCGCTTCTTCGACGCATATCGCGTTAAACACCCCAAAAATACATCACACAAACAGAAATTTATGCACTCTCCTGTGCGCTGATATTTTTTATTTGCGACCGACTCGAATTTGAGCGAAACCCACTTTGTAGATCAAAAAACCTACAAATTTATAACAATAAAAATTCGATAACCGCAACAGCGATCAAAATGGAGAGAGAATGAAATTCAGCCAACCCTTGCCCTCAAAAAAAGCCACAGCCCTTGCGGTTGCCTCGCTTTGTGCGCTGGGCTACAGCTCAGTTGCATCCAGTCACGGATACATGGAGTACCCCCCCGCGCGTCAGGCGATCTGTGCCCAAGACGGGGGTTATTGGGGCGCGCAAGACGGCTCGCAAATTCCGAATGCCGCTTGCCGTGCCGCCTTCCTTGAGTCCAGCTGGTTCCCCTTTGTACAAAAACCTGAATTTGCCAAGCTGGTCTCTAACTACCGTGACCAAGCCGCTGTAGAAAAAGCCGTCCCGGATGGCAGCCTGTGCGCCGCCGCCGATAAGAAAAAAATCGGGATGGACGTGGCCTCCGCAGACTGGCAAAAAACCGCGATCACACTGGATCAAAATGGCCAGTTGACGGTGCTTTATCGTGCCGAAACGCCGCATAATCCAAGTTTCTGGACGTTTTACCTGACCAAACCCGGGTTTGATAACGCCACACAAACACTGACATGGGCGGATCTCGAATTGGTGGATGAAGCCGGTAACGTACCGGTCACCGTGATCAACGGTAAAAAATACTACGAGATGACCATTAGCTTGCCAAGCGACCGTACCGGCGATGCCATTCTCTACTCACGCTGGCAGCGTATCGATCCTGCGGGTGAAGGCTTCTACAACTGCAGTGACATCAGCTTTGGCGGCGAACCAACTGAACCGGGTAAGCCAGCCCCTTGGGTCAATGCCGGGCCGCTACTGAAAGCCACCACCGATGCCCAAGCGGGCGACACAGTATGGTTCCGTATTTTCGATGCGAACGGCAACGAGAAAGTGTTTGAAAAACTGGCGATTGATACCGGTAATGAGGCTGAATCAGTCTGGGCGCGTACTCTTGCCGACACCATCAATACCCGCTTTTCCCAGCACGGGCAACTGGGGATACTGGATGCCGCGCAGGCGATCACCTTTGATCCAAGCGATCTCTATGCCAATCAGGTGTATCTGCCCAATGCAGACTTCAGTTTCCGCCTGGAAGTGAAGGCTGAACCCGTCACACCGCCACCGGTCGAGCCACCGCCCCCTGTGGAACCGCCACCACCGGTAGAGCCACCGCCGCCGGTTGAACCACCACCACCCGTAGAGCCACCGCCGACAGGCGACACCACCTGGCAGGCTGACGCGGTTTATCTCGCCGGTGATACCGTGGTCTACAACGGACAAACGTATACCGCCAAGTGGTGGGTACAAGGTCAACATCCGGGTGAAAGCGCCGCGTGGGAACTGAATGCCCCAGCAGGCAGCCAAGCATGGATGGCCAGCAAAGCCTACAACGCGGGCGATCAAGTCATCTACCAAGACGTCACCTATAAAGCCAAATGGTGGACCAAAGGCACCGCACCGGGTACGGCAGGCAGCCCATGGCAAGCCCTCTAAGCCCCCTTGCTTTATAAGCCCAAAGCCACCTAATTCAGGCTTTCGGCAGAGCCTCTTCGTGCAAGAGGCTCTTTTTTCTTTTCTATCTTCTTCTTTCTTCCCTTCTCCCACGCGTCTCAGCCCTGACCTTGAGTTCCCGCCCTGCACTGGCTACGTTTATTAGCATCCCTTCACGCCATTCAAGGATGACAAATGCTCACGCTGTACGGTTACCCACAAACCCGCTCGCTACGTGTGTCATGGTTATTAGAGGAACTGGGGCTCGACTGGCACTATCACCCGATCCGCTTTCATCAGAATGCGCATCGCGCCCCGCAATACCTTGCGCTCAACCCTCAAGGCAAAGTGCCTTGCCTCGCCGATGACGACTTGGTGATCAGTGAATCCACCGCCATTTGCTTCTATTTAGCGGAAAAATACGGTCACCATTGGCTCCCCGCACCGGGTACCGCCGAATCAGCTCGTCACCATGAATGGATCAGTTTCATTATTACTGAGCTGGAACAAGCCCTTTGGACCATGGGAAAGCACCAATTTGCCTTACCCGAAACCATCCGTTTACCGGAAATATTACCGGTCGCAGCATGGGAATGTCGCCGCGCACTCAAAACCGCCGAGCAACGCGTGCCCGAAGAGGGCTTTCTTTTAGGTCATTTTCCGACCGTTGCCGATATTTTTCTTACTCACACCCTGAATTGGGCGATCAAGTTTGAACAAAAACTGCCGCTTAAATTAGAAAAATACCGCCAATTTGTCAGTCGGCGCCCCGCATTATCCCGTGCCATAGAGCGAGAGCAACGTGCTTTACACGGTACCTGACACCCATAATTTGCTATTAAAACCCCTCAATAAGTTCAAAAACCGAGCGAACAGCCGAAAAAAAGGTAAGTTGAGTGTTTTTTCAAAAAAAAAGCATTGACGAAAAGTCCGAAAACCAGTTTAATGCGCTCCGTTGCCTCGATAGCTCAGTCGGTAGAGCAGAGGATTGAAAATCCTCGTGTCGGTGGTTCGATTCCGCCTCGAGGCACCACTTCTTCTCTTTTGAAGAAAACGGTGCAAGCAACGAAAATATAATTCCCCTTTAGTTCAGTCGGTAGAACGGCGGACTGTTAATCCGTATGTCGCAAGTTCAAGTCTTGCAAGGGGAGCCAAATTCAGTGTTGAGTCTTAGGACTTGAGACTAAAAAAAGATTTAGTGTGCCGACTTAGCTCAGTAGGTAGAGCAACTGACTTGTAATCAGTAGGTCACCAGTTCGACTCCGGTAGTCGGCACCATTTCTTAGCAAGATCTGCGTAAGCAGTTTTGCAAAAGTTAACACTTCGGTGTGACTTTTGCCTCGATAGCTCAGTCGGTAGAGCAGAGGATTGAAAATCCTCGTGTCGGTGGTTCGATTCCGCCTCGAGGCACCATACAATTCCCCTTTAGTTCAGTCGGTAGAACGGCGGACTGTTAATCCGTATGTCGCAAGTTCAAGTCTTGCAAGGGGAGCCAAACAACGTATCAAATCGAAAGATTTGGCACTAAAAGATTCGTGTGCCGACTTAGCTCAGTAGGTAGAGCAACTGACTTGTAATCAGTAGGTCACCAGTTCGACTCCGGTAGTCGGCACCATTTCTTTAGCAAGATCTGCGTAAGCAGTTTTGCAAGAGTTAACACTTCGGTGTGACTTTTGCCTCGATAGCTCAGTCGGTAGAGCAGAGGATTGAAAATCCTCGTGTCGGTGGTTCGATTCCGCCTCGAGGCACCATATTTTATCTTTCACGGTTAACGTGTGAGAAGAAAGTAACAATTCCCCTTTAGTTCAGTCGGTAGAACGGCGGACTGTTAATCCGTATGTCGCAAGTTCAAGTCTTGCAAGGGGAGCCACATTAGTTTTAAGCCTTTGGCTTGAAATAATAAGAATAAAAATGCCGACTTAGCTCAGTAGGTAGAGCAACTGACTTGTAATCAGTAGGTCACCAGTTCGACTCCGGTAGTCGGCACCATTTTTGAAACCTCATCTTTGATGAGGTTTTTTTTTGCCTGTCATTCGTACTGTGAACCTGCTTCCATATTGAGTTAAACACGGTGATTGATTTACACTAAAAAACACTGTGTTATAAACAACATAATGAAACAAAGGGGACGTGTATGATCGCGTACCAGCTCCACCCTCCCCTTGACGGTCACACACACGCAGAGCCCACTCTGTATGAATGGATTTCCACCTCACTCGACGCAAATAGGTTGCGCTGACACTCATGGCCATCAAACTCTCTATTGAGCGCTTAACCGAAGGTTTATACATCAAGCTCCCCCTGCAATGGACGGATCACCCTTTTCTGCTCAATCACTTTAAAATCAAAGATCAGCAACAAATTCGCCTGATTAAAAATCTGGGGGTGAAATACGTCTATCTGATCCCAGAGAAAAGTGACGTGCAACCCCTGCCGCCTGAAACGCCGCACGATGAAATTTCCGAACAAGAGAGCCGCTTTCTTGAAGCCCAAGCGGAAAAGTTGTGGCTGGAAAAACAAGGCCGTATCACCCGCCTGAAAAACTACAAACGCAAGCTGCAGCAGTGTGAAAAGAACTTCAGCCGCTCAATGGCGCAATTGCGCTCGGTGATGGGCAAAGTCAAAAGCCGCCCGGTCACCGCGGTGAAAGAAGCCGAAATGCTGGTCGAAGAGATGGTGGATGCGTTACTGGAGTCCGACAACGTCGCGCTACACCTGATGAATGACAACAAAGAGAATGAAGACATCTACTGTCATTCCCTCAATGTCACTATCATGTCGATGATGCTGGCCCGTTCCTGTGGCATGTCGCAGGCCGACATCAAGGCCATTGCGTTAGGGGCGATGTTTCATGACATGGGCAAATTGAAGGTGCCCACCGCCATTTTACGGAAAACCACCCCGCTGACCGAGCCGGAGCTGAACTACCTCAAGCTGCACACCAAATACAGTGTGGATTTAGCAAACCTGACGGCGGACTTTCCCGACAGCGCCAAACCGATCCTCGCGCAGCATCATGAGCTGCTCGATGGCAGTGGCTATCCCAAGCAGCTAAAAGGGGATGAGATTGATCTCAAGGCGCAGTTGGTCGCAGTGGTAAACAGCTACGACAACCTGTGTCACCCACAAGATCCGACCAAAGCGAGGATCCCATACAGCGCCCTGTCGCACCTGTTTAAGAACCGCCGCGAGCAGTACAACAACGACTATCTCGCGCTGTTAATCCGCCTGCTAGGGGTCTACCCACCAGGCAGTGTGGTGCAATTGTCTAACCAACAGTTAGGGCTGGTGATTTCCGTCAATGCGGACAATCTGTTACACCCCAATGTGTTGCTGTACGATCCGAGCGTGCCGTCCAACGAGGCGCCAATCATCGAACTGGGAGAAAACAATTTACGTATCGAGCAAGCCATTGCCCCGAGTAAGTTACCCGAGAAGGTTTACGCCTATCTGAACCCTCGCGTCCGCATTGCCTATTATTTTGAGTCAGATGACTGATCCCCATCCGCGTCTCTATCTATGGACATAAAACCATAGACATAAAACGAGAGACATAAAACGAGAGACATATACCGATAGACATAAAAAAGCACGCCCAGTCAGGCGTGCTTTTTCATGGGCAGGTGTATCGCATTTACCAGCTAAACATGTCTTTGATCCACTTCGCAGGCTTGTTACTGTCACAGAAGGCTTTTACATCGCCGTCTTTATCCCACAGCGGCAGCGCATATTGACCGGTGCAATCACGCGATAACGTGCCGTTAGGCTGCTGGGTAAATTTCGCTGACGTCAGTTTGTTCGGCCAGGCCAACGTTAACGGCGCAGGCTGACGGCCTTTGAGGTAATCGCTGTATAACCGCAATGCTCCCGATGAGCCGGTCAGGTTCACCGAGGTATTGTCATCACGTCCCATCCAGACCGTCACGACCTCACGGCCATCAATCCCAACATACCAGCTGTCACGGGATTTATCGGTGGTACCGGTTTTACCCGCTAACGTCGCCCAACCAAACTGCGGCTGTAAGAAACGGGCCGTGCCTTGTGATACGACGTTCTTCATCCCGTACGTTGTCAGCCATGCAGCTTGCTCAGGCACGCTCTGCGCGGCTTTCGGCACCCATTGGTACAGTTGCTTACCTTTTTGGTCTACCACCGCACGCAGGGCGGTCAGCTCGGCTTTACGGCCACCGCTCGCCACGGCCTGATACATCTGCGTCACTTCATACGGGGTCAGGGTAAACGCGCCCAATAAAATCGACGGCAGTTTCGGCACTTCATCGCGATCGACGCCCAACTCGGCCAGCGTATCAATCACATTATTGAGCCCGACAGCCATGCCCAAATTCACCGTTGGCACATTCAGCGACTTCGCCAAGGCGTAATACAGCGGCACTTCACCGCGGAATTTGCGATCGTAGTTACGCGGCTGCCAACTGGTGCCGTTGCTGCTACGCATCGCAATGGGTTTATCTTCCAACGTACTCGCCAGCGTAAACTGATCCGGATGACGTAACGCCGCCAAATACACCGCCGGTTTCACCAGCGAACCAATCTGACGACGGGCATCCAACGCGCGGTTAAAGCCGGCAAAGCCCGGCTGGCTTCCCCCGATCATGGCGCGGATCTCACCGGTTCGGCGATCCACCGCCACCAAGGCCGTTTCCACGTCCCCGCCGGCTTTCTTACTCAGCAACGGCACCCGATGGCGCACGGCCCGCTCGGCTTCTTGCTGGGATAACGGATCCAGAGTACTGAACACCCGCAGGCCTACACCCGGTGTGAAGTTATCCCCCACCCGCTGCTTCAGCTCACGCTGGAGTTGCTGGAAATACGCCGGTTGGCGACTGGCCAGCATGGCTTTCGCCTGAATGTCGAGCGGACGTGATGCGGCCAACTCATACTGATCGCCGGTAAGGATTTGGTTGTCCATCATCATGCGCAGCACCAAATCACGACGCTGACGGGCACGCTCCGGGTTACGCCACGGATTGTAATACGACGGCCCTTTTGCCATGGCCACCAGCAAGGCTTGCTGATCGATACGCAGCTCTTGCAACGGACGGCCAAAGTACAACCGCGCCCCTAAGGCAAAGCCATGGACTTCCTTGCCGCCGTTTTGCCCCAAATAAATTTCATTGAGGTACGCTTCCAGGATCCGATCTTTGCTGTAGCGATAATCAATGATCACCGCGATATAGGCTTCACGTACCTTACGCCACAACGAGCGTTCACGGCTCAGGAAAATGTTTTTGGCCAACTGCTGCGTCAGGGTACTGCCCCCTTGCACGGTGCGCCCCGCTTTGAGGTTCACCAGCATGGCACGCACAATCGCCAACGGCGATACCCCGTCATGGTGATAGAAGTCGCGGTCTTCGGTGACCAGCAGCGCGTCCACTAGCACTTCAGGGAACTGCTCGCGTGACATAAACAAACGTTGCTCGTGATCGCCGGTACCCAGCATCCCCAGCATTTTCGGCTCAATACGCACATACCCCAGCTGACGCTTACTGCCCACTTCCTCGATACGTTGCAAGGTACCGTCGGCAAAGGTCAGCATGACATGCCGTGCGCCTTCTGCGCCGTCATCAAATTCAAACGGACGACGGATCAGTTCGATACGGGTCGACGACGAGGAATACTCGCCATTACGCTGCGGCGTACGCACTTTATGGTATTGCAGTAAATCCAACTCACGGCGCACTTCTTCGCGGGTGATCGCCTGTCCTGGTTGTAACGTCAGCACACGGCCATACACCACGGCAGGCAGGTTCCACAATTGCCCGTCAAAGCGGTCACGCACCACCTTATCCAGATAGATCCCGACCACCAGCAACACGGCGAGCAAGGCAATACTCACCTTCAGGCCAAACCCCATCAGCCATCTTAACCACGGTGGGACCCGACCACTCTTGGCAGCCGGTTTTTTCCGCCCACGCGACGTTGCCGCTTTACGCGGTTTTGCTGTTGCTTTGGCGCCGGTTTTAGCTGCCGCTTTGGTTGGGGCTTTGTCACTGGCCCCCTCTTCCGGTGTCGCACGGGGTTTGCGGCGGCGTGGCGGCTTTTTTGCCTCATCCTTGCCCGCCGCTGGCTTTTTCGGTGCCGGTGCCATCTGGCGAGTCCGCCATTTCATCTTATTCATCATTTTATCTACATGTATTTTTTCGTTTTTCGGGTCGGCGCGTGATGGGCAGGATCATCCGGCCACGGGTGCTTGGGATAGCGCCCTTTCATCTCTTTTTGCACCTCACGGTACGAACCTTGCCAAAACGTGGCTAAATCTCGAGTGATCTGTAACGGACGCTGTGCCGGTGACAGCAGTTCTAGCACTACCGCGACCCGCCCATTGGCGATCATCGGGGAGCTTTTTTCCCCAAACATTTCTTGTAACTTCACGGCTAACACCGGGTGTTGGCCAACCTGATAACGGATGGGATAGCGGGAGCCGGTGGGCACTTCATAATGGGTCGGTAAGGCGGCATCCAACGCGTGTTTTTTCTCCCACCCCAAGCGCGCTTCCAGTGCCGCATGCACATCCAAGCGCTCAAGGGCTTTAAGGGTTTTCATCCCCGTCATATACGGTAATAACCAAGTGCCGGCATCGGCCAACAAGCTGGCGTCATCCATCGCAGGCAGGGCAAGCTCTGGCAACCATTCCGTCGCACAGCGGGCGCGCACCAGCAAATTCTCCGCCGCGTCACGCCACGGTAAAATACCCAGCCCTTTACGAATAATGGCATTGAGCAAGGCTTCACTGGCTTTCGTCGGGTCTGGCGCGGCCATCAGGCTACGTTCGAGCACTAACTTACCACAACACAATTGTTTTTCTGCCGTCAGACGGCCTTTCTTGTCATCCCAATCCAGCCATTCTCTCTCTGAAAACAGCGCCGGTAACTGAGTCTGCAAACTGCCGAGATCGGCCATGACAGCCGAGAAGATACGGCTGTCACCTTGGCGGGTTTTCACTACATCGGCCACCACCAACAGATCCGCATCCGCCAGTGGCTCATCCGGCAACAAGCTGGCACCTTGGCCATTCGCCAATTGATAGCGCCCATCACGACCACGTGACAAGGCAATACGATCGGGGAAACCCGCGGCCATTAAGGGAGCAATCCACTCACCCGCGACGCGTAATGGGATCCGCGTCGCCTGACCGTGTTGCAGTTTTTGCAGGTGTTGCTGTACGCGTTGTTTATACGCCTGACTGCGTGGCAATTTGCCGCTTTCTAGCAGGTTGAGCTGAAAATGCAGATCGGGGTTGTGCATGCCGCGCGGTGGCTCTTCCAATAACGCCACCAGCATGGCCGCTGTCGCCATCGCCGCCGGCCCCTTCTCTTTCGCCATCAGCAGCATGGTGGCATGACGCGGATCGGTACCAAGGGCGTGTAACGCCGCGCCACGCTCGGTCAGCTGGCCACGTTCATCCATCGCCCCTAAGGCGTGCAACAGCGCGCGTGATTGCGTCAGGGCAATGGTCGGCGGCACGTCCAGCCAATGTAAATCGCGGGCCTCCGCGCAGCCCCATTGCGCCAACTCCATCGCTAACGTGGTTAAGTCGGCACGCAAGATCTCCGGTTGTGGTGTGGCAGGCTGACGGGCCAGTTGTTCTTCACTGTACAAACGCAGGCAGATCCCCGGTTCAAGACGCCCGGCACGGCCTGCTCGCTGCTCGGCAGACGAACGGGCGATACGCACCGATTCTAATCGGCTGATCCCGGTCTTCGGATCCCACAGGGCGATCCGCTCTAACCCGCTGTCGACCACTAAGCGGATCCCCTCAATGGTCAAACTGGTTTCGGCAATATTGGTCGCCAACACCACTTTACGTCGGCCTGCAGGCGCTGGCGTAATGGCTTGCTGCTGTTGCTGCGCGCTAAGCTGCCCATACAACGGACTGATCACGACATCACTCGGTAACCCGTCCTCTAACCGTTCCGCCAAACGGCGGATCTCACCCGCACCGGGTAAGAACACCAACATAGACCCACGTTCACTGGCCAATAAGCTGCGTACCGCTTTGGCTACCGCCTCGACCGTGTCTGAGCCATCGGCAACCCGCTGATAGCGGTGTTCGACCGGAAAACAGCGTCCTGCCGATTCGATGTAGGCCGCGTCTGGCAACAACGCCGTTAACGCCGCTTCATCTAACGTGGCAGACATCACCAGAATTTTCAGATCGTCTCGCAAGGCTTCTTGCACTTCCAGCGCCAGCGCCAATGACGTGTCGGCATGAATACTGCGTTCATGAAATTCATCGAAGATCAGCAAGCCAATCCCTGAGAGTTCAGGATCCTGCTGCAGCATGCGGGTCATCACCCCTTCGGTCACCACCACCAGTCGTGTCGCCGCACTGGTGTTACTTTCCCCGCGCATACGCAGGCCAATGGTCTCGCCGACCGACTCCCCCAGCTGCGCCGCTAAGTATTGAGCAATGTTACGTGCCGCTAAACGGCGCGGCTCCAGCATCACTATTTTGCCGTTAATGCCACCCTGTTGCAGGATGGCCAGCGGCAGACAAGTGGATTTACCGGCCCCGGGCGGGGCTTTGAGGATCAGTTGCGACTGCGCCGTTAATGCGGCAAGCAGCGGGGTCATAACGTCGTGGATTGGCAGTTGTGACAATGGGAACACCTTGTGTCATATTCAAACTAAGCCCTGCTATTGTATACCGAAGTCCACTAAATAAGTCCGTTCACGGTGCGCGTTTCCGCGAGAATGTCAGGGTGACACACCAATCTCCGCGATGAGCATGAAAAAAGATGACGAAAAAGTACCGCTTATTTTTTGCTTTGCCCCCTCAGCTACCGGCAGCTTGTGTGTTCTCGCTCGATCTCACCTTTCACTTTCCCGCGTTTGGGCTGTATATTTCCACCACCGAACACGGACAACAAGGCGTGCGTTATCACTGCCTCAAGCAATGGCCGCTCATGGCAGACTCACCACCGTGAGCCATGCGCACCATCACACACTGGCATGAAACATCACGTAATTGATCGTCGTCGTTTTCGGCACACTCTCTTTTATATGACAAGGAACGGCATGAAATTTACCTCGCCACTGCAACCGGCCACCTTGATCAAACGCTATAAGCGTTTTCTCGCCGATGTGACCCTGCCAGACGGTACTGTCACCACCCTGCACTGTGCCAATACTGGTGCAATGACGGGCTGCGCCACGCCCGGCAATACCGTGTGGTACTCCACCTCAGACAACCCCAAACGTAAATATCCCTGCAGTTGGGAATTAAGCCAGACCGCAGACGGCGACATGATTTGCGTGAACACCGCGCAAGCTAATCGCTTGGTGGTCGAAGCCATCAATAATGACGTCATCAGTGAGTTGCGCGGCTATAGCACCCTGCGCACAGAAGTGAAGTATGGCAGTGAAAACAGCAGGATAGACATTCTCTTGCAAGCAGAAACGCAACCGGACTGCTATATTGAAGTCAAGAGCGTGACCCTGTTGCAAGACGGACAAGGCTTTTTCCCGGACACGGTCACAACCCGGGGACAAAAACACCTGCGAGAACTCGCAGAGGTGGCACAAAGCGGGAAGCGTGCCATACTTTTTTTCGCCATTTTGCATTCGGGCATTGAAAATGTTTCTGCCGCACACCATATAGACCCGGACTATTTTTCATTAATCCAACAAGCAGAACGGGCAGGCGTAGAGATCCTTTGTTACAAGGCAGTATTACACCCAAATGAGCTCTACCTCGAAGACTGCATAAAATTCAATCACTAAACATCGCAAAGTGATGCTTTCTTCACATTGGGATAAAATTGAAGATATGCAGCAATTGCCACGCTACACCCTTTCTGCTATAGATACCGCCCAATTTTGACCAGTGACGGTTATTAGGTATATTAGGAGATGCTATATGCCAGAGAGCAACGTTAAAAAATCGCTAGGCATCCTGGCTATTGCTGGGGTTGAACCTTACCAAGAAAAAGCCGGCGAAGAATATATGGGTGAAGCTCAGCTAGAGCACTTCCGTAAAATTCTAAGCGCTTGGCGTAATCAGCTGCGTGAAGAAGTCGATCGTACTGTAAACCATATGCAAGACGAAGCGGCTAACTTCCCAGATCCTGTCGACCGTGCGGCCCAGGAAGAAGAATTCAGCCTCGAACTTCGTAACCGTGATCGTGAACGTAAGCTGATCAAGAAAATCGAAAAGACCCTTGCGCGTATTGAAGAGGACGACTTCGGTTTCTGTGATTCTTGCGGTATTGAAATCGGCATCCGTCGTTTGGAAGCGCGCCCAACAGCTGATCTTTGTATCGACTGTAAAACGCTAGCTGAAATCAAAGAAAAGCAGATGGCAGGCTAGTACGCTACGTACATTCGCACCACTGTATTCAAAGAGGGAGCTACTGCTCCCTTTTTCGTTTTTGATGATTTTCTTATGACGACACAGACACACTATATTGGCCGTTTCGCGCCCTCACCATCAGGCCCGCTTCATTTTGGTTCGTTAGTGGCCGCTTTAGGCAGCTACCTGCAAGCCCGCGCCCAAGGTGGCACGTGGCTGGTCAGAATGGAAGATCTTGATCCACCGCGCGAAATGCCCGGCGCAGCCGATGATATACTGCGCACGCTGGAGGCCTATGGCCTGCATTGGGATGGCGGGATTATGTACCAAAGCCAACGCCACGATGCTTACCAAGCACAGATAGACGCTTGGCTTGCGCACCAACAAGCGTATTATTGCCACTGCAGCCGCAAGCAAATTAAAGACGCTGGCGGGTTCTACCCCGGTACCTGTCGCGCGCTGCACGGTTCCGCCCATGACAGTGCGATTCGCCTCAAGGTGGACCAACCGGTCACCCGTTTTGACGATTGCCTGCACGGCACCATGACCATTCCCGCCGCACTGGCTGCCGAGGATTTTATCATCCGTCGGCGTGACGGCCTGTTTGCCTATAATTTGGCGGTGGTATTGGATGATATTGCTCAAGGGATCACACAAGTGGTTCGCGGGGCAGATTTGATTGAGCCGACGGGCCGTCAAATTGGCTTATACCGCCTGTTAGGGCAGCCTGAAGTCAGCTATTTACACCTGCCATTAGCCGTGACGGAAAATGGCAATAAGTTATCAAAACAAAACCATGCGCCCGCCATCGACACGGCCGATCCCAGACCGGCACTGATCGCGGCATTGCGCTTTTTAGGCCAGCAACCACCGGCTGATTTGGCCGCATCGTCCACGGCAGATATCCTACGCTGGGCAACGGAACATTGGCAGTTATCACACGTGCCAAACACCACTGCCATTACGCTAGGATTCTAAAATGGCTTG
Source organism: Photobacterium sp. 270122K (assembly GCF_059941365.1). Taxonomy (NCBI): domain Bacteria; kingdom Pseudomonadati; phylum Pseudomonadota; class Gammaproteobacteria; order Vibrionales; family Vibrionaceae; genus Photobacterium; species Photobacterium sp. 270122K. The sequence goes on from NZ_JBPOEN010000008.1 coordinate 132,724, forward strand.
CCGTGATATATGATATGCGGCTGTTTGTTGAATCCGAACCATATAAATGAGGTGTATTATCTTTAATCGAGTAGCCAGCTTTTGCCGTAAGGTATTGAATCGCGATAGTAGTACGCTCGACACCGAGGAACTCGCCTTGCAAGTTTATCAGCGCCAAGAGCACGGTATTTCACGTAAAGATATCAGCGAAAATGCGCTGAAAGTCCTTTACCGCCTAAATAAAGCCGGTTTTGACGCCTATCTGGTCGGTGGGGGTGTTCGCGATCTCCTTTTGGACAAACAACCTAAAGACTTCGACATTGCCACCAACGCCACACCGGAAGAAATCAAGCAACTGTTCCGTAACTGTCGCCTGATCGGTCGCCGTTTCCGTCTTGCTCACATTTTGTTTGGGCGCGATGTGATTGAAGTTGCCACCTTCCGTGGTCACCATGCCGATGCGGCGCCGAGCTTGCAAGATAAAAAGCAAGTGTCAGCCCAAAGCCAAGAAGGCATGCTGCTGCGTGATAATGTCTACGGCACCATTGAAGAAGATGCCGAGCGCCGCGATTTCACCATCAATGCGCTTTACTACAGCATCAAAGACTTCACGGTCACGGACTTTGTTAACGGGGTGGAAGATCTCGACAACCGCATTCTGCGTTTGATTGGTGATCCTGAAACACGTTACCGCGAAGATCCGGTACGCATGTTGCGTGCGGTCCGTTTCGCCGCCAAGCTAGACATGACCATCGAAGAGAAAACAGCAGCGCCGATCGAAACCTTGTCGACACTGCTGCAAGACATTCCGGCGGCTCGTCTGTTTGAAGAAAGCCTGAAGTTGCTGCAATCGGGCAACGGCTTGGCCACCTACCAACTGATGCGTGAATACAACCTGTTCCAACAGCTGTTCCCACTGCTGTCTGAACACTTCACGGAAGAGCAAAACAGCCAGACTGAGATCATGATCGAGCACATCTTGAGTGCCACCGACAAACGCTTGGCGGAAGAAAAGCGTGTCAATCCGGCGTTCATGTTTGCGGCGATGCTGTGGTACCCAATGGTCACCCGCGCCGAAGAGATCTCGTTTGCCAGCGGCCTGTCTTACTATGACGCGTTCATGGTGGCCTCAAACGACATTTTGGATGAGCAGGTCAAAACCATTGCGATCCCACGTCGCTTTACCACCACGGTGCGTGACATCTGGCAACAGCAGATGCGCTTTAGCCGCCGTACCGGTAAACGTGCGTTCAAGATGATGGAACACCCGAAATTCCGTGCTGCGTTTGATTTCCTTGAAATGCGCGGCCAGTTTGAAGGGAATGATATTGCGGAACTGGCGCAGTGGTGGAATCAATTCCAACACGGCGAACGTAACCAGCGCAATAAAATGGTGTTACAAGTGAATGATGAAGACAAGTCTGGCACACGCCGTCGTCGTCGCCCGCAGCGCCGTAAAAAGCCGCAGGCTAAATCATCATGATCCTCGCTTACATTGCGATTGGCAGTAACCTGAGCGATCCTGTCGCTCAGGCTAATCGCGCTATCGAGGCGTTGAAACAGCACCCGGATGTTAACGTGGTTGCCGTTTCTTCGCTCTATAGCAGCACCCCTATGGGTCCTCAGGACCAACCCGACTACATCAATGCAGTGGTCGCCGTTGAGACAGCGCTTGCTCCGCTCGCCTTGCTCGACTGCACCCAATCCATCGAACACGCGCATGGCCGGGTACGCAAGGATGAACGCTGGGGGCCTCGCACACTGGATCTCGATATCCTCCTCTATGGCGATCTCGAGCTTCATTGCGACCGCCTCACCGTGCCGCACTATGGCATGAAAGTGCGTGAGTTCGTGCTTTATCCGCTTGCAGAAATTGCCCCTGAATTGGTCCTGCCTGATCACACTGCCCTGCAATCTTTGCTGGCACAGGTAGACCGTAACGGACTGGCCATCTGGTCCCAGTAACCCGTTGTCAGGGCTAAAGGGAGATAACATGAAAAAAATCACAATTAACGACCTGATGAAATGGAAGCGCGAAGGTCGTAAGTTTGCTTCAGTCACCGCCTACGACGCCAGTTTTGCGCAATTGTTTGAGCAACAAGACGTCCCTGTACTGCTGGTTGGTGACTCCCTCGGCATGGTTCTTCAGGGGAAACCCGATACGTTACCCGTCAGCGTGGAGGATATTGCCTATCACACCCGCTGTGTCCGAGCTGGCAGCCCTAACTCATTGTTGATGGCCGATATGCCCTTCATGAGTTACAGCACGCCTGAGCAAGCTTGTGAGAATGCGGCCACACTAATGCGTGCCGGTGCCAATATGGTGAAATTAGAAGGTGGGGCTTGGCTCGCCGATACCGTCACCAAACTGACCGAGCGCGCGGTACCTGTGTGTGCACACTTGGGGCTTACCCCACAATCCGTCAATATTTTCGGCGGCTATAAAGTGCAAGGACGTGACTCCGACCACGCAGAGCAAATGGTAAAAGATGCTATTCTGCTCAAAAATGCCGGGGCACAGATCATTTTGCTGGAGTGTGTACCTGCCAGCTTAGCGGAACGCATTACCAAAGCGGTTGAAGTCCCTGTCATTGGGATTGGTGCCGGTAATGCCACCGACGGTCAAATCCTTGTCATGCACGACATGTTTGGGATCTCCGCCAACTATATTCCACGTTTCTCCAAAAACTATTTGGCTGAAACGGGCGAGATGCGCGCAGCTGTTACCCAATACCTAGAAGATGTTGCGGCCGGAACCTTTCCAGGCCCAGAACATACCTTTGAATAAGGAATAAAAATGCAAACATTCGCCGAGATTGCCCCTATCCGTGAACAAATCCGCACATGGCGCCGTGAAGGCCGCCGTATTGCGTTCGTTCCAACCATGGGCAACCTGCATGATGGCCATCTGACGCTGGTGCGTAAAGCACGTGAACATGCCGATGTGGTCGTGGTCAGCATTTTTGTTAACCCAATGCAGTTCGATAAAGCCGATGACCTGAAAAGTTATCCTCGCACACTGGAGGATGACTTAGCCAAGCTCAATAGCGAAGCGGTCGATCTGGTCTTTACCCCGACACCTGACATTATGTATCCCGAGGGACTGGATCGTCAGACGTTTGTCGAAGTACCTGGACTTTCTAACATGCTGGAAGGGGCACTGCGCCCAAGTCACTTCCGCGGCGTTTCTACTGTTGTGACGAAGCTGTTCAATATCGTTCAGCCGGACGTTGCCTGTTTTGGTGAAAAAGACTATCAGCAGCTCGCACTCCTGCGTCAAATGACGCTGGATATGGCAATGGACATTGAGATTGTCGGTGTACCCACAGTGCGTGAACTGGATGGCCTGGCCATGAGCTCTCGCAACGGTTACCTGACCGTCGATGAGCGCCAGCGTGCGCCGGTACTGGCACGCACCATGCGTTGGATCAGCAGCCAGATGCGCGGCGGGCGTAATGACTACGCCGAAGTGGTGGTGGATGCGAACGATCAACTGCGTGCGGCTGGCCTGCAGCCGGATGAGATCTACATCCGTGATGCCGTGACCCTGCAGCCGGTAGGCGAAGAGACACAGCAAGCGGTGATCTTGATGTCTGCGATTTTGGGTAAAGCCCGCTTGATCGACAACCAAGTGGTTGAGCTGCACACCCCATCATCAGCGAGCACGACAGCAGAAGAGTAATCTTCTCTTTGTCACGACAAAAAATCCCAGCACATGGCTGGGATTTTTTATGTCTGTTATACCGTTCACGGTCCGTCTTTCATGGCGCAGTGCTGATAAAACGCTAGGCACGCAAACCAATACCACGAGAGATCAGATAATAGGCCACCGCATATAACGCGATAATAAATCCGGCCAGTACGGCAAATGACGTCCCAATACCGACATCCGACACCCCAAGAAAGCCATAGCGAAACGCATTGACCATGTACACGATCGGATTAAGTTTCGACACCCCTTGCCAAAATTCAGGCAACAAACTCAACGAGTAAAACACCCCGCCTAAATAGGTCAGCGGCGTGAGCACAAAGGTCGGAATAATACTGATATCGTCAAAGGTTTTGGCAAACACCGCATTGATCAAACCGCCCAATGAGAACACGGTGGCGGTCAGTATCACAGTCGCGATCACCACGCCCCAATGGGTGATCTGCAAATCCACAAAGAACATCGACACCAAGGTGACAATACAACCGACGCCCACCCCACGCAGCACCCCACCGCCGACATAACCGGCAATGATAATGGCGTTCGGCACCGGGGCGACCAGCAATTCTTCAATATTGTGCTGGAACTTGGCACTGAAGAACGACGACGCCACATTCGAATACGAGTTAGTGATCACCGACATCATGATCAACCCCGGCACAATGTAGGCCATGTAACTGAAGCCGCCCATGTCGCCGATCCGACTGCCAATTAAGTTACCAAAAATGATGAAATACAAGGTCATGGTAATCGCAGGCGGCACCATGGTTTGCACCCAGATCCGGGCAAAACGGTGCACTTCTTTGGTGATCAGACTCGTAAACGCAATCCAGTACAAACGGTTCATGAACGCGCTCCTTTCGTTTTATCATCGTGATCAGTGGCATTCGCCACCAGCGCCACAAACAGCTCTTCCAAGCGGTTGGCTTTATTGCGCATCGACAACACGTCAATACCCTGTGCGGTCAGCAGGCCAAATACACGGTTCAACCCCTCGCCTTTAGGGATATCAATTTCCAGCGTGTGATTGTCCGGCAAACGCCAAATCACCCCCGACAAATCCGGCTTATGGCCGTGCAGTTGTACATCCAGAATGAAGGTTTCGACTTCCAGTTTACCCAGCAAGGCTTTCATCGAAGTGTGCTCAATCAACTCGCCGTGATTGATGATGCCGATATTGCGACACAGCATCTCTGCTTCTTCCAAGTAATGGGTCGTCAAAATGATCGTGACCCCTTGCTGGTTGATCGTGCGTAAAAACGTCCACATCGAACGACGCAATTCGATATCAACCCCAGCGGTAGGCTCATCCAATATCAACAAACGCGGTTCATGCATCAGCGCACGGGCAATCATCAAACGCCGCTTCATGCCGCCCGACAGGTTACGCGCCCGTTCATGGCGTTTCCCCCACAAGTCCAATTGCGACAGGTACTTTTGTGCCCGCTCTTTCGCAACGGCCCGTTCCACGCCGTAAAAGCCCGCTTGATTCAAGACGATTTGCTCCACCGTCTCAAACTGGTTGAAGTTAAACTCTTGCGGTACCAGCCCAAGCTGACGTTTGGCCGCCACGGTGTGTGTGTCGAGGTCATACCCAAAGACTTTCACTTCGCCATCGGTTTTATTCACCAGTGAGCTAATGATACCGATGGTGGTGGATTTACCGGCCCCATTCGGGCCAAGCAACGCGAAGAAATCCCCCTCATTAACACACAGACACATATTTTTCAGTGCATTAACCCCGTTTTTATAGGTTTTGTTTACATTTTTTATTTCCAATGCGTTCATAAAATGCGATCTTAATGTTATCGAATGTGAACAGACCAACTACTCCGATTTGCTGAGTGAGCAGTTTGTGTATAGTGATGCCGGTTTGTATATCTGCCCGTATTGCAGCCAGTACGGGTAGATATGTAAATTGATCACGCCGCACGCCCTTTTAGACCGACAAATTGTCGAATAATTATGCGCTTCGGTATACGACTGTATCAAATAAAGGCATCATCATGGCAGATATTGAAAAGCTCTTCGCAAATAACGTTTCATGGTCTGAAAACATCAAGGAAGACACGCCTGAGTTCTTTACCCATCTCGCGAAGGCGCAGCGCCCCGAGTACCTCTGGATTGGCTGTGCCGATAGTCGCGTACCTGCTGAACGCCTCACAGGCCTTGATTCTGGCGAGCTATTTGTTCACCGTAACGTGGCCAACCAAGTCATCCACACCGATCTGAACTGCCTGTCAGTGGTGCAATACGCGGTAGATGTGTTGAAAGTTCGCCATATCATTGTGTGTGGTCACTATGGCTGTGGTGGCGTCACCGCCGCGATTGAAAACCCACAACTGGGCTTGATCAATAACTGGCTGCTGCACATCCGTGATTTATACATGAAGCACCGCTCTGACTTGGGTCAGTTACCGCGTGAAGCGTGGGATGACAAGCTGTGTGAAATTAACGTGGCCAGCCAGGTGTATAACCTGGGGAACTCGACCATCATGCAACAGGCATGGGAACGCGGACAGAACGTAAAAATCCACGGTTGGATTTACGGGATTGATAATGGGGTGCTGCAAGATCTTGGGGTGACGGCCACCAGCCGCGAATCGTTAGAAGTGTCCTACCAAGCCGCGATGGCAGAGATCCTGCCTCATAAGCCGAGCAATCATAAGTAAGCGTTGATCATCCGCGACAAACACAAGACACAAAAAAAGCGACGGTATCCGTCGCTTTTTTCATTTCTCAGGTCACGAAACGCATTAACCTTCGATTGGCACCACTTTACCGATGTAAGGCAGGTGACGGTATTTTTGTGCGTAGTCGATACCCACGCCTACCACGAATTCATCTGGGATCGCAAAACCGACCCACTTCACGTCAACGTCTACTTCGCGACGCTCAGGCTTATCCAGCAGCGTACAGATGTTGATAGAATTCGGCTCACGTAATGACAGAATTTCACGCACTTTATTAAGGGTATTACCGGTATCAATAATATCTTCTACCAACAACACGTCTTTGCCTTTGATGTCGTCATCTAAGTCTTTCAGGATGCGTACATCACGGCTGCTTAGCATCGTGTTGCCGTAGCTTGATGCCGTCATGAAGTCGACTTCATGAGGAAGCTCAATCGCGCGAGCCAAATCGGCCATGAACACAAACGATCCACGTAGCAGGCCAACCATGACTAAGTTCTCTGAACCTTTGTAGTGCTCAGTGATTTGTTTTCCAAGTTCATTTACGCGTGCCTGAACATCCTGCTCAGAAATCATTACTTCAATGGTATGTTTCATCTTTATCTCCATCAGTACGACTGCACCAGTCGCCTGTCGGCTAGCGGTCAAACGGAGGCCTATTCTACCATCCCTAATCAGGAATAGTTATTTTATCGAACCTGTCAACCATATGACACACATTGATTAAAACTCAATTGAATACCATTTATCGCTCCTGTACAGTGAGTGCCAGAGATAAATCATAATCAGAATAATTATTTTCGAGCTAGGGAATCAACGACATGGATACGATCGTAAAGAAAACAAGGACGCGCCTTTCTCCAGAAAAACGAAAAGAGCAATTATTACGTTTTGCCATGGATGTGTTTGCACGCCGTGGTATTGGCCGTGCGGGTCACGCAGATATTGCGGACATGGCTGGGGTGTCAGTCGCGACCGTCTTTAATTATTTTCCCACCCGTGAAGCCTTGGTGGAACAAGTGCTCGTCCAAGTGGATCAGCATTTTAAAGACATGCTCACCGAGTCACTCAACAACGAACAAGCGTTTAAATCGCAGCTATGCAACATGTGCTATCGCTTGATTGATGAAGTGATTGAACAACAAGATTGGGTCAAAGTGTGGTTTGAGTGGAGCACATCCGTCCGTGATGAGATCTGGCCGCAGTTTGTCAGCAACAACCAAAAGAACTTCACGTTTATTGCCGAGAAATTTGTGGCGGCACAACTACCGGGAGAGCTATCGCCGAAAGAGCGCGCATGGCAATTCCAAGGCTTGTGTTACGTGTTGTACTTACAAACGAATATCACCCCGAACCGTGAAGAGATGCAAATGCAAGCCGATCTTCATATCGATGCACTCTTAGCGAAATAGTCGCCCTCCCATCACGTTCGTGGTACTTTTTTCAGGCCAGCTCTTTGATGTGCTGGCCTGTTTTTTCTTCATGCTATGCACTGGCAAGCGGGGCAATCGCTAGCTGGCTGATGCAAAGACCACCGGCTCATGCGGCTCAACCGTGACCGACACGCGTTCCCCTTCCTGCAACACCAAATGCGAGTTCACCAGCAAGTGATGCCCTTGGTATTCCACGGTATAACGGCAACTGTCACCCATAAAGAGCACTTCTCGGATCACCGCTTCGCCATCCTGATCAGGCGCAACCCGCAGATTTTGCGGGCGTAGCAACCATTCCACATTGCCGTCACGGTTGTCTTCACACCCGCTATCAGCGTGGCGATCCGCGGCATTCACGGCAATCGGCCCAAACGGGGTCGACAAGGTCGCATCCGGTGCCCACTGAACCGGCAAATACGACCCACTGCCAAGAAACTCAGCCACAAAGCGGCTGCTTGGCTGGTAATACAACTCGGTCGCCGTTCCAAATTGCTCAATGACGCCGTGATTCATGACGGCCATACGATCGGCAAATGCGAACGCTTCTTCGCGGCTATGGGTCACAAAAATCGCTGTCACCCCCTGCTTTTTGAAGATACGGCGGATCTCTTTGATCAATGAATGGCGGACTTGGGTATCAATGTTAGAAAACGGTTCATCCAACAAAATCAAATCCGGCTCACACGCCAAGGCACGGGCTATCGCCACACGTTGCTGCTGCCCACCGGATAACTGGTGCGGGTAACGATCATCCAACCCCGACAGGTGCACGAGTTCCAGCATTTCTTGTGTTTTTGCGTTGGCTTTAGCCTTGTTCCAGTCCCGCAAACCAAACGCGATATTCTCTGCCACCGTCAAATGCGGGAACAAGGCGTAGTCTTGAAAGATCATGCCGATGTTGCGCTTCTCCGGCGGCAGCCACACCCCGTCACCGACAATCAGGCGATCCTGAATGCGGATCTCCCCCTGAGCCAACGGCAACAAGCCGGCAATGGCCTTGAGCAAGGTGGTTTTACCGCACCCACTCGCCCCCAGCAAACAGACAATTTCATTCTCTTGCACTGGCAGTGACAAGTTATCCAAGACAGCCTGCCCATGATAATGACAGGTTAAATACTTAACAGATAATGCATGGCTCATCAGTGGGGTTGCTCCAAAGAACGGTTAACCATGATCAAGGGGATCAGGCCAACGATAACAAGTAAAATCGCCGGTAGCGCGGCCAGCTCGAGTTGCTCATCCGAGGCGAAATTGAACACATACGTCGCCAGCGTTTCAAAGTTGAACGGGCGCAATAACAGGGCCGCATTGAGCTCTTTCATCGACTCAATAAACACCAATAGCCCAGCAATCAAACAACCACGGCGGATCAACGGCAAATGAATACGGCGCAGCATCTGAAAATCAGCAAAGCCCATGGTTTTTGATGCCATATCCAGTGATGGCGGGATCTTAGCCAGGCTACTCTCCACACTGCCAATCGCGACCGCGGCAAAGCGCACCACAAAGGCAAATACCAGCGCGAACATGGTGCCAGACAAAATCAGTCCCGGACGCCCTAGCCCGTAGTGCAAGGTAAAATCATTGATCCAGTGATCGGCCTGTGTCAGCGGGATCATCACCCCGATTGCCAGTACCGTCCCCGGCACCGCATACCCCAACGAGGCCATACGCAACGGGACGGCCGTGACATGGCGGCCGTCTAATCGGCGGTAGAAATTGACAATTAACGCCACGGCAACCGCGATCACCGCGGCCAGTAGTGAAACATATAAACTGTTCAGGCCATATTGCTGAAATTCTGGGGTCCAGCTTTGTGCAAAGTAATGCCACGCGTAATAAGCCAACTGCAACACCGGCAGGAGAAACGCGGCGGCCACCAACCCCCAACACCAGCCCAACGCAAGCGTTTTTTTGACGCCTGACAAGGCATAGCGCATGTCGTCGCCGTGCTCAAATTCACGCTGAAACAGCTTCTGCTTACGGCGACTGAAACGCTCGGCGCTGATCAACACAAAGATCACTAACAGCATAATGGCGGAGATTTTGGCGGCGGCATTCAAATTGGAGTAGCCGAGCCAGGTGTCATACACCGCGGTGGTCAGGGTATTGACGGCAAAATAGCTGACTGTACCAAAGTCCCCCAGCGTTTCCATCGCCACCAAAGACAAACCAACCGCAATGGACGGGCGGGCTAACGGTAATGAGATACGGCGGAAACTGTCCCACGGTGTACAACGCAACAGGCGGGCTGATTGCAGTAAGCTTGCACTTTGCTCCATGAACGCAGCGCGTGCCAACAGGTAGACATACGGATACAACACCAGCGCCAGCACCACACAGGCACCACCGAGTGAACGAATAGACGGGAACCAGTAGTCATGCACACTGTGCCAACCAAACACGTCACGCAGGAAGATTTGTATCGGACCGGCATAATCAAACCAATCGGTATAGATATAACCGATGATGTAACCGGGCATGGCTAACGGCAAGACAAGTGCCCATTGCAGCACCCGCTCACCGGGTACGCGGCACATTGCCATGATCCACGCGGCAGGCACACCGAACAGCAGTGCCAGCACCATGGTGCCCAGTACCAACCAAACGGTATTGAGGGTGTAGGTGGCCATCACCGTTTGCATCAAATGGGCAAACACACTATCAGTCTGACCGATAGCCGTATGGAAAATGGCCAAAATCGGCAAAACCAGCAGCAGGGAAAAGCCCCAACCGCTGGTTCGCCAGAAGATAAATTTTTCTTTCATGGCTAATTACTTCGTACTCTTTGCCATTACAAGGACCAACAGGATCACGCCGATCTCGGTGGTACCACTATGCGTTAATCCCTGTGCCGACGGCACCGAGAAAAAAGACACTACCACAGATTATTGGATAAAGTACGCCGCCTAAGCACAAATGGGGCTGAACGCCCCATTTTTATGTGTTACTACAGATCAAACTTCACTTCATCAAGCAACTTGATTGCGCTGTTATGATACTGCGCTAACTTGTCCAGTGACACATCATCGGCAGTGAACTCACCCCATGATGCGACTAAATCGGAACGCTTCACGCCCACTTTCACTGGGTATTCGTAGTTCACTTCTGCGTACATTTGCTGCGCTTTTGAATCGGTCAAAAACTCCATCAGCTTCTGCGCATTGGCTTTATTGGGTGCGTATTTCGCCATGGCCATACCACTCACGTTAACGTGGGTACCATTGGCTTTCTGACCAGGGAAATCAATGTAGACTGATTCTGCCCAGGCTTTTTGCTTGTCGTCGTTAACCATCTTGCCGAGGTAGTAGCTGTTACCGATCGCCAAGTCACACAAGCCTTCTTTCACCGCTTTCACCTGCCCACGGTCATTGCCTTGTGGCTTGCGAGCAAGGTTATTTTTTAGGCCTTCCAACCATGTTTTGGTTTCTGCTTCACCGTAGTGAGCAATCATGGCTGACACCAATGACACATTGTATGGGTGCTTACCTGAACGGGTACAAATTTTGCCTTTCCACTCTGGTTTGGCCAAATCCAAATAGTCAAAATCTGCAGGTAGATGGCCAACACGATCGCGTGACGAGTACACGTTACGGGTACGTAGCGTTAGGGCAAACCACTCGTCTTCGTTATCGCGAAACTGAGCCGGTACATTCTTATCAATCACTTTGCTGTCAACCGGTTGTACCAGTTGCTTATCAGACAGTTCCACCAAACGGCTAATATCAGTCGTTAGGATCACATCCGCCGGGCTGTATTTCCCTTCTTGCTGCAGCTTCTCCGTCAACCCTTTCTTGGCAAACTTGACGTTCACTTTGATGCCGGTTTCGTCCGTGAATTCTTTGAACATCGGTTCAACTAAGAATGGCTGACGGTAGGAATACACATTCACTTCGTCCGCTGCCACTGCAGCGTGAGGTGCCGCCAAGCCCAAAAACATGGCCGATGCCAACAGCTTTTTCATCTGATACCTTCCCTTCTTCCTTTAAACGCAAAACTGAATGATAAGTGTTATCAATATCGTTGTAATTATACTGTAGTCTTTCCTCAACACAATATGCAATAACAGCCAAAACAAAAAAACGCCACCTTTCGGCAGCGTTTTTGTAACGTAACGTATGGTTTTGTAAATTATTTCACATTCATAAATTCAGGGTAGGCATCAATACCACAGTCATGCAAATCCATCCCTTCTATCTCTTCTTCTTCGGTCACTCGGATACCGATGGTGTACTTCAACACCGCCCACACCGCCAAGCTCGCGCCGAATACCCAAGCAAAAATGACCCCGGCGCCCAATAACTGTGTACTAAACGCCGCATCCGCATTATTAAACGGCACGACCATCAAGCCAAAGAAACCACACACACCGTGTACTGAAATCGCACCGACAGGATCATCAATTTTTATCTTGTCTAAGCCTACGATGCTAAAGACCACTAAGGCACCGGCAACCACACCGATAACCACAGCAAAAACGGGAGACGGCGACAGCGGGTCAGCGGTAATGGCAACAAGGCCAGCCAATGCACCGTTCAAAATCATGGTCAGATCCGCTTTACCCCATGTGGTTTTACACACAGCCAGTGCAGCAATCGCCCCCGCAGCGGCAGCAGCATTGGTGTTCAAGAAGATTTGACCTACCGCCGTCGCATTTTCAAAATCCGACACCATCAGCTGTGAACCACCGTTAAAACCAAACCAGCCGAACCACAAGATGAAGGTACCCAAGGTCGCTAATGGCATGTTTGACCCTGGAATAGGGTGAACCGCCCCGTTCTTGCCGTACTTACCACGGCGTGCGCCCAGTAATAACACCCCGGCTAACGCTGCCGACGCACCGGCCATGTGCACAATCCCTGAGCCCGCAAAATCACTGAAACCCGCTTCTGCCAAGAAGCCACCACCCCATGTCCAATAGCCTTCTATCGGGTAGATAAAGGCCGTAAGTACCACTGAGAACAACAAGAACGCCCACAGCTTCATACGCTCCGCCACCGCGCCAGAGACCACTGACATCGCCGTTGCGACAAACACCACTTGGAAGAAGAAGTCTGATTCCAGCGAGTGATCCGCGCCTTCAGCTTGCGAGCCGATCAGCGCGCCAAACGACGGTAACCAGCCCCCTTCGGTGTTACCCACATACATGATGTTATAACCGACCAATAAAAAGGTGGTACACGCAATGGCGTAGAGACAGATGTTTTTGGTCAAAATTTCCGTGGTGTTTTTTGAACGTACCAAGCCCGCTTCCAGCATGGCAAAACCGGCGGCCATCCACATCACCAAGGCACCCGAAATTAAAAAGAAGAAGGTGTCAAGCGCGTAACGCAGCTCAGTCACCGTGGTCGCTAATTCCATAATATTGTCCTCTCCATCCTGAGGTTAAAGGGCTTCTAAGTCAGTTTCACCGGTACGGATCCGCACCGCATGCTCGAGGTCGTAGACGAAGATTTTGCCATCGCCTATTTTGCCTGTTTGTGCCGCTTTACTGATGGCCTCAATCACCGCATCCATGTTGTCGGCTTGCGTGGCGATCTCCAGTTTCACTTTCGGGAGAAAATCCACTTGGTATTCCGCCCCCCGATAGAGTTCGGTATGCCCTTTCTGACGACCGAAGCCTTTCACCTCAGAGACGGTCATCCCTTCAATGCCCACATCCGCCAATGCTTCACGGACATCATCTAACTTAAAGGGTTTTATGATTGCGCTAATAATCTTCATTGCCTGCTCCTAAATAAGAATTCCATCTCACTCAAAGTTAGTAACAAACAAACAACGTGCCAACTTTTTTACTCGTTTAATTACAGCAACTTATGGGCATGGCATCCCCTAAAAAAAAAAGGCCGCACCATGACGGTGCAGCCTTTTCACTAAAACGACGCAGATGCCCGACGATCGCGCCTTATGGGCTCAGAATCGGGTCACAAATGCTCGCCAAGCATCTAATACCTGTGCGAGATCTTCAAAGCCACACAACGACATGGCTTCTTCATCGTAAAAATCCATGTTGTCTTCAAGCTCGGTATCATCTTCAGAAAACAGGTAGTTAGCTTGTACTAGCGCTTCATTGTCTTGTAGGATCAAGGTTAATTCATCCCCGACCAAGCGCCACTCTTGGGTACTGTTTTTTAATGCACCAAGTTGAGTCATCACTTGATCCATCAGCGTAAAGTCTTTGCCTATCGCTTCCACCAGCCAACGGCCTAGCACTTCATGTCCCATAGAGAAGATGGCATGGTAGCTCCCATCAAGGGTATTTTTCTTGAACTCGTAATCCATCGCATCCTCTGGTTTTTCGGTCGGTGATCTTGATCCCGATAATGGTAAACTGAATGGCGGCGAGTCTGTTTGCCACGCCCCCGTGCCGGAGCGCACATTTTCAGGATCTGACACCAAAATGCAACTCAATGCGACCATCGCTCGCCAAATCGTCGAACGAGCAATGAAAATCATCCACCACTCGGTGAATGTCATGGACGAACACGGCAGGATCATCGGCTCTGGCGATCCTTCTCGCCTCAACCAACGCCATGAAGGGGCTATTCTCGCCCTGAATGATAACCGGGTGGTAGAAATTGACCTTGGCACGGCACAGCAACTCAAAGGGGTAAAACCGGGGATCAACCTGCCGATCGTCTTTCAGCATCACACCATTGGCGTGGTCGGTATTTCCGGTGCACCGGATCAGGTCCGCAATTATGGTGAGCTGGTTAAGATGACCGCCGAGTTGATTATCGAGCAAGAAGCCTTGATGTCACAGGTGCAATGGAATAAACGCCACCGTGAAGAGTTGGTATTGCAGTTGATCAAAGACACCGAGCTGAACGAAGCCCAACTGCTTTCTATCGCACAAAAACTGGATTTGGATCTCGCCCAGCCACGCATCGCCACTATCGTAAAAGTGATCCCGTCAGCCGGTGAAGCCCTCTCACTGGAGCATTTACAACGCATGGTACACCTGCTGGAATACCCCGAGCGGGATAACTTAGTCGGTATTGTCTCGGTGTCGATGAATGAAATCGTGGTGCTCAAGCCCATCACGTTGGAAGCCGATGGCTGGTCAAAAACATTGGAACAAAAACGGGTCAGTAAATTGATGCAGCGGGTAGAAAAAGAAAGCCACTTTTCCATTCGCATCGCTTTAGGGGAATACTTCCCCGGCTTGCAGGGGCTGGCGCGTTCTTTCCAAACCGCACAGGCCACCCTGGCTTCTGCCACCACCGAGGACAGCGTGTTGTTCTACCAAGATCACCTGCTGCCCGTGCTATTCCATGGGCTCAAGCAAGATCCGTGGCGCTATGATCAACTCACCGCCCCACTGGTCAAACTGCAGCAGCACGACCCACGCGGTATCTTACTCAAAACCCTGTCGGTATTTTTTGCACAGAATTGTGACTTAGCTCAAACCTGCCAAACCCTCTATATTCACCGTAATACCCTACGCTATCGCCTCGATCAAATAGAGCAAATAACACAGTTAAAATTCAATAACATAAGCGATAAAACACGCCTCTATCTCGCGCTGACCTGTTAAGCCCATTCGCCACCTTTTGTGCAGTTGCACAATTTTAACCACTCAGGGTAAGGATTTTTCGTTACCCTGCCTAAAGCTATATCCCGCGTTCCACAGTACATTCCTCGCCAATCACGATTGTCCTTTTTATTTTCTCTTTACGTGGATATGAACATGGTAGAAGTCTCAACTCTCGGCGCACTGGCGGCGCTCGTTGTTGCCATCAGCTTGATCTTAAAGAAAGTCCCACCCGCCTACGGCATGATCATTGGTGCCCTTATCGGCGGTATCGTCGGCGGCGTCTCCCTGACTGACACCGTGAACCTGATGATTGGTGGCGCGCAAGGCATTGTCACGGCAGTATTGCGTATTTTGGCGGCCGGCGTGCTGGCTGGGGTATTGATTGAGTCGGGTGCGGCCACCTCGATTGCGGAAACCATCGTGAAAAAAGTCGGTGAGACCCGCGCCTTGTTCGCGCTGGCTGTCGCGACCATGATCCTGACGGCCGTTGGCGTGTTTGTGGATGTGGCGGTGATCACCGTGGCACCGATTGCACTGGCGATTGCACACCGTGCGGATCTGTCCAAGATGGCGATCCTGCTGGCGATGGTCGGCGGCGGTAAAGCCGGTAACGTGATGTCACCCAACCCGAATGCCATTGCTGCAGCCGATGCCTTCAACGTGCCGCTAACATCTGTGATGGCAGCTGGTGTGATCCCGGGGTTATTCGGCATGCTGTTTGCGTACTTCCTGGCGAAAAAACTGGTTAACCGTGGCAGCAAAGTGCAGCAACACGAAGTGGTGACCGTTGACCAAAGTCGTTTACCGTCGTTTGGTGCTGCGATTGTCGCACCATTGATTGCCATTGCCCTGCTGGCACTGCGCCCTATCGCGGGCATTAACGTTGACCCACTGATCGCTCTACCACTGGGTGGCTTGGTCGGTGCGGTTGTCATGGGCCGCTTCCGTGACACCAACCACTTTGCCGTATCCGGTTTGACCCGCATGGCACCTGTGGCCGTTATGCTACTGGGGACGGGTACCCTAGCCGGTATCATTGCTAACTCTGGCTTAAAAACAGGCCTGATTGACGTGCTAACAGCGTCTGGCCTGCCGTCTTACTTACTGGCGCCTATTTCTGGTGCCATGATGTCACTGGCGACCGCGTCTACCACCGCAGGCACAGCCGTAGCGGCGAGCGTATTTAGCCACACGATTTTGGAATTAGGCGTGCCGGCGCTAGCGGGTGCCGCGATGATCCACGCCGGTGCGACTGTCTTTGACCATATGCCTCACGGCAGTTTCTTCCATGCCACGGGCGGTGCCGTCCACATGGATATGAAAGAGCGCTTAAAGCTGATCCCTTACGAATCAGCGGTCGGCCTGATGATTGCCACCGTCTCAACCCTCATCTTCGGTGTCTTTGGTTTCTTCGTTTAAGGATTACGTCATGAAAATTATTATTGCTCCCGATTCATACAAAGAAAGCCTGACTGCGATGGACGTTGCGGTGGCGATTGAAGCCGGTTTCCGTCACGTGCTGCCGGATGCCCAATACATTAAGTTGCCAATGGCAGATGGTGGCGAAGGCACCGTGCAATCACTGGTCGATGCCACTGGTGGCCACATTGTGGCACATACTGTGACCGGTCCACTGGGTGAGCAGGTTGAGGCATTCTATGGTGTGATGGGTGACGGCAAAACTGCCGTGATTGAAATGGCGGCCGCGTCTGGCATTCATCTTGTCACCCCAGAACAGCGTAACCCGTTGATCACCACCACCTTCGGTACCGGTGAACTGATCACCGCGGTCTTAGACCAAGACGTTGAGCACATCATTATCGGGATTGGTGGCAGTGCGACCAACGATGGCGGTTTAGGCATGGCGCAAGCATTAGGCTTTAAATTGCTTGATGCCGATGGCCAACCACTCGGCTTTGGCGGCGGCGAACTGGCGCGTCTGGCGACCATTGATGCTTCTCAGGTCGACCCTCGCTTGGCCCAAGTAAAGCTGGAAGTGGCGTGTGATGTAGACAACCCATTGTGCGGCCCGAAAGGCGCCTCTCACGTGTTTGGCCCACAAAAGGGCGCGACACCGGAGATGGTTGAACAGTTGGATGCCAACCTGTCCCACTATGCTGACATCATTCGCGCCCAGTTAGGCCGCGATGTCAAAGACATGCCGGGCGCGGGCGCGGCGGGCGGTCTGGGCGCAGCACTGCTGGGTCTGTTGAACGCTGACTTGCGCCCGGGCATTGAAATCGTGATGGACGCGGTGGATCTGGCCAGCATTGTCGAAGACGCGGATTTGGTGATCACCGGTGAAGGCCGTATCGACAGCCAAACCATTCACGGCAAAACGCCGATTGGGGTTGCCCGTACGGCGAAACGCTTTAACGTGCCGGTCATTGGCATCGCGGGTTGCCTGTCGACAGACTGCCATGTGGTGCATGATCACGGCATTGATGCCGTCTTCAGTGTGGTACCTCGCTCGGTAAGTTTGGCGGAAGCGCTACGTGATGCGGCGGAAAACGTTGAGCAGACGGCTCGCAATGTGGCGGCCATGCTGCAAATCACACTGCGCTAATTGCGGCGGGATTCAGCGCACAATATCGCTGATAAATGCACGCTGAATCCCGCGTGAACACACAAACAAAAGGTGGGCTTGCCCACCTTTTTTGCGCCACTTTTATACCTACCGCACAAAACCGCGATCCACGACTTCTCCGTACACACTCCCCCCGTGTAGGCTGAAGCACATCATTGGGCCTTCCAGCCTCTCCCTTCCATCCACGGCGATGTTTAACCCGCAGGACAGCATTAATGAAGAAATTACTCACTCTATTGACGGGCCCGACCCGTTATCCACGTTTAGAAGATACCCTATTACTCCTTGTGCGACTGGCCATCGGCAGCGCAATGCTTTACCACGCGATCACCAAGATCCTCGAATTCAGTGCCTTAGCCCCCAGCTTTGTCGATCCCTTCTCGCTAGGAAGTACGACCAGCTTGGTCATGGCCATTATCATCCAAAGCATCACGGGGATAGCGTTGGTATTGGGCTTTTTCACCCGTGTTGCCGCATTGCTGCTGTGCGTATCCATGGGCTTTGCCGCTTACACCTTAGGCACACAAGTTGGGCTGCTAAATGGTGAACCCGCGGCACTGTATAGCTTGTTTGCGTTCTCGCTACTGATCCAAGGCGGTGGCCGATTCAGCCTAGAGCACGTTTTGGTGAAACGTTATAAAGCCGCAGGTACTGTCGGCAGCCGCGCAAAAACAAAGGCAAAAGAAAAAGCCGTTAGAGAAAAAGCAGCAACCGAGCAAGCCGCTAACGACAAGGCTACCACTGACAAAACAGCCGCCGAAAAGACCCCGGCTGACAAGCAACCCCACAACAGTGATGAGAAAAACACGACGACGGCATAAGCGTCGTCATCTCATTCATCTATATTCCGCCATAAAAAAACGCCTCCCACTGGGAGGCGTTTTATTCTTAATCACTGTGTCTTTTTACCGTCTAGCTATACAGCAGCGGTTACGCTGGCTGCTGAATGATCACGTCATCCGCTTTCTTGGTGTACTGATCCATGTGATGGAAGTTCAAGTAGCGGTAGGTATCGGCAGCTGTTGCATCAATCTGCTTCGCGTATTCCAGATACTCTGCCATGGTCGGGATGCGGCCAAGGATCGCCCCAACGGCCGCCAATTCTGCTGATGATAAGTAGACGTTCGCGCCGGTCCCCAAACGGTTAGGGAAGTTACGGGTCGAGGTCGACATCACCGTCGCTTTGTCAGCAACACGGGCTTGGTTACCCATACATAACGAACACCCAGGGGTTTCAATGCGCACCCCAGCACGGCCGAAGATGCCGTAATAGCCTTCTTCAGTCAGCTGATCTTTGTCCATCTTGGTTGGCGGAGCCACCCACAAACGGGTATCCAGCTGGCCACCAAACTTCTCAAGCAACTTACCGGCCGCACGGAAGTGACCGATGTTGGTCATACACGAACCAATGAAGACTTCATCAATGGTGGTGCCTTGGACTTCTGACAGCAAACGCGCGTCATCCGGATCATTCGGGGCACACAAGATAGGCTCTTTAATGTCCGCCAAATCAATCTCAATCACATGCGCGTAGTCTGCATCACTGTCTGCGGTCATCAACTCAGGGTTGGCAACCCACGCTTCCATCGCCGTGATACGACGCTCAATGGTACGACGATCGCCGTACCCTTCCGCGATCATCCACTTCAGCATGACGATATTGGAATTCAAGTACTCGGTAATGGATTCCGGTGACAGCTTCACGGTACAGCCTGCCGCACTACGCTCAGCCGAGGCATCGGACAACTCAAACGCCTGCTCCACACTGAGGTGTTCAACCCCTTCAATTTCCAGTACACGACCAGAAAATTCGTTGATCTTACCGGCTTTTTCTACCGTTAACAGACCTTGTTGGATCGCATAGTAAGGAATCGCATGCACCAAATCACGCAGGGTGATCCCGTCTTGCATATCGCCTTTGAAACGCACCAAGATAGATTCAGGCATATCCAGCGGCATCACACCGGTCGCCGCCGCAAAGGCCACCAAGCCAGAACCGGCAGGGAAAGAGATCCCTAACGGGAAACGGGTATGGGAATCACCACCGGTACCGACCGTATCCGGCAGCAACATGCGGTTCAACCATGAGTGGATCACGCCGTCACCCGGACGCAGTGACACCCCGCCACGGTTCATGATGAAATCCGGTAGTGTATGGTGGGTGTTCACATCAATCGGTTTTGGGTACGCCGAGGTGTGACAGAACGACTGCATGGTCAACTCGGCCGAGAAACCAAGACAGGCCAAATCTTTCAGCTCATCACGGGTCATTGGGCCGGTGGTATCTTGCGAGCCTACGGTGGTCATTTTCGGCTCACAGTACGTCCCCGGACGCACGCCTTCTACACCACACGCTTTACCGACCATCTTCTGCGCCAGGGTGTACCCCTTGCCAGAGTCTTCCACTGCCACAGGACGGCGGAACACATCAGAAGCCGGTAACGCTAAGGCTTGACGGGCACGATCCGTCAGGCCACGGCCAATGATCAACGGAATACGGCCACCGGCGCGCACTTCATCGATCAGTACATCGGTTTTCAGGCCAAAGGTTGAGACCAGCTCATCGCTGTTATGGCGACGCACTTCGCCTTTGAAGGGGTAGACGTCAATCACATCACCCATCGCCAGCGCCGTCACATCGACTTCAATCGGTAACGCACCGGCATCTTCCATGGTATTAAAGAAAATCGGCGCAATCTTGCCACCCAGCACGTAACCACCGGCACGCTTGTTCGGCACATAAGGAATGTCATCCCCCATGAACCACAATACGGAGTTCGTGGCAGATTTACGCGACGAACCGGTACCGACCACATCGCCGACATACACCAACTGGTGGCCTTTTTCTTTCAGCGCATCAATCTGGGCGATCGGGCCAATTTCACCCGCTTTTTCAGGTTCAATCCCTTCTCGTGCATTTTTCAGCATCGCGAGGGCATGCAATGGAATATCAGGGCGCGACCACGCATCCGGCGCCGGAGAGAGATCATCGGTATTGGTTTCACCGGTGACTTTAAAGACGGTTAAGGTGATTTTTTCTGCCAGTGCTGGCTTGGACAAGAACCATTCAGCGTCTGCCCATGATTGGATCACCTGCTGTGCGGCCGCATTGCCTGCTTTGGCTTTTTCTTCTACGTCGTAGAAAGCATCAAACATCAGGAGAGTGTGAGACAGGGTTTTTACTGCAATCGGCGCCAGTTCGTTATCGTCCAGCAAGGCAATCAGCGGCTCAATGTTATAGCCCCCTTGCATGGTGCCGAGCAACTCTGCCGCTTTTTCCGGGCTAACAATCGGTGAGAGGGCATCGCCACGCGTCAGCGCAGCCAAGAAACCCGCTTTGACATATGCCGCTTCATCCACACCGGGAGGAATACGGTTTTCCAGCAGATCCAGCAGAAAGGCTTCCTCGCCAGCCGGTGGGCTTTTTAGCAATTCAACCAGCGCGACCACTTGTTCTGCATCGAGTGGCTTCGGGACAATTCCTTCTGCAGCACGTTCTTCGACGTGTTTACGGTAGGCTTCAAGCACGACATATTCCTCATTTTAGGTTTGGCACGAACCGCCAAACATCCTTGGAAGTGATTGATCTCGCTTGTACCGTCAACGGGAGAGAGGCAGTTCGGGAACAACAACGCCATGCCTTGTGCCCTGTACAGTGAGATCAAAACCGTCTTTTGAGCATATCAGTTTTAACGTAAAATTAAAATCCACCCGAATTTTACAACATTCACAAATTTCACATATAAATTCGACAACTTACCGTATCAATCACTGTGACACGAAAAATCAGCCCCTATAAAGCGTGATATCTGTGGCACAACCCTTCCGCATGAGAAAAAAGCCGCCCCTCTTTACGGGTATGGCTACCCGGCTTTCTTCAACGATAAGAGAAATCGGTGATCTAAATCACTAAAGTTTTTACGACTACCTGCAGATAAAAAGACACACGCGCTGATACCAAGGCAGGTCTATTCACACCCTCGTCTTCTCGGCCAGCACCCCATTGCACGACACGCGATCCCTGATGCATTTCATCTTATTAACGCATCATGTTATCCATCGGCTTAAATATCTTCTCGACGGTAGGCCTACCCTATGACCATCCATTCATTCACGATCAAACAGAAACTGGTTTGCAGCTTTGTCTTTGCAGTCCTGTTTTCGACCTCTTTGGTCAGTTTCATCAGCCTTCGCCAATCTCATCAGGTGATCGAAAAACGCATTCTTACTTCTGAACTCCCTGCCATTCTGATGCAGTTCAATAACGCCATAGATAAAGAGATTTCGGTCTTGCTGGCGGCCGCACAACAACTGGCCCAAAGTGGTTTGATGATTCAACACGTGGCGGCGCCGTTATCCCCGGATCAAGACCGCACGATTCTCACCGAATTGCGTACTATCAAGCGCCAATACAACCTGCTTGATGCGTCGGTTGCGAACCGCGACAGTGGGCAGTATTGGATGGATAGCTTTACAACGGCCAAGCAACACAAACCCCAAGGGTGGTTCCGCACGCTGGTCAATAGCGGCCAAGAAACCGCCCTGAGTGTCTATCGGGAAGACAATGGTGAGGTGAAGCTCTTCATTAATTACCAGCAACCACAAGGCGTACTGTTAGGCGGGTTATCGAAGTCCATGGACAGCATGGTGAACTTCATCAATCAGTTCACGCTGGAGCAAACCGGCTTCATCTATCTGGCAGACAGCCAAGGCCGTATTCGCCTGCACAAAGGCAAAACCAATGATCAGAATGCGCAATTACAACATGAATACAGCCAAGCTGTCAGTCAGGTGTTGCTGAATAAATCGACCTTCAACGTCACCAAACTCGACCGTGAGGGGCAACCGCTGATCGTTGCCTCCAGCTATATCCCGTCAATGGATTGGTTTATCGTGGCCGAATTACCCGAACATGAGGCATTCACCGAGTTAGACTCTGTGACCCAAACCATCATGCTGTGGACCGTGGCGATCGTGTTTGTGTTCATTCTGCTGGCCGTCTTTATTGCCGCCAATATCACGCAGCCGATAAACCGTCTTGCCCGCGTCTTTAACGAGTTGGGGGATGGGGATGGCGATTTGCGCCACCGTCTGCCCATTGAAGGCAGCGATGAAATGGCACAACTGTCGACAGGCTTTAACCGCTTCATCGACAAGATCCACCACTCAGTCAAAGAGGTCGCGCAAACCGGCAATGCCCTGCGCGCCGCCGCTGAATCCGTCGCACTGCAAGCTGACACCAGCCTCAATACCAGTCACAGCCAGCGTGACCGTACCTTGCAGCTAGTCACCGCCATTAACCAAATGGGGGCGACCGTCAGCGACATCGCCAGCAATGCCGCCCACGCTGCAGAGTCAGCCTCGAATGCCGAAGCCGAAACCGGTAACGGTCAGCAGGTGGTAGGACAAGCCCGCGACAACATCAATCAATTGTCGCAAGACATCAGTCAGGTGAATCAGGTGATTGAGTCGCTGGCTAACAACACCCAAGCGATTGGCACCATTTTGGATGTGATCCGCGCCATTTCTGAGCAAACCAATTTGCTGGCACTGAACGCCGCCATTGAAGCAGCACGCGCAGGCGAACAAGGCCGAGGCTTTGCGGTGGTGGCCGATGAGGTACGCAATCTGGCCTCTCGTACAGCCGCATCAACTGATGAGATCCAAACCATGATCAACCGCCTGCAGCAAGAAGCGAGCAATGCGGTAACGGCCATGGTACAAAGCCGTCAATTGACCTCTAACGGCGTCTCGGCATCCGATGAAGCCTCCTGCGCGTTGCAGTCTATTGCCGAGCGGATCAGCCTGATCTCTGACATGAACATGCAAGTGGCGGCGGCAACCGAAGAGCAATCTACCGTGGTGAATGACATCAATCGTAGCATCGATGAGATCAGTGAAGGCACCCAGAGTGCAGCAGATACGGCCAACGATCTGGCGCAATCTAGTCAGGCATTGCGTGAATTGTCACAGCGCCTCGAAAGCTTAGTCGGCACCTTTAAGATCTAAGCCCAAAAACAGGTACAAAAAAAGCGCCCTAGCTCATCACTAGGGCGCTTTTTTCTTATTCAAACAACGGCGAGGTAATTACTTACGCTTTACCGCTTTTGCGTTTGGCAAATCAGTGATTGAACCTTCAAACACTTCAGCCGCCAGACCCACTGACTCGTGCAGTGTTGGGTGTGCGTGAATGGTCAATGCGATGTCTTCTGCATCACAACCCATCTCGATCGCTAGACCGATTTCACCCAGTAGCTCACCACCGTTGGTACCGACGATAGCACCACCGATCACACGGTGCGTGTCTTTGTCGAAGATCATCTTCGTCATACCGTCAGCACAGTCAGATGCGATAGCACGGCCAGATGCCGCCCATGGGAAGGTGGCAACTTCATAGTTGATGCCTTCCGCTTTCGCTTCTTTCTCTGTCTTACCGACCCACGCGACTTCTGGCTCAGTGTAGGCAATTGAAGGGATCACTTTAGGATCGAAGTAGTGCTTCTTACCTGAAATCACTTCAGCTGCTACGTGGCCTTCATGCACACCTTTGTGTGCCAGCATTGGCTGACCCACGATGTCACCGATCGCATGAATGTGCGGTACGTTAGTACGCATTTGCTTATCAACGTTGATGAAACCACGCTCATCGACTTCGATACCCGCTTTTTCTGCGTCAAGTAGCTTACCGTTTGGTACACGGCCGATAGCAACCAGTACGGCATCGTAACGTGTTGGTTCAGCAGGGGCTTTCTTGCCTTCCATTGACACGTAAATGCCGTCTTCTTTCGCTTCAACAGCGGTCACTTTCGTTTCCAGCATCAAGTTGAACTTCTTGCTGATACGCTTAGTGAAGACTTTAACGATGTCTTTGTCTGCCGCAGGGATCACTTGATCAAACATTTCTACAACGTCGATCTGAGAACCTAGCGCGTGGTAAACCGTACCCATTTCTAGGCCGATGATACCGCCACCCATAACAAGTAGCTTTTCAGGTACTTCTTTCAGCTCTAGCGCGTCAGTTGAATCCCAGATACGAGGATCTTCGTGCGGGATGAACGGTAGCTCGATAGGACGAGAACCTGCTGCAACGATCGCGTTATCAAACGTAATAGTTGTTGGGCCATCAGCACCTTCAACCACGATAGTGTTAGGACCGGTGAATTTGCCGTAACCGTTAACCACGTTAACTTTACGCATTTTCGCCATGCCGCCCAGGCCACCCGTTAGCTGAGTGATAACCTTGTCTTTCCACAGACGGATCTTGTTGATGTCCGTTTGTGGCTCGCCGAACACGACGCCGTGCTCAGCCATTGCTTTAGCTTCTTCGATCACTTTCGCAACGTGAAGTAGGGCTTTAGAGGGGATACAACCCACGTTCAGACATACACCACCTAGTGTGCTGTATTTTTCAATCAGCACGGTATCCATGCCCAAATCTGCGCTGCGGAATGCCGCAGAATAACCCGCAGGGCCTGAACCCAATACCACTACCTGGGCTTTAATTTCTTTACTCATCATGACCTCGTTGTAAGTCTTTTATCCCTAACAGGCTATTCGTCAGTGCATTTTGTTTCAGTTAACTAACAATTTTACAGAGTTGTTAACAAAGCAAAAGTGGCAGAGCGACAGCCTGTGAGCTACGCAACACTTCCATGCCCGCCGATGCGGGCATGGGGGTTAACGCAATAGGAAACCTTAAAGCACCAAACGGCGGATATCAGATAGACAACCGTTTAGGTAAGTAATGAAGCGTGCACCTTCTGCACCATCAATCACACGGTGATCGTATGACAGTGACAGTGGAAGCTGTAAGCGCGGTTCAAATTCTTTACCGTTCCATACTGGCTTCATTTCAGACTTAGACACACCAAGGATACCCACTTCTGGCGCATTCACGATTGGTGTGAACGCTGTACCGCCGATACCGCCTAGGCTTGAAATCGTGAAGCAGCCACCCTGCATATCTGCCGCAGTTAGCTTACCTGAACGTGCTTTCTTCGACACTTCTGCCAGTTCAGCAGACAGCTCGTAGATCCCTTTCTTGTTCACGTCTTTGAACACAGGAACAACAAGACCATTTGGCGTGTCTACCGCGATACCCACGTTCACGTACTTCTTCAGGATCAGGCTTTCACCGTCATCAGAAAGTGAAGAGTTAAACGCTGGGAACGCTTCTAGTGCTTTCGCAACGGCTTTCATGATGAACACAAGTGGTGTGATCTTCATGCCGGTATCGTTCTTCGCTTCGATCGCATTCTGCTCTTTACGGAAGACTTCTAGCGCAGTGATATCTGCATTGTCCCACTGTGTAACGTGCGGGATCATCACCCAGTTACGGTGCAGGTTCGCGCCAGAAATCTTCTTGATGCGAGACAACGGCTGAACTTCAGTGTCACCAAACTTGCTGAAGTCAATCTTAGGCCAAGGTAGTAGGCCCAATGCTGCGCCATCACCTTTGCCTGACGCCGATGCTGCTGCACCAGATTCAAGACGCTTAAGCGCATCTTTTACGAAGTTCTGTACGTCTTCTTTCAGGATGCGGTGCTTACGACCTGTACCCTTCACTTTCGCCAAGTTCACACCGAACTCACGCGCAAGACGACGCACAACTGGAGACGCATGAGCGTACTCGTTGTTAGCTTCAAATTCGCCCGTTGCTGCAGGTGCTGCTGCCGGAGCCGCAGGCGCTGCTGCTGGAGCCGATGCCGCAGGTGCTGCGACTGGTGCCGCTACCGCAACAGGTGCTGCGCCAGCCACTTCGAAGATCATGATCAATGAGCCAGTAGACACTTTGTCACCCGCTACGATCTTGATTTCTTTGATGGTGCCCGCGAACGGTGCAGGTACTTCCATTGAAGCTTTGTCGCCTTCAACAGTGATCAAAGATTGCTCTTCTTCTACTGTATCGCCAACCGCAACCATAATTTCAGTCACTTCAACTTCGTCACCACCGATGTCTGGCACGTGTACTTCTTTCGCTGCAGAGGCTGCTGGTGCCGCCGCCACAGGTGCCGCTGCTTGTGCAACTGGCGCTGCAGGTGCAGAACCCGCCACTTCAAAGATCATCACAAGTGAGCCCGTCGACACTTTGTCGCCCGCTGCAATTTTGATTTCTTTTAGCACGCCCGCAAACGGTGCAGGCACTTCCATTGACGCCTTGTCACCTTCAACCGTCAGAAGAGACTGCTCTTCTTCGATGCTGTCGCCAACGGCAACCATGATTTCAGTCACTTCGACTTCATCACCACCGATATCCGGTACGTGAACTTCTTTCAGCTCAGCTGCCGCAGGCGCTGCAACAGGAGCCGCTACTGGTGCTTCTGCCGCAGGAGCCGCTGCTGCGCCTTCTGCTTCAAAGATCATGATCAAAGAGCCGGTAGAGACAGAGTCACCCACTGCGATCTTGATTTCTTTTACGATACCCGCTTGAGAAGCCGGTACTTCCATAGAAGCCTTGTCGCCTTCTACGGTGATAAGAGATTGTTCTTCTTCAACCTTGTCGCCTACGCTTACAAGAATCTCAGTAACTTCAACCTCATCCGCACCGATGTCCGGTACATTAATTTCGATTGTCATGTTTTATTGCCTCTTACGCGTATAGCGGGTTGATCTTGTCTGCGTCGATGTCGAATTTCTTGATTGCTTCAACAATCACAGATTTCTCGATATCACCACGTTTAGCCAGTTCAGTCAGTGCAGCAACAACCACGTAACCTGCATTCACTTCGAAGTGACGACGTAGGTTCGCACGGCTGTCTGAACGACCGAAGCCATCAGTACCCAACACTTTGTACGACTCAGAAGGCATGTACGCACGTACTTGCTCTGCGTAGTTCTTCATGTAATCCGTCGCAGCGATAGCAGGCTCATTGCCCAGTACCGTTGTGATGTAAGGGACTTTCTGCTCAGCTTCTGGGTGCAGCATGTTGAAACGCTCTGCATCCTGACCATCGCGCGTCAATTCGTTGAAAGACGTCACAGAGTAAACGTCAGACGCTACGCCGTACTCTTCGCTCAGGATCTGTGCGGCTTTGCGCACTTCATTCATGATCGTGCCTGAGCTCATCAACTGAACTTTCTTCTCACCCGCGTAAGATTCTAGCTTGTAGATACCCTTACGAATGCCTTCTTCCGCGCCTTCAGGCATGGCTGGCATCGCGTAGTTTTCGTTCATTACTGTTAGGTAGTAGTAAACGTTCTCTTGGCCTTCACCGTACATGCGACGGATACCGTCTTGCATGATAACCGCTAGCTCGTAAGCAAACGTTGGATCGTAAGAGATACAGTTAGGTACCGTGTTCGCCATGATGTGTGAATGGCCATCTTCGTGCTGAAGACCTTCACCGTTTAGCGTGGTACGACCCGCCGTTGCACCCAATAAGAAGCCACGTGCTTGTTGGTCACCCGCTAGCCATGCCATGTCGCCAATACGTTGGAAACCGAACATTGAGTAGTAGATGTAGAACGGGATCATTGGTAGATCGTTGGTGCTGTAAGACGTTGCCGCCGCTACCCACGATGCCATTGAGCCGAGTTCGTTGATACCTTCTTGCAGTACCTGACCAGACGTTGCTTCTTTGTAGTAAGAAACGATGCCTTTATCTTCTGGGGTGTATTCCTGACCGTGCGGGTTGTAGATACCCACTTGGCGGAACAGACCTTCCATACCGAACGTACGCGCTTCATCACAGATGATTGGTACGATGTTCTTACCGATATTTTTATCTTTCAGTAGGATATTCAGCGTACGCACGTAAGCCATGGTAGTAGAGATATCACGCTTTTGCTCACCCAATAGTGGGGCAAAATCTTCTAGCTCAGGCACCTTAAATTCTTGTGTGAACTTAGGCAGACGCTTCGGTGTGTAACCGTGTAGCGCATCACGACGTGCGTGCAGGTAGTTGTACTCTGCAGAGCCTTCTTCCAGTTTCAAGTAAGGAAGATCTTTGATCTTCTCATCAGAAAGAATGTCTTGCAGGCCTAGACGATCACGTAGGTGTTGAACATGGGTCATGTCCATTTTCTTCACACCGTGTGCAATGTTTTTACCTTCAGCCGCTTCACCCATGCCGTAACCTTTAACGGTTTTCGCAAGGATAACCGTTGGCTTACCACCGGTTTCTTTCGCATTGTTGAATGCTGCAAACAGCTTAGATGAGTCGTGACCACCACGCTTAAGCGCGAAGATTTCGTCATCGGTCATGTCAGCAACAAGCGCCGCGGTTTCAGGGTATTTACCGAAGAAGTGCTCACGCACGTAAGCGCCATCTTTCGATTTGAATGTCTGGTAGTCACCGTCAATAGTTTCATTCATTAGCTGAAGCAGCTTACCGGTGGTGTCTTTAGCAAGTAGTGAATCCCAGTTGCTGCCCCAGATAACCTTAACCACATTCCAACCAGCGCCTTTGAACAGGCCTTCTAGCTCTTGAATGATGCTACCGTTACCCATAACCGGGCCATCTAGGCGCTGTAGGTTACAGTTGATAAGGAAACATAGATTATCCAGTTTCTCACGCGCAGCGAAAGAAATCGCACCACGTGATTCTGGCTCATCCATCTCACCGTCACCCAAGAACGCGTACACACGTTGTGCGCCCGTTTCTTTCAGGCCACGGCCTTCAAGGTACTTCAGGAAGCGCGCTTGATAGATAGCAGAAATCGGGCCAAGACCCATAGAAACGGTTGGGAACTGCCAGAACTCAGGCATCAATTTCGGGTGTGGGTAAGAAGGAATACCTTTACCGTCCACTTCTTGACGGAAGTTATCCAACTGCTCTTCAGTCAGACGACCTTCAACAAACGCACGAGAATAAATACCTGGAGAGATATGACCTTGGTAGTAAACCAAATCGCCGCCGTCTACCTCGTTAGGTGCGCGGAAGAAGTGGTTAAAGCAGACTTCATAGAACGCAGACGCAGACTGGTAAGATGCCATGTGGCCACCCAAGTCCAAATCTTTCTTCGAAGCACGCAGTACGATCATGATCGCGTTCCAACGGATAATGGAACGAATACGGCGCTCAAGCGTGGTATCACCCGGATACGCAGGCTCTTTATCGGCTGGGATGGTGTTGATGTAGTTGGTAGTGATACCTGTTGGCATATCTACGCCATCAAGACGAGCCTTGTCCAGTACTTGCTCAAGTAGGAACTGGGCGCGCTCTACACCTTCTTCACGAACGACTGATTCAAGGGCTTCAAGCCAATCTTGAGTTTCCAGTGCATCCACGTCATTTTTCATGACTTCAGACATGCGATCTATCCTTTCGTTGATAATCTACAAAACTAACAATGTCGCGACTGTTTACGACCACTCTTTCATTGTAATGAGCAGTATTAATCCAGCCCGTCCTTGCGTTGTTGAACCCGACGAAGTGAGCGTTCTCGACGGCTCTCTTCACGCGATAAATCCAACAGGGTTTCCTCGATGTAAGCCAAATGTGCATGCGATGCTTCACGGGCCCGCTCGGGCTCACCCGAAACGATCGCCTGGACAATATTGGCTCGGTGATTTCGCACTTTTCCCACCACCTCTGGACGGCGGTTCAAGCGCTCAAAGTTTTGTAATATGTTTTGCTCAAGCAAGGGTATCAGGCTGCGCATGATATGCAGCAGTACCACGTTGTGGGCGGATTCGGTCACCGCGATCAAGTACTGCATCACGGCGGCGGCTTCGGCCGGAAAATCGCCTTGTTGCTGAGCGTCCTGTATCCGCAGATGACATGCGCGAATACGGGTAAAATCATCATCGTTACCGCGCAATGCGGCGTAATAAGCGGCGAGGCCTTCAAGCGCATGGCGGGATTCCAGCAAGTCACGCTGGGTCTCTGGGTGCGCCGATAACAGCGCCAGTAATGGATCCGAAAAATGCTGCCACAGCTTCTCGCTGACAAAGGTGCCATCACCTTGACGACGGGTCAGTAACTGTTTGGCTTCTAAACGCTGGATCGCTTCACGCACGGAAGGACGAGAGACATCGAACTGCTTTGCCAACTCTCGCTCAGGCAGTAACTGCTGCCCGGGGGATAAGGTTCCCTCCAGGATCAGGCGCTCGAGTTCTTGCTCGATAGCATCTGAAAGCTTGGGTTGGCGAATGCGTTTATAAGTCATTTATAATTATGTCTTCGTTGTACTTATTACGTCTCTAAACAGTCCGGCATTACTGCGGGTAATTGGTCTTACCAATTAACGGTTGAGAGAAAGTTTACAGAAATAATTGAAGATGTCTACCGACAACTTGATTGAAATCATAGAATGAAGGTGGATTTAACAAAAATTTCAACTTGTGAAATCTTGTTAAAACATGTCACACAAAAGTCATCAACAGAAATGATAACCAGAAAAGCCAGAGAATCCACAGCGGCGTGCGCATCGATACGGTAGAAAAGACTGACAGCCCTGTCGCAAGACGCAGGGCGTTCCAAACATTACAACGACGATTTGTAAGCGAACCAATCAAACGCAAGGCCCGGATCCGTCTTTCGCCCCGGCGCAATGAATTCATGCCCCGTGATCCGACCGCTATCAATCCGTGGATAGTGCACCATCAGCACGCGGCTTAATGCCGACAGCGTCTGATATTGTGCAGAGGTATAAGGAAGGGTGTCCGTGCCCTCTAACTCGATCCCTATCGAGTAGTCATTACATTTGTCACGCCCTGAAAATTGCGAGAAACCCGCATGCCAAGCGCGACCATTGAACGGCACAAACTGAATGATATCGCCATTGCGACGGATTAAACAGTGAGCTGAGACACGAAACTTATGAATCAACGTGAAATAAGGATGCACCGCAGGATCCAATTGCCCGGTAAACAGCTGCTCTATATACGGGCCACCAAACTGACCGGGCGGTAAACTGATGTTGTGGATCACCAATAAAGAGATATCGTCTTCATCTTCCCGTTCATCATAAAACGGGGAAGGGACATGCATCACCCCTTCTAGCCAGTGATGCTGATTAATCGTAAACATGGAAAAGTCCTGTGTTCGAGGTTCGAGGTTCGAGGTTCGAGGTTCGAGGTTCGAGGTTCGAGGTTCGAGGTTCGAGGTTCGAGGTTCGAGGTTCGAGGTTCGAGGTTCGAGGTTCGAGGTTCGAGGCAGACTCGCTGAGCCTCCTAAACAAGTCAAGTGTTTCCGACCTTCCCGCTTTCCTTTAACACTCGCTCTTCGAATCGAGTCCCTTTCTATACGCGTCCCTCGCACCTCGTCCCTTTCTCTTTATTCAACTCGCCCCTCCCTGTATGCTTTCATCGTGAACAATGCGGTATCAAACCGCTCCTTCTACTCTCTTGCTATGGACTTGTCATGACTCACATGGAAAAGACACACGACAGTGCCACTCGCCTACAGGCGCTCAAACAACAACTCCCAGACGAGATCCGCCGCGCCGTCGCCGATGCACTACATGAAGATCTCGGCATCGGCCAGCATGGCCATATTGACGCCAGTCGCGACATTACCGCTAACCTGATCCCCGCAGATAGCCACGATGTGGCAATTCTCATCACGCGCGAACAGGGTATTTTTTGCGGTCAACAATGGGCGGAAGAAGTCTTCCACCAGCTTGGCGGTACCGTCAACATTGACTGGCACGTCCAAGACGGCGATCGCGTGCAGCCCAATCAAGCCCTGTGTACGTTGACTGGCCCCTCACGCGCCCTGCTCACAGGCGAGCGTACCGCAATGAACTTTATTCAGACCTTATCAGGCTGTGCCACCACCGTCTCAGCCTATGCCAGCCAACTGGAAGGCACCGGCTGTCGCTTACTCGACACCCGCAAAACCATTCCCGGCATGCGCAGCGCGCTCAAATATGCAGTGACCTGTGGCGGCGGTTTCAGTCACCGCATCGGTGTGTATGATGCTTACCTCATTAAAGAGAACCACATCATTGCTTGTGGCGGCATTGCTGCGGCGATCCACACCGCAAAAGCCCAGCACCCCGACAAACCGGTAGAAATAGAAACGGAAACACTCGATGAACTACGCCAAGCCATTGAAGCCGGCGCCGACATCGTGATGCTGGATAACTTCACCTTAGCCATGATGCGCGAAGCCGTGGCACTCAATGCAGGGCGTGCCGCACTGGAGAACTCCGGCAACGTCACCCTAGAGACCATCCGCGAGATGGCAAGCACCGGGGTCGACTATATTTCCGTCGGCGCACTGACCAAACACCTGCGCGCCATGGATCTTTCCATGCGCTTTCAGCCCAAATAACCGCCTCTATCTCCTTTTTAAAAGTAGGGCATCATAGTGATCACTGTCTCAATGTTGCCCGTTTTGCCTTTTTCCCCACCACTTCCACCTCATCGAAGTGAGTCATAAAACACCCCGATTTTGATTCCATAGGGCTAAAAAGCTCACACTCAATCGCAGTATGAAATGAAATGCATGTAACATGTTTGGTTTTTTTTTAGACTGAGCCGAGCAATCAATGTTAGTGAATTCTGCCTATTGTGCTAAGGGCATATCCTTCCCCTACCGAAATTAATCTCGGCTTGTTAGCTAAACATTTGGAAAAATTTAAAAAGGAAAGAAACATGAAAGGGCAAATCAAAAGAATGCAAAAAGGTTTTACGTTGATTGAATTGATGATCGTTGTAGCGGTTATTGGTGTGTTATCAGCTATTGCAATCCCTCAATACCAAACTTATGTAGCCAAAGCTGAACTTGGCGCTGGACTTGCAACCATTACATCACTAAGAAGTAATGTTGAACAATATGTTGTAAGTGAAGGTGAGTTTCCTGATGGAACCACAGCAGGCCAGACGATGAGCGATTTAGGTGTAATTGACCCAACGAATGGGGCTGTCACTTTTGTAAAAGCTAGTTCAAGAATTCTACTTACATTCGCAAGCACAGGGAATAGTCCAGATGTGAACGGCGCTAAAATTGTACTAGAACGTGCGGCTGGTGCTTGGACTTGTAAAGCAAGCAATGCACAAAAGCTATTGCCAAAAACTTGTACTGAAACGGCTGGTCTTTAATTAAAATGCACACCAGCCTTGCTTCTATCTTGCATCAGGCTAACCTGATTAGCCATGCAGAGCAGCAGCAGGTAGTGGACATGGTGCAAGCCGAAGGGACATCAATCCCTTCGGCTTTGCTGCAACAAGGGATCATGACCAGTGGCGAACTCGTTCGCCAATTGGAACTGATCTTTTCCATTGCCCAAGTCGATGTTCACCAATACGACTATGCAGACTGCTGTAAAAGCCTCAATTTACGCGACCCGATTCTACGGCATAAAGTATTGCCACTGCACGCCACCGACAGCACCCTGTTCATTGGGCTCAGCGACCCCACCCTAAACGATGCATTGGATGAGTTTCGCTTTACCACCGGCAAAAGCGTTGAGCCATTACTGCTCGATCACAAACAGCTGGAAGCCGCCATTCGACGCGTCTACGGCAGTGATATTGACGGTCAAGGCGCGCAACGCCAACCCAGCGTCAGTGACAGCGATTTA
This sequence comes from Photobacterium sp. 270122K, assembly GCF_059941365.1. Classification (NCBI taxonomy): domain Bacteria; kingdom Pseudomonadati; phylum Pseudomonadota; class Gammaproteobacteria; order Vibrionales; family Vibrionaceae; genus Photobacterium; species Photobacterium sp. 270122K. The sequence continues at coordinate 167,135 of NZ_JBPOEN010000008.1, forward strand.
GGCGATTTAGTCGATCTTAGCGATGGCGAAAACGTCGAAGAGGCGACCGATATCAGTACTGATACGGCGCCCGTTACCCGCTACATTAACCAGATATTGCTGGATGCGGTGCGCAAAAGTGCGTCGGATATCCACTTTGAACCGTATGAGAAAACCTACCGCATTCGCCTGCGCTGTGACGGTATTTTACACCAACACGCGACACCGCCATCCTCGTTGTCTCGTCGTTTATCGACCCGTTTAAAGGTGATGTCGAAGCTCAATATTGCCGAGCGCCGCCAACCGCAAGATGGCCGTATTAAGCTGAAAATATCGCCAACCTTGGCGATCGATTTGCGCGTCTCTACTTTGCCGACCTTGTGGGGCGAAAAAGTCGTATTGCGGATTTTGGACAGCTCCAGCGCCAATTTGGACATTGATATTCTCGGCTATAATCCCCAGCAAAAGCAGGCCTACCTTGATGCGCTCAAACAGCCGCAAGGGATGATTTTAATGACGGGGCCAACCGGCAGCGGTAAAACAGTTTCCCTCTATACCGGTTTAAAGATCCTCAATACCGATGAGCGCAATATTTCGACCGCCGAAGATCCAGTGGAAATCAACCTGCCCGGCATTAATCAGGTGCAAATCAACACCACGGTCGGCTTAGGCTTTGCCGAGGCACTGCGCTCGTTTTTGCGTCAAGATCCCGATGTGGTCATGGTGGGGGAAATCCGCGACTTAGAAACTGGCGGCATAGCCGTCAAGGCCGCACAAACCGGACACTTGGTCTTATCAACGCTGCATACGAATTCCGCCGCCGAGACCATCACCCGTTTGACCAATATGGGCATCGAAGATTTCAACTTAGCATCCTCGCTGAGCTTGATCATTGCCCAGCGTCTCGGGCGCCGCCTGTGCAAACACTGTAAACTGGTCGATGACCTCGATGATTTTGTAAGAGAAAAACTCAAGATCCCCGCCTTTCAGGTTGTATACAAAGCCAGCGAACGAGGCTGTGATGAATGCAACAAAGGCTACATCGGCCGGGTCGGTATTTATGAAGTCATGCCTTTCTCCCGAGAACTGGCACAGGCGCTCATGGCCGGGGCTACGACATTAGAACTGGAAAACCTGGCTTGCCAACAAGGCATGATGACCTTGCAACAAGCCGGAGTAGAGAAACTGTGCGACGGCGTCACCAGCCTGAGTGAATTACAACGTGTGCTGCACTTTGCCTAATCGCCATGTGCATGGGTTGAGGTTTTAGATTATGTGGATATGAATCTGATACCCAACACGTGATAACGCATACTGTACAGCACGTCATTTTTATCAAGTCTTACAAGGAAGTTGCACTATGGCACAAGCCAGCCGCATTCGTTATTACCACTGGCGCGGAGTGAACCAAGCGGGGAAAAAACTCTCAGGCGTCATGCTGGGCTTTCAAGAGCAAGAAGTGCGTGCCAAGCTCACCGAGCAACGAATTCAGGTTAAAAAACTCAAGCATCGCGCCCCTTCCAGTTTAAGCAAATTGCGTAATCAAATTAAAGCCACTGACATTACCGCCATCACCCGCCAGCTCGCCACCATGGTCGGATCCGGCGTACCGGTGGTGCAGGCACTCAAACTGATGGCCGACAGTCACCATAAAGCGGAAGCCCGTGCGGTACTGTCACAAGTGGCGATTCAAGTGGAGGCTGGCTCCTCGCTCGCTCGCGCCATGCGTACCAGCTCCCCGCTGTTTGATAATTTCTATTGTGACCTCATTGCCACCGGTGAACAAACCGGCCACTTAGCGCAAGTCTTTGAGCGCATTGCGACTTATCGTGAAAAACACGAAGAAATGCGCAAAAAAGTCATCAAGGCGATGATTTACCCGACCATGGTGACCCTGACGGCTGTTGGCGTCACCATTATGATGCTGGTATTTGTCATTCCTCAATTTGCCAACATTTTCAAAAGCTTTGGTGCGGAACTCCCTGTTTTTACTCAGTTTGTTATTGATATGTCAGACTGGCTCATTGCCTATGGTTTGTATCTATCTTTAGGCTCTATACTATTTTTTATAGTATTCAGTTACCAGTACAAACGTTCTGACAAAACCAAATTAACCGTACACCGTTTCAACCTACGTATCCCTATTATCGGCAGCGTACTCCTAAAAGCTACAGTCGCCCGTTTTGCCCGTACCTTAGCCACCACCTTCAGTGCCGGTATTCCCCTGCTCAGTGGTTTACAATCCGCCGCCAAAACCACCGGTAACCTATACATTGAACAAGCGACCATGGAAGCCCATGCCAATACCGCTGCTGGCATGCCGCTGCACATCGCATTGCGCCAATGTGACATTTTTCCGGAACTCATGCTGCAGATGACCATGATCGGCGAAGAGTCCGGCTCATTGGATGACATGCTCAATAAAATTGCGACTCTGTATGAGCAGGAAGTGGACAATACCGTCGATAACCTCGGTAAAATTCTTGAGCCGTTAATCATCATTGTACTTGGTACTCTCATTGGTGGATTGCTCGTTGCCATGTATATGCCAATATTTACATTGATGAGTGTAATCGGCTAAACACCTATTTTGTACCTAATGGCACATCCGTTCATTCCAACCCATGTGCCCTCACTCTGAAGGTTGAGATTCTAGGATCTCAACCTCAATTCCCCTACAATATTCCCCGTCAATACCAATGAGAGATCGTACATGGACTTGCTCACCCTGACCCCTTGGTTGTTTCCCGTTTTTGCCGCCATTTTCGGGTTGCTGATCGGCAGTTTTCTCAATGTGGTGATTTACCGCCTGCCGATCATGATGGAACGCCAGTGGCAAGCCGAATGTGTAGAATACTTTCCGGATACAGCACCGAGCGGTGAAGCTGCCGAGCCGCAACCCACGTTCAATTTAAGTGTACCGCGTTCTCGCTGCCCGCAGTGCCAGCACCCGATCAGCGCATTGGAAAACATTCCGGTCATCAGTTGGTTGGTATTAAAAGGCCGTTGTAAGCATTGCCAAACGCCGATCAGTGCTCGCTACCCGGCGGTAGAAGCCTTTACCGCGTTAGTCGCCCTGACGGTCGCGCTGGTCTTACCGACCTCTGAATGGGCCATCGCGGTCATTTTCTTTAGCTTTGCCCTCATTGCACTGGCGTTTATCGATATCGATAACATGCTGCTGCCGGATCAAATCACCCTGCCGCTAATGTGGGCGGGGATCTTACTGGCCGTGATCGGCTATTCACCGCTTAGCCTGCAAGATGCCGTGATCGGCGCGATGGCCGGTTACCTCTCGCTGTGGAGTGTGTACTGGTTGTTTAAGCTGATCACCGGTAAAGAAGGCATGGGTTACGGCGACTTTAAGTTACTGGCTGCGCTCGGCGCATGGTTAGGCTGGCAACTTCTGCCGTTTGTGGTGTTAACGTCTTCGCTGCTGGGTGCGATTTGTGGCCTGATCATGATACGTATGCAGCAGTCTGACAGCCAAACCCCGTTCTCTTTTGGCCCATATCTGGCGCTGGCGGGATGGATTGCCATCTTATGGGGGGAACCTCTGGTAAACTGGTACCTCTCAAGCTATTTAGGAATGTAAACCATGTGCCTTGTCATTGGCCTTACGGGCGGGATTGGCAGCGGTAAAACCACCGTCGCCAATCTGTTTGCAGCTTATCAGATTGATATTATCGACGCCGATATCATTGCTCGCCAAGTGGTCGAACCGGGCTCGGCGGGCCTGCGTGCCATCGAAGAAAAATTAGGTGCTGACATCTTGCTGACAGACGGCCATCTTGATCGCGCTAAGCTACGATCAGCCATTTTCAGCGAGCCGACATTGAAAGACTGGATCAATCAGTTATTGCACCCGATGATCCGTGAAAAGATGCTCGCGGATATTGCGCAAGCCCGTTCGCCGTATTGCCTATTGGTCGTCCCGCTGATGGTGGAGAACAACCTGCAAACGCTGACGGACCGCTTATTGGTGGTGGATGTGGACGAAACCTTACAAGTCGCCCGCACCCAACAGCGCGATAGCGTCGAGGCCGCGCAAGTGAAGCAAATCTTGGCCTCACAAGCCTCACGCCAAGATCGCTTGGCCGCTGCAGATGATGTCATTTGCAATAATGGCAACGGTGACGATTTGCCACAACAAGTGGCCGTCCTGCACCAACAGTACCTTGCGCTGTGCGCGCAAACCGCACCACCGTCACACGACGAATGACACACGCATCGCTACACACTGTGGGATATTTCACGCCTTGGGATACATGGATATGCAAATGAACCGCTTTGAGCACCCGCTAAATGAGAAAACCCGTATTTATTTACGGCTGGAATTTTTGATCCGTCAAATCAAGCAGACGAGTGCATTCAGCGATCCTTGGCAACACCAAGTGTTCTTTCGTGGTCTATTTGACTTGTTGGAAGTGTTAGAACAAAGCCAGCTCAAAACAGAGCTTGCCAAAGATCTCGACAAGCAACGCACCAAACTCAAGCAATGGCTGAATATCGATGGCGTCGATCAAACGGCACTACGTGAGCACCTTGATCATCTGCAATTGGCGCACCGTCATTTGCTGGCAGCCAATCGTCTTGGTCAAGATCTGCGTGAAGATCGCTTTCTGGGCGCAATCAAACAGCGCTTATCCATTCCCGGCGGCAGTTGCTGTTTTGACCTGCCTATTTTGCATCATTGGTTACATTTACCGCCAGCCCAGCAACGGGTCGATATTCAGCGCTGGCTCGACAGTATCCGTGCTCTGAATGTGGCGCTCACTTTGTTGCTTCGCCTGATCCGTGGTGCCGGACAAACACAGCAATGCGTCGCGCGTGGGGGGTTCTTTCAACATGAAGCCGATGATGCCAATTTACTGCGTCTCGATATTTGCCCAAACCATGGGGTTTATCCTATGATATCGGGCCATCGCAGTCGCTTTGCCATTCGCTTTCTGCCTTTTGAAGAAGGCGCCAGCATTGCGGACACGATTGAATTTCACCTAACGATTTGCTGAGGTTTCTCATGTCAACGCCCCCTGCTGCTACCCCGATCACGGTAGTCAAATGCCCAACCTGCCAAGTCAAGGTCGTATGGAGTGACGCCAGCCCCTTCCGCCCGTTTTGCTCGAAACGCTGCCAACTGATTGACTTAGGCGAATGGGCCGAAGAAGAAAAAGCCATCCCAGGCGCGCCGGATCTATCAGACTCTGATGGCTGGTCGGAAGATATGGGATATTAAAAGCGGTTAACAGGCTCTGTGGCCCTAAGGAGATATGGCTTGCTGTATTCCTAACAGGACCACAGGACCACAGGACCACAGGACCACAGGACCACAGGACCACAGCTTACCCAATCATTGTCAGCTTACAACCCGCGCCATGAGTTTATCCAACACCACCGCATTGGCTTCCGGAAACGCGTAGTCACACAGTTTATCTAACGCGACCCATTCGCCAGGTTGCCCTTCTTTGCCGTATGCTTCCCCGTTGAACGCGGTGATCAAGAAGAAATCAAACGTCAGGGCTTTATCCGGGTAGTTGTGCTCTAAGGCCATGAAATGCTCAAGCGCGGTGGCGTCAATGCCCACTTCTTCATGCAATTCTCGGATCACGGCTTGCTCCGCCGTTTCACCCGCTTCCACTTTACCGCCTGCAAATTCCCAAAAACCGCCCTTATGCGCGGTCGCCGCACGGCGGGTAATAAACACTTTGTCCTGCGTCGTATTTAGAATGATCCCAGCAGAGATCCACACTTGCTTCTTATCCACACTCAACCCTATCTCTGTTGACCTATACTTTTCTTATTCAGCTGTTTATCTGTTTGTTTCGAAAATATAAACAGATAAGCAGATAAACAAAAGGCCGCATAGGCGGCCTTTTGTTGTCAGGTATCTCAACGATTAGTTGATTTGACCATGACACTGTTTGTATTTCTTACCAGAACCGCATGGGCAAGGTTCATTACGGCCCACTTTACGCTCATCACGCTGGTAAGGGGCGCTATCGTCACCCTCTTCAGCGCTTTCATCGGCAATTTGGCTCGCCGCATTTTGGTGCTGGAATTGCTGACGACGGGCCAGTTCTTCCGCCAAACGACGACGTTCCTCTTCGACACGCTCAACCTCTTCCTGCTGCTGCACGCGCACTTTACTCAAGATGGCGATCACATCAGACTTCAAGTTTTCCAGCATGCCTTCAAACAGCTCAAACGATTCACGCTTGTATTCCTGTTTCGGGTTCTTCTGCGCATAGCCACGTAGGTGGATACCTTGACGCAGATGATCCATCGCGGCCAAGTGCTCTTTCCACAAAGTATCAAGGTTCTGCAGCATCACCGTTTTCTCGAAGTTGCGTAGCACTTGCGCACCAACCACTTCTTCTTTGTGACGGTAAACCTCTACAGCCTTCTCGACGATACGCTCACGCAACGCTTCTTCGTACAGCTTGTCTTCGGTATCTAGCCACTCTTGAATCGGCAGCGCAAGATCGAAGTCATCTTTCAAGCGCGTTTCAAGGCCGGCGATGTCCCACATATCTTCCAGAGATTGCGGTGGAATGTGTGCATCAATGACAGACAAAATCACGTCTTCACGGTTTTGTTCAATCATGTCGCTGATGTCTTCCGCATTCATCAACTCGTCACGCAGTTCATACACGACTTTACGCTGATCATTGGCAACATCATCGAATTCAAGCAGCTGCTTACGAATGTCGAAGTTACGGCCTTCTACCTTACGCTGGGCGTTTTCGATGGCTTTGGTCACCCAAGGGTGCTCAATCGCTTCGCCTTCTTCCATACCTAGCTTCTTCATCATGTTGGATACACGATCAGAGGCGAAGATACGCATCAAGCCATCTTCCATCGACAGATAGAAGCGCGAAGAACCGGCATCACCCTGACGACCCGCACGACCACGTAGCTGGTTATCGATACGACGCGATTCGTGACGCTCGGTACCAATGATGTGCAAACCACCCGCGGCCAATACCGCATCGTGAGCAACACGCCAATCCGCTTTGATCTGTGCAATTTGCTCGTCAGTTGGATTCTCAAGCTTCGCCGCTTCGGTCTGCCATGAGCCACCCAATACGATATCCGTACCACGACCCGCCATGTTGGTCGCGATAGTCACGGCACCCAATGCACCGGCTTGTGCCACGATATCCGCTTCACGCTCGTGGAACTTAGCATTCAGGACTTCGTGTTTAATGCCTTGCTTCTTCAGAGCTTTAGACAGCAATTCTGATTTTTCAATCGAAACCGTACCAACCAAGACCGGCTGGCCTTTTTCAACACGCTCTTTGATGTCTTCGCTGATCGCCGCAAACTTTTCCAACTCGGTCATGTAGACCAAATCACCCATGTCATCACGGATCATAGGCTTGTTGGTTGGCAATACCACGGTTTCCAGACCATAAATAGACTGGAATTCAAACGCTTCCGTATCCGCAGTACCGGTCATACCGGACAGTTTGTTGTACAAACGGAAGTAGTTCTGGAACGTGATAGACGCTAGCGTTTGGTTTTCATTCTGGATCTTCGTGCCTTCTTTGGCTTCAACCGCCTGATGCAGACCTTCAGACCAACGACGACCCGGCATAGTACGGCCGGTGTGTTCATCAACGATGATCACTTCATCGTCTTTTACGATGTAATCCACATCGCGCTCAAACAGCACGTGGGCACGCAGTGCTGCATTCACGTGGTGTAGCAAACTGATATTGGCAGGCGAGTACAGCGTATCTTCTTCCGCCATCATGCCATTTTCTTTCAGAAGGTCTTCCACAAACTCTTGGCCGTTTTCGGTCAAGTGCGCTTGCTTGGATTTCTCATCAACAGTGTAGTGGCCTTCGCCACGGTATTCTTCACTATCTTCTTGATCTTGCTTCACCAACTGCGGGATCAATAAATTGATCTTGGTGTACAACTCAGAGCTGTCTTCCGCAGGACCGGAAATGATCAATGGGGTACGCGCTTCATCGATCAAGATGGAATCCACCTCATCGACCACGGCAAAGAAACGTTCGCGCTGCACACGGTCTTCAGGGCGGAAGGCCATGTTGTCACGCAAGTAGTCAAAACCGAATTCATTGTTCGTGCCGTACAATACGTCTGCGGCGTACGCGTCTTTCTTCGCTTGTGGCGGCATGTTCGGTACGTTCACGCCCACGGTCATGCCTAAGAATTCAAACAGGGCACGGTTGGTTTCGGCATCACGCGCAGCCAAGTAATCGTTCACGGTAACAATGTGAACACCTTTACCGGTCAAGGCGTTAAGGTAAGCCGGCAAGGTTGCGGTCAAGGTTTTACCTTCACCGGTACGCATTTCTGCGATTTGACAGTTGTTCAGCACCATACCGCCGATCAACTGCACGTCGAAATGACGCATGCCGAAGACACGCTTAGAGGCTTCACGGACAGTTGCAAAGGCTTCTGGTAGAAGCAGATCGAGCTCTTCACCTTGATCAAGGCGCTCACGGAATTCAACCGTTTTCGCTTTTAGCTCTTCGTCAAGCAGGCTCTCAAACTGAGGTTCAAGCTTGTTGATTTGATCTACAATTTTGCGCATACGACGCAGAGTGCGGTCGTTACGGCTACCGATAACTTTGGTCAGTAGTTTTGATAACATGGCTTTGCCGTTTTCTCTTGTTATTTCAGCTGCATAAATGGCTGAATTGCTTAATCTGAATTTTTCAACGGGGATTCACCAAAAGCCACACTGTGTGCAAAATTGGATTTACCATCCCTGTCCCGTCTAAATCCGCCATTTGGTATGACAACGGAAGCTGACCCGAAAAACTACGCATAACAATGATATTGTGGTCTGATTCAATCATTTCAAGGGAAAAATGAAAACAAACCCGGAGTTTTCCAGATCGTTGCTGCCCATTCATACCGACAGCATCGCATACTGCACGTGACAGACAGCCTTCGCCACAGTACCCCTAAGCGGGTTATAATAAGACATATTCACAGTGCCGCCTATGGCTAATCCCCCACAGGGTTTACCATATTCGCAAAATTAGAACTAAGCCCCGACTTTTTTGCCTAGGAAGCGTCAGTAATGCGTGATCATCGCCCTCAAACGCCCGGCCATTTGCTGGAAGACACCCCCATCGGCAATATTCAGCAACGCGCTATCGCCTTAAGTCAGCTGGACAAAGCGGTAAAAGCGCACCTTGCGTGTGCCGAGCACTGCCGGGTCAGTAACTTTCGCCAGGGCGTGCTGATCATCGAAACCGCCTCTGCTGCCTGGTCGATGCGACTCAATTATGAACGCAACACGCTCAGCAATACGTTGCGTGCCAACCTGCTGCCGAGCCTGACACGCATTGAGATCAAGGTGAACCCGCAGCTGGCTGCCGTTCAGCAAGAAAAGACAGAGAAAGTACCGGACATTGTACGCAAACCCATTACGCCGCAAGCGGCGGAGTATTTGCGTCAGACCGCACAGCATGCCCCCGATAAAATCCGGGTGCGACTGGAGCGCATTGCGGCGTTAGCGAATCGCAATAAAAGCTGAAAGACAAACAAAAAAGACATACAAAAACGCCGGACATCGTCCGGCGTTTTTTTAATTCATGCTTAAGTGCAAGTAAGCTTAGGCGAAGACCATGCCTGGCTGAGCGAACGTCACAGGGACTTGCTGCTCATCCGTGAAGGTCGACCACTCGTACGCTTCTTGATCGGCCAGCACTGCACGCAACAACTTGTTGTTTAGGGCGTGGCCAGATTTGAAGGCGACCATTTCACCAATAATATTATGGCCACACATGTACAAGTCACCAATGGCATCCAGTACTTTGTGTGTCACTAACTCATTGTCAAAACGTAAGCCGTCATCATTCAAGATACGGTAATCATCCAACACGATCGCATTGTCAAAGCTACCGCCCAACGCCAGATTTTGCGATTGAAGGTATTCAATATCTCGCATAAATCCAAACGTACGTGCGCGGCTAATGTCTTTAACAAAAGATTGGCTAGAAAAGTCTAACACTAAACGCTGCTGCTCTGCATCGATGGCCGGATGGTTAAAATCGATCGCAAAATCCAGACGAAAACCGTTATGAGGACGGAGTTCTGCCCATTTGTCGCCATCTTCAACACGCACCGTTTTCTTAATACGCAAGAAGCGTTTCGGTGCATTCAGCGTATCTATGCCCGCAGACTGCAACAGGTAGATAAAGGGACTGGCGCTACCATCCATAATCGGAATTTCAGGTGCATCCACTTCGATAATCACGTTATCGATCCCCATACCGGCCAGTGCCGCATTCAGGTGCTCAACAGTTGAGATACGCACCCCTGACTCGTTCACGAGGGCGGTACATAACATGGTGTCGCGCACAGAACTCGCATCTGCTGGAAAATCAACAGGCGGATTAAGGTCTGTACGGCGATAAATCACCCCTGTATTGGCAGCAGCCGGACGAAGAATAAGCGTGACTTTACGCCCAGAGTGAAGACCCACCCCAGTCGTTTGCACAATGCTTTTCAGTGTACGTTGTCTGATCATCTGCTTTTCTCAACTATTGTTTTGCCTAAATATCGGCCCAGATCCTTGCAAAAAATAAGAACAAGGACCGATATCATATCACTTTGTGACCAATTTCCCAAATCAATTACATTGATCAGTCGGCTTGCTTGCGCAAGAACGCTGGGATATCGAGGTAATCGTGATCAGCTTGTGGCTTGGCTTTTGCCGCCGTCGCCTGGCCGGCAGAGTCAGCAACAGACGCAGACGGTGCTGGCGTTTGTGGCTTCGTCTCTTCAACCACTGGCGCAGCAACAGGTTTGTCCTGTGCCACAGCCTGAACAGGCTTTGATGATGTCACTAACGTGATGTCAGGCTTGCACTCTTTACCGATACCGGTTGCAACGACTGTCACACGTAGCTCATCAGTCATGTCTGGGTCCAAAGAGGTACCAATCACAACGGTTGCGTTATCTGATGCGAAGGCTTTCACGGTATTACCCACTGTCTCGAACTCGTCAAGACGCATGTCCATACCTGCCGTGATGTTAACCAACACACCACGCGCGCCCGCCAAATCGATGTCTTCTAGCAATGGGCTAGAAATCGCCATCTCAGCCGCTTCTTCCGCACGATCATCACCAGTAGCCACACCGCTGCCCATCATCGCATGACCCATTTCAGACATAACTGTACGTACGTCAGCAAAGTCGACGTTAATCATACCAGGGCGCGTGATCAGCTCCGCAATGCCTTGAACCGCATTTTTCAATACGTCGTTAGCTTTTGCGAACGCGTCTAACAAGGTAATACCACGGCCAAGGACCTTCAGCAGTTTCTCGTTAGGAATGGTGATCAATGAATCGACGTGCTTTGACAGCTCTTCGATCCCTTGTTCCGCGAACGCCATGCGCTTTTTGCCTTCAAAGCTAAATGGTTTTGTCACCACCGCTACGGTCAAAATGCCCAGCTCTTTCGCGACTTCAGCAATGATTGGTGCTGCACCGGTACCGGTACCGCCGCCCATGCCTGCTGCAATGAAGATCATATCAGAGCCTTGTAGCTCAGCTTTGATGGCTTCACGGTCTTCCAGTGCGGAGTCACGACCCACTTGTGGATTCGCGCCTGCACCCAGACCTTTTGTGATTGTGCCACCGATCTGAATCACCGTGCTGACACTGCTTTTACGTAAGGCCTGAGCATCCGTATTCACGGTAATAAACTCAACACCCTCAATTGACTCACGTACCATGTGATCGACAGCATTACCGCCGCCGCCGCCAACGCCAATGACCTTAATTACCGCTTCGTCAGACATTTCCATCATCGGTTCAAACATGTGTTCTCTCCGTCCATCCTGTTCGCATCAGGTTTTAAAAATTTTTGCTAAACCAGCCACTAACTTTTGTGAACAAACCAGAAACTGAGCGTTTCGGTTCAATCTCACTGCCATCAAATGTCTGACTATCCTTTCCGTAATGCAGTAAACCTACTGCCGTCGCATAGTGCGGGAATTGAACGTGCTCGGTCAGCCCGGTCACATTCAGTGGCAAACCAACCCGGACTTGATTGCTGAAAACACGCTCTGCGCATTCCACCAATCCTTCCATTTGTGCCGCCCCACCGGTTAAGACAATACCTGCCGCTAACTGGTGTTTGACCCCCGCATTACGCAGTTGTTCTTGTACTTCGATGAGCTTCTGATTAACGAGCCCCAGCAATTCACTGTAGCGAGGCTCTATCACTTCCGCTAACGTTTGGCTTTGCAAACTACGAGAAGGGCGACCGCCAACACTCGGTACATCGACCTTCGCGTCTTTGTTCACTAACTCACTCAATGCACAGCCATATTTCACTTTTATCTCTTCCGCATCCCCCAGAGGGGTGCCAAAGGCATAAGCAATATCACTGGTCACAACATTGCCAGCATAAGGGATCACTGCGGCATGTCGTAGCGCGCCCCCTGTCCATACGGCAATGTCCATGGTGCCGCCACCCAGATCAACGACACACACGCCGAGCTCACGCTCATCAGGCGTCAGCACCGCATAACTGGCCGCTAACCCAGAGAAAATCAACTGGTCAACTTTCAGCTCACAGCGCTCAACGGCCTTCACAATATTTCGTGCCATATCATTGTGACACGTGATCAGGTGAACATTGGCCTCCATGCGTACCCCCGATAAACCGACAGGGTTTTTAATGCCCTCTTGGTAATCAATAGCAAATTCTTGAGGGATTACATGTAAAACTTTATGTTCATCACTGATTTTTACTGACTTCGCTGTATGAATAACATTATCAACGTCGTCTTGCGTTACCTCTTTGTCAGAAATAGGCACCATGCCTTCTTCTGTCTGGCAACGAATATGTTTGCCTGATAATGACAAATATACCGAGGTGATCTGGCAGTCAGCCATGAGTTCGGCTTTGTTGATCGCGCCTTGCACCGACTTTACAACCGATTCAAGATCGTTCACACCGCCTTTGTCCATTCCATTCGATGGACTACTGCCTTCCCCAATGACGTTGACTTCACCATTAGGTAAGATTTCCCCGACCAAAGCACAGACTTTGGAAGTGCCAATATCTAGGCCGACTATCAGTTTTTTATCTGCTGCCTTCGTCATTAGCGTACGCTCTTATTTGTTCGATTAAACCAAACAGGTTTACGGACAAGCCGGGACTACTTGCTGTTGTGTGTGTCTGGGTCGGTCACCCAGCCGACAGCGGCCCCTGTGTCATAGCGCAAGTCTACGTACTCGATGGCTTTTCCCTGCTGTTCCAATTCTGGGGACAAGCTGATAAAGCGTTCTAATCGCTCCATTCGCTCACTGCGCCCCAGTTCAAGCCTGATGCCATTTGTTAACCAAACACGCCAGGCTCGCCGTTCGTTTAATGCAAGCTGAGCAATATCAAACCCTGCCCGTTGTAACATCGGTTGCATTTCTCGCCACACCGTCAGCACCTCTTGGCTTGAGCCATCAGGCCCTGACAATGCCACTAACTTCTGTCCGGCTTGTGCCATCGGTGCGGTAAACACGACACCGTCGGGATTGACCAAAAACTGGTTATCCCAAGACGCAACAGGCTGTTGTTCGACCAAGTACACTTTGAGTGTATCGGGCCATTGTTTGCGTACTGCGGCTTGCGCGACCCACGGCATCGCTTCTAAAACATGCTGAATGTCATCGACATCCTGCGTCATGAAACTGCCGAGGTGATCAAGCTTTTGTATCCCTGTTCGCACATCATTGGGCGTCAGGTAATGCAATTCCCCTTGGATCACCAGCTGTGACAACGGCAACCGATTCGCGTCCGTCATCCACTGTATGGCGGCACTGAACAGCCACACCACAAAGCCGATCACAAAGAGAAAAAATCCGATCCCGCCCCAGTGCTTACGGGCACAAGCCGGGATCGACGGTATTCTTTTTAAGACACTATCAGCCATAATTAGTTTAACCTTGATTAAATAGCCGATAATTACCCAGAAATAACCACTATTGAGGCCTTATCTTCAACAATCGTTCAATTCCACTGGGTAAAGTTGACAGATTATACCGAGCAAGTTCAAGCTCTCCAACACCTGTATTGCGATTCCTGAGAGCAAAGCCCACGAAAAACGGTATCGAACGTGGACTTTACATTAATTATATGCTCAAAGCATAAATTATATGCAATATAGATACCGTAAAATCGTGCGCTTGCTGGGATCTTAGTGTTGGCGCATCGCTGCGACATTCAGCTTCATGTCGGCCAACTGGCGGGCAATTTTACCTACATCACCGGCACCTTGTGTCAGCACTAAATCACCCTGTTGCAAAATATTGGCCAACGCGGCCGGTAGCGCCTCTGTGTTCGGCACAAAAATCGGGTCGATTTTACCGCGACCACGAATGGTACGGCACAGCGCACGGCCATCAGCCCCCGCGATCGGTGTTTCACCGGCAGCGTACACATCCAACATCACCAGCACATCGACTTGCTCTAGGACATTAGCAAAATCGTCATACAGATCGCGCGTACGACTATAACGGTGTGGCTGGAATACCATCACCAAGCGCTTATCATCCCAACCCGCACGAGCCGCCTGAATGGTCACATCGACTTCGCTTGGGTGATGGCCATAGTCATCCACCAGCATCACGTTACCGTTGCCCGTGTTGAACTCGCCAAGGTGATCAAAACGACGACCGGTACCTTGGAATTCCACCAAGGCTTGAATGATCGCGCTGTCTTCCACCCCTTCTTCTGTCGCAACGGCCACTGCTGCCGTTGCATTCAAGGCGTTGTGTTTACCCGGCATATTCAGGGTCACCGCCAGCGCAGGTTTGTCTTTACGTAAAATAGAGAAATGGCCCTGCTGACCACATTGATGGTAATCCACTAAACGCACATCAGCATCTTCAGAGAAACCGTAGGTGATCACGGGACGGCCAATGCGTGGCAACAACTCGCGTACGACAGGATCGTCCACACACACCACGGCCAGACCGTAGAATGGCAGGTTATGCAGGAAGTCCACGAAGGTTTGCTTTAGGACTTCAAAGTCACCGCCGTAGGTATCCATGTGATCCGCTTCGATGTTAGTGACCACTGACACCATCGGTTGCAGGTGCAAGAAAGAGGCATCACTTTCATCGGCTTCAGCTATCAGGTAGCGGCTTAAGCCCAAGCGCGCATTGGTGCCTGCGCTTTTTACCAAACCACCGTTAACAAACGTTGGATCGAGACCGGCTTCTGAGTAAATCTGAGTAACCAATGCGGTTGTCGTGGTTTTACCGTGTGTACCGGCAATCGCAATACCGTGGCGGTAGCGCATCAATTCTGCCAGCATTTCGGCACGGCGAACCACAGGAATACGCTGTTCGCGAGCTGCCACCAGCTCAGGGTTTTCTTGATCAATGGCCGTCGACACCACCACCACGCTCGCCCCTTCAACGTTCCCCGCCTGATGGCCAAAAAAGATCGACGCGCCTTTGCTTTCTAGACGCTGGGTCACCACGTTGGGCGCCAGATCAGACCCGCTGATCCGGTAACCTTCATTCACCAAGACTTCTGCGATGCCACTCATACCGGCACCACCGATACCCACAAAGTGAATACGCTCTACGCGGCGCATCTCTGGCACCATGGTTCGAATTTTTGCTAGTTGTTGGTTATCCAGTTTACTCATCACTTTGTCTCGTCTTAATGCTTAGCTAGCGATTTGATCACGTCAGCAACACGGCTGTCGGCATCAATGATCGCGGCATCACGTGCGGCTTGCGCCATGGTTTGCAAGTGCGCACGGTCTAATTGTTCTAATTCAGCGGCTAACCCGTCAACGGTCAGATCCGGCTGCTCAATCATCAAAGCAGCACCACACTGCACCAAATGATCGGCATTCAATGCCTGTTGGCGATCTTTGTGCATGAAAGGCACAAAGATCGCGCCCAGACCGGCCGCCGATAATTCAGACACGGTTAACGCACCTGAACGGCATACCACGATGTCAGCCCACGCATACGCGCTAGCGACATCATCAATAAATTCGGTGACCTTGTGAGGCAACGCGGTGTGTTCACGATAGGCTTGTTCCGTCTCGGTTTGCGCCCCTTTACCGGCTTGATGCCAAATCGTCACTTTATCGCCAAGTTGGCCTGCCACTTGTGGCAACGTCTGGTTAAGAATACGTGCGCCTTGGCTGCCTCCCATCACTAACACGCGAATAGGGCCTTCGCGTCCCGCAAAGCGTTCCGCTGGCGGCGCCAATGCCACCACATCCTGACGCACCGGGTTCCCGACAACGTCACGCCCCGCAAACGCGCCCGGAAAGGCTTGCAGTACACGGCTGGCAATGCGTGATAGCCATTGGTTGGTCAGGCCTGCCACGGCGTTTTGCTCATGCAAAATAACCGGTACCCCCGACAACCATGCCGCCACGCCACCCGGGCCGCTGACATAGCCGCCCATGCCCAGCACCGCATCCGGCTGCCACGCTTTGATATAGCGGCGCGCCTGAAAAATAGCGCTGATAATCTTAAACGGCGCCGCCAGTAAGCGCGCGATGCCCTGCCCACGCAGGCCTTTGACTTTGATGAAATCAATCTCGATGCCGTGTTTCGGCACCAAGTCAGCCTCCATGCGATCAGCGGTGCCTAACCAGCGGATTTCCCAGCCTTCTTGCTGCAACTGCTTTGCGACGGCCAGCCCCGGAAAAACGTGGCCACCGGTGCCTCCTGCCATCACAAGCAAGCGTTTATTCTTGTTCATTGTTTGGTTCTTCTGTTGTCGGCTCCGGCATATTCTTGGCAGCCAATCGCTGCTCGAAATCAATCCGGATCAAAATCGCGACCGCGGTCGCCATAATAAATAAACTGGAACCACCGTAACTGATCAATGGTAGGGTCAAGCCTTTAGTCGGCACCATGCCCGCTGCTGCGCCGACATTCACCAATGACTGGAAGGCAAACCAGAACGCAAAGCCAAAAGCGAGAAAGCCCCCGAACAACTGCTCCGTTTGCAAACAACGACGGCCAATCAAAAGGGCTTTCACTACCAGCGAAAAAATCAGTAACAGCACGACCGTAACCCCAACCAATCCCAATTCTTCAGCTAAGACGGAGAAGACAAAGTCCGTGTGTGCTTCCGGTAAATAAGCCAGCTTCTGGATGGAGTTTCCTAAGCCTTGTCCAAACCATTCGCCACGGCCGAACGCCATCAGAGACTGCGTCAGCTGATAACCACTGCCAAACGGGTTTTCCCACGGATCCAAAAAAGACGTAACTCGGGCCCAACGGTAGGGTTCGAAGACAATCAATGCGCCAATCAACACGGCAGCTGACGCCAGCATAACCATAAACGGTAAGATCTTAGAGCCGGCGATAAACAGCATGCCCACAGTGGTCACAAACATGACCACAAATGAACCCAGATCAGGCTGCGCTAACAATAACAGCCCCAGAAAAAATAACAGTAAAATGGGCTTTATAAAGCCAAACGTACTTTCACGTACTTGTTCATATTGTCGGACCAAATAAGCCGCGATAAAAATAAACAGAGACAACTTAGTGACCTCTGCAGGCTGCAAATTCAACGGACCTAATGGGATCCAGCGAGAGGCACCGTTAACTGAATTACCAATAACCAGTACCACGCCTAATAAGACCATTGAGCCTATTAGCATTTTTCCACTGTGCCGATTCCAGAATTGAAGGGGAATCATCACAATGATGGCAGCCAGAACCAGCGAGACCGAAAGAAACGACGCATGGCGCAAAGCAAAATAGAAAGGGAAACCTGTCAGACGGGTCGCGATAGGCACCGAGGCCGACGTCACCATCACCAAACCGGTGATCATCAGTGCCAATGCAATCCACACCAACTGACGATCGTACGGTGCCTGTGCCGCGGGCTTGGTCAGCCAATCGGACACGCCACCGAAAAACGCGCTGAACGCGTCTTTGATTGCCACTCGCATCAGTGTGTCTCACCAATACGGTATTGCAGCACCTTCGCTTGCTCGACAAACGCGTCACCACGCGCCATGAAGTTCGCAAACTGATCCAGACTCGCACACGCAGGCGAGAGCATGATCATGTCACCGTAACGCGCCTGTGCTGCCGCCAGTGCCGTGGCTTCCGCCAGTGTCTCCACCGCCACGCTATGCGCGGCCAATGGCAAGAACGCATCACGATCACGACCAAAGCAATATAAGCGCACATCCATCGCCGCCAAGATCGGTGACAACGCAGAAAAATCCGCGCCTTTGCCATCACCGCCCACCAACAGATGCAAGATTCCCTCTAGGTTTAAGCCTTTAAGGGCGGCTTCTGTACTGGCGAGGTTGGTGGCTTTCGAGTCATTCACCCAGCGCACACCCGCATGGTTCACCACCAACTGGCAGCGGTGCGCGAGCCCCTGGTAGCGACGCAATGCACGACACGCCGCATCACGGTCAATACCTGCCGCATCAGCCAGCGCCAATGCCGCTAAGCTGTTTGCCACGTTATGGCGACCGACCAGCGCAATATCATCAGCCAGCATCAACGGCTGACCGTCAATCGCCAACCATTCACGACCGTCCACGGAAACCAGACCGTAAGCGTGATCATCAAAGCCAAAGCTGGTCATCGCCGTGTTGATATCGGGCTGGGTCGCCAAATCATCACGGTTGAAGACCACGAGCTCGGCGTGATCGAATATACGCATTTTGGCTTCGCTGTACTGGCGTAAACCGCCCGGATAGCGATCCATGTGATCTTCGGATAAATTCAGGTACACCGCCGCTTTCAGCGCCAGTGATGAGGTCGTTTCAAGCTGGAAGCTGGATAACTCCAACACGTATAGATCGTGATTTTCAACCAGCATGTCCAACGCGGCGACGCCAATGTTGCCACCGACGCCCACGTTGATCCCGGCTTCTTTGGCCATTTCACCGACCAAGCTGGTCACGGTGCTTTTGCCGTTAGAACCGGTGATGGCCACCACAGGCTTGTCGACCGCACGGGCAAACAATTCGATGTCACCGACGATCTCAACGCCGGCATGCGCGGCAGCTTGTAGTTCCGGTGTCGCCAGTGCAATCCCCGGACTGGCAACGATCATATCCGCCGCCAACAGCCAGTCCATATTCCACTGACCGCAGCACAGTGCTACGCTGTCCGGTAACTGGTCATGACCAGGTGGCGTGTCTCGGGTATCAATCACTTTAATATCCATCGACGGAGACAGTCGCATCAGGTGATGCACAACGGAGAGCCCCGTCATACCCAGCCCAATCACAACAACCTTATTTACGCCACCTAAGCCTTTCATTTATCGTACCTTCAATGTCGCCAGAGCAATCAGAACCAGCATCAATGTAATGATCCAGAAACGCACAATCACGCGCGGCTCCGGCCAACCTTTTAATTCATAATGGTGATGGATCGGTGCCATGCGGAAAATACGCTGGCCACGCAGCTTATAAGAGCCGACTTGCAGGATCACCGACACGGTTTCCATCACGAACACGCCGCCCATCAACACCAATAGCAGTTCCTGACGCACCAGTACCGCGATCGTGCCGAGTGCGCCACCCAGTGCCAATGAGCCGACATCGCCCATGAACACTTGAGCTGGGTAAGTGTTAAACCACAAAAAGCCCAAGCCAGCGCCGACAATCGCCGTACACACCACCACCAATTCGCTGGCGTCTTTCAAATAAGGAATATGCAGATAATCGGCATAATTCACGTTGCCCGTCGCCCACGCAATGAAGGCCATACCACCCGCGACCATCACGGTCGGCATGATAGCTAAGCCATCCAAGCCATCCGTCAGGTTCACCGCGTTACTGGTGCCGACAATCACAAAGTAAGTGAAGACGATATAAAACAGACCCAACTGCGGCATCACGTCTTTAAAGAACGGTACCACCAATTGTGTCGCCACCGTATCTTGACCGTGTACGTACAGCGCAAATGCCACGCCCAGTGCAATCACCGACTGCCAGAAGTATTTCCAGCGCGCGATCAGGCCATCGGTATTTTTGCGCACTACTTTGCGGTAGTCATCGACAAAGCCGACCGCACCGTAGCCCAGCATGACCACCAGCACAGCCCAGACATACGGGTTGCTGAGATCCGCCCATAACAACACGGTGATCGCAATGGCCGCAAGGATCATGATCCCGCCCATCGTCGGTGTACCACGTTTGCTGAAATGCGATTCCGGTCCATCGTGGCGAACCACTTGACCGATCTGCAGCATCTGCAAGCGGGCGATCAAGCGCGGGCCCATCCATAACGAAATCATCAGTGCCGTTAAGATACTGATGATGGCGCGGAACGTCAGGTATTCAAACAGACGGAAAAAAGGAAAAGTCGGTTCTAGTAAGTCGGCTAACCAGTAAATCATGCTTCTTGTTCCTGCAGTGCGACAATCACATCTTCCATGCGGGCGCTACGCGCGCCTTTTGCCAACACTGTCACTTGGAGGTTATGTTCATTGAGTTGTGAGTCGAGTTGCTGTTGTAACGCCGCAATCAACTCCGCTTTATTGTCAAAATGACGGCCGCCGTTCAGTTCGCTCACCACGTGGCTCGCGCGTCCAAACGTCATGACCGCCAGACCGCGATCTTGTGCATGCTCTGCCACTTCACGGTGCAAGGCTGCACTGTCTTCGCCCAATTCCGCCATATCACCTAAGATGAACCAACGTTGACCCGCAAAACTGTCGAGTAAATCGATCGCCGCTTTTACGGAGGCCACGCTGGCATTGTAGGTATCGTCAATCAGGCGCAAATTCGCGCGCGGTTCGGTGATGTCGACCCGCCCTTTCACGTTCACCACAGCCCCAAGGCCAGTTTGAACCTGTTCAGGCGTTGCGCCCACTGCCATCGCCATCGCCGCAGCAGCCAATGCATTCGATACATTATGCTGCCCCGCCAGAGTCAGGCTGACAGGAAACGCCCCAGAAGGGGTGCGCATTGTAAAACATGCACGGCCAAGACTGTTAATAATTATGTCATCAGCAGAAAAATCAGCATTTTTTTGCGTGGCAGAAAAGGTCAACACCGTGTGCGCATCCAATAATGGCTGCCAGGTCTCACGTGAATTGGAGTCCAGATTGATGATGGCCGTGGCGTTATCGCCCGTCAGCCCTTCAAAAATTTCCCCTTTGGCTTTCGCCACGCCGGCCAGCGAGCCAAACCCTTCTAGGTGCGCCGCCGCCAAGTTATTCACCAACGCGACTTGGGGTTTCACCAAGTGCGTCGTGTAGGCAATCTCATTTTGGTGGTTAGCACCCAGCTCAATCACCGCAAATTCGTCCGCTTCCGTCAGGCGCAACAAGGTCAATGGTACACCGATGTCATTGTTGAAGTTACCCGCGGTCGCCAGTACCTTGCCTTTTTCTGCCAAAATGGCCGCCACCATCTCTTTGACCGTGGTTTTGCCACAACTGCCGGTCAGTGCCAGCGTCGTCAGGCCATGTTGTTCAGCCAGTGTCGCTTTCACCCAAGCGCTTAATTGGCCTAGCGCCGCGTGGGTATCCGCCACAACCACCTGTGGCAATGCCACCGGCAGGTGTCGGTTGACCAACAAAGCCACAGCGCCGTTCTCAAGTGCCGTTTGACAAAAATCGTGAGCGTCAAAACGCTCGCCTTTCAGGGCAATAAAGACGGTACGATCGCCAATCTGACGCGTATCTGTCGATACCGCATCAATCACGGCATCGTCGCCAACCAACTCGCCCGCTAATACGTGAGCAAGCTGGGAAAGTGAAACCTGAATCATGCGCGGGTCTCCAATAATGCGTGTGCCGTTTCGCGATCCGAATAATGAATGGTGCGATCGGCCAGAATTTGATAATCCTCGTGCCCTTTGCCCGCCACCAAAATGATGTCATTGGCATTGGCGTGGGTAAATGCCCACTTACAGGCCTGCGCCCGATCGTGGATCACTTCCGCAGCATCCGGAGTGGCAAGACCGTCCAGCATATCCGCCATGATGGCTGCCGGATCTTCGCTGCGCGGGTTGTCATCGGTTAAAATCACACGATCCGCTAATTGCTCGGCGATCTGCGCCATCATCGGACGCTTGCCGGTGTCGCGATCGCCGCCGCACCCAAAAATACACCACAGTTGACCATCACAATGGACACGCAAGGCCTGCAAGGCTTTTTCCAATGCATCTGGCGTATGAGCATAGTCAACCACAACCATAGGTTTGTCAGGGGCTTGAAAAACTTCCATCCGACCGGTGACAGCCGTCAACTGCGGGGCACTTGCCAGCAAAGGCGCAAGAGGTCGCCCCGTTGCCAACAAGGTCGCTAAAGCCAACATCAGGTTCATCACATTGAACGCGCCCACCAAGGGCGCACTGAACTCGCCAGCGCCCCAACTAGAGTCAAAGCATACCGTCACCCCTTGGGTGCTGTAGTGAACCTGCTCCAGCCACAAGGCGGGACCCGTCAGGCCGTCAAGGTGGGCTTTGTCTTGGGCGACAGCCACAGCCTCTGGCAAGGTGTGCAACCACTCACGTCCAACGGCATCGTCAGCATTGATAATGGCCACACCGCACTGATGGGCGGTAAACAGGGTTTTCTTGGCCTCGGCATAGCTGGCCATATCACCGTGGTAATCCAAATGGTCACGGCTTAAATTGGTGAAGATACTGGCTTGGAACTGCAACGCGCTGATGCGCCCCTGCACTAATCCATGCGAGGACACTTCCATCGCGGCATAATCGGCGCCTTGCTGTACCATCTCCGCCAGCACGTGCGGGATCTCAATCGCACTGCCAGTCGTGTTCGCCGCAGGCACAATCTGCCCGAGCAAGCCGTTACCCGTGGTGCCCATCACGCCTGCCTGATGGCCGATCAAATTGGCCCACTGTGCCAGCAACTGGCTAATGGTGGTTTTACCGTTGGTGCCAGTGACGGCGATCAATTCAAGGGCTTCATCCGGCGCACCGTAAAAGCGTTTGGCAATCGCAGAGAGCTGCGTATTAAGGTGTGGCAGGGCAATCACGGCGACGCCGCCTTGCTCTGTCAGACAAAACCTTTCGTCATCGGTATGCGTAAGAACGGCAGCAGCGCCGTTTTCAATCGCTTTGGCAATAAACTGACGCCCATCAACACTGTGGCCTTTCACGGCGACAAACAGGTCACCGGATTGCACGTGGCGGCTGTCTAAGATCATGCCACTCACGGAGAATGCCGACAAGGACGGTGGCAACACCTGTCCATGGAGCCATGGCGCCAACAACGCGCCAAGTTGAGTCTGTTGCTTAAGTTCCGGCATCGGTATGATCTCTATGGTTCACGAGGTTCAATTCTTCGAGGGTGCCCGCATCCGGCGGGATATTTAAAATTTGTAAGGCGCTTTCCATCACTTCAGAGAAAATTGGCGCAGCAATGGCACCGCCGTAATATTTATCCCCTTGGGGTTCGTTGACAACCACGACCATGGCCAGACGAGGCTCACTGATCGGCGCAATCCCCGCCGTCATCGCAACGTATTCATCGCTATAGCCCCCCGCCACGGCCTTTTTCGCCGTACCGGTTTTCGCCCCCACCCGGTAACCCGGTACCGCAGCACGTTTCGCACTGCCTTCTTTGTGAGTAACGGTTTCCAGCATATTCAGCAACTTACGCGTCTCTTCAGCCGAAACGACCTGTCGCCCCGGCACCACGGACTCGGTTTTGAGGATCGACAACGGTCGACTCATCCCCATCGCACCCAACGTGGCGTACGCGCGGACCAATTGGATCGGCGTCACGGAGATACCGTAACCAAACGCAAGTGTGGCCCGTTCAAAATCAGACCAACGACGGCGATCCGGGAAGAAACCTTGCGCCTCACCGATCAAGTTGATCCCAGAGGCATCCCCCAATCCCACGCTGCTGTACATGCCCAATACGGCATCAATCGGCATCGCCAGTGACAACTTACTGACGCCTATATTACTGGATTTTTGTAAAATTCGAGCAAGGTTTGCTTTACCAACGCGAGAAACATCACGCACACGGCTACCGCCGATCTGCATCAAACCATTGCCGGTATCAATCACGGTATTTTCATCCGCCACACCATTTTCCAGCGCAGCCAACACCACAAACGGTTTAATGGTGGATCCCGGCTCCATCGCATCGGTGATCACACGGTTACGCATACGGTAACTTTGCAGTTGTTCACGGTTATTGGGGTTATAGGACGGGGCATTGACCATGGCCAACACTTCACCGGTGCGCACATCCACCATCACAATCGAGGCCGATGTGGCTTGATAGTCCGCCACCGCTTGCTTCACGGCACGGTACGCCACTGCCTGCAGACGCTGATCGATACTCAAACTCAGTGGTTTACCCGGTTCGCGCTGTTTCAGAGAGATATTTTCCACCACACGCCCGTAGCGATCTTTACGCACGGTACGTCGGCCCGGTTCGCCGGTCAGCCAACCGTCATAGGTGCGCTCCACCCCTTCCAGACCGTGGCTGTCAATACCGGTGACCCCGATCAGATGCGCGCTGACTTCCCCTGCGGGATAAAAACGGCGAGATTCATCTTTCAGTCCAATACCCGGTAGATCCAATTTACTGACATACGCGGCCATTGCAGGGCTCACCTGGCGCTGCAAATAAATAAAGCGACGCTTTTTATTGTCTTCCAAGCGTGTCAGCAAATCTTTGCGATCCAGCCCCAGCACATCCGCCAGCGCATACCAACTTTCACGGTGTTGTAAGCCATCATGTTTGAAAATTTGTACCGGATCGGCCCATACCGCCTGTACCGGCACACTGACGGCCAGCGGTTCGCCGTTACGATCGGAAATGATCCCGCGCGCAGACGGCATGGCTTTGACCCGCAGTGAACGCATGTCGCCTTCTTGGATCAATCGGCCGGGCTCCAGCACTTGAATATAGGCCGCGCGCCCAATCAGTGCGGCTAACGCCAGCACAACAAAGCCACAAATGACAGTAAAGCGCCACGGAATGAATGCCGGTGGCGCTTTCTGGCGACGCTGATTTTGTTTGGATGAACGCTTTAATAGAGTCTTCAATTTCATTACTGCACAATGACTTCACTGTCGCGGGATGGACGATGCATTTGCATTTCGTCCTCGGCCAAGCGCTCAATGCGGCTGTGCTCAGCCAGTGAATTTTCTTCGAGAATTTGGTTGCGCCATTCGATATCGAGCTGATCACGCTCGATCAGCAACTGTTCTTGATGGGCAATTAATTGGCGGGAGTTGTGGGTGATCAAGACCACCCCAACGGCAGAGCACAACACCAGAACCAAGAGGAAAAGCGGGATCCGCCCTATGGTCAGGAGATCCTTGCCAATGATTTTAGCAAGATTGTCTGAAGGTTCCGGTGTTGTTTTCATACGACTACAAACGCTCAGCCAGACGCAATACCGAACTGCGAGAACGCGCATTCTCACCAATTTCATTGCGACTTGGTTTGATGGCTTTACCCACGGCTTTCAAGTCCGCCGAGCCTAGTGCTTTGATCTGTGCTTCCGTTAGCGGCAAACCGGCAGGCACTTCTGGCCCTTTGCTTTGCTTACGAATAAAACGCTTCACCATGCGATCTTCCAACGAGTGGAAACTGATCACCGACAAGCGGCCTTCTGGCGCCAGCACATGCATTGCGCCGTTCAGTGCGGTTTCGATCTCATCCAACTCACTGTTGATGTAAATACGGATCGCTTGGAAACTACGCGTTGCAGGGTGCTTGTGTTTATCTCTAAACGGTGACACATCAGAAATTAGCTTCGCCAATTGGGTCGTGCGCGTTAACGGCTCGTTCTCTGGGTTTTCACGGTATTCAACAATGCCACTCGCAATACGCTTGGCAAAACGCTCTTCACCGAACTCACGCAATACCCATGAAATGTCGTCTGCGTCTGCATGAGCCAGCCATTCTGCCGCCGATTGGCCAGAGGTTGGATCCATACGCATGTCCAACGGACCGTCACGCATGAAGCTAAAGCCACGCTCAGCATCGTCCAGTTGTGGCGATGACACACCCAAATCAAGCAGTACGCCATCCACACGGCCGATCAAGCCACGTTCTTCCATGTATTTTTCCATGCCCGAGAACGGACCATGGATGATGTTAAAGCGTGGGTCAGTAATTTTTGCGGCTTCCGCAATCGCCTGTGGATCACGGTCGATACTGTAAAGACGACCGTTTTCGCCCAACTGAGAAAGAATCAAGCGGCTGTGACCACCGCGGCCGAAAGTACCATCGATGTAGATACCATCGGGCTTAATCGCCAACCCATCAACGGATTCATGAAGTAAGACGGAGACGTGCGCAAACTGTTCAGACATAAGGATTCATTCAGCTCTTGTGAAAGCCCGCCAAACCATAAAGGAGGTAGCCGACGGCCTGACGTAAACATATATTAGGAAGGAAATTCAGCAGCTTAAGCCTTTAAAATGCTGTTTTAATAGCATTTG
Source organism: Photobacterium sp. 270122K (assembly GCF_059941365.1). Classification (NCBI taxonomy): domain Bacteria; kingdom Pseudomonadati; phylum Pseudomonadota; class Gammaproteobacteria; order Vibrionales; family Vibrionaceae; genus Photobacterium; species Photobacterium sp. 270122K. The sequence goes on from NZ_JBPOEN010000008.1 coordinate 193,526, forward strand.
CCGCAAATTCCCATGGCAAAGTGTACGTATTTGACAAAAAAGATGTCAAGCCAGCACCCACATTTCTAACAATCTATTGATATTTAGCACCGATATTTCATTCGAGCAAAAACGGCGGGGAAATTTTTGAGGGGCTGAATACGATAAAAGGCGATGAAACACTCCCGAAGAAGTATCGCATCACCTTTTATACTGAAAGTGGTGAGTTGGCCATATAAGCCGGGTTCTGTTCCGCTTGCGCGGCGGTAACCATTCCTCTAGGCCTGCAATCACTCACAGGCTCAAGCAACCTACCCGTCCCCAACGCGGGCCACGCCATTAGGGACCTATTTGGTCTTGCTCCGGGTGGAGTTTACCGTGCCACGAACTATTACTAGCCGCGCGGTGCGCTCTTACCGCACCCTTTCACCCTTACCTGTGCACCACTCCGAAGAATGGGCCATCGGCGGTATACTCTCTGCTGCACTGGTCGTAGGCTCGCGCCCCCCAGACGTTATCTGGCACCCTGCCCTATGGAGCCCGGACTTTCCTCCCCTTCGTCAGTCTCCCAAAGGACATCAACGAAGCAGCGGTTACCTTGGCCAACTCAGGCGCGGATTGTATAAGACTTGGGTCACAGTTACCAGTGAAAAAAGCCCTGCGCTGCAGAGGTGTTTAAAAAAGCGCCGAATGCGCGCGATTTGTGTACCGCCACAGCGAGACCTCACGCCTCTCACCACAAAAAGCTCACATCAAAATAAACAACGCGTGTTAATCAAGATGCTCCAAGCCCCACTTGTACAGGGCATTTTTCTTCACGCCGTGAATTTCTGCTGCCAACGCGGCCGCTTTTTTCAATGGCAACTCTTTCGCCAGTAAGCCTACGGTGCGCAGTGCATCTGACGGTAAGTCTTCTTTTTCGGCACGGTGACCAGCGACCAACAACACCATTTCCCCTCGGGTACGGTTGCTGTCTTGGGCGATCCACTCCACCAACTCACCCAGCGGGGCACCATGAATGGTTTCGTAGGTTTTGGTCAGCTCACGGGCTAACACCACCTGACGCTCAGGGCCCAGTACCGCAAGCATGTCCGCCAGTGACTCGGTAATACGGTGCGGTGACTCATAAAAAATCATCGTGCGTTCATCATCAGCCAGTGCTTGGAAGCGGTCACGACGGCCTTTGCTTTTCGGCGGTAAGAAGCCTTCAAAGCTGAAACGGTCAGACGGTAAGCCAGCCCCACTGAGCGCGGTGATCACGGCACACGGTCCCGGTAACGGCACAACTTTAACCCCCGCCTGACGACAACGGTTCACAAGATGGTATCCTGGATCACTGATCAATGGCGTACCGGCATCCGATACTAAGGCAATGCTGGTACCGCCCTGTAGTTTCTCGATCAAATAGTCAGCTTTTTGCTGTTCATTATGATCGTGAAGCGCAAAGGTGCGGGTCGAGATCGAAAAATGGGTTAATAGCCGGGATGTATGGCGCGTATCTTCTGCGGCAATCAGGTCCACATTCGCCAACACGTCCAATGCACGCTGTGTAATATCTGCCAAATTACCAATTGGTGTTGGGACGATGTACAAAGTTGCGATGTCTACCGTGCATGAATTGGTCTCACTCATTTGTTTAAGATCTCATCTGCAATTAATATAGAAAGTAATTTGTCACAGTTGAATGAATTCAATGCTCAATTTTACCCATAAGCGTAAAAGTGTATCACGACTGTTCGCCCCTGTAGCCCTTGCCGTGATTTTGGCAGGCTGTGCTTCCACGAGCGATCAACCTGTCGTCGCCACTGATATCACCGTCGCCGCTACCGATACGGCGGCCAACTATCTGATCAAAGCCGAATCCAGCGAAGGTGCACAAAGCATTAACTGGCACATTCTGGCACTCAAAGCCTTTATTCAGGAAGGCCGCTGGGCGCAAGCAGAGCAACAAGTGCAGCGCTTGAGCCAAATGAACCTCGGCCCTGTCCAGCTGGCGGAATGGCAACTGGCACGCGCCACACTGCGTTACCAGCAAGGTCAGCCACAAGCAGCACTCGACAGTTTGAACTTCCAGCCGTGGTGGACACTGTCCAAGAGCCAGTATGTGCGCTATCACATGCTGCGTGCAGAATTGTTTGGTCAAACGCAGCAGCCTCTGGCAGCAGCCCGTGAGCGTACGGCGTTAGAACAGTACCTCAGCCCAGAACAGAAAGCGGCAAACTGGCAGCAGCTCTGGCAGAGCCTTTCGCAGTACAATAATAACCAACTGCAAACCATCACCTTCAGCGACGATGAAAGTGTGCTGCGTGGTTGGGTACAGTTAGCCGTGCTGAAAAATACCTATGCACAGCGCCCGGCGAAATTGAAAAGCATGGTGGAAGACTGGCTGGCCCAGCACCCTTACCACCCGGCGAACCAATATCTGCCCGCCGATCTGGAAGCCATTACCTCTTTAGACATCGCGCAAGTCGACAACGTGGCGCTGTTACTGCCGCTGTCAGGCCGTTTTGAGAAATCAGGTAAAGCGGTACGTGATGGTTTCATCAACGCCATGCTGGATGATTCAGGCCGTGCGGCAGAGACCGAACTGACGGTGTATGACACGGAAGCCGAGTCGATCCCTGCCATCATGAGCAAGCTGCAGCAAACCGGTGTTCAAATGGTGATCGGGCCACTGCGCAAAGAAAAAATCACCGAGTTCCAACAAGCCAACAAGGGACAAATCACCCTGCTCGCGCTGAATGAACCGGATCAAAGCACGATCAATACCGGTAATGCCTGCTACTTTGCGCTCTCGCCAGAACAAGAAGCCGAGCAAGCAGCCCGCCACTTGTTTGCTGAAGGCCATCGTTTCCCGATGGTACTGGCGCCGGGCAACCGCTTTGGTCAACGCGTCAGTGATGCATTCATCAAGCAATGGCAGCAACTGACCGGCAATACGCCAGCACAACGTCAGTTCAGCTCTCGCCAGCAGATCCAAAAAGAGATCGCCGGCGTGTTTGGCTTGACCGACAGCCAAGCGCGTATCGATCAAATGAAGCAAATTCTGGGCAACAACAGCTTGGAAGGTCAGCCACGTAGCCGTCGTGATACCGATGCGGTGTACATGATTGCCAACATCAATGAGCTGACGCTGCTGAAGCCATTCATTGATGTGGCCGTGAACCCGGGTGTCACGTTGCCGCGTCTGTACGCGAGCTCGCGTAGCTACCCGAACCGCAAGGTGAATACCACGGACATCCGCGGGATTGAGTTCAGTGACATTCCATTGTTAGTGGATGCTAACCAACACTTCATGACCAACTTCGATGAGCTCTGGCCAAAGAGCAATAACACCGAGATCCGCTTGCACGCCTTCGGGATGGATGCTTATAAGATGATCACGGAATTGCCGCAAATGCGTGTGGTCGATAACTACACCACGCAAGGCAACACCGGCCTGCTGAGTTTGGATAACCAGTGTGTGGTACAGCGTGAGCTGAGCTGGGCGACGTTTGCCGGGGACGGCATTGAACCTGCGCAATAAACGCCAGCAAGGGCAACACTATGAGGCCATGGCCGAGCAATACCTTTGCCGCCATGGTCTTATTGCCTGTCAACGCAATTTTCAATGCCGCAGTGGGGAAATCGACCTGATCATGCGTGATCGTCACTGTTGGGTCTTTGTCGAAGTCAAATTCCGTAAAAACAACCATTACGGTTCGGGCGCAGACGCGGTAAACTGGCGCAAACAGCAACGGCTGAAACGTGCTGCCTTTTTTTGGCTGCAAAAACATGGCCATGCTATTGAACACACCGAGTTTCGATTTGATGTGGTCACGCTAACGGGCACACCACCGATAATTGAATGGCTTACCAACACCTTAGTAGAAGGTTGATCCATGCTAGAGAGCATCAAAGAAAGTTTTACCGAAAGCATCCAAACCCAAATTGCTGCCGCCGAGGCTCTGCCCGATGCGATATCCAAAGCAGCTCAGGCAATGGTGCAAAGCCTGCTCAATGGCAATAAAATCCTCTGCTGTGGTAACGGCGGCTCGGCAGCGAACTCACAGCATTTCGCCTCTTGCCTGATCAACCGCTTTGAAACAGAACGCCCTAGCCTGCCGGCCTTGGCGTTAACCGCAGATACTGTCACGTTATCCGCTGTCGCGAACGACTATCATCACGATGAAATCTTCTCGAAGCAGGTCCGTGCATTAGGTCAGGCAGGCGATATTCTGTTTGTTCTGTCCACCAGCGGTAACAGTAAAAACATCATCAAGGCGATGGAAGCGGCGCTAACCCGTGACATGACCATTATTGCACTGACCGGTAAAGACGGCGGTGAGATGGCCGGTCTGCTGGGTATCCACGATGTGGAAATCCGTATTCCCTCCCAACGTACGGCCCGTATTCAGGAAGGCCACCTACTGACGGTACACTGTCTGTGTGATCTGATTGATAAGGTTTTGTTCCCTCACCACGACGCTTAAGGTATTCAGGATGATTTCCCGTAATTGGCGCTGGCTAGTGTGCCTCTTTCTTTTTCCACTGCTTTCAGCCTGTTCAATCATTGATCCGGCAGATACCCGCTCCGGCTGGCAGCAATGGCATGATACGCAAATTGAAATGGAAGTGGGGGGGTTAGCCAATAAGCCGCCATTTAATCTTCAAACGCGCGTCAATGCCGTGTCTGTTGAAGGCAAAGTGTTACTCGTTGGTCAGGCTGTAGATAGCCAGATTAGCCAGCAGTTAGAACAGCAAGTGCGTGCTATCGCCAATGTGCAATTTGTGTATAACGAATTGCAGATCCGCCCGCTGCCACAACTGGGTGAAGTCAGCCAAGATAGCTGGATCACCACCAAAGTGAAAAGCCAGTTGATCGCCAGCAAGCGCTTACGCGACATCAGCATCAAGGTGATCACTGAAGGCCAAGCGGTGTATCTGTTAGGGTATGTCACGCCCGATCAAGGCGATGTGGCGGCCGATATTACCCGCAACGTCTCTGGGGTAAAGAAAGTGGTGAAGGTGTTCGAGTATCCACAACCGTAAGCCGTAATGCGATTAACGGTAAACGAAGTCGCAGTGGTATAAAGAAAAAACAGAAAGAAAAAACGCAGCCTAGGCTGCGTTTTTTTATTGGCAAGGTGTCACTTATTTCACGACACGCAGGCTTGGGCGACCACGTGGACGCGGTGGTTCATCATCAGAATGATCCTCCGCTTCTTCTGTCACTTCTGCCAATGGTGAAACCACTGACATGTCATTGTCATCATCTTCGCCGTCTTCATCATCAAACTCAATCGAGCCATCCGCATAAGCCGGTTCTGGTTCAAACATGGTTCCTGCCCCATTTTCACGGGCGTATATTGCTAACGCAGCATACATAGGAACATTCACAGAATGGGGGCGACCGCTGAAACGGGCATTGAAGCTGATAGCCTCATCACCCAGTTCCAAGTTACCCACCGCACGTGGTGCAATATTCAGGACAATCTGACCATCGCTGACAAATTCCATTGGCACTCGCACGCCAGGTAATGTCGCGTCCACCACCAAGTGAGGCGTCAGATCGTTATCCACCAACCAGTCATAAAATGCACGCAGCAAATAAGGACGGCGTGGTGTCATATTGTCCATCTGCATTATTTGCCAGCCAGACGCATTTCACGCTCAGCTTCAGTCAGTGAAGCAAGGAATGAATCACGCTCAAAAACACGTGTCATGTATGCTTTCACTTCCTTCGCGCCAGCGCCTGTCAGCTCGATGCCCATTTCAGGCAAGCGCCACAGTAGCGGAGCCAAGTAACAGTCAACTAGGCTGAACTCTTCGCTCATGAAGTAAGGGAACTCCGCGAACACAGGAGCAAGCGCCAGCAATTCTTCACGAAGTTGCTTACGGGCTTTATCAGCTTCGTCTGCTGATCCTTTGTTCACTTTCTCAGCCAATGTGTACCAGTTACGCTCAATGCGGTACATCATCAAACGGCTGTTGCCGCGAGCAACAGGATAAACAGGCATCAATGGCGGATGAGGGAAACGCTCATCCAAGTACTCCATAATGATGCTTGCTTGATAAAGTGCAAGCTCACGGTCAACCAGGGTCGGCACTGAGTTGTACGGATTCAGGTCAAGTAGATCTTCCGGCAGGTTATTTGGATCAACCAGCTCGATTTCAACACTCACACCTTTTTCTGCTAGTACGATACGCACCTGATGGCTGTAGATGTCAGAAGCATCAGAATACAGAGTCATCACCGAGCGTTTATTGGCAGCAACAGCCATTAACCCCTCCAGTATATTTAAATACACAAAAAACAACGGGGGCGCCTGCCCCCATTGCGAGAATCTAACCCACTAGATTACCCGATCAGTGGACATCACGCCAATACTCTTTCTTCAACAGTAATGTTAGTACAAAGAATACAACGATAAAGCCCATCACCCAATAACCCAAACGCTGACGCTCAAGCTTCATTGGTTCGGCGGCGTATTCCATGAAGTTGACAAGATCACGCACGACCTCATCATACTCTTCTTGGTTTAGCTCCCCTGTGCCATCTGATTTGATCCCAACATATTCTTGAATTTCTTCGCCATCCACCAAACGGGTCTCGTAGACTTTGCTCGGCACCCCTTGCAACTCTTCGAGTACATGCGGCATCCCCACGCTTGGGAACACCACATTGTTCACCCCAAAGGGACGACTTGGATCGGCATAGAACGAACGCAAATACGTGTACAACCAATCCGTCCCGCGTACGCGTGCCACCATGGTCAAATCCGGTGCGGGTGCACCGAACGAGGCCGCCGCGTATTCTGTTGGGATCGCATTGACCATCAGATCCCCGATTTTTGCATTCGGATCAAAGATCAAGTGCTCTTTCATCAGCGCTGCAGGAATATCGAGATCCATCGCGATACGCTCGTAACGCTGATACTGCGTGGCATGACAGCCAAAGCAGTAGTTCATGAAAGTTTGCGCGCCACGCTGCAACGAGGCTTTATCGGCCAAATCATTATTGGCCGGATCCAGTGGCACCGACGGGCCGGCAGCCATCGCGAGAGCAGGCAGCAAAGCAAAAAGTATCACCATCAACTTTTTCATTTGTATGTCACCCTCTCTGGTAGCGGTTTCGTCGGCTCGTTTTTACTGTAGAAGAACAGCAACACGAAGAACATGAAGTACAAGAAACTGAAGATCTGTGCCAGCAAGGTGTAAGTGGCGGTCGCAGGCAATGCCCCTAAAATACCCAACGCAATGAAGCTGATGGTGAACTGGACAATATTCGCCAGGTGCAACTTACTGCGGTAACGGTATGAACGCACTTTACAGCGATCAAGCCACGGCAACAGGAACAGCGCCACAATCGAGGCTCCCATCGCAATCACCCCCAGTAACTTATCCGGTACCGCACGCAAGATGGCGTAGAACGGGGTGAAGTACCACACAGGCGCAATGTGCTCTGGGGTCTTCAGCGGGTTCGCGGCTTCAAAGTTAGGTGGCTCAAGGAAGTAACCGCCCATTTCGGGGTTAAAGAAAATGACATAACTGAACAGGAAGGCAAAGACCGCCACCCCGACCATGTCTTTCACTGTCCCATACGGGTGGAAAGGAATCGAGTCAATGATGTCGTACTTCTTGCTGTAGTACTCATGGAACGGGAATTGGGTTTTGTAATCGTCGCCCTTGCTGCCTTTCGGCAGTTTGGTCTCAATCCCATCCGGGTTATTGGAGCCCACTTCGTGCAGTGCCAACACGTGCAACACCACCAAGAGTAAAAGCACAATCGGTAGCGCAATCACATGTAAGGCAAAGAAACGGTTGAGGGTCGCGCCGGAGATCACATAGTCACCACGGATCCACAATGTCAGATCATCACCGATCACCGGAATGGCACCAAACAGGGAAATGATCACCTGTGCGCCCCAGTAAGACATCTGGCCCCAAGGCAGTAAATACCCCATAAAGGCTTCGGCCATCAGCACCAAGAAGATCAACATCCCGAACAGCCACAACAGCTCACGGGGTTTCTGGTAAGAGCCGTAGATCAACCCACGGTACATGTGCAGGTACACCACGACAAAAAATGCCGAGGCCCCGGTCGAGTGCATGTAACGTAACAGCCAACCGTACTCGACATCACGCATGATGTACTCAATGGAGGCAAACGCCCCCTCGCCCGACGGCACGTAGTTCATGGTCAGCCAAATCCCGGTCAGGATCTGATTCACCAACACCAACATGGCCAGCGATCCAAACAGATACCAAAAGTTGAAGTTCTTCGGCATCGGGTATTCCGATAAATGCTTTTTATAGGCATTCATCACTGGCAGACGTTTTTCAATCCATCCTACTAATGCTTGCATTACACGGCCTCCTCATCGACACCCACCAAAATGGTATTGTCATCCACAAAGACATGCGGAGGGACAACCAGGTTCAGTGGCGCGGGTACGCCTGCAAAAACGCGCCCTGCCATATCAAACTTAGAACCATGACACGGACAGAAGAAACCGGCCGAGACCCCATTCACTTGCTCAGTGAACGAGTCCGGTAAATAGGTAGGGGAACAGCCAAGGTGGGTACAGATCCCCACGGCTAAAAAGATTTCCGGCTTAACGGAACGAAATTCATTTTGGGCGTAATTAGGTTGCTGCGGTTCCGCCGAGGACGGATCACGGAGTTGACCATTATGGCCCCCTAACTCACTCAAGATAGCGTCACTGCGACGGACAACCCACACCGGTTTGCCTCGCCATTCAACGCGGACCATTTGCCCATCTTCTAACTTGCTAATATCAACTTCGACAGGTGCCCCAGCAGCCTTCGCTTTGGCGCTCGGGTTCCATGATTTGATAAAAGGCACGGCGACCGCAGCGGCCCCTAAGCCTCCAACAACCGAAGTCGTCGCAGTCAGGAAGCGGCGTCGGCCCTTACTTACTGGCGCATTGCTCATCCAACATTCTCCCATGTGCTCCCGCTCGGATTCTTATTTATGTCCTTATGCGTCCCTGGAGCTCTTGCGGCTAACTTTCAACGGAAAGAAGCAACAGACAAGCCTGCCATCTTGGCAGACTCAAGGCGTTTACAACTGTTGCTTATCACACCAAATGATAAAGAAAAGCCTACTTTTTGACAAGATAAAGCTACCTTTTGGCAACAAATGTGAGAGGTATGTTCTTTTTGTTTTAAAGCGAGTGACAAACAACTGTTAAAGGGGGTGTTTTTGTCATTTTCAGCCATCGGTGCAAGGCATAGTGCATACCTCGACACTGGCAATATTGTTGCGGAAATGTAGGAAGATAAATTGAAAGATAAAAAAAAGCCCAACCCGAAGGTTGAGCTTTCTGTACACAGTAACCAGAAAAATCTGGCGCGTAATAATTAACGCTTAGAGAACTGTGGACGACGACGTGCTTTACGTAGACCAACTTTCTTACGTTCAACTTTACGTGCGTCACGAGTAACGTAACCTGCAGCGCGTAGAGCTGGGCGTAGAGTCTCATCAAGCTCCATAAGAGCACGAGTGATACCGTGACGGATAGCACCAGACTGACCAGTGATACCACCACCTTTAACAGTGATGTATAGGTCTAGTTTCTCAGTCATTTCAACTAGCTCAAGTGGCTGACGAACAACCATGCGAGCAGTTTCGCGACCGAAGTATTCTTCGATGCTACGCTTGTTGATTACGATGTTGCCAGTACCCGGTTTGATGAAAACACGAGCAGCTGAGCTCTTGCGGCGACCAGTGCCGTAGTATTGATTCTCTGCCATTGTCATAATCCCCAATTAGATGTCTAGTACTTTAGGCTGCTGTGCAGCGTGGTTGTGCTGAGTACCAGCGTAAACTTTAAGCTTACGGTACATTGCACGGCCTAGAGGACCTTTAGGAAGCATGCCTTTAACAGCAGTTTCAATAACCATTTCTGGTTTCTTAGCAATTAGCTTATCAAAGCTGATTGACTTAAGGCCGCCGATGAAGCCAGTGTGGTGGTGGTACATTTTATCTGTACGCTTTGCACCAGTTACTGCTACTTTCTCAGCATTGATAACTACGATGTAGTCACCAGTGTCAACGTGCGGAGTGTACTCCGGCTTGTGCTTACCACGTAGACGAGATGCGATTTCAGTTGCTAGACGACCAAGAGTTTTGCCTTCAGCGTCAACAACATACCAGTCACGTTTTACAGTTTCTGGTTTAGCAACGAAAGTTTTCATGCTAATTATTACCCAAAATTAAATAGTTTCACTTTACAGGAGCAGAATATGCTCCATCTGTACAGAGCCCCAGTCATCACCCCTTCGAGTGGTTGGCACTCTCGGCTTCTGCCGATACAGGTACGGTGGGTCGCAAGATTATAGGGAAGGGTGGAGAAAAAATCACCTTTTTTTGAAAAAAAAATCAGATTTTTTCTCTTTCATCCATTTAGGGCTTAAAAGCAGGCTTATCTCAGTGTTTTTCTCTGCAATTATACGGACTAAACCTGTTTGTCCCCTACCCCAAGTGGGGTTGTGCTAAGTACTCATGACTTTGCATTTCCACCAAACGGGAACAGCAGCGTTGGTACTCAAACGCCAATCGCTGACCGATATATAGCTGTTCCCAATGCACTTCCGCAGACAGGATCACTGTCACATTGCGCTCGTAAAATTCATCAATCAATGCAATGAAACGTCTTGCGGCATCACTCTCCTCTTCGCCCATTTGCCGCACCTCTGACAGCAATACCGTGTGATACAACTGGGCAATCTCCATGTAATCGGTCTGACTGCGCGCGCCTTGGCACAAAGTGCCAAAATCAAAGTGCACCACCCCACGCGCCTCATGGCGGGTCGGGATGTCACGGTGATGGATAGTGATGGATTTGTTGGCATAACGCGGGGCAACCGTGAGCTGTTCAAAGTATTGCACCATGTTGTGCTCCGCTTGGGCATCCAGCGGGTAATGATAGATTTCTGCTTGTTCTAGCGTTCTTAAGCGATAATCGGTGCCTGAGTCGATATTCAGCACGTCGCAATTCGTCTGCAAGAGCGCAATGGCCGGTAAAAAGCGCGCCCGCTGTAAGCCATTACGGTAAAGATCGTGCGGCGGAATATTCGAGGTCGCGACCAAGGTGATCCCTCGGGCAAACAAGGCTTCAAACAAGGTACCGAGGATCATGGCATCGGTAATGTCCGACACAAAAAATTCATCAAAGCAGATCACATCCGCCTCGGCTTTAAAGCGGTCAGCCACACATTCCAGTGGATCGGCCTGTTGATCCAACTGCGCGAGCTCCTCATGAACACGGTGCATGAAGCGGTGAAAATGCACCCGCATCTTGCGTTTAAGGGGCAGGCACTCGAAAAAGGTGTCCATCAGGTACGTTTTCCCGCGCCCGACGCCCCCCCACAGATACACCCCTTTTTCTGGGCTCACCGGCGGTGCCGGACGACGTAACAAGCGATCAAGCCATGTCAGCGGTGCTGCAGGCGGGATGGGGGTCAGTAAGCGGTGGTAAAGATCATCCAGATGGCGCACTGCTAACGCTTGCGCAGGATCGGCAATGAAATCGTGACGCTGGAGGTCGTGTTGGTATTTTTCTTGTGGGGTCATCCTTGCTCCACGCAAATCGGTATCCGAAGTGACAGAGATAGTACCATGCACGCCGATGTGCATGTATAGTATCTGTACAAATTCGATTAGCGGGATGCCAGTTCAGCACCCATTAATCTTTCTGTTATACAACAGGTCAGTCAGTGTTCATTGCGTGCTTTTCAGACAACCGCTTAGCGAGTTGCCATGGTCACTGTCCCCTGTTACTTAAAAGTCAAAAGGAGTTATTCATGGCTTGGATTTATGCGCTTCTTGTTTTTCTTGCAGGTGCGATTGTGGGTGCCTTTGCCACACGCCTGAACAACAAGGGGTTAAAACAACAAAAAGAACTGAAAAAAGAACTCGATAAGTCAAAGTACGAGTTGGAACAATTCCGTCAGGAGTTAGTCGACCACTTCGCCCAAAGCTCAGAGCTGCTGGATAACATTGCGAAAGACTACAGCAAGCTGTACGAGCACATGGCGAAAACCTCCACCGAGTTAATGCCCAACCTGCCGGATCAAGATAATCCGTTTGCCCGCCGCATCAGCACACTGGAAGCCGTAAAAGGCAACCAAACGGCCAAGGACACGTCACAGGATCAACCCCGTGATTACGCCAATGGCGCAACCGGTCTGTTCAACGATCAACACGACGCAGACGTGGAAGCCCCAAAGGCCAGCTAACGCCCGTGTGTGACCGGACACCCAAGTGAATTTCAATCACTTGGGTGTTAAAAACAGGAACTAAACGCTGCTTTTCAAGTCTGAGCTAATGCAGCTAAATCCTTATAATAGGGTACTATGGCTGTCATTGGACTTGAAAATCGGAGTTTAGTAATAATGAAAAAACCTTTGCTTGTATGTAGTGCACTCGCACTCAGCATCAGTTCTGTTATTACCCCACTAACGGCAACGGCAGCCCTTCCCCAATCGGTGAACAGCCAACCGCTTCCTAGCCTTGCCCCTATGCTAGAGCATGTCACTCCCGCCGTCGTCAGTATTGCCGTTGAAGGTAAGCATGTGTCTACCCAGCGCCTGCCAGATAGCTTTCGCTTTTTCTTTGGCCCCGATTTCCCGGACGAGCAAGTGCAAGAGCGCCCTTTCCGAGGCTTAGGCTCGGGCGTGATTGTGGATGCCGATAAAGGCTATATCGTGACGAACCACCATGTGATTGGTGGTGCCGATAAAATCTTAGTGCAATTGCATGATGGCCGAGAAATCACCGCCGAGTTGATTGGCAGTGATGAAATGTCAGACATCGCCTTACTGAAACTAAGTGACGCCAAAAACCTGACCGAAATTACGCTGGCAGACTCTGATCAGTTGCGTGTCGGCGATTTCGCGGTGGCGATCGGTAACCCGTTTGGCCTCGGTCAAACCGTGACGTCTGGCATCATTTCCGCCCTCGGCCGGAGCGGATTGAATATCGAGAACTTTGAAAACTTCATCCAGACCGATGCGGCCATCAACAGCGGTAACTCCGGTGGCGCACTGGTGAATCTGAACGGTGAACTCATGGGGATCAATACCGCCATTTTAGGCCCGAACGGCGGTAACGTCGGGATTGGCTTCGCCATTCCGGTCAACATGGTGAAAAACCTCACCGAGCAGATCTTGGAATACGGGGAAGTCAAACGGGGCGTATTGGGCGTGCAAGGAGGCGAACTGACCTCTGAACTGGCCGAAGCCTTTGGCTATGAAACCAACCACGGCGCGTTCATCAACCAAGTGATGCCCAATTCTGCGGCCGAAAAAGCGGGCCTGAAAGCCGGTGACATCATCGTGTCGGTGAACGGCAAGCAAATCCGCACCTTCGGTGAATTACGCGCCAAAATTGCCACCCTCGGTGCGGGTAAAAAAGCGACGTTAGGCATTGTGCGTGACGGCAAAGAAAGTGCGGTAACCGTGATGCTGCAATCTGCCACCGTCAGCAAAGTCAAAGCAGATAACCTGCATCCGGGGCTGGCAGGGGCCGAGTTTGCCAACACCACCGCGGAGGATGGCGTAAAAGGCGTGAAGGTCACTCAGTTGACGGACAACTCGATGGCAGCACGTTACGGCTTACAACAAAATGACATCATTTTGGGGGTCAACCGCCAACCGATTAACAATCTTGGCGAGCTTCGCAAAGCCCTCGACAGCAACCCGAATGTGCTGGCACTGGAAGTCAAACGCGCAGGCAATATCCTGTATTTGATCATCCGCTAACCCTTCCGCACGCTTCACCGGGTCATGTTTCATGACATAACACGACCCGGTGAATTATCCCTGCAAAAATAACCTTCTACGCTGAATTAAATTCGGTGGAAGTTGGTATCTGCCCGAGGTAGTGGTACTCTCGTCGGCTATAATAGGTGGTTTAATCTTCAAGGGAGCATACATGCTGGCATTTTTGGGTCGATCCATTCTGCTTGGTATCGTCACGGCCATTGCACTGCTGGTGGTTTTCCCTGATTTACGCACCCAAATGTTTGATAGCCCTAAAGATTTAGTCGCGCCGGTTGAATACAGCCAAACGCAACTTTCCTTTAACTACGCGGTGCGACGCGCCTCACCCGCCGTAGTGAATATTTATAACCGTCGCTATAACGCCGATGATCGCTTGCAGCTGAGCACCCAAGGCTTAGGCTCTGGCGTGATCATGAGCGACAAAGGCTATATCGTCACCAATTATCACGTGGTCGCCGAAGCGGATCAGGTGATCGTCGCCTTGCAAGATGGCCGTATTCTCACCGCTCAATTGATCGGTAAAGATCAACGTACCGATTTAGCCGTCCTGAAAATTCAGGCGGACAATCTGCCCGTGATCCCCCTTAGTACCGCTTATATCCCAGCCGTCGGTGATGTGGTGCTGGCGATCGGTAATCCGTATAACCTCGGACAAACCACCACCTATGGCATCATTTCCGCCACGGGTCGCTCGGGCATGAGTTTCTATGGCCGCCAAGATTTCTTGCAAACCGATGCCGCCATCAATGAAGGTAATTCCGGTGGCGCGCTGGTGAATACCCGTGGCGAGTTAGTGGGCATTAACACCGCATCTTTCCAGCAAGCAACCGACATTGAAACCTATGGGATCTCCTTTGCGATCCCGTATGAATTAACACAAAAAATCATGAACAAGCTGATTGCGGATGGCCGTGTGATCCGCGGTTATATCGGGATCGAAGCGCGGGACATTAATCCGGTGATGGCACGTCTGTACGATGCCGACCAAGTGCGTGGGATCATCGTGATGGGTATGGATCCGAACGGCCCAGCCGCGAAAGCCGGTTTTAAAGTCCAAGATATCTTGATTGAAATTGATGGCAAGCCTGTTACCGACCGCCGTAACGTGCTCGATATCGTCACCGAACTGCGCCCGGGAACCGAAGCCACCATGAAAGTGTTGCGTAACGGGCACCCCGAAACCCTCACGGTGAAAATTGGTGATGAGCCCAACGGCTACTAATCCCCAGCCGTCAGCCGCCATTCTCTCTGCGCTGATCCCGCTTTGCGAGGCACACATTCCGTCATCAAAACACAGACACAAAAAAAGCCTCGCACTGCGAGGCTTTTTCGTTTCAATCGTCAGGATGTCGATTAGGCGTTAATACGCTCAATCTTCATGCCTAGCGCACTGAATTTATCTTCAATGTGCTCGTAACCACGGTCAATGTGGTAGATGCGGTCAACGATGGTTTCGCCTTCAGCAATGCTACCGGCGATCACCAAGCTTGCAGAAGCACGCAGGTCAGTTGCCATCACTTGTGCGCCGCTCAAGCCGTCAGTATCACCGCAAATCACGGTGTTACCTTCGATCTCAGCGCGTGCGCCCATGCGGATCAGCTCAGGAATGTGCATGAAACGGTTTTCAAAAATCGTTTCAGTGATGATCCCTGTGCCTTTCGCGACCAAGTTCAATAGCGAGAATTGCGCTTGCATGTCGGTCGGGAAACCCGGGTGTGGCGCAGTACGGATGTTCACGGCTTTCAGCTCGCGATCCGTCATGTCCAAACTGATCCAGTCTTCACCGGTCTCAATTTTCGCGCCCGCTTCTTCCAACTTAGACAACGCCGCTTCCAACAACGAAGGACGGGTGTTACGGCAGACAATGTTACCGCCAGAGACCGCTGCCGCCACCAAGAAGGTGCCGGTTTCAATACGGTCAGAGACCACTTCATGGTAACCGCCACCCAGACGCTCAACACCTTCGATAGTGATGGTGTCGGTGCCTGCACCGGTAATTTTCGCGCCAAGCGTATTCAAGAAATCAGCGGTATCGATGATTTCTGGCTCACGCGCGGCATTTTCAATCACGGTAGTGCCTTCAGCCAAGGTCGCCGCAGACATGATCGTCACGGTCGCGCCCACACTGACTTTGTCCATCACGATATGCGCGCCTTTCAGACGGCCATCAACAGACGCTTTTACATACCCTTCTTCCAGTGTGATCTGCGCACCCAACTGCTCAAGGCCGTGAATGTGTAGATCCACCGGACGTGCACCGATAGCACAGCCACCCGGCAGCGACACTTGGCCTTGGCCAAAACGTGCTACCAGTGGGCCCAGCGCCCAAATCGACGCACGCATGGTTTTCACCAAATCGTACGGCGCACAAAACTCATTTACCGGACCGGCATCCACATGCACAGAACCGTTACGAGACACTTTCGCGCCCAATCGGCTAAGTAGCTCCATGGTCGTGTCGATATCACGCAATTTTGGCACATTGGCAACTTCTACCGGCTCTTCCGCCAGCAAAGCTGCAAACAAAATAGGCAACGCTGCATTCTTAGCACCAGAAATGGAGACTTCGCCGCACAGTGGACCACCGCCCTGGATTCGAAACTTCTGCATCATTTACCTCTTAGGACAGCGACATCAATTTTTTATCACGCGCCCATTCTTCAGGCGTGTACGTTTTAATACTTAAGGCGTGAATTTCATTGGCAGCAATCTGTCCCATCAGCGGGCCATAAATTGCCTGCTGTTTTTTCACTCGGCTCATGCCATCAAAAATAGCGCCAACCGCAATCACTTCGTAGTGGCTGCCGTCGCTTTTGACGATCACTTCATCCAGCGTGAGGGCATTTTCCAGAATGTGTTTAATTTCAGAGATTTCCACAAGTTTTCCTCTTGGCGACTTACTTGATGCAAGCCGCTAACATTGATTCGACGTGACTCAAGCGTAACAGTGTCAATAACTGCTCGGGCACATTCAAAAATCTCAGCTCCGCGCCTTGCTGGCGGAGCTGCTGGTATACATGCAGCAACATGACCATGCCGGCAGAATCAACGCGAGTAAGCGCGGCCAGATCAAGCGTGACCTGAGCATCCTGCGGCATCCATGCTTGCCGTTGCTGCCAAAAAGCTGGAACTGTGTCACGTTCCAATGCCCCTGACAAGCAGTAATAACCATTTTCCTGAACTCGCCACTCAATCTTCGGCTTAGTCATTGTTTTCCGCCTCGCGGCGGATCGGTTTGGCGGCGAGGGCTTTCAAATCTTGGGTCACGGCATCCACCCCTTCGGTGCGTAATTTGCCGCTCCACTCGCTCTGCTTGGTCGAGATCATACTGATCCCTTCCGCAACCATATCAAACGCTTGCCACTGACCGGATTTCTTGTTGTGACGCAATTTGAAATCCAAGCGGATCGGCGGACGTTTATTATCCACAATGTCCACACGCACAGACACCACGGTACGGTTCGCCGGAACGGCTTTACGTGATTCAACTTTGATGTCTTGATCGGTGTATTGCGTCAGCACTTGGGCATAAGACGCGATCAGGTAATCCGTAAAGGCTGAGACAAAATTATCACGTTGTGTCGCCGTGGTTTTCTTCAGCTGTGGACCCAATACCTTATACGCCGCATAGCGGGCATTGATGTAAGGCAACAATTCTTGGCGCACCACTTGGCGCAACAACTCAGGGTTACGTTGGATCTGGCTTTGCTCGGCTTTCAAACGGGCAAAGGTCTTGGTCGACACTTGCTCCATCATCACATAGGGATCCGTTTGAGCAATCGGTGCCGCTGTTACCCCTAATGGCGACAAAGCCACTAAAAGCAGTACTACGTATCGCAATAATCTCATCTTTAGATCCTCTTATTTGCTATCGCCGCTGAGGCTATACATCACTTGGCCAATCATGTCTTCTAACACCAATGCAGATTTGGTGTCTTCAATCAGATCGCCATCTTGGAGCATCGAAATATCATCATCGATGAACCCCGGTTCAATCCCCAAATACTGCTCACCCAGCAGACCAGACGTCAAAATGGCCGCTGAACTGGTTTCAGGGAAATAACCATATTGTTTATCAATCGCCAATGTCACCAACGGCGTGTAGGTGTCTTTATCTAAGGTGATATCAGTGATTTGTCCGACCGTCACGCCACCGACTTTGATCGGTGAGCGGACTTTCAGCCCACCGATGTTGTCAAAGTGCGCCTGTAAACGGTACGTTTCACCGCCCCCGATGTTTTGCACATCCGCGACTTTAAAAATCAGTACCAATAAGGCAGCAAACCCAGCCAGTACAAAGCTGCCTACCCATAATTCGATTTTTCTCATTTGCTGCATCTGAACATTCCTGTTATTACCGCTTCGCGGTCATGTTGACCCACGCCAATTCGCTTTCGCTGCTAACGTGTAGCATTAGCTACCAAACATCAGCGCGGTGAGTACAAAGTCTAGACCGAGGACGGCCAGTGACGCATTCACCACAGTACGGGTGGTGGCTCGGCTGATCCCTTCCGACGTCGGCTGGGCATCATAACCATTAAAAACGGCAATCCAAGTCACGGTGATCGCAAAGACGACCGACTTAATCACACTGTTGCCGATGTCATAGCCCAACTCGACCGAGGACTGCATCACCGACCAGAAACTGCCTAAATCAATACCTTTCCATTCCACGCCCACCAACTGACCGCCCCAAATGCCCACGGCACAGAAAATCATGGTCAGCAGCGGCATGGAGATCACCCCGGCCCAAAAACGCGGTGCAATTACGCGACGCAGTGGATCCACCGCCATCATTTCCATACTGGACAGCTGCTCGGTGGTTTTCATCAACCCGATTTCAGCGGTCAACGCTGAGCCCGCACGCCCCGCAAAGAGCAAGGCAGTCACCACCGGCCCCAGTTCACGCAACAGCGACAAGGCCACCATCTGCCCCAGACTGGTTTCCGCGCCAAAATCCACCAGCACGATGTAGCCTTGTAAGCTCAACACCATGCCGATAAACAAACCGGAGACCAAAATGATCGCCACCGATAGCACGCCGACGGAGTACAGTTGGCGCATCAGCAACGGAAACATTTTACGTGGCTGCGGACGGCACACAATGGCACCATAGAGCATCAAGCTCGCTCGCCCCACCGCTTGGCAACGCGCCATGGCACGCTGACCCAACTGGGCAATAAAATCCATTATCATGATTTAGTGATCCTTGTGCTCAAAACCAAACAGATCCTGCTCAATCGCGCTGGCAGGGTACTGGAAAGGCACAGGGCCATCAGCATCACCGTCCAAAAACTGTCGGATCTTCGGATCCGGATTCTGCTGCAACGCCTCTGGTGAGCCCTGACCAATAATTTTACCGCCCGACAATAAATAGACGTGATCGGCAATACTCATCACTTCCGGCACATCGTGCGACACGATGATCGAGGTACTGCCCAAGGCTTGATTCATCTCGCGGATCAATTTCACCAGCACCCCCATGGTAATCGGGTCTTGGCCAACAAACGGTTCATCATACATGATCAGTTCAGGGTCAAGCGCAATCGCACGGGCCAATGCCGCACGGCGCGCCATCCCGCCGGATAACTGGTTTGGCATCAATTCAGCCGCACCGCGTAAGCCCACGGACTCGAGCTTCAGCAACACCAGCGTGCGGATCAAATCCGCCGATAACTGCGTGTGTTCACGCAGTGGAAACGCCACATTCTCAAACACCGTCATGTCGGTAAACAAGGCACCAGACTGGAATAACATGCTCATTTTTTTACGCGCTTGGTACAGCGCCTGTCGTTTAAGGGCAGGAATATTGTCGCCGTCAAACCAGATCTCACCGCTGTCTGGCTGGATTTGTCCGCCGATCAGGCGCAACAGGGTCGTTTTCCCTATTCCTGACGGCCCCATAATCGCAGTGACCTTGCCTTTGGGCACGTCCAGCGTAATATCATCAAAGATCTTACGCTCCCCGCGCAAAAAGGTCATATGCCGGATCGATACCAGCGCCTCTGTCTGCTCCATACGTCCCTTAATACACCATTCCGCCCGTCAGCCATGCTGCCTGACAGCGTCAAAATGGTATTAATTGAATAGAATTAATCATTTAACCGTCTGCATTGATGATAGGTACATTATGCAACCAACTCAAGACATGAACTGTAAGAAGTCTGTGATTTCTTGCCCCCTTCTCGACATCACCTCTCACTCCTGACTCTGTTTGGCGTTGCCTGCTTTCCCCACAGAATACTGACTTCTGCTTTCTTTTGAGTCGTTTATGCCCCTAACGACAGGACAAGGCGCACATTCTGTAGAAACCTCACCCCCGCGCACATTTCTCCTGCCCTTTTGCTTTCTTTTTATCGAGTGAACCGTCAAAATTGATCACTTATACCTGAATAAACAGGTGTAACTATTTCATTCATCTTGGCTTAACACCGATCTCTTTTCGGATCGTAGCCATAGCCAACCTCAATGACATAAGGGACGACAATGTTAGAAGCCATCGTGTTTCTCTGTATCGGTTTAGGATTACTGGTATGGAGTGCAGATCGACTTGTTTACGGCGCTGCGGCGCTTGCGAAAAACTTTGGTGTGACACCGCTGGTGATCGGGATGACCATCCTCGCCATGGGCTCCTCCGCCCCAGAAATGGTGGTCTCCGCCACTGCCGCCCTTGACGGTAAAACCGACACCGCGATCGGTAATGTACTGGGGTCCAACATCGCCAACATTGCCTTGATCCTCGGGATCACGGCCCTGCTTAAGCCCCTTTCCATCAGCTCTGCCATCATTCGCCGTGAACTCCCCCTCATGATGGGTGTCACAATCATTGCCGGTCTGTTGATGTGGGATAACTACCTTGGCTTCTGGGAAGGCGTGTTACTGATTGTGCTGTTCATCGCCTTCTTAGTGGTGATGCTGAAAATCAGCCGCCAAGCCAAAGAAGCGGGCGATCCCCTCGCGGACGAACAAGAATCTGAGATCCCGGAAGGGGTCAGCAATAAAGCGGCCCTGATCTGGACCGTGATCGGTCTGGTCTTGCTGCCGTATGCCGCGAGCATGCTGGTGGATTCTGCGGTCACCATCGCCAAGTTCTTTGGCATGAGTGACTTGGTGATTGGTTTGACCATCATCGCCGTCGGCACCAGTTTGCCTGAACTTGCCGCCTCCATTGCCAGCCTCGCCAAAGGGGAAGATGACATGGCAGTGGGTAACATCATCGGCTCCAACGTGTTTAACATTTTGGCGGTGATGGGGATCCCGGCCGTACTCAACCCTGATGCCCTGAATGCAGATGTCATGGGCCGTGATTACTGGGTCATGTTCGGTGTGTCTGTCTTGTTAGTCTTGATGGCTTTAGGGAAACGTCGCCGGATCAATCGCGTCGAAGGCCTGATTCTCCTGATAGCCTTTATCGCCTATCAAGGCTATCTGCTTTATAATCTAGCCGCTTAATGGAGAGCTAGACTATGTTTGAAACGTTTGATTATTGCGATATTGGCCGCAGGGTCATAGAGATTGAAGCGAAAGCACTGCAAAAACTGACCCAGTATATTAATGGCAGTTTTACGCAAGCCTGCCAGTTAATTGCTGGCGTGGAAGGCAAAGTGATTGTCATGGGGATCGGGAAATCCGGCCATATCGGTAATAAAATTGCCGCGACTCTGGCCAGCACCGGCACCCCTGCCTTTTTTGTTCACCCCGGTGAAGCCAGTCACGGCGACTTGGGGATGATCGGCAAAAAAGATGTGATTTTGGCCATCTCCAACTCAGGCGAAGCCTCAGAAATTCTGGCGCTGCTTCCGGTCGTCAAACGTGTCGGGATCCCGCTGATCAGCATGACCGGCAAGCCTGAATCAAGCATGGCTAAGCTGTCGCAGGTGCATTTGCAAATTACCGTGGATCAGGAAGCCTGTCCGCTGAACCTCGCCCCAACCTCTAGCACCACGGCCACCTTGGCCATGGGGGATGCGCTGGCCATTGCGTTGATGGAAGCCCGTGGCTTTACCGCCGACGACTTTGCCCTCTCTCATCCCGGTGGTGCACTGGGGCGTAAACTGCTGCTGCGCATTAGCGATGTGATGCACACCGACGCGCGCCTGCCAATTGTCCGTGAGCACGACACCATCAAAGATGCCCTGCTAGAAGTCTCTCGCAAAGGACTGGGGATGACGGCTATCATTGATAATGAGCAGCAATTAATCGGCATCTTCACCGATGGGGACTTACGTCGCTTGCTGGATAACAAAATTGATATCCACAACACCGCGATTGGCGATGTCATGACCCGTCACCCGGCAACGATCCGCCCTGACGTCTTGGCGGCAGAAGGATTGAAAACCATGGAAGATCGCAAAATCAATGGATTACTGGTGACCGATAACGGTCAGTTAGTGGGTGCGTTGAACATGCATGATTTATTGAAAGCAGGAGTAATGTGATGCAGGTTGAGACCCTTTATGGCCCTGTTAATGCCTCGGTTTTTGACCGTGCCCGCACGATCCAATTGCTGATCTGCGATGTGGATGGGGTGTTCTCTGATGGCCGCATCTACATGGGTAATGACGGCGAAGAGCTGAAAACCTTCCATACCCGTGACGGGTATGGCATCAAATGCCTGATGGCGGCCGGCGTAGAAGTGGCAATCATCACGGGGCGTCAATCAGCGATTGTTGAAAACCGTATGAAAGCCTTAGGCATTACCCATGTCTACCAAGGGCAGGACAACAAAGTCGCGGCGTACGAGGCAATTTGCCGTAGCCTCTCCATTTCACCGGAACACACGGCGTACATCGGTGATGATTTGATTGACTGGCCGGTCATGGAACAAATCGGCTTATCCGTCTGTGTGGCAGATGGCCACCCTCTCCTGCGTCAACGGGCAGATCTCACCACCCGCATTAACGGCGGTTATGGCGCCGTGCGTGAAGTGTGCGATCTGATCCTTGAAGCCAAAGGAGAATTAGATAAACATAAAGGCTTAAGTATATGACCTTACAACGGCTACTCTATGCATTATTGTTAGTAGTATGTGCATGGACCGGCTACTACCTGCTGGATAAACACTGGCAGGAAGATATTCAGGTAAGCCCAGACGCAGAGAAACCACTGTTTACCGGTCGTGCCGTGAGCAATACCACGTTTAACGAGTCGGGCCTGCGTAGCTACCAGATTGATGCCGATTACCTTGAGCACTTCAGTCAAAGTGGCAATACGGATTTTGTCGAACCCGTGTTATGGGTTTACCGTGATGGGATGGAAACCGAGTGGCGGATCAGCGCCAATCAAGCGCGATTGGATAATGAGCAGGTACTGCAAATGACGGGCAATGTCCGCATTTTCAACTTACTGCCCGCCTCTGCGATAAAAGTGATCCAGACTGACACGCTACGTCTTGATCTGATCAGCAAAGATTTTGATACCCCGGATCAAGTCACCATTACCGGTGACGCCTTCCAAAATGAAGGGACGGGAATGAAAGGCAATATGGACCGCAGCATCGCCACCCTATTGAACAACGTAAAAGGTAGATATGAAGCTTTATAAACTGACGACCCTGCTTTGCCTCTGCCTCAGCGCCCCAAGCTGGGCCTTGAGCAATGATACCGAGCAACCGATCTACATTGACTCGGATAACCAAGAGCTCGACATTCAAAAAAATATCGTGACCTTCAGTGGCAACGTGGTGCTGCGCCAAGGCAGCATTGATATTCGCGCCGATAAAGTGGTTGTGACGCGCCAAACAGGGAAAAACAGTCAGGAAACCATCGACGCTTACGGTAAGCCTGCGACCTTCCATCAGATCATGGATGACGGCAAGCCGATTGATGGTGCTGCCAATAAGATGCGCTACGAAACCGCCACCGAATTCCTCAAGATGACGGATGACGCCGTATTGATCCAAGAAGGCAGCGAGATCAAAGGCAAGATCATCACCTACAAGATTGATGAGCAAAAACTGGTTGCTGAAAGCGGTAAGAAACAACGTGTGACGACCATCTTGCAGCCTAACCAGCTGAACAAGAAATAAGAAGAACCTGATATGGCAACCTTAAAAGCAGAACATCTCGCCAAAAGCTATAACGGCCGTAAGGTCGTGTCCGATGTCAGCCTGGAAGTGAATTCCGGCAAAATCGTCGGCCTACTGGGTCCGAACGGCGCCGGTAAAACCACCTCGTTCTACATGATCGTGGGTCTCGTCGCGCGCGATGCGGGCTCCATCACCATTGATGATGTGGATATCAGCCTGCAGCCGATGCACAACCGCTCACGCATGGGGATCGGCTATTTGCCGCAGGAAGCCTCCATTTTTCGCAAACTGAGCGTGCATGACAACCTGATGGCGGTCCTACAAACCCGTAAAGAACTGTCCAAAGCGGAACGTCAGGACAAACTGGAAGAATTGTTGGATGAATTCAACATACAGCACATTCGCAACAGTTTAGGTATGGCACTATCAGGGGGTGAACGACGCCGTGTGGAAATCGCCCGTGCGTTGGCCGCAAACCCGAAATTCATTCTCTTGGATGAGCCGTTTGCCGGGGTCGATCCTATCTCTGTGATCGACATCAAAAAGATCATTGAGCATTTACGTGATCGCGGTTTAGGCGTGCTAATCACCGATCATAACGTACGCGAAACGCTCGATGTCTGTGAGCAAGCTTATATCGTCAGCCAAGGGCAATTGATCGCCCACGGAACCCCTACCGAAGTGCTCAATGACGAACACGTGAAACGGGTTTATCTGGGTGACCAGTTCCGTCTATAGTTAGAAGTAGGACGTACCAGGCGCCCGTACTCACGCCTTTGTGAGCATCGGCTCTCGCCAACCACGCGGCGCCAACACCAACGATAACAATAAGGTACATACAGACATATGAAAACCTCGCTCCAGCTTAAACTTGGTCAACAATTGGCAATGACGCCGCAATTGCAACAGGCCATCCGCCTTTTGCAATTATCGACACTGGATCTGCAGCAAGAGATACAGGAAGCCTTGGACGCCAATCCCCTGCTGGAACTTGAGGAAAGTGCCCACGAAACCTTGACCGGTGACGATGGCAATCATCATAACGAGCATGACACCGCCACCGCCGAACAAGAGACCGCCCGTAACAGCGATGACTTAGACAGCGCGGATGCGTTAGGCCAAAACGAGATGCCTGACGATCTTCCTGTTGATACGACGTGGGACGATGTCTACAGCGCCAACTCCGGCAGTACCGGCCTCGCGTTTGATGATGACATGCCCGTCTATCAAGGGGAAACTACGGAAAGTCTGCAAGATTACCTGATGTGGCAGGTGCACCTGACGCCCTTTAGCGATACCGACCTCACCATCGCCACCGCCATCATTGACGCCATTGATGAGCAAGGCTACCTCACCAGTTCAACCGACGACATTCTCGACAGCTTAGGGGATGACGACGTCGAACTCGATGAGGTGGAAGCGGTACTCAAACGCGTACAGCAGTTTGATCCGCTGGGTGTGGCCTCGCGCAATTTGCAAGAGTGCTTGCTGCTTCAATTGGCGACATTCCCGCTCGACACGCCTTGGTTGTCTGAAGCCAAGATGCTGCTGACCGACTATATCGATCTGCTGGCTAACCGCGACTTCCGCCAACTCATGCGCGACACCAAGCTCAAAGAGCCTGAGCTCAAGCAAGTGATGCAGCTGATCCACGGCCTTGACCCGCGTCCGGGTAACCGTGTGATCGCCACAGAAACCGAATACGTGGTACCGGATGTCTCCGTGTTTAAAGATCACGGCGCATGGGTGGTCACGATCAACCCCGACAGCGTGCCCCGCATTCGTGTGAATGAACACTATGCGGCCATGGGGAAAAACGTCCGCAATAGTGCTGACAGCCAATTTATTCGCTCGCACTTACAAGATGCCAAATGGCTGATCAAAAGTCTGGAAAGCCGCAACGACACCCTGTTAAAAGTCGCGCGCTGCATTGTTGAACACCAGCAAGACTTCTTTGAATTTGGTGAAGAAGCCATGAAGCCGATGGTACTCAATGACATCGCACTGGCCGTCGACATGCACGAATCCACCATTTCACGCGTCACCACACAGAAGTACATGCATACCCCGCGTGGGATCTTTGAACTGAAATACTTCTTCTCCAGTCACGTCAGCACCGACAACGGGGGCGAATGTTCATCAACCGCCATTCGCGCGTTAGTGAAAAAGCTGGTGGCCGCCGAAAATCAGGCTAAGCCACTGAGTGACAGCAAAATAGCAACACTCCTGGCGGAACAAGGGATCATGGTGGCAAGAAGGACCATTGCCAAATACCGAGAATCACTGGGGATCCCACCGTCTAACCAGCGAAAACGTCTGCTGTAGCAGACGCCAACAGAAGGAAGATGTCTATGCAAATTAATCTCACTGGGCACCATATCGAAATCACGCCAGCCATGCGCGATTACGTGGAAACCAAGTTCAATAAGCTAGAGCGGTTCTTCGATAAAATTAACAATGTCCATGTCATTTTGAACGTTGAGAAGTTGGAACAAGTTGCGGAGGCGACCCTTCACATTAACGCGGGAGAAATCCACGCCAAAGCGGATTCTGAAAATATGTATGCTGCGATTGACGCATTAACTGATAAACTGGTACGTCAATTAAACAAACACAAAGATAAACTCAACAGTCATTAAATCATGCAACTGAGTAATGTATTGAGTCTGGACTGCACCAAGAGTGCAGTCCCTTGCTCGAGTAAAAAGCGTGCTTTGGAAATCATCAGTGAGATCGCTGCCGAGCACCTCGACCAAAACCCCCAGCCCTTGTTTGAGTGTATGCTCAACCGAGAAAAAATGGGCAGTACCGGGATCGGCAACGGCATCGCCATTCCCCACGGTCGAATCAATAACAGCGAACACGCCATTGCGGTATTGATCCAATGCCAAGATCCTATTCAATTCGATGCCATTGATAACCAACCTGTCGATCTGCTCTTTGCCCTGCTTGTGCCTGATGCACAATGCAAAGAACACCTCCAAACCCTGTCTTGCATGGCAGAGAAGCTCAGCAACAAACACATCCTTAAGCAACTTCGCACCGCAAAAAGTGATGAAGAGCTTTATCACATTCTCACCAGTGATTCATAATGATCCTGACACCCACACAGAATGTTGAGGACAGCCAACCATGATGTTAATGGTCGTAAGCGGACGCTCAGGATCCGGTAAATCCATCGCCCTTCGGGTACTGGAAGATTTGGGCTACTATTGCGTTGATAACCTGCCCGTGACCTTGCTGCCGCAGTTCATCAATACCCTGCAAGGGGATGAACAAAACGTTGCCGTCAGCATTGATGTGCGCAACATGCCTGATGAGCAGGACGATATCCGCAGAACGCTGGATACCTTGGGCGAGCATGTGGATGTGAATGTCATCTTCTTGGATGCCGACGACAAAACCTTGGTCAAACGCTACAGCGAGACCCGTCGTTTGCACCCACTGTCACGCCAGAACATGAGTCTTGAGCAAGCGATTCAATCGGAAAGTGCCCTGCTGAGCGAACTCAAAGAATGTGCAGATTTGGTGATCGATACCACCAACAAGTCTATCCATGATCTGAGTGAAACCGTCCGTGCCCGCGTGTTGGGCCGTGATGCCCGTGAACTGATCATGGTGTTTGAATCCTTTGGTTTTAAACACGGTTTACCGACCGATGCCGACTATGTGTTTGACGTGCGCTTTCTGCCCAACCCGCATTGGGTGCCTGAGCTCAAGCCACTGACCGGCCTTGACCAAGGGGTGAAAGAATATTTATCCAGCCACCCTGAAGTGCACCAGCTGACCAATCAGATTCGTAACTTCATTGAAACGTGGTTACCCATGCTGGAAAAAAACAACCGCAGCTACCTCACCGTCGCCATTGGGTGTACCGGAGGTCAACACCGCTCGGTCTATATTGCCCAACAACTGGCTGAACACTTCCGTTATGAAGGGCATCAAGTGCAAGTTCGCCACCGTACTTTGGAAGCGTCATCATGACCTTTGCCTCGCGTGAACTGTTCATCAAAAACCGCTTAGGCCTGCACGCCCGTGCGGCCATTAAACTGGTCGAGTTAGCCCAAAGTTTTCAAGCTGCCATTACCATTAGCAACGGCGAGAAAAGTGCCACCGCAGATAGTGTGATGGGGCTATTGATGCTCGAATCCGCCCAAGGCCAACAAGTGCACGTCAGCGCCGAAGGCTGCGATGCCAGCGAAGCACTGGCGGCGGTCAGCGAGTTGATCGAAGCCGGCTTTGATGAGGAAACTTGAGCCCTTATCACGCCTTCTGCGTCAATTGACGCAGGCGCACAGTAAATAATCGGTGAATTCCGCATTTCCTCTCAGATCTGGTGAGACAACCACCACGCTATTGCGTTAAAATTCAGCTTATTGCGCCGTTATACCTCAGGGTGATATTTCGCCACTCTGGCGACACCCAGCCGCCCTGCACTTTCCAAGGCATCTTCGGGGTATTTCGCAGTTGAGTTATTTGGGGTACCGCAAGCAATGGCCGATAGCATCGATCAAGACCACACGCACCAAACGCTACAAGAAGTGAATCAAGCGCTCGACAATGGCATGTTTGTCCATGTCCGTCGCCTGCTCCAAGATATGGAGCCGGAAGATATTGCGCACCTGCTTGAAGCCTCTCCCCCCAAAGAACGTCAAGTCCTGTGGCAACTGACCGATCCCGAAGAACAAGGTGAAATCCTTGATGAACTGTCGGAAGACGTTAAAGACGGCATCGTGGCACAGATGGCGCCCGATAAGCTGGCCGCGGTCACCGAAGGTATGGAAACCGATGATGTGGCGTACGTCTTGCGTAGCCTGCCGGATCGTAAGTACCGGGAAGTACTGGCACAAATGGATGCCACTGACCGTCATCGGGTCGAAAAAGCCCTCGCCTACCCGGAAGAAACAGCCGGCGGAATGATGAGCACTGACTTCATCACTATCCGTGGGGATGTCACCGCCGATGTGGTCTTGCGTTATTTGCGCATGAAAGGCGAACTGCCGGAAGCCACCGATGCCTTGTATGTGGTCGATCAAAATGAAACCTTGATCGGTTATCTCTCGCTATCCACCCTGATCACCACCCAACCGGACATTGAAATCCACGACGTGATGGAAGATGCCGATGAGGCGATCCCGGTTGAAATGGATGACGGCGAAGTCGCGAACCTGTTTGAGCGCCGTAACTGGCTGTCCGCGCCCGTCGTGGATGCCCATTACCAACTGGTCGGCCGTATCACCATCGATGACGTGGTCGATATCATCCGTGAAGATGCCGAACACTCAATGATGAGTATGGCCGGTATGGACGATGACGAAGATACCTTTGCGCCCGTGGTGAAATCCGCCAAGCGCCGTAGCATCTGGCTCGGCGTCAATGTGCTGGCCGCATTGGCGGCAGCTTCCGTCTCCAACATGTTTGAGGAAACCCTTGAACAAATGGCTGCGATTGCCATCCTCATGACCATCGTCCCTTCGATGGGGGGCGTGGCGGGTAACCAAACCGTTGCCTTGGTGATCCGAGGGTTGGCCGTCGGTCACATCGGGGACAGTAATACCCGCTGGCTATTGAGCAAAGAAGCCCGCGTCGGTTTAATCAATGGCCTCCTGTGGGCCGCGATCATTGGTGGCGTGGTGGTGATCTGGAAAGGTAACCTCCTGCTCGGGGCAATCATTGCAGGAGCGATGCTAACCAATTTAGTGGTCGCCGGTGTCGCTGGTGTATGTGTGCCGATCATGCTCAAGAAAATGGATATCGACCCCGCATTGGCAGGGGGTATGGCGCTGACCACCATCACCGACATGGTCGGTTTGTCAGTCTTCCTCGGCTTAGCCACGCTGTTTTTGGTTTAATGTCCATACCAAAGCACTACTCTTAGATCGCTAAGACTCAAACGCGAAACAAGCATAAAAAAGCGAGCCTCTCTGGGCTCGCTTTTTTATTAGACGTTTAGCGATTAGCGTTATTCGCCGGCGATCTTCATGCTATCGAGTAACATAGAGCCGGTTTGGATCTGGCTACGCATTTCCGTGTCAGTACCAATTGCCACAATGTTTTGCATCATGTCTTTTAGGTTACCGGCGATAGTAATTTCACTCACTGGGTATTGGATTTCACCGTTCTCGACCCAGAAGCCTGCCGCACCACGGGAATAGTCACCCGTCACGACGTTCACGCCCTGGCCCATTAATTCGGTCACTAACAAGCCGCGACCCATTTTCTTCAATAGCTGCTCGAAGCTCTCGCCCGTCGAGTTCACCATCCAGTTGTGGATCCCACCCGCATGACCGGTTGGCTGACGGCCCATTTTACGGGCGGCGTAACTGGTCATCAGGTACGTCTGCAACACACCGTTTTGAATGATTTCACAATCTCTTGTTGCCAGACCTTCGCTGTCAAATGGCGTACTCGCCATGCCGCGCAGAATGTGAGGACGCTCGCTGATGTTCAACCAGTCAGGGAAGATTTGCTCACCCAACTGATCCAGTAAGAAAGACGATTTACGGTACAGGTTCGAGCCACTGATCCCCATCACAAGGTGACCAAATAACCCGGTCGCAATATCGGCCGCAAACATCACCGGCGCCTGACGCGTGGTCAGTTTACGTGGATCAACACGACCAACCGTACGCTCTGCGGCATGCAGACCCACTGCTTCTGGCTGCCATAAATCTTGCGCACGACGTGCCGTGGTGTAGCTGTAGTCACGCTCCATCTCACCGTTTTTGCCTTGGGCAATCACACAGCAGCTGGTGCTGTGGCGGCTTGAGGCATAACTGGCCAACATACCGTGGCTGTTGCCGTACACTCGGATCCCGTAGTGGCTGTCGTAGCTGGCACCGTCGCTTTGCTTGATACGCGGATCAAAGTCCAAAGCGGCTTGTTCAGCACGGGCCGCAATTTCAGCGGCATGATCCGGCTCAGGCTCGTCCGGGTGGAACAGATCCAGATCAGGGATCTCACGTGCCATCAGTTCAGCAGGGCCTGGACCGGCAAACGGGTCTTCAGACGTGTAGCGCGCGATATCCAACGCGGCCGCCACGGTCTGTGCAATGGCTTCTTCACTTAAATCAGACGTCGACGCACTGCCCTTACGCTGGCCACGGTACACCGTGATGCCCAACGCACCGTCACTGTTGAACTCCACGTTCTCGACTTCGCACATGCGCGTCGAGACACTGATCCCGGTCGTTTTATTGATCGCCACTTCGGCCGCATCGGCTTTTTGCCCTGCAAGCTCAAGGGCTCTCGCTACCGCCGCTTCCAGTTCAACACGTTGTTGAGCAACCTGTTCTTTCACGTCCATACTCTTAAATTCTCTCTAATGGATTGATCAGCCGCCTCGTAGAAAGCCGCGAAATCAGCCCATGAAGTCGGTATTACTATTAGGATAACACCGCCAAGGTGGATTTTGCGCCCCAAATCGTGATTAAACTGGTAAAATAAAAACCAAATGCAATAGCCATGAGCCTGTTATGAGCCGTAAAAATCAAAAAGCCCCATGGGAACCAGAAGAAGAAATCATCTGGGTAAGTAAATCCGAGATGAAGCGCGACATGGACGCCCTGCAAAAGATGGGTGAGGAACTGGTTGAGTTGAAGCCAGGCGCCCTTGCTAAAGTGCCATTGGACGAAGATCTGCTTGAAGCGGTAAAAGATGCGCAGCGTTTTAAAAACGAAGCCCGTCGTCGTCAGCTGCAGCGTATCGGTAAACTGATGCGCCAGGTAGACATCGAGCCGATCCAAGTCGCGCTAGACAAGCTGAACAACAAGCACTCACAAACCACCGTGATGCTACACAAGCTTGAGAAGAAGCGTGACAAGCTGATTGAAAATGGTGACAGCATGATCAATGCCATCATCGTTGATCACCCTGACGCTGACCGCCAACACTTGCGTCAGCTTGTGCGTCAAGCGGCGAAAGAAAAAGCACAGGAAAAACCGGGCAAAGCGTACCGTGAAATTTTCCAGGTGCTGAAGTCATTGTACTTGGAAGACTGATCAACGCTGCACGATTGTGCGCGATCAAACGTCCAATAAAAATGCCAGCCCACAGGGGCTGGCATTTTTTTATCTTGCGGTGTTGATCATGGCTTAAACATCATCTTCCCGCAGCTCACGCTTACTGCGTACCGCCGACAGTCATCGATTCCACTTTCAGCGTTGGCTGACCTACACCCACAGGGATGCTTTGACCGGCCTTGCCGCAGACACCCACGCCACGGTCGATATCCAGATCATTACCGACCATCGACACTTGCTGCATGGCTTCAATGCCGCTACCAATTAGGGTTGTGCCTTTGATTGGGCGCGTGATCTTACCGTTTTCAATCAAGTAGGCTTCTGAAGCGGAGAACACAAACTTACCGGACGTGATATCCACCTGACCACCACCAAAGTTCGGTGCGTACACCCCTTTCTTCACGCTGGCGATGATTTCTTCCGGCGAGTGTTCACCCGGTAACATGTAAGTATTTGTCATGCGAGGCATTGGCAAATGGGCGTACGACTCACGACGGCCGTTACCGGTCGGTGCCACACCCATCAAACGCGCATTCAGCTTATCTTGCATGTAGCCTTTCAGCTTGCCGCCTTCCACCAACACGTTGTATTGACCCGGTACACCCTCATCATCAATGTTGATGGAACCACGGCGATCTTTCAGCGTACCGTCATCGACAATCGTACACAGGCTAGACGTCACTTGCTGACCCATCTGGCCAGAGAACATCGACGATCCTTTACGGTTGAAATCCCCTTCCAACCCGTGACCCACCGCTTCGTGCAACAACACACCCGGCCAGCCCGCACCCAATACCACAGGCATGGTACCGGCAGGCGCTTCATCAGCATCAATGTTGATCAGAGCCTGACGCAGTGCTTCATCGGCGTAGGTCAGGGCAATCGACTTGCCGTCGACTTCTTGCTGGAAGTGCTCGTAACCGTAACGGCCACCGCCACCGGCGCTGCCGTGTTCACGCTTGTCGCCTTTTTCAATCAGCACGCTGATCGACAAACGCACCAACGGACGGATATCCGCCGCATAGGTGCCGTCCAGTGCCGCCACCAAAATTTGCTCATACACACCGTTAATGCTGACCGACACTTCTGTTACCATCGGCTCTTTGGTACGAATGTAGCGGTCAATCTCTTCCAGCAAGGCAATTTTCTGGTACTTATCAAAGCTGTTTAGCGGGTTCACCGGGGCATAAATGTCACCCGGCGCATGCGGCATGAACGCCTGTACTTTGCCGTCGCCGCCGCTGCGGGTGATCCCACGCGCCGCTTTAGCACTTTGTGTCAGTGCCAATAAATTAATTTGATCAGAATACGCAAAGCCGGTTTTCTCACCCGACACCGCACGTACCCCTACGCCACGGTCAATATTGAATGAGCCGTCTTTAATAATGCTGTCTTCCAGCACCAAGGACTCATGCCAGCATGACTGGAAATAGACATCGGCGTAATCCACATCGCGTGCTGCCACCAGCCCTAGCGTACGACTCAGCTCTTCGCGTCCCAATCCCGCTTGGGCCAGCATGGTATTTTCTACAATTTCCAGCGTCATTTATTCTGCTCTTGTGTTAATGGCTCTCCGACCACTGTCGGTGAGCACTCGCGATGGTGAACGCCCAATCGAGCATGCTTCACCAATGGCATATTTGTTCGGATGGTCTGACAAAGATCCAAATCGATGTTCGCCATGATCACGCCGGTCCCTTGTTGTTGACAGGTTACGATCTGCCCCCACGGATCCACGATCATGGAGTGACCCCACGTTTCCCGTGATTCATTGTGCTCACCCCATTGTGCCGCCGCAACGACCCAGCACTGGGTTTCCACCGCGCGCGCCCGTAGCAACACTTCCCAGTGTGCCCGGCCCGTGACCTTGGTAAAGGCAGCGGGTACCACAATGATTTCGGCCCCTTGCTCACGCAAGGCAGCGTACAGTTGAGGGAAACGCACATCATAGCAGATTGAGAGGCCAATTTTGCCATAAGGCGTCTCTGCCACCTTGATGGCCTTGCCCGCCTGAAACGTATCCGACTCACGATAGCGGCGGTGTTGGTCGGCCACATCCACATCAAACATGTGGATCTTGTCGTAATCCGCCTGACAGATCCCCTGATCGTCAAACAGCAACGCCGTGGTCGTGATGGCGCCGTTATCGCGCAAAATCGGCATGGAGCCAATCAGGATCCAAATGCCTAACTGGCGTGCCATGGCGGCCACTTCCGCTTGCAATGGGCCGTTGCCCAAAGGTTCGGCATGGCGCTGATAATCGGCATGTGAGCCAAACACCAAACAATTTTCTGGCGTGATCACGACCTTAGCGCCCTGCAATTGCAGCCCTTTTACTTTCTTTTTCAAATGCAGCAGGTTCCGTTCCGGATCTGCATTCGAGGTCATCTGTACTATGCCAAACTTCGCCACCACATTCTCCTTTGTCTCATGGCCCGCCGTGGTTATACGGTGGACGATACCTCTCTCCGCATACGGTGAGCGATCACGGTTTGTCTTTGCTCTCTGGCGCGTCTTTACCGGTTAACGATTCAGGCACTTTGTACTCGCCGGTAAAGCGCGATTGTTCGGTTACAGTCGGGGCATCAATCGGTCCTTGAACCGAATAGTTAATCTGCGTAAATACATCCACCACGGGCGACAACACGGTCGAAATGGCAAACACATAAATCGCCACTTGTGGTGCCACCGCAAACGCCGTCAGCACCGGGATCCCCGAGGTAAAGTCAGGAATGAATTTCACCCTTGCATCGACCGTCTCATTGACAAGATTAGCACTTCCATGGATAAACATATCCCCCGCCAGCGCCTGCATTTTAATGTCTGAGGTCTCAAACTGGCCATTTTCAATCCGCCCGCTACCGCGAATGTAATTAAACGCCAACCCATCATCAAAAATGCCGGAAAAGTCGAGCTGCATTTTGCGCACAATCGAATCGATACTGAACAGGCCTAACAAGCGTCCGGCACCGCCAATGTCACTGATCACCCCTTGGCCGGTTTCCGATTTCATTTCACCGGTTAAGGTTTCACGGTGCATTGACCATGGCGCGCCTTGCCACTGAATCGACGCATACGTACTAAATTCGGCGCCTTGGATCCCACCGGAAATACCAAAACGCCCCATGATATCTGAACTGTTTTTCCCTTCGACATCAAACGCCAGCTGCGTTTCACTGTGATCGCCATTCAACGTCCAGTTACCGTCTAAGTTCAACGTCGTCGCGCCAGAATTCACGGTGAAATTGCTCAGTGCCAACATGTTGTTTTCGCGGCGCAGCTCCCCAGACACTTTACCCAATCGGTAGCCTTGTAACCATGCGTCATGCAGCAGCAAATCCACGTCGGGGACATTGGCCATCATGCTGCGGTCAAAGTCCGTCACTGGCGGTACATCACGCTGCGGCTGATAACGCCCTTTCGGCTTTTGGGTCTCGGTTTCCGGCAAATTCAGGTGCAAACTGTCTAACTCAACCCGCAGCGGCTGGCCTTTCGGCCACAAGGCGTGTCCAATCAGTTCACGGCTGTTGATGTTCATCTGCCACGCCTTGTCTTGTGTCATACGCTGGCTCAGCGACAACGCCACCTTATGCCAATCTAAACCGGCAAGGGTCAGCTGTTTCACCTTGGCTTGCACGCGATTTGGCAGCGGGATATCCGGCATCGCCGATGGGGTATTCGCACTGGCGTGAGACGTCGCGGCGATCTTGTCTTGGATCTCACCGACCAAGCTGATCCAACGGTCACCGTCCACCTGTGCGCCATCAATATCGACCCCGTGCACCCCACGCTGCAATGCGTGACGTTTTGCATTCCCCACCGTCAGCTCACTGCTTTCTATCACCAGTTTCTCGGGGATCAAGTTGAACTGCGCCTGATACGTCGCATCCGGAGCCGTCAGTGTGCTGGTCAGCGAATTCGCATTCCCTGTCACGGCCAAGTGCAGTGCCTGCTGGGTATTGGGCGTCACAGTAAGGGGATACGGTAATTGGCTGCGAATATGGGTCAGCGGTGCATCCACCTTTACTTGATAAGCAAACCCGGTGTCGTGCAGATCCACACCGACATGCCCCTGCCACGCACTGCGTCCACTGACATGCGCCAATAAGGGATCATCCAGTGTTTTTTGCAAGGCCGCCATGTCCCAGTCACCGTTGAGGTTCACATCAACCCGGTAACCGCTCTCGCTGTCTTTTGCCGTGACGCTTTTTGTCACGACGCTCTGACCGGTAAAGCCCAAGCTCACCGGTTGATTGAGTGTCGTGCCGGTGAAATTGTCGGCCTTAATTTTATCGTTATCAAAATGCACCACGCCGCTGACGTTTTCCAGCGGGATCGGCGGCGCATTCAAGGCCACTTGGTTGTTGTTCAGGGTCGCCTTACCCCACGCACGCACATCGCTGCCATCAAACGGAATATCAAGTTTAAATCGAGAGGTCACCGGCCCGCTGACCTGTACCGTGGTCAGTGCGGCGCCAACGGAATCCACCAAGGGCGTAGCCAACATGTAATCACGTACTTGCTCACCGTCTGCGGCCACATCCACCGTCAGTTTCAGGTGGCCATCTTCCGCCAGTTCCGCGCCCCCCGTCACACGCGAAGCTGTCGCACCGAGTGTTTTAGCATGGCGGGCATTAAGGTACATCCAGTCATTTTCAAACCGCAGATCCAAATTCAAATCCGTCAGCTCGGGCCACGCGGTATCAAAACTGAATGCGCCGTTACGTAAGGGCACAAAGACCTGAAATACACCGTCATGCTGGGCATACGGAAATGCGTTTAACTCGCCATACCATAGCAATGGCGCATTTTTCGTTTGGCCGCCACGGATCGCCGCTGACAGATAATCCGTCAGCTCATGCCCCAGCGCCAGTGTTGGGAGGTAACGCCAGGTCTCACCGGCATGGCGGATACTGGCTTCGCCGTAAAACGACAGCCACGCGGGCGAGTCGGTCGGAAAATCCAAACGGAATTGCCCGTCGACGCTCAAATCCGGGGTGGAGACCGCCAGTTTGTCGCTCCATAAACGCCAGCCTTGTTTGTCCATCTGCCAATAAGCGGTCACCTCCGCATTGCGGATCGGCAATGCGGCCTGAAACATATCACCGTATGGCAAGCTGTCGTTTTTGAGGGTCAGTTGGGCCTTACCGCCTGCCAGATCGCCGGCGACATGGGCATCAAGCTTGTTGAACCCCGGCAGGTATTCCCAGTGGGTCAAGCCCAGTTGCTTGGCATCAAAAGAGAAATACGGGCCATGCTTCGCATCGCTTGCCACACGAATATCGTTAATCGTACCGTGCGGCTTCAGTTGCTCAATGGCGTTGCGGGAGGTCTCATCCAACGGCAGCAAGTCCACCAACGGACGCAAAGGCGCCAGCGCAATCGTGTTGAGCGCCGCTTGCCAGCCGGAAGGCGTCCACTGTGCCGCGAGATCGAGTTCAGGCCAATCGGTGCGATCGGTTTGCAGAGCCAGCTTATCGCTGTCCAAACGCCAGCCAATCACCGGAGCATTACCGGATCGGCCATGCGTATCCTCAAACAGGGGCTGAAGGCGTAGCTGGCCGTCATGAATGCGCAAATGGTGTGAGCCGTTTTTGCCTTTCCAGCGCAGGAAGGTGTCGTCCAACACCAAGCGTGAACGCTGCAGCTGGCCATCCACTACGGTCAGCCACGCTTGTGCATTAATGTTACTGCTGGTGATTTCAGCCTCGCTGACGCGCTGCTTGTTGAGCCATGGCGTCAACGACAGGTTGCGCGCGTTCAGGTAAATCTGTCCGGATTGCTCTGACCACGATTGCTTGGCGGACAAGTTCGCCATCACTTCCACCTGACTGAAATGGGTATCAGCGATACTGATCACCCCTTCGGCACGGCGTTGGTCATGCAAGGTATCCCATTTCAGAGTTTGGATGTCGACCGTCAACCGCTCATTGGCGGGCGACATAAAGGTAATGGCGGAGTTACGCAGTGAGAACTGCCCCAACTGAACAAAGAGCACGTCTTCCAGCCGTTTAAGGGTGGCAAGTTGTTCATCGTCTTCGTTGGCCGACGCCGTGTCGGGCGCCGATTGGAAAGCGGTCACATCAAGCTGTAAGCGGTCAATGCGCAGATCCTGAAAGACCGGCTGCAAACGCCATAGTGATGCCAGTACATCCAATTGGAAAGAGACATCCCCCACCTGCACTAACGAATCAGGCTGATCCGGCATGGTGACGCTGACGTCTTGTAAAATCAGGGAAGGGCCTAAATTGCGCCAATGTCCTTCAACATGGGCGATGTCCAGACGCAGACCGGCCTGCTCAGAGGCCCACTGCCGAATAGGCTCGCGGTAATCGTTAAGCTGGGGAAGGATAAAACGCAGACCACTAATCGCAATTGCGGCCAGTACTAACACCGTTAGTACCAGCCACATGCATCCACGTACCAGACGAACTGGAACTGTTGTCACTCAACTGCCTCGCTGTTACATCATGACGACGTCAAACTGCTCTTGGATGTACAGCGGCTCTGCTTTGATTTTCACTTGTTTGCCAATGAAAACTTCCAGCTCTGCCAATGCGTGAGACTCGTCGCCCACCAAA
Source organism: Photobacterium sp. 270122K (assembly GCF_059941365.1). Classification (NCBI taxonomy): domain Bacteria; kingdom Pseudomonadati; phylum Pseudomonadota; class Gammaproteobacteria; order Vibrionales; family Vibrionaceae; genus Photobacterium; species Photobacterium sp. 270122K. Next base: position 231,925 of record NZ_JBPOEN010000008.1, read on the forward strand.
GCATCTGCCACTGCCGGAGAGACATACACCACGAAGCGATCCGCGTCATACGCACGGTTCACACGCGTGATTTCACGTAAGATCTCGTAACATACGCTTTCCACTGTTTTCACCGTACCACGTCCTTCACAGCTTGGACAGGTGCCACACAAGACATGTTCAATGCTTTCACGGGTACGCTTACGGGTCATCTCCGCCAAGCCCAGTTGCGTAAAGCCGTTGATATTGGTTTTCACGCGGTCATACGACAGCGCCTGCTCTAAGGCACTCAATACGCGACGCTGGTGATCGTCTAACGCCATATCAATGAAATCAATGATGATGATCCCACCGAGGTTACGCAGCCGCAACTGGCGGGCAATCGCTTTGGTCGCTTCAATGTTGGTGTTGAAGATGGTCTCTTCCAAATTGCGGCGACCCACAAACGCACCGGTATTGATGTCGATCGTCGTCATCGCTTCTGTTTGATCAATGATCAAATAGCCGCCAGACTTCAACTCGACCTTACGATCCAGTGAACGCTGAATTTCATTCTCGGTGTCATACAGATCAAAGATCGGCTGCGACCCGGCGTAATATTCCAGCTTTTCACTCAACTCAGGCACAAACTCATCGGTAAACTCTTTGAGCTTTTCAAAGCCCAAGCGGGAATCCACTAAAATGCTATCTAACTCTGTACCGACAAAGTCACGCAAAATACGCTGCGCCAACCCCAGCTCACCGTACAACATCGACTTAGGCTTGTACTTCGCACGGCGTTCCAGCACTTTGCGCCACAAATGCTTCAAGAAAGCGGCATCTTGTGCGATTTCGTCTGAACTTGCCCCTTCCGCGGCAGTACGAATAATAAAGCCGCCAAGATCGTCACAATACGCGTTCACCACACTCTTAAGACGATCTCGCTCTTTTTCACTTTCAATACGCTGCGAGACACCGACATGACTCGCCCCTGGCATAAACACCAAGTAACGTGATGGCAATGTCACGTCTGTGGTTAGACGCGCGCCCTTCGTGCCGAGTGGATCTTTCACCACCTGCACAACCAGATCCTGCCCCTGGCGAACCAGTTCAGAGATATCACGCACCTGAAATTGTTGTTTTTCGTTTTCAGCGACACATTCCGTGTGCGGCACAATGTCTGATGCATGCAAAAAAGCAGCTTTATCAAGGCCAATATCAACAAATGCAGCCTGCATGCCCGGTAACACGCGACTCACGCGACCTTTGTAAATATTTCCGACGATACCGCGCTTGGATTCACGTTCAATATGAACTTCCTGCAGGGTGCCGGCCTCAATCATCGCAACGCGCGTTTCGCTCGGCGTTACATTAATCAGCAGCTCTGTGCTCATGGTTGCCTCTAATTTGATAAACTTAAAAAGTTTTGAACCATGATGTCGGTTTCCACTAACGGTAACCCCACCACAGCGTAATAACTGCCATCGATACGCTCGACAAACTTGCCACCGATCCCCTGAATACCGTAACTGCCGGCTTTGTCTTGGGGTTCTCCGCTTTGCCAATAGGCGTCGATCTCTTGATCGGACAACGTTTTGAACCACACATCCGTGATCACAAGTTGCGTCTGCTGCTGTACCTGAGTGGCAAGGGTCACGGCGGTCATCACTTGATGGCGACGGCCGGATAATAACTGCAACATACGCTTGGCATCGGCAAAATCATGGGGTTTTTCAAGGATGGTTTCATCCACCACGACAATGGTATCGGCCCCGAGAACCGGGTGACTATCGGCCACTTCGGCCACTTCGGCCACCCCTGCCATCGCTTTGTCTCGCGACAAACGCTGGACATAGTCTGCAGGCGCTTCGCCGACTTGATGTTGTTCTTCAACATCGACCACAACCCGTTCAAAACGATAGCCTAATTGGGTGAGAAGCTCTTTACGGCGAGGCGAACCGGAAGCCAGATACAGTTGTGGCGTCGACATGATATCACTCATACAGTTTGGTGTGATAAATCAATGCGATCCGTCCAATTTCGCTCGATGTATAGGACTACACCCTAGCATCGAACAGATCGCATTGGGAATATTATTTAACGAATTGAGAGCTTGCGACGCATTCGGCGTAAGAGCAGAAATAACCACGGCCACAACAGGAAGTTTAGCAGCACAGCCCAGAGTCTTTCCGGATCAAAACTGATCACTGACACCAGATACTCCGCCCAGAACTCGACCAGTTTGCCGCCGAGCGTCAGCAAGGCAATCAGGATGGCCTGTTGCCACAATGAGAGATTCCGCAACACCTGAAAATTCAATGCTACGATATAACACAGCACCGACATCATCAGCCCGCGCACACCCAGCGTGGAGCCCAACATCAGATCCCACAATAACCCGAGCACCAATGCGGTGCCCACGTTCACCCGATGCGGCAGTGCCAACACCCAGTAAAACGTTATCAGGATCACCCAGGAAGGACGGAAGGGTTCCAACTCACCCGGCCAAGGCGCAGCCTGTAAGATCAAGGCCACTAAAAACGACAGCCAAATCCAAAGACGGCCATGAGCTCGACTATTTGCCACCCGCGAAGTCTCCATCTGTCAGGGTTTCACGTTCGGTCGGCCACACTAGCAACAGGTAGCGCAGACGATCAAACTGTACCGTGGGTCTTGCCTTGATTTGAGCAAACGGCCGTTTGTTATCAAACGAAAATTCCGTCACATGCGCCACCGGATACCCTTCAGGATACCGCCCGCCTAATCCGGAACTGACCAACAAATCTCCCACTTCAATGTCGGTACTGCTTGGCACGTGTTCCAATTGGATCTGATCAATCTGGCCACTGCCGGACGCGATCACGCGAATGTCATTACGCACAACTTGCACCGGAATGGCATGGCTTGGGTCAATCAGCAAGAGTACGCGACTGTTGTGCGCCCCCACGTACGAGACCTGTCCGACGATCCCTTTTTCATTGATCACCGGTTGGCCTTCATACACGCCATCAACACGCCCTTTATCGATCATCACTTGATGACTATAAGGGTCGGAATCCACCGCCATCACTTCGGCAATTAATTTCTTTTCGTCACGCACAAACGGGGAGCCTAATAGCTCGCGTAAACGTTGATTTTCCTGTTTCAATTGCTCAAGCAATAAGACATCGCTCTGCTGCACCAATAAGTCACGCTGTAAGGCTTTATTTTCGGCCAATACGCGGCGGTGCGAACTGAACTGTCCAGAGACGCCATCAAGAAAATCACGCGGCAAGTTCGCAGCATATTGCAACGGCGCAATCGCCGTGTTCAGCAAATAACGGACATTGGCGAAGGCATCAAGACGACTGTCGGCCAGCATTAAGCCAACCGACAGTAAAATGGCAAGAAACAGGCGCAGTTGCAGGGAAGGCCCCCTGCCAAAGATAGGTTTCATGTAACGCTATAACCTGTTTATCGATATGCCCGAACGGGCATTATTCTTCGCTGAATAGATCGCCACCGTGCATGTCGATCATTTCCAGTGCTTTACCGCCGCCACGCGCGACGCAAGTCAACGGCTCATCGGCCACGACCACTGGAATACCGGTTTCTTCTGTAAGCAGACGATCAAGATCACGCAATAGCGCACCGCCGCCTGTTAGCACCATGCCGCGCTCTGAAATATCAGACGCCAGTTCTGGTGGACACTGCTCAAGCGCAACCATCACCGCTGACACGATACCGGTGAGTGGCTCTTGCAATGCTTCAAGAATTTCGTTTGAGTTAAGCGTAAAGCTACGTGGCACACCTTCAGCCAGGTTACGGCCGCGCACTTCGATTTCACGCACTTCATCGCCCGGGTACGCCGAACCGATTTCATGCTTGATGCGCTCAGCAGTCGCTTCACCGATCAGGCTGCCGTAGTTACGGCGCACGTAGTTAATGATCGCTTCATCGAAACGGTCACCACCAATACGGACAGAAGACGAGTACACCACACCGTTCAGTGAGATCACCGCCACTTCTGTGGTACCACCACCGATATCGATCACCATTGAGCCGGTCGCTTCAGACACAGGCATGCCCGCGCCGATCGCAGCCGCCATTGGCTCATCAATCAAGTACACTTCACGTGCACCTGCACCTTGTGCGGATTCACGGATCGCACGGCGCTCAACTTGCGTAGAACCACAAGGAACGGCCACCAACACGCGAGGGCTTGGACGCAATAGACTGTTGTCGTGAACCTGCTTGATAAAATGCTGAAGCATTTTTTCTGTTACATAAAAGTCCGCGATCACACCGTCTTTCATCGGGCGGATCGCCGCGATATTGCCCGGAGTACGGCCTAGCATCTGCTTGGCATCATGACCGACTGCGGCCACGCTTTTGGTTGCTCCGGCACGATCCTGACGGATCGCCACTACTGATGGTTCATCGAGAACGATGCCCTGTCCTTTGACATAAATAAGGGTATTGGCTGTACCCAAGTCAATAGACAGGTCATTAGAAAACATGCCACGAAGTTTTTTAAACATAGTCTTCGGCTAATCCTGCAAGATCACAAATTCGTTAAATTGCGCTAAATGTATCAAGGGGGGCGGATCGAGACAAGGTAAGCTTTGTCAAACCTGCCACAGATCGTCATTTTATTTACGGCAGCCTAAAATTCATGCCCTTTTCCCCCCGATAGATAACACGATCGTTACCCCGATACGTCCCAAACGTCACCACAGCTGACGGGTTTTCGTCACCTTGTTGACGCCAGTTGTATAACAACCACGGCTGCAATTCGCCGCTGCGATCCACCGCACCAGGCTCACAGGTGATGACAGGATCATTGTCCGCCACTGGCGCGGGTGTTTGATCCACTAACTTCTGCCAGAACCGGGTCTGTTCACGGTAGTGCGGCAGATCGTGCGGCTGCGCCAATAACTGGCCTGACGCGGCAACGCCCTTCTCCACCACACCGCCCCCTGACATGAGGGTATCACTGTCGACACTGGTATCAGACTGCATCAGGATCTGCTTACAATAAAACTGACCATCAAAGGCCGATACATTGTCATCTCCGTGCGCCGTGAACGCACTGCCGTTCCAGTGCTCTACCCTTAGCGGGATCGCCAATGCCTGTCCGCTGCGTCCGGCGGTGTCACCCATCACCATACGACCATAACGCGTGGTAAAGGTTACAAAGGGTTGTACCGACAATGTGGTACTGCACGCCACGTCCGCCCTACAGTTAAAGACCTTTATCTTAGGTTCGTCCAATACCGGACAACCAATTTGTGAACAATTGTCCGATTCTTGAGGGGCGATCCCCAAGCTCACGCGATACGGTCCATCCGGTTGTGTGGTTCCAAACCGACTCGTAGCAACGCCTTGTATCACATTTGAACGGGTAAAGAGCAAAGGTGCGGTTGGCACGATAATGGCGTCTTGTTCCCAGTTGTGCTGCCAACCGTTTCCCGCCACACGGTCCCATTCAGAAAAATCCATCCGATCCGTCAGACGATTGCCTGTACCGTCAGGGGTATTCTGCGCGACCGCAACCACTTGGATCCCGATTTTATTCCCCGCTGAAAAATGCCCGTAGTTATAGGTCGGTTCACGCTGTTGATTGAGTGCCTGTACCTTTAACCGGCCATTAAACGGCTGATTCATGTACACAAAACCCTGCGCCTTGGGATACGTCATACCACTTTGGTTCGGATCCACCGCCATGAACTTAGGATAAAAACGCCCCACAGGCCGGTAACCGATGTTCACTGTCATCCCCAAATACGAGCCTTGTACTCCCGCCCGCAGTTGAATGCTGCCCACCTCACTCCAACTGGCATAAAACGCATTATTGTCTATCTGCTGATGCGTTAACGACGAACTCGTTAAGACACCCGGACGGGATCGCTTATCTTTGGGTGTATCGAGTATTGATGACAATACAACCTCAGCGGTAGGCGCTTGGTCATGATAAAAATTCGTCGCTTCCGTCCGTCCACACAAGTTGCGGCTATCCACAAGATCCGTTGCATTACCGGCGGTATCAATATTGTCTTTGCCTGCATCACCGTTGACCCAAATCACGGCTTTCACTTTCGTCGCAAAACGCTCGCCTGCCGCCACAAACGCGTTTTCCGTATTCGAGGCCGTCCCTTTCGCTTGCTCAATGGAACGGGCATCGGGGGCATCACACAGAGCAAAGGTATAGGGACGCGATTTAATGGATAGGGATCCGGTTAACGCCTGCCACCCATTGGGCAGACCAGAGCGCTTACGCAGAACGGTTTGTATCACCGTACAATCTGATGTATTGCATTGCTTATCGGTCACCGTTAAACGGGCTTGGCCTGCATCCAGATAGCGCAACTGCGCGCTGGCTTTTCCCGCCTCAAAATGCACACTGAGTTGACGGCTTTGCCATTCGGTACTATTTGGTTTTGCCAGCTGAATACGCTGACTGCCCGTCGACGGTGAATCGTAAACCGTCTCTAACGTCAGTGTCCGGTTTCCCAGATATTCGGTTGCGACCATCTGGCCTTTTTCAGAGGGGCAAGCCAATGCGGTGATCGCAATATCGACCGGCTTTCCTGCCACTAAAGGGAGCTCGCCCTCTGCGATTTCAAATCCATAAGGGGCAAACAAAAAGGTGCTGCTATCGGTTTTCTTGTCATCCTTCGACAAGGTCGCCGTCACGGTTATCTTTCCAATGTGTTCGCTTTTGAGCCACACCTCAGCCTCCCCTTGATGAGGCGTGATAGATACACTTTTCAGAGCGTCACCTAACGTAGTACCTCCAGACGCAACATCAAACCAATGTGCTTTACCTGCCATAGTCAGCGACGAGGATACATGGATATTTCCCGTGTAATCGGTTGCGACTTGCTTGTCTTTATCCAAAACCCGCACGGTCACTTTTTGACGGTCACACGTGAGGGATTCATTTTTTTCGGGCGTGACGTCAATGAAGTATTCTTTGGGGTTGAAGCAGACACTTTGACCATAGATGATAGTTGTTGGCTCAGCATAGGCACTATTCATCGTCAGATCTTTTGCCGTTAATGAGCCCGTAATTGACGTCACTTTATCTTTTTCTCCCCACCCCCCACTCATCGCCACCTTGCCTTCAGAATAAAGCAATGCTGTTACCTTACTGCCCCTCGTCAACTCAACACTACTACTTATATTTGGAGGCAATTCACTGTCATGTACATATATTTTTAATTGGTCGGGGTTCTTATCTTCTGGGGAAATTAACCCCATATCACTAACAATCAGTAATTTAGTATGAATCGTCACATCACCATGTGTCACCAAGTGGCTTTGCGTTTTAATATCAAGTTTCTCAATCCAGTACTCACCACTGTAGAGATGCAAAATAGAGCGATTATTCAAGTCCAAAGACCGGATTTTTTGGCCGGCGCCATCACGCAAAGAAACCTCTCTATTCGGAGAATGAACCCCCAATGAAAAGGTTCCGTATTCAGGTAAGGTATTATCACCATTAAACTGCGGCGCATATCCGGACGCAGTTAAAAACGGCCCAACATTCAGCTTCTTAGCCCAATAACTGCCTTTAGCCTCATCCGGAGAATGACAAGGAAAACCATCACATCCTGTGGCCCCATTACCCGGATGTATGGAGGGTAGATAAAACCACAAAAAGTGTTTATTACCTTCCTTTCGCGTCTTCGTGATCAAGGCTTTATCTTGCAAATATGCCTTCTCAGTGTTGCCTTCCCACGTCTGTGCTGGCCCCGGAAACGCGGCACAATAATTGTCGATACCGACCGCTTGAACATTGACGGAATACAATAGACTCACCATCACACTGAGGGTCATCAGCCCAAGCGCGATAACGTTTGATAAATATCGCTTCATCATCTTATTCAATCTCTTTCGCCCACGCTTCTTGCACACGCGTTGTTGCGTAAGCGCCGGTGCCGCAGGTGGCGGAACTGACTAACTGAAAACGCAAGGCGTCCTGACCCGTGGCATCCTGATACGGCAACGCGCTGCATGTCACCGTCACCTGCTGGCAGGAAAACGCGGCAGCCGACAAGGTGTACGTTTTACACGCTGCCGCATCGGCATCGTGACGGCCGAGGGGGAACAACTGGCTGAGCACATATTCATTGCCCGAATGGGCGGCATACCATGCCCGGGAGGCAAACACTTCATGCGTGGTGGAGGTTTGACTGGTACTGTCGATCCGGATCATCGCCGCCGCCAATAACCCCATTACGGTGATCAGAAAAATTGCCACGATCAAGGCACTGCCGCGCTGGCGACGATAAGACACCGAGGGACGTACACTAAAGGACATTTAACACCTGCACCGTATGCTCATAACGAAAGGCCTCATCACTGCGCGGGTCAACCGTACGCAAACGCACGTGCACCATGCCGTTGTTTTCCAACCCGGCACTCAAGGCGGTGATCTCAAACATCGCCACATGGTTCATGATTGGCGTCGCGGTGCTGGCTTGCTCCCGCACCAATTGGTGGCCCCTTTGACAATAACGCACTGCATCACCATAAACGTAAACGCGCTGCGCTGGCGAACGGGAGACCAACGGCTTAGCTAACCGTACCCACACTTTTGACACATCACCATTATCATCCGGCGTCACACCTTGAATCCGAAAATCAGGGTTAGCGTACTCTGCAGCATTTGCAAGGCCAACGGCCAAGGCTAAGCTTCCTTTCGGTAACGCCACCCAGTCATCCACTGAACCGAGAGTCGGCACCACCTGCAACGGCTGCGCATCCGCCGCACCCACGTAAAAACCGGCGGCGATAATAGGACGAAACGCGATGCAATGCTGCCCATTGGTCACCTCTCGAGAGGCACTGCTCGGCGCAGCATGGCGAAGCTCACGGGTCATTTTTTCCAGCGCAAAGCGGGCTTCACTTTGAAAGCGCTCCCGGCTGACGGTACTGACATACCCTTGCGCCCCCCATTGCAAATAGCTGCCAATGCCCAGCACGATAATGCCAAGAATCACCAGTGAGACCACCATTTCAATCAGGGTAAAGCCGCTCAGTGCCGAACGTGACTGGCAGGATTTGCACTTCGCCATTAGTAGTTACTCCGGTAAGCAACCACGTCATACTGACCGTAGCGGCCCGCATCCACCGTCACGGTGATCCGCTTGTGACGCCGTGCCTGTTCCAGTTCCTGTGCAGCACTCTGCCCGTTCACAGGCTGTAAGCCGGTGTCGTAACGCACATCCACGGTGACGGTCATGTTCTTGTAATCGTCCAAGCGGCCACTGTGGTCATCGAGCAAAGTTTCAATGAATCCCCGCCACGGATAGCGCGCAGCGTCATCACGCTGTTGGCATAAAGACAGCTCTCCCCAACAGCCGTGAAAGTCATCCACATCATTGGCCACCGAGGTCACCAAGCCATACCCCAAAAGCTGATGATTGATAGGGTCGACATACTTGAAATACTCCACACTGTCGCCATCTGCATCGGCTTTATCGCGAGGCCACACACCGTTCGCCTCCGGCACGCTGCATGCGACAGGATCGCCTTTGGCATTCGCTTCACCACAACGTACGCGGCTGTCACCATAAGGATCAGAGAATTCATCAAACTGACGGGCAAGCATTTCATTGAGGAAGGCATTGGCGATCGCAGCCGCGCGCGCCTGATAATACGGCGTAGCAGAACGCTCAGCCTGCGGAAACAGGAAACTGGTCATCGTGACCATAGCGATAGCCAAGATCACGATGGCGACAATGCTTTCAATCAGGGTAAAACCACGCGACGCCGTGATGCGGGAAACTATCTTACGGGAAGAGGCATATGAACGAGGCACCGGACTAAATCGCGCAGTCATTGATCAGCCCCTCGGCGTTAATGCACAACATGGCATTTTCACCATTGCGGGCGATAATGGTGATTTCACAACGATTGGGGGTACAGGCGCGTAGGAACGGGGTTGTCTCGACCGTCATTGGGCGACCGAGCCAATCAAAATGCAAGGTCATGACATCACCGGAGAGCATCCGATGTGATGAGGGAACGGAAAACGTCACCTTATCGTGCGTCGTCGACAAACACGATGTAGCAGCAACGTTTGTTTCACAGACGGGTGAACCCAACACATTCTGGCCGATATACAGACCAATATGCTCCGGCACAGCATTCGGGGTTAACACCACATCCATTCCTTCACGTTGGATCTGGCGCGCTAACGCAATGGCTTGGTCACGCACCACGATGGCATCAAAACTGCTGCGCCCGATCAGGCGTGACGAAGCGGTGACCGCCAGGATCCCGAGCAGGATCACCACCACTATCAGTTCAATCAGCGTAAAGCCGTGTTGTACGGCTCGAGGAGCAGGATGAAGGGGCATGAATCACCCGAAAAGAAGTGAACCTATTGCCATAAGCCACCACCGATGATGGCTTCTGGCAATAGAGCTCCGAAGAGCTCTATATGGCAATTAATTAGTAGCTGCGTTACAACCAGCACCAAAAGTAATTTCGGTTTTAGCTGGCGTATTCTCATCAACCGCTTGTGTATAAGTCACAATACATTGACCTGCAGAAGCATTACCTTTGTAAGTATATGCAATCTTATTACCAGTAATAGAAGTATCATGCTTCCAATCATCAAGACCGTTAACAACCTTATTCAAAGCTGCGGATGTTGCTTGTGGATAACCAAAAGCAATAGGAATTGCACCTTGAGTGGTGGTTGCTGAACTAACCGTTTCTTGCCCTTCAATTGCAGCACGACCATACGTAATCGCTGCCGCACCATCAATCGCGCCTTTCAGGCCTTGTAATGAGCTTGCGCGCGCATCATCTTGCAGGTTCAAAAAACGTGGGGCAGCGGTCACGGCCAAAATACCCAGGATCACGATAACCACTACCATCTCAATCAGCGTAAAGCCGCCTTGACGTTTCATAACATTCTCCATTTACATTCAATAGTACGCTTAGCGTATGTCAGTCTGCACCAAACCCTTGGCAGGCTGGTAAGTAAAGTAATGACCCGAGGTCACATTGGTAGAGCCACTGCCATCACTACCGGCAGAGGCCAATTGGTAGTAACGACAAGCATTCTGGCTGTCTTCAACGACAAGATCGGTAAAGAACAGAAAATCGCCCTCAGGTACATCGGCGGCAACGCGGGTGACTTTAGGCGGGTTTTGCAACAAATTGTCCATCAGAGCCACGCAATCATCCGCGGTCATCGATTCCACGGTTTTACTGGACAAAGCGATCGGGTAACCGATGCTGGGAGAGGGCACATCACTGGCTTGGGTCAGGAAGAAATCGGTGCCGTCATAACTGACGCTGTTACGGCCTGCCGTTTGTGGACGCCCATACGCTTCCCACTGGGCACGCACAGATAGCACCGCCGTGGCATACCCACCCGCGACACCTTCAATGGCGGCTTTCTTGGCTTCATCTGTCACGTTCAAAAAGCGCGGCAAGGCAGCCACGGCCAAGAGACCGACCACGATGATCACAATCACCAATTCCACTAACGAGAAACCCGTTTGCTTTTTCATTCTTCCCTGAGCCCGATTTTAATTTGTCAAATCAACACCTCTACTCTTGGAAGGGCGTCAAAAAATTGCTGATGAATATTGTCTCATTTTCATAAAATAATGCCACACCTTTTCCACCTTCAAGCTGGTAATAACACGAATTATAATAGATTGATCTCATTTCATTTTCTTCAACAACTCGTACGTATTTAACCGGTTGAATACGGGATGAGAGCAAACCCCATGTTTCACTGCAGTCAATCCGTCCATTTCGGGATATAACTGGCCATCCTTTTTTCGTAAAGGAATAACGAACACCTTTTAGCGATGCTGTTGCGGGCTTGTTTTCAATTTCCCATTTTTGACGCAAACTGACCGCGCTACGCCACAATGTCTGCGTCAGCAATTTGACACGCGTGGCGTCTGTCGCCTGTTGCAAACGGGGCCATTGGGCGAATAAAGCCGCTACGATCACCACAATCAGCAACAACCACACCATCAACGGGGCATATTCCCGTTTAAGCGCCGCGCGCGACATCGAGCAGCCCCCACATCGGCAAGAAGATCCCCAAGGCCAACATCAGCACCATGCCCGCCACCACCAGCAATAACAGGGGTTCAATCTTGGCCGTCAGGGTTTTGAGATCGTAATCCACTTCTCGATCATAGAAGTCGGCCGCTTCGAGCAGCAGTTCGTCCACCTGACCGGTTTCTTCCCCAACCGCGATCATTTGCAGCACTAACGGGGTAAAGACGCCAGATTGGCTGGCGGTATTGGCAATGCTGTTACCCCCTTCAATCCCTTGTTTCATTGCAATTAAACGGTTTTCCAAATAGCGATTGCCTAGGGCTTCCGCTGACATCTGGATCGCTTGGTTCAGCGGCACACCGGCACTAACCATCAAAGAAAAGGTCCGGGAAAAGCGCGATAGCTGAGCGCGATTGATAATATCCCCCACAATCGGTGCTTTCAGGCGCCACCGATCCCAACGCTCACCGCCTTTAGGGGTTTGGCGCCATAACCGCACACCCAGCCAACTGGCAATCATGCCGCCAAGCATCAGCGGCCAGTAATTGACGAACAGGTTCGACGAGCCGATCAGCATGCGGGTGGGCAAGGGTAAATCGACGCCAAAGCGGCTAAACATAGAGGAGAACTGCGGGATCACTTTGATGTTCAGCACCGCCATAGCGAGTAAAATGGCACTGATCACAAAGGTCGGGTAACGCATGGCCGATTGAATTCGGCGGCGGGTTTCCACTTCCTGCTCGTAATACTGCGCCAATTGCAGCAGCAAGGTATCTAAACGACCGGTGTTTTCACCGACACTGATCATCGACACAAACAGGCCAGAGAAAACCCGTGGGTGCATTTTCATCGCGGCTGACAGGGATTTACCGTTAGTCAACTCAATCACCACCGATTCCAAGGCGCTTTTGAGCAGCGGATGACTGGCGCTTTGGCTCAAACCGCGCATCGAGCGTAGCAGCGGCACGCCGGCTTTGGTCAGGCTATACAGCTGGCGACAGAAGATCACCAACACATCGAGCGGGACCGGGCGCTGAAACAGTTGCGACCAATCCATATTCATTGCCTGCGCGGGGCGAACGCGGATTTCCAACGGGATGATCCCTTGGCGGATCAAGTTATCGCTCGCCGCATCGGCGGAGGCGGCATCAATCTGGCCGCGCAGCAGTTCACCTTTGCTGCCACGGCCACGGTAAGTAAAGACCGGCATGGTTATGTCCTGCTTCGTTTTCGGGGGTCTATGTGTGTCTTACTGTCGGTTACGCGAATTCATCGCCTTCACCCAGTATCAATACTTCTTCAATGCTGGTGATCCCTTCGCGGGCCAAGACCATTGCGGACTCCACCAAGGGCTGATAGCCCTCAGACAGGCGGGCTAACTGACCAAACAACACGGTATTGCCGGCTCGCAGGGCGTCCATCATTTCAGGGGTCATTTCCAACAATTCAAACACCCCGACGCGTCCACGGTAGCCGGTAAAGTTGCAACTCTGGCACCCGCGGCCACGGTGAAAACGCTGTAGCCTCGCCTCTGGAAAACGGGCGGCTAACCACTGCTGTTGTGCGGGTTCGAGCGTGGCTGGTTCATGGCAATCACGGCATACTCGGCGGATCAGACGCTGCGCCAGCACGGCACGCACCGCACTCGCGACCAAATAACCGGGCGCTTCCATATCGATCATCCGTAAGGCACTGTCGATCGCATCATTGGTGTGCAACGTAGACAGCACAAGGTGACCGGTTAATGCCGATCGCAAACCGATTTCCACGGTTTCCTGATCACGCATTTCCCCGACCAAAATGATATCGGGATCCTGACGCAAAAACGTACGCAGAATGGTCGAGAAGGTCAGGCCGATCTTGTTGTTCACCTGCACCTGATTCACACGAGGCAAACGGTATTCCACCGGGTCTTCGGCGGTGATCAACTTTTTGCCCGGCTTGTTCAATTCATTCAACGCGCCATACAAAGTAGTCGTTTTGCCCGAACCGGTTGGCCCGGTCACCAGGATCATGCCGTGAGGGCGGCGTAATTGGCGACGGAAGCGCTGCAGAATATCGGCGGGCATACCGACCTGATCCAAACTCAGGATCCCCGCCGATTGGTTCAACAAACGCATCACCACCGACTCGCCGTGTTGCACGGGCATGGTAGACAAACGTACATCCACCGACTGGCCGCGCACTTTCAGGTTGAAGCGACCATCTTGCGGCAAACGCTTTTCTGAAATGTCTAAACTGCTCATCAGCTTCAGGCGCAATACCAGCGCCGAGGCCACCCCCGATTCATTGATCAGGGTTTCATGCAGCACGCCATCGATCCGTTGACGGATCCGCAATACATCGCTGTCAGGTTCGATATGAATATCCGACGCACCGACTTGAATCGCATCTTCAAACAGCGAGTTGATCAACTTCACCACGGTGACATCGTTGCTGTCATCGTCGTCAAGGCCAAAGCTATAGTCCGCAATGTGCTGATGCTCGGCCTGCAACTGCTCGGCAAATGAGACAATTTCTTGGGTGCGGCGATAATAGCGATCAAACGCAGCAATCAACTGACGCTCAGGCGTGACCACCAATTCGACCCGGTAATCCCCCAATTGGTTGTACAAGGCTTCTTGCGCCGCGAGATCGGCCGGATCACTCATGGCGATCCGCACCGTGCCGTCACGCTCACCAATGACCAAGGCACGCAAGCGACGGGCATGCACTTCAGGCAATAACGTGACCGCCTCCAGATCCACCGAGACCCGGTTAAGATCCACCAACGGAATGTCTAACTGGCGTGACAAGAACTGCAGCATTTGCTGCTCGCTCAAGAACCCCATGCTGATCAGGGTATCGCCCAGTTTACGGCCGCTCGACTGCTGGTTATCCAGCGCTTGCTCTATCTGCTCGGCCGTGACAATGCCTTCTTCTATCAGCAGATCCCCGAGGCGTTTGCGTAATCGGATTGGCACGGTTATCCCTTCTTGCTGGCCAGCACCGCTAAGCGCTGCTGAATAAATTGTTGTGATTGGTTGGAAATTTGCCCCATCAGCAAGGCTTGCTGATAGGCATGACGAACCTTGTCCGTCGAGACCGGCTTGCCTTCTGTTGCTACCGAATGTTGGGCTTGGCTGCGCTCCAAGGCGATGCCCAAGCCCATCCACCAGCGACCGTCATACGGGTGATCCGCGACCAAGCGCTGATAGCTGCTCAGGGCCAATGCCGGTTGATGCAATTGCTGAGCGAGCGCCCCGCGCATGGCCAGATAGCGGCTGTTGCCGTCGGTCGGTAGAGCGTTCAAGACACTCAATGCCGCCTGCTGTTGCGACTCATTGACCAATAATTTGGCCAAGGTTACGCGCAATTCAGACTGGCCACTATCAAGCTGCAAGCCCTGTTGTAACACCGCCATGGCACGGCGCGTGTCTTGACGGCCATAATACAATGCCGCCAGTTTTTGACGCGCGATCACCCAGTGAGGACGGTATTCCAGTGCCGCTTCCAAGGCCGTCATGGCTTTGCGGCTGTCCCCTTGCTTCAGGGCTTTTTCAGCTTTTTTGTATTCGAGTTGCGCCAAGGCGTCGGCGTCAAGCTCCACGGTTTCAATGGTTAATCCCGCAGGCGAAGTCGGCGTATTTTCTGCTACCTGTTCTGTTGCTTTTTTAACGGCCTTTTCTGCCACCCTCGGCAGAGAAGGTGCCGCTGGCTTCTCTACAATCCGCTTATCGACACTCGGCTTATCGACACCCGGCTTGTCCACCGAGAGAGCTTTCAAGGCAGTTTCTTTGACCACGGGTTGTTCCACAGGAGATGGCTTCACCGCCAGTTTGTCTGTGGTGGCTTCTTCCTCGGTGACGTTTTCTAAAACAGGTATCGCGACGTCCATAGCTTCAGGCGCAGCTTCAGTGGCAACAGCAACCTCAACCGGGAGCGCAGTCTGCGGATCTATTTGTGAATCACTTTGTGCATCGCTCTGCGGAGCAATGGATCGCTTTGCAGGCAAATCTATAGGTTTCGTCGCTACTGCCGTTTGAGTCGGTATTTCCGCCGATGTTGTTGACTGTGCTGTCATCGAGAGCGCAGACTCGACAGGTGCCGTTTCCGTCCGGCTTGGCGCAGATCCCAACCACCAGCCGATCACACCCGTCAGGCTCATGGCCAATACACCCAGTCCCAGCCAACGCCATGAAACAGCACGGGGCAACGGCTTGATGATGGCTGGTTGTAAGTCAGCCAGCATCACACCTTGCTGCTGGCTCAGTGCCTGCAGCTTTTTATTTAATTCACTCATGTGGCTACTGCCATCCCCATAAAACGGGGTACGTCCAGCGCGGCTGGCGCGCACCCACGGTATCTCGTATCGCCATCAGTACCGCAACACGGTTGGCCTCATTCTGCCGATCGCTGCATGTCGCCAGTAAAGCTTTATGGCACAGCTGATTGATCAGCCGTGGGATCCCTTGGCTGGCCTGCCAAATCGCTTTATACAACGCGACCTCAAACAACGGCTGATAGCAGCCGGATTTCGCCAAGCGATGCTCAATATAAGCCACGGTTTCTTCTAACGTCAGCGGTCGTAGTTCACTGCGAAAGGTGATCCGCTGGCGAAACTGGCGCAGGTGATGTTGCGCCAGACGGCTATCCAATTCTGGCTGCGCGAATAACACAATATGCAACAATTTATCTTGTTCGGTTTCGAGGTTGCCCAGCAGACGAATGGCTTCCAGCGCATCATCAGGCAAGGCTTGTGCCTCATCGATCATCACTACCACAGCACGGCCAGCGGCCTTGCGCTGCAATAACGTCTGCTGCAACTGCTCAATCAATCGGGCTTCATCGTTCAATACGACACTCGCCACCCCTAACTCACGCGCCAACGCCAAACGTAACGCTTGCCCCGACGAGGCAGGCGTCGGCAAATAGGCCAGATCCATATGGGCAGGCAGGCGATTGATCAGCATGCGGCAGACTAAGGTTTTCCCCGTGCCGACTTCCCCGGCGATCTGAATGATCCCTTCGCCCATGCGCAAGGCAGACAAGGTGGTTTCAATCGCTTCGAGGTGCGGCGGCAAGGCATGAAAAAGTTGGGTGTTGGGTGTCAGCCCGAACGGGGCTGACACCATATTGAAATGGGTTTGGTACATGGTTTATCCCTCGCTTGGGAACCACTCGTTCACCAAAGCGCGGGAACGTTCAATTTCCTGCTGCCACGTTTGCTCACCGACTACCGTCGGCTTCAGCAAAATGACCAGTTCGGTCTTGGATTGCAGTTTATTCACGTTGCGGAACAGGTGACCCAATGCTGGTATATCACCCAACAACGGCACTTTACTCACCTGATCCAGCGTGGACGTTTTCATCAAACCGCCAATCACCACCACATCGCCCGAGCGGGCATAGATGATAGAGTCCGATTCACGGATAGAGCTTTTTGCTAACGGCAATTTATAGGTGCCGAACGAGTCGCCCAAGGCAATGTCACGCACTTCGGTTTCCACATCGACTACCGCCGGGTGCACATGCAGTAACACGCCGCCGTCGTTGTCGATTTGTGGCGTCACATCCAGCGAGATCCCTGAGAAAAACGGCGTCAGCTCAATGTCTGGTGAGGCACTGCCGCCATCACTGTTGACTTCCCCGCCCGAAATATCGGTCACGAAATACTGATCGCTGCCAACTTTGATCACCGCTTTCTGGTTATTGGCGGCCGTCACGCGCGGGCTCGACAGCACATTGAGATCCCCTTGGGTATCCAAGAAGCTCAACACCGCCTCAAAATTACCGTCTGAGATCGTGATATTGGTTTGCCCGCCCAGCAACGCGGAAATCGCATTGCCCCCCGGCAAGGTATCACCCACCGATGGACGGCCAAAAATCACGTCCGTGCCCCCCAGTGTTTTGGTGATGTTGCTCCAGTTAACGCCTTGCTGATAACCGTCACTCAAGGTCACTTCCATGATCTTGGCTTCCAATACCACTTGGCGTTTGAGGCGTTCTTGTGACATCCCTAAAAAGGTTTTTACTTCACGTAACTCATTTGGGAAAGCACGCACAGAGATCAAGCTGGCTTGTGGCGACACCACAATGCTACGCCCTTCGCCAGCCCCAATCATGGCCTGTACCGCCAACTCTAACTGACGCCAGAAATCACTCTCCGACACGGTTTCAATGGTGGTACCACCAGTGGTCGTACTGCTGCCTTTGCTGTTGCCACTGTCATTGCCGCTATCGCTGCTGCCACCGGTATCTCCGTTGGTGATCGAACCGGTGGTTAGAGAGGTCAATGACACACCACGACGCTGGAGTTGCAAGTAATCCACCGGGATCACTTCTGTACGCAGCGTGGCGGGAAACACTTGAATGATATTGCCCTGACGGGTGGTATGGTAGCCGTAGATATCAGAGACCACACCCAAGACCTCATCAAGTGTTACGTCACGCAATGACAACGACAAACGCCCTTTCACATCGGGATGGATCACCATGTTAAACGGCGTACCTTTCACCAAACTGCCAAAGAAGGCTTTCGCATCCACATTGTGGGCGTTAACGCGAAAACGTTTTTCCATCGGCAACGCGGTGATCGCATCTTGCCCCGCGTTCGTTGGCATCAAATCGGCATTCACAGAATCCGGCAACGCCATCAGCGGCCGACTGTGAGCCTCATTAGCGGCTTGATTCAGGGCCCCTTTCACTGCCACCGGATCGCGGTGTCCCATATTGGCAGCACACCCTGCCAAAGAAGCAATGAGCGCTACTACGACTACTCCACGCATGTTAATCACTTCTCGTTCTACTCTGTTATGACGTTATCGGCGAACAGGCGCAGTCGCCAGTGACGACCGCCTCGTACTAACCGTACCTCATCGTCCGTAATGGTTGACAAGGTGTATCCTTGAATGCGGGCGCCTGGCGCCAGCGTGCGGCCATTTAAAATGGCGTAGCACTGCGATTCCACCGCCTCTTGGCACACAATGCTTTGTAATTGGGGTAAGCGTACCGTCTTCGTTGTTCGCACGGGCGCGGTTGGCGCTTGCCAACTTAACGGCGCTGTAGGGTCCTGCGCCAGGCTCGGCCCACTCATCAGGCATGCCATGGCGATCAGAAGCACGACGTTAAGCCGCGTTAGCGTATTAACCACCGATAAAGTCCTCGCTCTCGCCCAAGGTATAGACCACCAGTTCGACCGTGGCCCACGGGTAGGTTTCCACCTGATAATTCAGGCTTTGCCAGTAATATTTCATCGGCAAGGCTTCCAATGCCGCCAAGTACGCGGTGACATCAAAATACCGTCCGCGAAAGGTCAATTGCAGGGGATGGACGTAATAATCCCGCCCTTTCTCACCGTCCCTCAGCAGTTTTTGCGGCGGTAACGTGGCCAAGTTTTGCAGCGTTAACCGTGAGGAGTGCTGTAGCACTTGCTCCATCATCAACGCCATTTCTGCCGGACTGACCAAGCTCGCGATGCGGTCGCCCAATTGACTATCGAGGGCAGCGCTGTCACGTTGCAACTGTGCAATGTGCTGATCCGTCTCCGCGTTCGGATCGACAGCCAACTGACGGGCTAACACGATCAAGCTATTACGGTGCGTCACTGTGGCATTACGCTGCGTCATCAAGGTGGTTTTCGCCTGAGACAACGCCTGCATTTGCGGTTCGATGATCCCTATCACGCCAATAAACAACAGCGCGACCCACCCCGTCAGGGCGATCAGCCATTGCTCACGCCGTGTCAGGACAGAAAATTGTTCACACACCGTTTGCCAGCGACTCATGAGTCACCGCCTGCGACGGGTGCCGATGTCGACGGATTGGCCTGCAACGTGAAAGTCAGGCGCTGCTGGCTATCGCGCCCCAAGGCCATCTGCACAAAGCGGCGCTCTGCCAAGGCCGGATACTGCTGAAATTGCTGTACCCACGCAGGCACCGCGGCAGGTGTACGGGCAAGCCCCGAGAGACTCAATTGCTGTTCATTCATCTCGATCGCTTGCAGGGAAATGTCTTTGCTGTCGACCTGCGCCAATTGTTGCAACAGGCTGGCATACCCCACGTGAAGGCTATCATCGTGCTGGCTGATCACCGCAAGCACCGCCTGTTTATCGGCTAACTGCTCCGCCAATTGCTCAGCGTGGCGGATTTTCAACAGGCTCGGCTGGCGCTGATTTAAGGTGTTTTTTGTTTGCTGGATATCATTCTGGATCTGCTGCGATTCCCGCTGAGCCAGATCGATGTGTTGCTGCACCTGATGCTGCTGCCACTGCAACGCACCGCTTCCGCCAGCCAACAGCAAGGCGATCACGATCCAGCTGATCAGAATATTGCTTAGCGTCAGCCGGTCGACACTCGGTTTCAGGGCATCGCTGTAGAAGTTGATCCCGCTCTCAGCCGGTTCAATCATCGCCGCATACGCAATACGGAACGCATTGCTGTGTAAGGCCTCGTGGGGCGGCTTCACGGAGACCACGTTGACACTCAGGCGCTCACTCAATGCCAGTGCCAAACGTGGGTCGTCATCCCCATCACAGGAAATCACTAACTGGGTGATCGGTGCATCGCGTAATTGTGCGCTAAGAAAATCGAGCGAACGTTGCAGCTCCAGCGCTAAACCATCAAGCTGCAGCGCGGTATTGATGGCCGTTTCATTGTCAGCAGGCAGCAAGGGCGACGCAAAGCCCCGCAATTGACGCTGAAAGCACAGGCTTTGTTGTTTAAAGGCGGACAATTGCAGATTGTCATGGCCACGGCGATGCAGCAGCAACTGACTTTGCTGTGGGTGCGTTAACTGCCCCCACACCACTTCTTCCGCAGACACGGACAACAGCGAATAACCGGCATCAGTGCAGGCTTGCGCGAGTAATTCAAGAGGACGGCGTTGGGTGCAGAACACCTGCAGGCGTTCTTTCAGTGGCGCGGTAAAGCCATCGGCCACCAAGTCTTGCGGTGATTCATTGACCAGCTCCCGCACCAGAAACGGTAACGCGGTCGGGTATTCTTCGCGGGGCAATTCCGGCTTATCAATCAACATGCTCTGGTACAGACCATGCCCCAGCACCATGCGCAGTGCATACCCTTTTAACGGATGGCGGTCGAGTAAACGGCACAGCGCCTCCGGCCACTCAGTGATCCCTTGGATCGGTTCTTCATCGGTCAGCCATGCAGCCTCAACCTGATAGACCAAGGCCAGCCGATCCGCAAACAGCGCAACACCAGCTACAGAGGATTGCTTTTTCTGCTTTAATACTTTTATTGATAACATTTCAGGCTTCTAAAACAACTCGGTATTGGCGACGACAATGAAACAAACAGGTGCGATTTACGGCTAAAAACTGGAAGGTGCGTCAAGTTTTTGGCCAGTATATCTGCGTTTACCTGAATTCGTCGTTATTTACCGAACAATTATGAGGGCTTATGAAACATATTCAGTAATTTATCATTAGAAGATGTTCTTTTTTCGACCGATAATTCAGGTGCAAAGAAGCGACCTTGTCCACCACTGACACCCAGCTGCTGTAAAACGTGCCACTCCTTAGCGTTTTCGACCCCAACAGCAATAACTTTAGCGTCAGTATTGGCACAAGCACCAAGCATACTTCTAACGAATAATTGATTCTCTTGACGCATGTTGATTTCTCTCACCAGAGAGCGGTGCAGCTTAATATAATCAACCCGAAGATCTTTGATGTAGTGCGTGCTGACAATGGTGCGGCCGGCCTGATCGACCACCAACTTACAGCCCAATCCCACCAGCATGCGCGCAATGGGACGCATGGCATCCAGGTGTTTCACTAATGCCCCTTCCGGGATTTCAAACGATAAACGGTTCAATACCGTCCGTGGTGTTTGCAGCAATTCATTACGCAACCATTTCACGAACGCCTTATCCAGCAACGCTTCAACACTGAGGTTAACCGACAGATCATCCGTGGTGGGCTCTTGCTTGAGCAACAGCAAGGTTTTGGCGACCACCAGCTTATCCATGCGGGCACTGAATCCGACTTGCTCGACGGCACGCATAAAACGCGAGGCTTTGATCAAAATACCGTTTTCATCTCGGATCCGAGACAGTAATTCACGGTGCAGCACCTGCTCATCCAACATGACGACAGGCTGTTGATACAGAATCGGCCCTTCCCGATTAAAGATGGTATCGAGCAGGGTGCGCCAACGAACACTGCCTCGCGCATCTTCAAATTGCTGATCTTTCTTGAAGGCATACCAGCTATTGGTGCCTTGCAATTGCGCACTGCGTAGCGCCATATCCGCTTCATCCATCACACGGCCACGACGCTCCCCACTGGTGCAGAAGGTCACCCCGATGTGACACCAGTTATCCGCCTCTAAAGGCGTCGCGGGCACTAAACGATCCAGAGCATGCATGATTTGATTGGTGAACAGTTTGACCTCTTTCACCGATTGCTGGGACAGCAAAATGGCAAACTCGGCATCAAAGTAACGGGCCAACACGGTATCTGGATAACGCTGCACCAGATTGGAGAGGATCACCCCGACATCTTGGATCAGCTCATCTGCAACGTCACGGCCCCGCTCACTGACCAACTCGTCCCAATCAGCAATGCGGATCACAATCACCGCGCCGTGGTTTTCCTGATCTTGCAGCATCGATTGCAAGCGGCTATCAAACAACACGCGATTCGCCGCGCCCGTCAGTTGATCCAAAAAAGTGTGGGTACGAATGAAGGTATCAAACCGACTGCGCTCTTGGCGGGCATCTTTCAGTTCGGCGATCATCAGATCCAAGGCCAGGCTGGCGGTGCCCGGCCACTCATGATCGTCGCCGATCGCATTGTCATCCACGCGGCCAGCCAAGATCATGCGCCCACGCTGTTCCAATAACTCTGAACCGTGCAGCTGACGACGCAGCCAGTCGACGCCCCAGATCAAGCCCAGAATGATGATCCCAATGGCTAAACTGATGGAGGACATCGCCCCGATGGAATAGGCAAATTCGGTATACGGCGGCAACGATTGCAGACGGACATAAAAGCCAGGATTGTGTTTAAGGGTGTATTCACTGTGGTGAAGAATGCTGGGATCGGGCAGTTTTTGTAGCCCTTTGAAGGCATAGACCACGCCCGTGTCGCTGCCGATTTCTAACGCGGTCACATTGCTGGCTTTCAACAGTTTAGGTAGCCAACGGGACATCGATGTGGCCCCCTCTGGCGCCGCCATTTCCTGATCGATCACCTCGACGATCCCATCGAGATAATGGGTGAGGTAATCCTGACCCAACTTACGAAAACTGAATGCCCCGCCAATGAAAATGACAAAGATGGCGCAAATCACAATCAATGTAACGAAGGCAACCAACCGGTTGCTGAGCTTCATGCCCGATGCTTTTCTCATAGTCCGCCAAAATCAGTCAATGTAATCCCTGTCTTCCCACAGCATAAAGCGCGATGTCAGCCTCAATACGAACAGGAAACGGCCTTCAAAATACCATTCTCTGCCACACAATGTCAGTGCCAAGATCGACAATTTCCCCTTTCATCACGCCCTAAACGGCGGAGAAAAACACTTTCGCGGTAAAGCAATCATGTTACTGTTAGCCCTTCATCCAACAGGGCGTCATCACACGCCATTCGCACTTCGAGGGGAAGCAAGATTACATGGACTGGATCACGTGCACCAAAAGCTTTGTCATGGTGGTCGATCAAGGCTCACTGGCACAAGCCGCGACCCGGCTCAACACCTCAAGCTCAGCCTTGTCAAAACGCCTCGCTTGGCTGGAAAAACAACTTGGTGTCCAACTTCTCAAACGCACCACCCGCAGCTTAACCATGACCGATGCCGGACGTTTGTTCTACCAACGCAGTGCACGCTTACTCGATGACTGGCAACAACTGTTGGCCGAAACCACCTCCACGTACGGGGATGTCAGCGGCGTATTACGTATTGGCGCGCCCCTTGCGACAGGCAGCCGTTTATTGGTGCATTATCTGGCGGAATTCATCGAAACCTACCCCAATATTCAGGTCGAGCTGCACACCATTACGCCCGGTCAACTGCCGGATCTCAACTTGGATGTATTCATCAGTAAAACCCTGACCGATTTCAACTCCGCCAGCTATATCGCCACGCGACTGTTTGATTTTCAGCCGGGCTTTTACGCCGCCCCCAGCTACCTTGAAGGCAAGCCGTGCATTGCAACGGCAGAACAACTGATGCAGCACAATTGTTTGCTCTTTGGCACCCATGGCCATGAGCAAGAGCATGTGTTTGAAAATAACGTGCGGTTGCGATTGAAAGGCAATTTCACCACGCAAAATCCGGAAGCGTTATTGGCAGCGGCGGTGGCGGGAATGGGGATCATTTTAGTCGGGGAAAACACGGTACGCCGAGAGTTAAGTAAAGGGTTACTGGTGCCGGTATTGCCGACATTGCGCCAGCCGGTCAATTCCGCTTACGCCTATTACCCGAAGCTGGACTATAACCACGTCAAAACCAAGCTGTTCATCGATTTCATCAAAGCCAAAGCCAAACCCGTAACTGAGTGAGTGAGAAGATTGAAAAGATAAGGAATAACAAAAAAACAGTTGATAATGATTCTCAGTTGCATTTAAATGGTAACACCTTTTTGCACAGAACACATTCGGAGAACTCGAATGGCGTCGTTACCAAGAGTACTGAATCACTATTTACCCCAACCTTTAGGCCGCTTAGCCAATAAACGGCTGATCCTCCCTATTATTCTGATCGCCTTGCTGGCCGCCTCTGCGGGCACCCGGGCGCTAACCATTGCGGTTTTGTCGGATGCTTTCTGGCAAGTCGCTGCGTATGTTGCCGCTACCCTCACCCTTTACCATGCGCTGGCCGCACAGTTGAACCAACGGACGACCACGCTCAGCACCCTGTTAGCGAGTAGCGCGCGATGGCAAGTTGTCTTTGCCGCCGCCATGGGGGCACTGCCCGGATGTGGCGGTGCCATCGTGGTGATCACCCAATTTGTTCGCGGCAAACTGAGCTTTGGCGCCGTCGTGGCCGTACTGACCGCGACCATGGGCGATGCCGCCTTCCTGCTGATTGCGGCCGAGCCCAGCACGGGCCTGTTTGTGATCGCCTTAGGGTTTGTTGTGGGTGTGATCAGCGGACTCATTATCGACCGCCTGCATGGTGCCGATTTCCTGCGTCCTTCTCCCCGTATTGAGCCCGCGCCGTCTTACGACGCAGCGGCCATGTCCGTGTCAGCCGCGAAAAAACACACCAACCAACCGATGATCCACTGGCAAAGTCGATTCTGGCAGTGGATGCTGTTACCCGCTAGTGTCATCGCCATTATGGGATCGCTACAAATGGATGTTGATGCCGTCTTCCATCTGCCCCCACATACGATCAGCCTGATTGGCGCAGGCGCCGCGCTGATCGCCATGCTGCTGTGGGCCACCAGCCGTGATGTCACTGACTATGAATCTGCCGTGTCGGAAGATCCGAAACACCGTACTGCGAACCTGTTCCAACGCGTCGCCCAAGACACCAACTTTGTGACCAGTTGGGTGATCGCCGCTTTTCTGGTGTTTGAATTAACGATTTACTGGAGCGGTATTGATTTGGCGTCGGTATTCTCCAACTGGCTCTTGTTACTGCCGCTGATGGGGGTATTAATTGGCTTGCTGCCCGGCTGCGGACCGCAAATTTTGGTGACGGGTCTGTACTTATCTGGGACAGTGCCCCTGTCGGCACAACTCGGTAATGCGATCAGCAATGACGGCGATGCCCTGTTCCCCGCGATAGCACTCGCGCCAAAGGCTGCGCTTGTCGCCACCCTCTACTCTTCGATACCCGCCATTATCGTCGCGTACGGCTATTTCTTCTTGTTTGAATAGCCGCGCTTTATCTCCCCCCATCACGCAAAAAGCCCCGCATCATACGGGGCTTTTTATTGTCTTCAGACAGCGTCTATTCTTGCACCTTTAAAAAGGCACAGGCTTAGAATGGGATGTCGTCGTCAAAATCCATTGGTGGTTCGTTGTACTGTGGCGCAGGAGACTGTGGCTGCTGCTGAGGCGCAGACTGCTGTGCAGGTGCAAAGTTGTTGTTTTGCTGCTGCGGCGCATTGTTGTACTGCTGCTGTTGTGCGGCTGGCTGCTGAGGCTGACCCCAACCACCTTGTTGCTGCTGGCCACCCATTTGTGCGCCTTGACCGCCTTGACGGCCGCCCAACATTTGCATCACGCCATTGAAGCCTTGTACCACGATTTCAGTCGTGTACTGATCTTGGCCTTGCTGGTTCTGCCATTTACGGGTCTGTAGTTGACCTTCAATGTAAACCTGTGAACCTTTACGTAGGTATTCACCCGCCACTTCAGCCAATTTGCCGAATAGCGCCACACGGTGCCATTCAGTTTTTTCACGCTGTTCGCCGGTGTTCTTATCGCGCCATGACTCAGAGGTAGCAACAGTGATGTTAGCTACTGCACCGCCACTTGGCATGTAACGGATTTCAGGATCATTACCCAAGTTACCCACAAGGATAACTTTGTTTACGCCACGACTGGCCATAGTTCTCTCCGATCTCATTACCGACTCACGCTGATCACGGAGCGGTTATTGAAAGTTTATACTTAATCGCGCAGTCTATCATGCTTCGGCCTGTTAAGAACAGTTGGGGAAGGTGAATCAAGTTCAAATCTGAACATCCCCTCACCGACCGACTGCGCATAATAATTATACATTTGACTGTGTTTTTATACAGCCTTTTCTTTCGCGGTCTTTTGCCCTGTGCCATAATGCCGCATTCATCAATGAGTCAATAATAAGCATACCGATATGGATAAGATCGAAGTCAGGGGTGCCCGTACCCACAACCTCAAGAACATCTCCCTTACGCTGCCTCGGGATCAGCTGATCGTGATCACCGGGCTATCGGGATCCGGGAAATCCTCTCTGGCCTTCGATACGCTGTATGCTGAAGGCCAGCGCCGCTATGTCGAGTCCCTGTCGGCCTATGCGCGCCAGTTTTTATCCTTGATGGAAAAGCCCGATGTCGATCACATTGAAGGCTTATCACCGGCTATCTCCATCGAGCAGAAATCCACCTCACACAACCCGCGTTCCACGGTAGGTACCATTACCGAAGTGTATGACTACCTCCGTTTGCTGTACGCCCGTGTCGGCGAACCGCGCTGCCCGACTCACCATGTCGAGCTGGCCGCGCAAACCGTCAGCCAGATGGTCGACAAAGTGTTGGAACTGCCAGAAGGCAGCAAAATGATGCTGCTGGCCCCGATCGTCAAAGCCCGTAAAGGGGAACACGTCAAAACGCTGGCCGGCCTTGCCGCGCAAGGGTATATCCGCGCCCGCATCGACGGTGAGGTGTGTGATCTGTCCGATCCACCGACGCTGGAACTGCACAAGAAGCACACCATTGAAGTGGTGGTGGATCGCTTCAAGGTGCGTGACGATCTTCAGCAACGCCTAGCCGAATCGTTTGAAACCGCGCTGGAATTGTCCGGTGGCACCGTGGTGGTCAGCCCAATGACCGACGGCGAGCATGACGAGATTGTGTTCTCGGCCAACTTTGCGTGTTCACACTGTGGCTACAGCATGCAAGAACTGGAACCGCGTTTGTTCTCGTTCAATAACCCGGCTGGCGCCTGTGGCACCTGCGATGGCTTGGGGGTGCAGCAGTTCTTTGATCCTGACCGCGTGATCCAAAACGGCGAGCTCAGCTTGGCCGGCGGTGCGATTCGCGGCTGGGACAAACGTAACTTCTACTACTTCCAGATGCTCAAATCCTTGGCCGATCATTACGACTTTGATGTGGAAGCCCCGTTTGACAGCCTGACCCCTACCGTTCAAGGCGTGATCCTGAGTGGTTCTGGCCGTACTGAGATCGAATTTAAGTACATCAACGATCGCGGCGACATTACCGTGCGTCGTCACCCGTTTGAGGGGATCCTCAACAACATGGAACGCCGCTATCGCGAAACCGAATCCAATTCGGTGCGCGAAGAGCTGTCGAAATATGTGTCCACCAAACCCTGCAGCAGTTGTGGCGGCTCACGCCTGCGCTTAGAAGCGCGCAATGTCTACATAGCCGACACCACCTTGCCCACCGTCAGCGAAATGAGCATCAGTGAAGCGGTTCACTTCTTCACCCACCTCGACCTCACGGGGCAAAAAGCCAAGATTGCTGAGAAGGTACTGAAAGAAATCAATGACCGCCTCACCTTCTTGGTGAACGTCGGCCTGAACTACCTGAATTTATCCCGCAGTGCCGATACCCTGTCAGGCGGCGAAGCCCAGCGTATTCGCCTGGCCAGCCAAATCGGTGCTGGCTTGGTGGGGGTGATGTACGTACTGGATGAGCCTTCTATCGGCCTCCACCAGCGCGACAACGAACGCCTGCTTCAAACTCTGACCCACTTGCGTGATTTAGGTAACACCGTGATTGTGGTCGAGCACGATGAAGATGCGATCCGTATGGCCGATCACATCATCGATATCGGTCCGGGGGCCGGCGTACACGGCGGCCACATTATCGCCGAAGGCAAACTTGAGGATATTCTCGCAACCAAGGCCTCACTGACAGGCCAATACCTGAGCGGTGAAAAAGCGATAGCGATTCCTGCCGAGCGTATTCCGATGGATCCGGCACGCACGATCAAACTGCTGGGCGCCACAGGGAACAACCTGAAAAACGTGGACGCAGAAATCCCAGTCGGCCTGCTCACCTGTATCACCGGCGTCTCCGGCTCCGGTAAGTCGACCCTGATCAACGATACTTTCTTCCAAATCGCTCACCATCGTCTGAACGGTGCCACCAGCGGTCAGCCTGCGCCGTATCGTGAGATCCAAGATCTGGAACACTGCGATAAGGTGATCGACATCGATCAAAGCCCGATCGGCCGCACGCCTCGTTCAAACCCAGCGACCTACACGGGGATTTTCACCCCGATCCGTGAGTTATTCTCCGGCACCCAAGAAGCCCGTGCACGCGGTTACAAACCGGGTCGCTTTAGCTTCAACGTCAAAGGCGGACGCTGTGAAGCCTGTCAGGGCGACGGCGTGATCAAAGTGGAAATGCACTTCCTGCCGGATGTGTACGTACCGTGTGATGCGTGTAAAGGCAAACGCTATAACCGCGAAACTTTGGAAGTGCGCTACAAAGGCAAAACCATTGATGAAGTGCTGGAGCTAACGGTGGAAGACGCCCGTACTTTCTTTGATGCGGTACCGGCGATTGCACGAAAGCTGCAAACCTTGATGGATGTCGGTTTGTCCTACATCCGTCTGGGACAAGCGGCGACTACGCTGTCTGGCGGTGAAGCCCAACGCGTGAAGCTCGCGAAAGAGCTCTCCAAACGCGACACAGGCAAGACGCTGTACATTCTGGATGAGCCGACCACAGGCCTCCATTTCCATGATATTCAGCAGCTACTCAATGTCCTGCACCGCTTACGCGACCACGGCAACACCATTGTGGTGATCGAGCATAACTTGGATGTGATCAAAACCGCAGACTGGATCATCGATCTGGGGCCGGAAGGCGGCAGTGGCGGCGGTGAAATCATTGCAACAGGTACCCCTGAACAAGTGGCAAATGTCGAGGGATCTCACACCGCCCGTTTCCTGAAACCTTTGCTGCAAGGCGGAACCTCAGTACAATAATCAGCAAGATAATAAGACCACACACAACCGGGCCGCTATCAGGCCCGGTTTTGTTTTATAGCGGCTACCTCTATCTACCTCATTCACTTTCACAGGGAACCACAATGACAGTGCTCTATGTCAAAGGCACCACACTGGCGGAAAAAGGGATCAGTAAACCCATGGTGAAACCGTTTCTGATTTCACTCGGCATCCTGTTCTTGTTCACCATGCACTATTTTCAGCACAATCCTGGCGGATCTGGGCTGGAACTCTCTTTTAACGCCCTGAGTTGGATCCCGTTTGGTTTCGCCATCACCTTTGGTCTGTTAGAAATATTTCGTCAACAAGTCTGGCGTTATTCGCGACTTACCGTGGCTCTGTTTGTCTGCTGTGTGCTGTTGTCCCTGCCCCTCTTCTATCCGCAAGCGGTCAGTGAAGAAGCCTTACCCCGTATTCTGGGCCTATGGGCGGGGTGGCTCTTTTTCGTCGGACTGCAACAGTTCTCGTTTACTCATAAACAACGCCAACGCTTGTTGTGGCTGATCCTTGCTGCGGTGTGGATCCAAGCGCTGTTTGGTTGGGTACAATTTTTACTGCTTGAGCCCGGTAATCCCATCGGCTACGACACGGTCGCTAACCGCCCTTACGGCATCTTCCAGCAGCCCAATGTGATGGCATCTTTCCTCGCGACAGGCTTGGTCCTATCGGGGTATCTGCTCGCGCGCATTCCAATGTACCGCGGGAAGTGGTCGTGGCAACACCTGTACCTGCTGCTGACGCCAGTGATCACGATTCCACTTTTGGTCGTTCTTAGCTCTCGCACCGGCTGGCTGGCCGCCATTGTGGGCAGCTTGATGATGCTGCCGTATTTGCGCCAGTTTGGCGCAAAAGTCCAATGGCGCATTTGGGCTTTGATGGTCCTGCTTGGGCTTACCGTGTCATGGGCGCTGAACAGCAGTACCGACTGGTCACCAAAGGAAGAACGCTTAAGTCTAGTCAGTGCCCGCGCAATGCACATCCCGCAAGCGGTCGACATGTTCTTTAATAAGCCATTAACCGGCTACGGCTATGGCACCTTTGAAGTCAGCTACCTAACACAAACGGCGCACTGGCACCATGCGGATCCAACGCGTCCCGCGGGCATGGCGGCGCTTGATCATCCACATAATGAATTGGCGTTCTGGGCCGCAGAAGGCGGTATCGTGCCTTTGCTGGCATTGTTGATCGCGGCCGCGGCCGTGTTACTGAAAGTCAAAAAAGCCCGTGCGGGTACCCAACTTGCGCTGGTCAGTTTGTTCTTCCCGATCACCCTGCACACCCAGCTGGAGTACCCGTTTTATCACTCCCTGCCACACTGGATCGTCTTTATCATCCTGATCTATTGGGTGGATAATTTAACGGCCAAGTATTACCGTAAACCGATCAACTATGTCATGACCTTGCGCCTCGTGGTACTGGTACTGCCGGTGGCTATCACCAGCTACATGGCCACCACCTTGTATTCCGGTTACTTACTGACGAAATATGAAACCACCCGCCCTATCAACGTCGATTATCTACTGAAAGTGAATAACCCTTGGGCCTGGCATAATCGGTTTGAATGGGATCTGTATCTGACGCAATTGCAGATCGGCACCGCGAAGCAAAACGCTGGCATGATCAATGAGTACATCACCTGGGCACAAGAAAAAGCCAAAATCTGGCCGCGCCCTGATCTGTATAAAAATTTGATCAGTGCCTATCTGGCATTGGGGCAACCTTCGCAAGCCGATCAGATTTATCAGGAAGCGCTATACCTGTTCCCCACTCAAGCCGCGTCATGGGTGACGCAAGCGGCGCCCCGTTCTGAAGAAAAAGCGGCATCCAATACCGCTCCGTGATCGCTCTCACTACAAAGATTCACCCTACAAAAACGGCTACCCAGAGGTAGCCGTTTGTCTATCGGTAAGCCGCGTACGAATTATTTCAAACACGTCTCTAGCGCACGTAAACAGAGCGCCACATTTTCACGCCGAGCCGCGTACCCCATCAAGCCAATGCGCCACGCTTTGCCCGCCAGCGCTCCCAGCCCTGCACCAATTTCAAGGTTGTAGTCATTCAACAATTGGGCACGAATCGCGGCATCATCCACCCCGTCAGGAATGTACACGGCATTAAGTTGCGGCAAGCGCGATGCTTCATCCACGACAAACGAGATCCCCAACCCTTCAAGTCCAGCACGCAATACTTGGTGCATATCACGGTGACGCTGCCAGGCATTTTCCAAGCCTTCGTGCTGTAACAACACCAACGCTTCGTGTAAGGCATACAAACTATTGACCGGTGCCGTGTGGTGATAACTGCGTTTCCCTTCTCCGCTCCAATAGCCCAATACCAAACTTTGATCGAGGAACCAACTTTGTGCGGGGGTTTTACGCGCCTGAATTTTCTCAATGGCTCGCGCAGAGAAAGTCAGTGGTGACAGCCCCGGCACACACGACAGGCATTTTTGACTACCGGAATACACCGCATCCAATTGCCATTCGTCGACCAACAACGGTACGCCACCGAGCGAGGTGACGGCATCCACAATGGTCAAACAATCATGCTGGCGCGCTAACTTGGCAATCGCCTCGGCATCGCTCAAGGCCCCCGTGGAGGTTTCGGCGTGCACAAACGCAACAATCTTTGCCTCTGGATTGGCCGTTAACGCCTCGGCGACCAAGGCTGGATCCACCGGCTCACCCCACGCATTATCCACCATCACCGCGATGCCACCACAGCGCTCAACATTCTCTCGCATGCGATCGCCAAACACACCATTACGGCACACAATCACGGTATCGCCCGGTTCAACCAAATTCACAAAGCAGGCTTCCATACCGGCACTGCCCGGCGCCGAGACCGCGATAGTAAACGGGTTTTGG
Organism: Photobacterium sp. 270122K; assembly: GCF_059941365.1. Taxonomy (NCBI): domain Bacteria; kingdom Pseudomonadati; phylum Pseudomonadota; class Gammaproteobacteria; order Vibrionales; family Vibrionaceae; genus Photobacterium; species Photobacterium sp. 270122K. The sequence continues at coordinate 264,414 of NZ_JBPOEN010000008.1, forward strand.
GTTTGAAAGGCATATTGCAGCAACTGCTTCAGCTCATCCATCATGCCAATAAACAGCGGGTCAAGGTGGCCAATCGTCGGACGACTTAGCGCCTGTAACACTTGCGGAGAGATATCTGAGGGGCCGGGGCCCATTAACGTACGCTGAGGGGGGTAAAAACTGCCAATAGTCATGGGGTTTCCTCCGTGAAGGTCTGCATGAAAAGATGTGTATAGATTGAAAAGTACGCCTAATGACTATATCAGCAGATCGTCGATTTTGCCGTCTAGGTTATTGATCTACTGATGACACGCACAAGGTTATGACTTACTTATGACAGCTTTTTGCAAAAAATTGCAAAAAAGTGCTAAAGGGAATTGACAAGATATAGGCAAATCCGCTTCAATAAAGCACATTTTTTGTTCATCCCGATGGCACGGTTATTCAGCACACACGCTGCCTGCACATCCGGTGAAAACAGAAGAGGAGCGTTACCCAGGTATCGATGATTGCGGGGCCCCACCCCAACGCAATCTTGAGAGGGGGAGTAACGCCGAGATATGGCATGACAGGGGGCATGGCATATCGGCTATGAAGGTTGAATCCTTCTGGCTGTCACCTTTCTCATAACTATGACCGAGAAAGGTGGGGAGCTTCTGGTCATGCCATCTACCAAGATCTGACTGCTAGATTCCCCTGACACTTGTCGGGATCTTGATCCCGAGTCATCCCCCTTTGTATTAGACTTTCTACTATCTTACTGGGAGACTCGTTGTGAGCTTTGTTGATAATAACTTTACTGTTCCTCCGCCGATCACTGTAGCGAAATTTGGCGGCACCAGCGTAGCCGATCATGCCGCCATGAGCCGTAGTGCTAGCATTATTAAAAATAACCCACAAGCGAAAGTGGTTTTAATCAGTGCATGCTCCGGTGTTACCAATCTGCTGGTTGAGTTAGCAAATGGAATTGCCGATAACGAGCAGCGCTCAGAGCGGCTACAACAACTTCACGCCATTCATCAGTCTATTCTGGATGAACTGGCGCACCCCGAAACGATTTCGGGTGAGATCCAACAACTGCTAGATCAAGTCGCAGACTTGGCCGAGCACGCCACCCATACCCCTTCTAAGCAATTGACTGATCAATTGGTTGCCCATGGCGAACTGCTTTCTACGCATCTTTTTACCCAAATTCTTAATGAAATGGGCGCGAGTGCTGCGCGTTTCGATATTCGCCACATTCTACGTACCGACAGTCAATACGGCAAAGCCGTCCCTGAGATTGATGTTATTCGTCACTTAGCGACGCAGCACATGCAACCCTTACTCAGTGAATCCATTATCGTCTCTCAAGGCTTCATTGGCGCGAATGAACACGGCCAAACCACGACCCTCGGGCGCGGTGGCAGTGACTACAGTGCCGCACTGGTTGCTGAAGCCATTCAGGCTGAAACATTAGAGATCTGGACCGATGTCCCGGGTATGTACAGCACCGATCCGCGCATCACCGCCAATGCCAAGCCCATCAAAGAGATCAGCTTCAGTGAAGCCTCTGAAATGGCCAATTTTGGCGCGAAGATCCTGCACCCCTCAACGCTGCTTCCGGCTGTACGTCAAAAGATCCCGGTCTTTATCGGCTCATCCAAAGCACCGGAACAAGGCGGTACGTGGATCCGTCAACACGTCACTGCACCACCCAAATTCCGCGCATTGGCATTGCGTTGCAACCAAACCATGGTCACGCTAACCAGTTTAAAAATGTTCCAGGCCTACGGCTTCTTATCCGAAGTTTTCCGCATTTTGGCCGAACATAAAGTCTCTGTGGATTTGATCACCACCTCTGAGGTCAGCGTGTCACTGACGCTGGATCAAACCGACACCTGTGGCGGTGCCCCCAATTTACCGGCTGCCGCAACCGCTGAACTGAGCAAGCTGTGCCGTGTGGAAGTGGAACAAAACCTCTGCCTCGTCGCGCTAATCGGTAATAAGCTAGGCGATGCCCCAGGTGCTGCAACGCAAGTGTTTGGTGCGCTTGAGCAATACAGCCCACGCATGATCTGTTTTGGTGCCAGTGCCCATAACCTGTGCTTCTTGGTCAATACCGAGGAATCACGCGATGTGGTAAGAACACTGCACCACACCTTGTTTGAATAATCCTTCGTTATTCGACATAAAAAAAGGCGCTCACTGAGCGCCTTTTTTATCACTACTGACGGATGTAGCATCCACATAGACACCACACCGTTTCCTGGCCGTTACGACAAATTCGGCCCCAGCCATTTCTCGGCTTCCAGCAAATCCCAACCTTTACGATCCGCATAGCTGTCACGCTGATCCGGCTGGATCTGCGCAATCGCGAAATAGCGGGAATCAGGATGCGAGAAATACCACCCCGACACCGACGCCCCCGGCCACATCGCGTAACTGGAGGTCAGTGACATCCCGATAGTTTCTTCCACTTTTAGCAATTCCCACAAGCTGCCTTTTTCGGTGTGCTCTGGACAAGCGGGGTAACCCGGTGCCGGTCGGATCCCTTGGTATTTTTCTCGGATCAAGGCGTCGTTGCTGAGGTTTTCATCCGGTGCATAACCCCAAATGTCTTTACGGACCAGCTCGTGAAGGTATTCGGCAAAGGCTTCCGCTAAGCGATCGGCCACCGCTTGGATCATAATGGCGTTATAGTCATCCCCTTGCGCTTTATAGGCGTCCGCTAACTCACGCTCACCCACGCCGCCGGTGACAGCAAATCCACCAATCCAATCCAGCTTACCACTGTCTTTGGGCGCAATGTAATCCGATAAACAGTAATTGTACCCTTTCGGTTTCTGCGTTTGCTGGCGCAAGTTATACAGTACTTTCGCGACCGTCGTGCGCGACTCATCGGTATAGACTTCGATATCGTCACCGACACTGGCGGCAGGGAACAACCCACACATACCGCGTACCTTGAGTAGGCCTTCTTCTTCCACACGATCCAACAGCGCATTCGCATCCTTAAACAAACGCTGCGCTTCTTCACCCACTTCTTCGTGATCAAAAATGGCTGGGTATTTCCCCATCAGCGACCATGTCATGAAGAAAGGCGTCCAGTCGATATAAGGACGTAACGTTGCCACATCCACCGTATCAAACACGTGGATCCCAGGCTTAGCTGGAGCCGGTGGCGTGTAGCCCGCCCAGTCAATCATGACCTTATTGGCACGTGCCGCTTCCAGTGTCACAGGCTTGGTGCGCGGTCGTTTCCGAGCATGCTGTTCTCGCACCACGTCATAATCGGCTTGCAGTTTTTCCACAAAGCCCGGCTTGAGTGTTTCCGACAGCAAAGAAGAACAAACACCGACAGCACGTGAGGCATTATTCACATACACCACAGGGTGACGGTAATTCTGCTCAATCTTCACTGCGGTATGGGCTTTTGATGTCGTTGCACCACCAATCAACAGCGGTAGATCAAAGCCCAGTCGCTCCATCTCTTTGGCCACGTGAACCATTTCATCCAATGACGGCGTGATCAACCCCGACAGGCCAATGATGTCGACGTTTTCTTCAACCGCGACTTTGAGGATCTGCTCACACGGCACCATTACTCCAAGATCGATGATTTCGTAGTTATTACACTGCAATACCACGCCGACAATGTTCTTACCGATATCGTGCACATCGCCTTTAACCGTCGCGAGTAAAATTTTACCGTTGGACGATCCCGCTTGCTTCGCGGCATTAATGTAGGGTTCCAAATGGGCAACGGCCTGCTTCATCACACGTGCGGATTTCACCACTTGCGGCAGGAACATCTTCCCTTCACCAAACAAATCCCCCACCACATTCATGCCATCCATCAACGGCCCTTCAATGACAGAGAGGGGTTTATCGGCATTCACGCGGGCTTCTTCGGTATCCGCCACAATAAACTCGGTGATCCCTTTCACCAATGCGTGCTCTAAGCGTTTCTCCACCGACCACGTTCGCCATTCTAAGGCTGACGCATCGGCTTCTTTGCCGACGTCTTTACCGGCATATTCAGCAGCAATATCAAGCAGGCGCTCCGTGCTGTCATCACGTCGATTCAGAACTACATCTTCCACGGCTTCGCGCAGTTTATCGGGCACGTTATCGTAGATTTCAAGCTGACCGGCATTGACGATCCCCATGTCCATCCCGTTTTTAAAACAGTGATAGAGGAACACGGCATGAATGGCTTCCCGCACGTAATTGTTACCACGGAAAGAGAAAGAAACATTCGAAACCCCTCCGGAAATCATCGCATGCGGCAGATCGCGCTTAATGTCGGCGACCGCTTCAATGAAGTCGACGGCGTAGTTATTGTGTTCATCAATCCCGGTCGCGACTGCAAAGATATTCGGGTCAAAAATAATATCTTCAGGTGGAAAGCCCACTTCATCGACAAGGATCCGATACGCATTGCTACAGATTTCCAGCTTTCGTTCACGGGTATCGGCCTGTCCGACCTCATCAAACGCCATCACGATCACTGCCGCCCCATAGCGACGGATCAACGCGGCTTGTTCAACAAACTTGGCTTTGCCTTCTTTCAACGAGATGGAGTTGACGATCCCTTTGCCCTGAATACATTTCAAGCCCGCTTCGATCACTTCCCATTTGGAGGAGTCGACCATGATAGGAACTTTCGCGATCTCCGGCTCTGTCGCACACAGGTTTAAGAAGCGTACCATCGCCGCTTCGGCATCCAGCATGCCTTCATCCATATTGATATCGATGATCTGCGCGCCGTTTTCCACCTGTTGACGCGCCACTTCCAGCGCTTCGTCGTATAACTCTTCTTTGATCAGACGCTTAAAACGCGCCGAGCCCGTCACATTAGTCCGCTCACCCACGTTAATAAACAGGCTGTCTTTTTCAATGGTCAGCGGTTCAAGCCCTGACAAGCGACAGGCAACGGGGATCTCAGGCAACGCACGCGGTGTCATATCTTTGGTCACGGCATACATCTGGCGGATATGCTCGGGGGTGGTTCCACAACACCCGCCAATTAAGTTAAGGAAGCCACTTTCCGCCCACTCTTTGACATGCTCAGCCATCTCTTCCGGTGACAAGTCATACTCACCAAACGCATTGGGCAGACCCGCATTCGGGTGCGCAGACACCGCGTATTCAGAGATTCGAGATAACTCCGCCACATAAGGGCGTAATTCATCCGGCCCCAAGGCACAGTTAAGACCAAAAGAAATCGGCTTTACATGGCGCAAGGCGTTATAAAAGGCTTCGGTAGTTTGACCGGAAAGCGTGCGACCGGAGGCGTCGGTAATGGTGCCGGAAATCATCACTGGCAAGCTGTAACCCAACTCATCAAAGACGGTTTCAACCGCAAACGTACAGGCTTTCGCGTTAAGGGTATCAAAGATGGTTTCGATCAAGATCAGATCTGCCCCACCTTGGATCAAGGCACGAGTGGATTCCGAATAGGCCAGCACCAGTTCGTCAAAGGTGACATTACGGTAACCGGGATCGTTCACATCCGGAGAGATGGAACAGGTGCGGTTCGTGGGGCCTAACACACCGGCGACAAAGCGCGGTTTGTCCGGTGTTTTTGCCGTCCATTCATCGGCAGCAGCACGGGCTAACTGCGCGGCCACCAAGTTAATTTCGGCGCTCAGACTTTCCATGTCGTAATCCGCCATCGCGATGGTGGTCGCGTTAAAGGTGTTGGTTTCAAGGATATCCGCCCCCGCTTCGAGGTAGGCCGCATGGATATCTTGAATAAGTTGCGGCTGGGTCAACACCAGTAAATCGTTGTTCCCTTTGAGATCGGAAGGCCAGTCCGCAAAGCGTGTGCCGCGGTAATCCTGCTCCTCCAACTTATAGCCCTGGATCATGGTGCCCATACCACCATCAATAATCAGGATCTGCTCATTTATCCGCTTTTGAAGTACATCCTTGCTCGTCAACACCACATTCATCCTTCTTTAATGTTACAGCTATTTCACATCCTACCATAGCAAGAATGGAAATCTAGACGTCTATCGTGTGTCTCATGGAATAAATAATGCAAAGTATCGATAAATTAATCATGGCTATCGGTATAGGATGGTTTTATATTTTATTACAATTAAATGCTTTACTTAGCTGCCACCTAGAGGTCACGGAATGTCAGTCTACAGCACCCTCTGTTTTCTTGCCGCCGCTGCAATGCTCATTGCGTTCGTTAATAGCAAAATAGGAAAAATGCAGACCACTATCGCCATTACTGCTGGCGCATTGATCCTGTCACTCATCATCATCATTGCCGGTCAAAGTGGCTGGTTTCATCTCGACACCATTGCCGCCGAGCAACTAACGGAAATCAATTTTGAAGACTTTCTCTTAAAAGGGATCTTAGGCTTCTTGCTCTTTGCCGGTGGACTGGGGATCAAACTCCCACACCTTGAAGATCAAAAGTGGGAAATCACGACATTGGCACTCGGGGCAACCTTGTTCTCTACCTTCTTCATTGGTGGGGCACTGTGGGGTATTTGTCAGCTCATCGGCATCCCCTTAGGGTTCATCTACTGCCTGCTGTTTGGCGCGCTGATCTCGCCCACCGATCCCATCGCCGTGCTCGCCATTGTCAAAAAGCTCCATGCACCGAAACGTATATCCACCCAAATAGAAGGGGAATCCCTGTTTAACGATGGTTTCGGGTTAGTCATCTTCGTCACCCTTTTCACGATTGCCTTTGGTGACCATACCCCAACAGTCATGGGGGTCGGACAATTATTCCTACAGGAAGCGATTGGCGGCATTATTTATGGCTTTGTACTCGGGCTACTCTTCCATTACCTGATCTGTGCCACCAACGACCATTCCATGGAATTGCTACTGACATTGGGGATCCCTACTGCAGGCTATGCGTTGGCTGAAGTGCTGCATGTGTCTGGCCCATTGGCTATGGTCGTAGCGGGGATCATGATCGGTAACTGGACGCGTTACATCGGCTTCTCCAAAGAAAGCGAAGCACATCTCGACCATTTTTGGGAGCTCGTGGACGAATTCCTCAATGGGGTACTGTTCTTACTTATCGGGATGAGCATGCTGCTCTTTACTTTCCACCATGAAGATTGGATTTTGATGGTACTGGCGGTTCCATTAGTCCTGCTCGGTCGCTATCTGAGTGTGAAACTGGCGTATGTCGGCTTTCAACGCTACCGCGACTATAACCCGTATTCGATCAGAATTTTAACTTGGGGTGGATTGCGTGGGGGCCTTGCACTGGCGATGGCCATGGCGATCCCCGCAGGCGTCATGGTGATCCCAGAAAAGAACATTGATGTGCGAGAAATCATTCTGGTGATGACGTACTCGGTAGTGGTGTTTTCTATTTTGATCCAAGGCTCCACCATTGTCCCGCTGATCAATAAAGCCAAAGCATGGGAAGCCAAACAGCCGCATTGACCGTGTCATCATCATTTCGCGATGACACTTAGATAAAACAAAGGCCTGTCTCAACAGGCCTTTTTATCGTCTTCATACGTGTAATATCGCGCTATTCATCTTTGGTGAAGTTCGCTTCCGAGAAACGATCCAAATCATACGGTGTCTGCTGGTAGACACAGTAATTTAACCAATTCGCAAATAACAAATGCCCATGACTACGCCAACTCGCGATTGGCGCTTGCTCTGGATCGTCCTCGGGGTAATAGTTCACCGGGATCATCGGTTCCATCCCCTCCCCCATATCCCGCATATATTCATTGTGTAAGGTATCCACATCGTACTCAGGGTGACCGGTCACAAACACATTACGCTTGTCTTTTGTTGATGCCAGATACATCCCTGCTTGCGCGGAGGTGGCGAGAATATCCAAATCCGTATGTTGCTGTAGGTATTCTGGCGAAAAGTCTGCATAACGCGAATGCGGCGCTAAGAATGAATCATCAAAACCACGCAGCAAAGGGTGGTGACAATCCAAAGAGCGGTGGGTATAGATACCGGAGAGTTTGCTTTTGCGGGTTCGCTTGGGCAAATCATAGAGTAACTTCAGTCCCGCTTGCGCAGCCCAGCACACAAACAGCGTCGAGGTGACATGCTCCTTTGCCCACGCCATGATGGTTTGAATTTCTTCCCAATACAGCACATCTTCAAATTGCACTAAGCCTAAAGGGGCGCCCGTAACAATCAAGCCATCAAAGTTACGGTCTTTTACCATCTCAAACTGGCGATAAAAGGTGTCCAGATGCTCTGTCGGCGTGTTTTTCGTCGGGCGATTATCAATACGCAGCAATTCCACATCGACTTGTAGTGGGCTATTAGAAAGCAAGCGAAGAAATTGGGTTTCCGTCTCAATCTTCTTCGGCATCAGATTTAATAGCAGGACTTTCAACGGACGAATTTCCTGACTGGCAGCACGCGCTTCAGACATGACAAAGATATTTTCACTACGTAAGACATCCGTCGCAGGCAGGCGATCCGGGATCTTAATTGGCATCTGAGTTTACTCCTTAAACATAGAATCCAATGACGACAGACGAATGACATAAGAAGTTTAGACGTCCAGATATCCAAATAAAACTATAAGAGTTTGTGATGACATGCAAGGAAAACAAGGTAAAAAGAATTGATGGGAAAAGGGAAAATGATGAAGAAATCTAATGAGGCAATAAAAAACAGAGCAATAAAGGAGAAAAAACGGAAAGCAGAAATGAAAAAAACCAGCCGAAGGCTGGGTTTTAAAGAGGTATTCAGCAATGTCCTACTCTCACATGGGGAGGCCCCACACTACCATCGGCGCTACAACGTTTCACTACTGAGTTCGGCATGGGATCAGGTGGTACCATTGTGCTATTGTCGCTGAAAAAATAGATGGTGCTAGTACCCAGATTCGAACTGGGGACCTCACCCTTACCAAGGGTGCGCTCTACCAACTGAGCCATACCAGCACACAATTACGTGTCGAAATTCGTCAAAGACCAATTTCAAAATTT